>NZ_BSCT01000002.1 GCF_030159255.1 Bradyrhizobium sp. SSBR45G | reverse complement strand
GCTTCCGCCTACGCCAAGGGGCTTCGGCGGACAGGTCGCTCCGCTCGCAATGACGGAGGCCTCGGGTTCGATTGAACCTCTACGGCAACCGCTGCCGGCGCGGAGCTACCGCCGCAGGAAGGCGCCGAAGGCGCGCGGGCCGTCGCCGACCTTGACCTCGCCCGTCACCTTCAGCGCCGCGGCGTCGATGATGCTGAGCATGTTGCTTTCCCAATTGGCGACGATGATGCGCTGGCCGTCGGCGGTCGCCTCGATGCCTTCCGGATAATCACCGACGGTGATGCGCTTGACCGGCTGCAGGCTCGCCAGGTCGAACACGCTGACCGTGCCGTCATACTGATCGGTGACGAAGCCCCTGCCCTGCGCCAGCGCCACGGCATAGGGCCGCAGGCCGGTCTTGACGCGGCCGATCTCGTTGAACGCGGCGAGGTCGATCACCGACACGTCGTTGGAGCCGACATTGGCGGTGTAGGCGCGCTTGCCCTGCGCATCGATGGTGACGCCGAAGGGCCGCGTGCCGACCTTGATGGTCTTGATGCGGGTCCGCGTGGCGGTGTCGATCACCGAGACCTGGTCGTCGTCGCGATCGGCTGAGAGCAGCAGCCGGCCGTCCGGCGTCACCGCGAGCCCCGACGGCGAGGCTCCGACCGCGATGCTGCCGGTCACCGTCCGCGCCGTCGCATCGATGACCCGGATCGCCGCGTTGTACCAGTCGGCGACATAGACCGTCGCGCCGTCCGGCGTCACCGCGATGCCGAGCGGCCCGCCGCCGACATCGATGCGGCCGACGACTTTGCGCCCGGCGGCGTCGATCACGCTGACGGACTTGTCGTCGGGGCTCGCCACATAGGCGAAGCGCCCATCGGCCGCCACCGCGATTCCGGCGGGCTTGCCGCCGATCGGAATCGTCGCCACCGGCTTCGACGTCGTGAGATCGACGATCGTGAGATCGTCGCTGAGCTGATTGGTGACGAAGGCTTCTTCGGCGTGAACCTGAGCGCTGCAGGCGAGCCAAGCGCCAAGAAGAATTCCGAAATGATGTGGGCAATGACGAGCGCTGGAGCGGGGAGCCGGGTCCTTACCTGGCTTGGCCTGCGACAAGGCTATTGCAACTGACAATTGGAGTTTGGCGCGCACCTGTCTCCACCTCGTCATGGCCGGGCTTGTCCCGGCCATCCACGTCGTTCGGCATCCTTCGAATGACGTGGATGCCCGGGACAAGCCCGGGCATGACGGAGAAACGAACTGGCAGGGTTGCTCGTCCGATCGCCGTGACATCGGCGAAATGGAGACCATTGCGGACCACGCGACATCGTCGATACGCTCTAGCTCCCGCTCTCCACCTTCTTCTTCAGCCCCTCGAGCCCGCCCTTGTAGAGTCCGCTCACCGCATTCACCGCGGCCTCGTCGCTCAGCTCCGGCGGCGGGTCGTTGTTGGGGAAGCCGCGGTAGAACGCGCCGGTCCATTCGACCACGCTGCCCTTGCCGTCGGCGCTGGGCGCCACCGAGATGGTCGAGGCGTAGTTGGTCACCGGCAGCACCTTCACGTCGACCGCGGTGATGCGGTAGGAATAGCTCATCTTCTCGGCGTCGAACTTGTAGAGCTCCTCGTCGACGGTGGCGCCGCCCTTCAGGGTCAGCTTGCGGGTCGCGCCGATCTCGTTGCCCTTGTCGCCTTCGGTCTTCTCGACCGGGCCGAGCCAGCTCATGTCCTGGAAGTTGCCGATCACGGCCCACACCTTGGCGGGCGCGGCGTTGATCTCGACGTGCTCCTGCACCTTGCGCCGGGTGGGACCATGCGCGTCCGCGGTGGTCAGGGCCGTCGTTGCGATCGCGAGCGCCGCCGTTACGGCCAGCGCCTTGCCGAACACCATCCTCATGTCGTTTCCTCAGGTCAGTCTCATTGGCCGCGCGTCCGGCGCGGCGGCGCCATCTTTGCACCGCCCTGCATTGTTGCAACAAAAAAGACCGTGTCGTGGCCCGCTCGGCCGGGATCAATTGGCGCCGCAGCAGCGCTTGAATTTCTTGCCGGAACCGCACGGACAGGGTTCGTTGCGGCCGACCTTGCCGAACGAGGCGAACGGATTGGGGTGGAGGGCGAAGTCGCCCCCCGGCGGCTCGATCGCCACCCGATGCGCATACAAGATCGGGACCGCCCTCCGGATCATCGCCATCGGGTCCGGGGGCACCTTGTCGGCGTCACAGGGGCCGCTCTCGTGCTCCTCCATCGCGATGTCCGTCAGCAGGACCAGGTCGGTCATCGCGCGGCTGACCTCGCCGCCGGCATCGACGAACTGGCTCCACGCCTCCGGGCGCAGATCCGCGGCCGCAGCGAAGCCGTCGATCCAGAGCTCCCAGATCACATCGCCGTTGCTCGGGTCGACCGAAAACAACGGCTGGTACTGCTCGGGTTCGCGCGCCAAGGTCAGGGCCACCGCATTGTGATAATCCATGACCAGGCCGAGCACGCGATTGGCATGATCCAGATCCGCGAACGGCGACCTCCTCGCCCGCGACAGGCCCATGGCGCGCGCGAACCATTCGCCCGGTGGAATGGCCTGCGGAGAAACGAGGAGCCCGGCGACGAAGCCGTCCAGTTCCTCCAGCACCATCGCGCCTTCGTCGAGCGCCAGCAGGGCCTGATCGAGCGCGTCGGTGCTCGTGATCTGCTCGGACATCATCTGCTCGGACATGGGTCGATCTGCTCCAAACATCTTCGGCGGCTGAGCTGCGTCTCGCGTGGATGCCACGTGAGTCGCCCGACGGGCACCTGCGAACCACGCAGGCCGCACCATCGGCGTTTTGACATCAAAACAGCCGTGCGCGCAAAACCTAAATTTCCGCGCGGGCTCAGGAACATCACCGCTGTCCAGTGCCGCCGCGAAAAACATTTCTCTTTCGTTTTTTCGGAATTCATGTTCTCCTGTCGGCGTCCTGCACTCACGAGAGGGGCGCTTCGCGGTCGTCACGGGCGTTGAGTGGAGGATGCGATGGACGTCACGGGCCCGGTGCTGATCGCACGACGACGGGTCTCGGGGCGGACGGCGAAATCGTGTGGTCCTGACCTCCCGACGCTGAGGTCAAGCTGGTGCCGATGCCTAGCGCATCGCACCGGTGACGGTGGCCAGAAAGCCCGGCGCACCGAGGAGAGCGCGTATAAGCCGGTAGAAACCGTCGCGCAGGGAAGGCCGGTTGTTCGGCCAATCCTGTGGTACCTGCCGCCTGCATTTTTTCACGCAGGCGGGCCATGGGTGCGGCCTGCACCCGGCCTTCCCTGCGCCCTCTCATGTGAGGAGGGCGGAATGAATGTCAAAGCTCGGGTGCGAACGCATCGCGAGAAGGGTGTCACTTGGCCTGCTACTGCGCAACGCTGCAGCCACATCCTCCACCGTCATCGCCCGGCTTGACCGGGCGATCCAGTATTCCAGAGGCGGTGTTTGTAGGCCGATGGGCCGCGACGTACTGGATCGCCCGGTCAAGCCGGGCGATGACAGCTGTGATTGGTGTTGCGAGCGAAGCTGACCAAAGAGCGATCGGTGCCCCTCACTCCGCCAGCACCGCCTGCACGAAGCCGTCCGGATCGGCGCAGAACTCGCGCAGGGCCTTGAAATGATCGGTGTCCTGCACCGTGACCTTCTCGAGACCGTGTTTGCTCAGCCGCAGCAGCGTCGCGCCGGGATAGGCCATCAGCACCGGCGAATGCGTCGCCATCAGCACCTGGCAATGGCCGGCATCGTCCATCCGCCGCATCAGCTTCAGAAACTCGATCTGGCGCGCCGGCGACAGCGCCGATTCCGGCTCGTCGAAGATGTAGAGGCCCTGGCGCCGGCAGCGCTCCTCGAAGAAGCGCAGGAAGCCCTCGCCGTGGGAATGCGACAGGAAGTCGGGCGGCGCGCCGCCACTCGTCAACGCAGCCTCGTCGAGATAGCGCGCGACCGAGAAGAAGCTCTCGGCGCGGAAGAACCAGCCTTGCGTGATCCTGGGCAGCCAGCTCGCACGGAACGCCGCCCCGAGCGCACCGCCCATGCGCTCCACCGCGCGCGCGTGGTCCACCGGCCGATAGCCCTTGCCGCCACCGGCCTCGTCATAGCCGGCCAGCGCCGCGATACCTTCGAGCAGGGTCGACTTGCCGGTGCCGTTCTCGCCGACGATGATGGTGATGGCGCTGGTGAAGCTGAGCTCGAAATCATCCTGCAGGAACGGCAGGCAGAACGGATAGGCGGCGCGATCGGCGATCTTGGCCGGATCGAGCCACAGCCGCTTCAGATAGGGTGCCGGCAGCCGGATCTCGCGCTGCTTCCTCGCCATGATGCCTTCGGGACCTCGGTGATATCGCTGATAGTCTCGCACATGCCGGCAGGATCGGCCACTGCTGCAGGTGGACGACTACGGCGCGCAGACCTCAGGCGACAGCGTCGCGAGAGTGGCAAACTCTTTCATCCGTCATTCCGGGGCGCTCGACGCGCGCAAAATGGCGTCCAGCCATTTAGCGCGCGGCGGGCGAGCCCGGAATCCATAACCACGATCGTGAGTATGGATTCCGGGCTCGCCGCTCCGCGGCGCCCCGGAATAACGATGTGGAGAGGTTGTGCCCAACTCGACTGTGACGCACGTAGAGAGCCATCGACAAGCTCCGGGCGACATGCAGCATCAGTCGTCCACCGGCTCTCGCGACTACGCCTGGACCTCCAGCACCAGCTCCATCGTCATCAGCACCGGGTTGTCGCCGCGGACGAGGCGTCCCTGCGCCAGTGCGCCGGTGTAGTCGACCAGCGCGACATCGAGCGTGGCTTGGAGGCCGTCGGCACCGGGCACGACGACGCCGGAGGTGATGGTCAGCTCGGCCGCGAACGGCTCGACGACCGCGCCGCCCTCGAAGCGCGCGCCGATGGTCGAGCCGACGCCGCCTCGGATCCGCGCGTTGCTGATCCCCTGCGCACGGCAGAACGCTTCGAGGCAGCCGGCAAAATCCTGGTTCGGCCGCAGCCGCAGCGCGAAGGCGCGGCGATCGGTTGTTGCCGCGCGCGATGCCGCGGCCACCGGTCCGAACAGCTTGAAGCCGGTCTCGACATCCGGCTCGGCTATGAAGATCGCGCCATCCAGCCCGAACGCCTCGACCTCGCACGGCTCGGCAACGATGGTCTCCTCGGGCAGGATGTGCCCGCCGCCGTCGCGGCCGCCCTCCTCCGTCCACAGCGCATGGCAGTGAAAGAACGGCGCGCCGTCGCGCACGCCGAGCGTCATGGTGGCGGTGGAGAGATGCGTGACACCTGGGGGCCGATAGGTCTCGCTGTAGAACGCCGCATGATCCGGCGTCTTCGCCAGCGCCGGCATGACATAGGCGAACGGGCCAAGCGCGCCGCCCCTGATGTCGAGCACGCCGCCGGCAAAGCCATGCGCCGCGAAGCCGCGGTGGGCCGCTTCCAGCAGGGGCAATCCCTTTTCAAGCGTGAAGCTGAAGGCGCGGCCGCGTGCCTCGACCCACTGGATACGTTCTGCAACCGGCGCGCCGGGCTGAGTGATGGATCGCATTCCTCGTCAGCCCTGCTTGGTGAGATCGAGCAACCCGCGCGCCTCGAGCTCGTCGCGCACCAGCCGCTTGGGGATCTTGCCATAGCCGGACTTCGGCAAGGCGTCCCAGAAGAAGAACCGCTTCGGCATCTTGTAGCGCGGCAGCTTGGTCGCGAGATAGCCGGCGATGGCGCTCTCGCTGGGCGCAGACGCGCCCTCGCGCGCGACACAGACGGCGACGCCGACCTCGCCCCAGACAGGATCGGGCACCCCGAGCACGGCGACCTCGCCGATGTCGGGATGGGTAAGGATCTTTTCCTCGACCTCGCGCGGATAGATATTGGAGCCGCCGGAGATGTACATGTCCGAGGCGCGGCCGGTGATGTAGACGAAGCCCTGCGCGTCCATGTGGCCGAGATCGCCGGTGCGAAACCAGCCGTCACGGAAAGCCTTGGCATTGGCCTCGGGGTTGTCGTAGTAGCCGGCGAACACCGCCGGTCCAATGACGCAGATCTCGCCGGTTTCGCCCGGCTTCAGTTCGCGCCCCCCGTCGTCCTGGATCGAGACCTGCATGCCCGTGCGCTCATAGCCGCAGCTGCCGATCCGCGCTTCCGGCCCATCCTCTTCCTCATGCGCCGCAGCCGGCAGCACCGTGATGTTGCCGGTGACCTCGCCGAGGCCGAAATACTGCACGATCACCTTGCCGAGCCGCGCCAGCGCACGCTTCTGGTCCTCGCGATACATCGGCGCGCCGGCATAGATCACGTGGCGCAGCGAGGAGTGATCGAACTTGTCGACCGCGGGATGCTCGACCATCATTTTCAGGATCGTCGGCACGGTGAAGAGATTGCTGACGCGATGCATCTCGATCAGGCGGAACGCCTCGGTGATGTCGAACTTCTCGCTCGGCAGCAGCACGGTTCTGGCTCCCCGCGCGCTCTGCATCAGCTGATGCACCCCGGCGCCATGCGACAGCGGCGCGACGACCAGCGACGCGTCATGCTCGGTGGTGCCGGGCGTGAGGTCGGCGAGATGGTTGGTGATGACGAAGGCCATCTGGCCATGCGTCAGCACCGCCGCCTTGGAGCGGCCCGTGGTGCCCGAGGTGAAGAAGAACCAGCAGGGGTCATCGTGCTCCACCGCCGCGTTGGCCATGTCGGCCCCCGCATGCGCCTTCATCGCATCCGCAACCGAGCGCGTGCCGAAGCTGCCGGTGTCGCCGATGCGCCAGGTGAAGGACGCGGTCGTCACCGCCGCGGCATGCTCCGGAAAGTCGCCATGGCAGAGAAACGCCTTCGCACCCGAGGCCGTCGCGAGATAGGCGACCTCGTCCGGCATCAGGCGGAAATTGGTGGGCACCCACACAGCGCCGAGCCGGAACGCGGCGAACATGGAGACGAACATCTCCTCGCAGTTCTTCGAATGCACCAGGATGCGGTCGCCCTTGGCGATGCCCTGCCCGGCCAGCGCCGCCGCGAGCGCCGAAACCATCGCGTCGATCTCGCGCCAGGTCCAGGACCGCTCGCCCCAGACGAAACCGATGCGGTCGCCGAGCCGGCGGCCGTTCTGCGTCACAATATGCGCGAGGTTCATCACCCGCCGCGACATCCGCAGCTGTCCGCCACTCATCGACGAGCCCTCGTGTCCCCGCAGCGGATGAAAACAACCATGGCAACGTCCCCTCGATGGATGCCCAGGCGATCTCGGCCGCCCTGCTCCGTGCCTGTTTATCGTGGTACCGCAAGCCGTCGCAAGATCGCCCCGGCCATCGCACCCATGCGGCCGCGTCATTCGAACGAATGCCGGCGCCGTGCGACAAACCGCTGCCGGCAGCGCTGCCGTTCATCCGCGAATTCCTTCATCCCCGCGCGCCGAATCTGATTTGAGGACACCCATGATTGATCGTCGTCACCTGCTTCTCGGCCTCGCCATGCTCGCCGCCGCCCCGCTGCATGCCCAGGCCCCCGCCAGCGATCCCGTCGGCATGATGACCGCGATCTACACCCGCGTGGCCAAGGGCAAGGGCGAGGACGGTGGCAACTTCGTCATCGAGACCAAGAAGGCGCGGGCGACCTATCTGTCGACGTCGCTAGCCGCGCAATGGGCCAAGATGGACGCCCGAACACCCAAGGGCGAGGTCGGCGCGGTCGATTTCGATCCGATCACCAACTCGCAGGATCCGGATGTCGCCTCGTTCAAGGTGACGCCGGAAAAGCAGGAGGCCGACAAGGCGACCCTTGCCGTCACCATCACCGGGCATCGCAACGAGCGCAAGGAACAGGCCGACAGCGTCATCCGTTACGACCTCGTGCGCGAAGCCGGCCAGTGGAAGATCGACGACATCAGAGGCGCCGTCGACGGCCAGCCATGGTCGATCCGCACGATGCTGGTCGAGTTCATCAAGCTGACCGACAAACCGAAGCGAAAGTAAGCGACCCATGACCGTCCGCGACAACAAGGCCCAGAGCCGTTTCGAGCTCGACATCGAAGGCAGGATCGCGTTCGCCAACTATCGGGCGACGCCGCAGGCGGTCATCATCACCCACACCGAGACTCCGCTGCCGCTGCGCGGCCGAGGCATCGGGTCAGAGCTGGTGAAGGGCGCGCTGGCGCTGATCCGCGCCGATGGGCGCAAGGTCGTCGCGGGCTGCAGCTTCGTCGCCGATTACCTCCACACTCACCCGGAGAACCAGGACATCATGGCCTGATCGCCCGTAGAACTACCGGGCAAGGCGCTGGAAGGGCGCGCTTTAACGCAATGGCTACCCCGATGGATCAGCAATCCCCCGCCGAACAAGCAACCAGACCAATGGGGAGAGGCTCATGTTCATCGCTGCCATTTTCGACGTTATCAAGCGCTACGCCCACTATCGCGCCCAGCTCGCCTGCCTCGAGCGGCTCGACGATCGCACGCTGCGCGACATCGGCATCAACCGCGACCAGATGTATGCACAGGCCTGGGAGCGCGCCGGCCTGGCGCACGCCTGAGAGCCTCGCCTGCGGCGCTGCAGAGCGTCGCATCCAATGCCGGCAAAGACGACAAAGGCCCGCGCGCTGGCGGGCCTTTCGCTGTTTCGCCGCTGGGCAGGCAAGCTCAGTGCTTGATCTCCGGCGGCAGTTTGCCGCCATTGGCCGCGAGCTTGCTCATCACCTGCTTGTGCAGCCAGACGTTCATGCTGGCGGAGTCGTTCGTATCGCCGCTGTAGCCGAGCTCCTTCGCCAGCTCCTTGCGCGCGGCGAGGCTGGAATCGATGTCGAGCGCCTTCATCAGGTCGACGATCGAGGTGCGCCACTCCAGCTTCTCGTGCTTGGCGGTCGCGGCCGCGTCGACGATCGCAGCCACATCGACGTTTTGCGGCGCACCAGCCGGGGCGCCTGCAGGAGCCGCAGCGGTGCCGCCCGCTGCCGGCGGGCTGCCGGCCGGCGCAGCCTCGGCAGGATGGCCGAAAATCGCGCTCATGATCTTTCCGAAAACGCTCATCAATGGGCTCCCAATGGATAGAGGTCGAATGAACAACTCGGCCGGCGGTGTTCGGTTGCGGAGCTGCCCGTCAGAACCCCTTCGCCCGCCGGTCACCTGCCGACCCGAACAGGGCGACGGTTGTGAAGCTTACCGAAGGCAGAATGACGGCGGAATGACTTTGTCCGGGGAATGCGCAGCTTCATTGAGTTCCGCCGCCGGGCTAATGCACTGCGACATTCACAGCTCTCACCGAGGCGTGAGTAGGCGTCGGCCCGTTTGCCACTATCCTCTCGTCTTCCGTTCGCGAATGGCCGCCCCGAGGTTCGTCGCGTCTGGCGATTCGCGATCCAACGACAAGCGCAGGCCCTGCCGGCGAGGTTGGGAGGCGCCTCACGAGGCATGAGGGAGCGAACGACGATGGCCACCTATCACACCAATGTCGCTGCACACGTTCGGCCGGCCGACGAGGTCGCGGCCGAAATCACGATTCGCACGATCGATTTCTCAAGTCTGATGCGCGCGTTGCGGCTCGGCTGGGATGACTTCAAGGCCGTTCCGAGCCACGCCGTGATGCTGTGCGCGATCTATCCGGTGCTCGGCCTCGTGCTGGCGCGCGCCGTGTTCGGCTATGCGGTGCTGCCGCTGCTGTTCCCGCTCGCGGCTGGATTCGCCCTGCTCGGCCCGTTTGCCGCCCTCGGACTCTATGAGCTCTCCAGCCGGCGCGACCGCGGCGAGGAGGCCAGCGCCTGGGATGCGTTCGAGGTGCTGCGCTCGCCCTCGTTCGGCGCGATGCTCGGGCTCGGCACCTTGCTGCTGGCGCTGTTCGTCACCTGGGTCGCGACGGCGCAGACGATCTACGTGGCGGTGTTCGGCTATGGCGGCGCGGTCAGTGCGAGCGATTTCGTACAGCGCGTCTTCACCACGCCGCAAGGCTGGTGGCTGATAGCGGTCGGCTGCGGCGCCGGCTTCCTGTTCGCGCTGCTGGCGCTGTGCCTCAGCATCGTCTCCTTCCCGCTGATGCTCGATCGTCATGCCGGCGCACTCGAAGCGGTGGTCACCTCGCTGCGCGTGGTGGCGAAAAATCCGGTCCCGATCGCCGCCTGGGGCCTCATCGTCGCGGCGCTGCTGGTGGCCGGAACGATCCCGTTCTTCCTGGGCCTCGCCGTCGTGATCCCGGTGCTTGGCCACGCCACCTGGCATCTCTATCGCGAGGCGATCGCAATCAATCCGGACGCCGCGCCGGTCGTGACGCCGGCACCGCGCGCCGCGAAGCCCGCGGCCGATTTCCCGGCCAACCTGTTCCCGTGGCGCTCGCGTGACCGGATGTGAGGATGCACCCATGCACTCGTCGCGGCCGCCGGCCCAAGGGCCGGCGATCGTTTTGCGGGGCCGAATGAAATTCACCGGCCGGCGCGTCTGGCCGGATCAGCTTCGCGGCAACCGACGCCAACGTGATCGGATGGCCTTGTTGCTGCCGCGGTTACGCCCGACATGGAGCACGCCGCCATCCCTATTTGAAGCCATTGTTGCCCAGGTGTTTCGATGATTGTCCGCGTTCTTTCCGCCTCCGCCGTTGCCTGCCTTGCCGCCCTCATCACCTTGTCCACGCCGGCCCGCGCGGCCGTTCCCTGCGGCAGCGGCAATTTCGATGCGTGGCTTGCCGAGTTCAAGACCGAGGCCGCGGCCAAGGGCATCTCGCAGACCGCGATCAACACAGCGCTGACCGGCGTGACCCTGGACCAGAGCGTGCTCAACCGCGATCACTCCCAGAAGGTGTTCAGCCAGACCTTCGAGGAGTTCTCCGGCCGCATGGTGCCGCCGCGCCTGACCCGCGGCTCGAACATGCTGAAGCAGTATGGCTCGGTGCTGTCGCGGATCGAGCAGACCTATGGGGTGCCCGGCGAGGTGCTGGTCGCGATCTGGGGCTTGGAGACTGATTTCGGCGTCAATGTCGGCAAGTTCCCGACCATCCGCGCGCTGGCGACCCTGGCCTATGACTGCCGCCGCGCCGAGCAGTTCCGCGGCGAGTTGCTCGAGGCACTGCGCATCGTCGACCGCGGCGATCTTCAGCCGGCCGAGATGCGCGGCGCCTGGGCCGGCGAGATCGGGCAGACGCAGTTCATGCCGTCGTCCTGGATGAAATACGCGGTCGATTTCGACGGCAACGGCAAGCGCGACCTGATCCGCAGCGCGCCCGACGTGCTCGCCTCCACGGCGAACTACCTGAAGGGCTATGGCTGGCAGAAGGGCAAGGATTGGGAGCCCGGCAGCCCCAACTTCGCGGTGATCCAGCAGTGGAACAAGAGCGAGGTCTACGCCCGGACGATCGCGACCTTCGCGACCCAGCTGGCGCGGGCGCCGTAGCGCCCGGCAAGCAAAACGGCCGATCGCGGGAGGCGACCGGCCGTTGGTTCGGTGATGCGACGAATGCGGTCGTTACTTGATCATCCCGACATGCATCGCCTTGGTCAGATGCATGCTGCAGGCTCCCATCTTGCCGGCGAGCAGCGCGTCCTGGGCCGCGGCGATCTCCTTCTGGGCCTCCCAACGGGCATCGCCATCGGCCATGGCCTCGATCGCCGTCTCGGTCTTTTCCAGATTGGGCCCGCTGCAGCCCGCCCCATGCATCCTCGCCGCCTGAGCCGGCCCGAACCCGATCATTGCCGCGGTGATGAGCGCGGCTCCCAACAGTTTGCTCTTCATTGTTCTTCCTCGCTGGTACGGCGGCCTCGGCATCATCGCCGAAATCCGCGACACTTTGTCGCACCACCCTGGGAGTCTCGCGAAATGAAATCCCTGCGAGCGCCGCGTGATCGCGAACATCCGTTCGAGGGCGGCTGCAGTAAAAATGAATTATTGTTCACTCGTAATCATCCATGCATTTGGAGACGGGCCGCTAGGAACGATGCGGACGCGACGAGGCAGACGAGCCTCTTGGCTGGAGGCGGTTCATTTCGATCCGCCAAATCAAACGCGCGATTGAAAAGCCGCATGATTACGGGGCTTTCCACCGGCCGCTCAACCGCTAGTCTGCCCTGCCCAATTCTTACCCGGGCGTTACTCAAGCTATGCGCCGACGGTTTAGCTGCATCGCAACATCAGCGCTTCTGCATCGCAACAATCTCTCCTATGTTCATTCCAACGATGAGGTTCCCACGAAGAACTGAATCACGAACTAGAGGAGATTTTCCATGTTGCTCTCGATCATCCGCATGGTCCAGGCGTTCCGTGAGTATCAGCGCAACGTTGCCGAGCTGTCGCAGCTCAGCGATCGTGAACTCGCCGACATCGGTCTCGACCGTTCGGACATTCCGCGCGTTGCCGCCGGAAATTATAACGGCTGATCAGCCGCCTTCCGATATCGACCGGACATCGCCCGCCTCGCTGCGGGCGTTGCCGTTTCTGGGCCCTCGCGCCGGGCGACACACCCGCCCGGTTTCTCGCACGAGAGCCCTACTCGCGCATTTGCAGCGCTCGCGAAAAGCGCTACCTGTCCCGCCGATGACAGGGACCAAATCACCTTCGAATACCGTCCACGTGGTCGGTGCCGGCCTCGCCGGCTCCGAGGCCGCGTGGCAACTGGCCGAGGCGGGTGTCGACGTCGTGCTGCACGAGATGCGGCCGGACCGCATGACCGAGGCGCACCGGACCGCCACGCCGGCCGAGCTCGTCTGCTCGAACTCGTTCCGCTCCGATGATGCGGCCAACAATGCGGTCGGCCTGCTGCACGCCGAGATGCGCCGGCTGGGCTCGCTGATCATGCGCGCGGCCGATGCCAACCAGGTGCCGGCCGGAGGGGCTCTTGCGGTCGATCGTGACGGCTTCTCCGCGGCCGTGGCGGCGGCCCTGCAGGCGCATCCGCGCATCGAGCTGCGCCGCGGCGAGATCACCGGCCTGCCGCCGGCGGACTGGGGCAGCGTCATCGTCGCGACCGGCCCGCTGACCGCGCAGCCGCTGGCCGAGGCGATCCGCGACCTCACCGACGAGACCGCGCTCGCCTTCTTCGACGCCATCGCGCCGATCGTGCACAAGGACACGATCGACATGTCCAAGGCCTGGTTCCAGTCGCGCTACGACAAGGTCGGTCCGGGCGGAACGGGTGCTGACTACATCAACTGCCCGATGACCAAGGAGCAGTACGACGCCTTCGTGGCTGCGCTGCTTGAAGGCGAAAAGACCGACTTCAAGGACTGGGAGACCAATACGCCCTATTTCGACGGCTGCCTGCCGATCGAGGTAATGGCGGAGCGCGGCCACGAGACGCTGCGGCACGGTCCGATGAAGCCGGTCGGTCTCACCAACCCGCACAACCCGACAGTGAAGCCTTACGCGATCGTGCAGCTGCGCCAGGACAACAAGCTCGGCACGCTCTACAACATAGTCGGCTTCCAGACGAAGCTGAAATACGGCCCGCAGCAGCAGATCTTCCGCACCATTCCCGGCCTCGAGAACGCGGAGTTCGCGCGGCTCGGCGGCCTGCATCGCAACACGTTCCTCAACTCGCCGAAGCTGCTGGACCAGCAGTTGCGCCTGCGCGCCCAGCCGCGGCTGCGCTTTGCCGGGCAGATGACGGGCTGCGAGGGCTACGTGGAGTCGGCGAGCATTGGACTGATTGCCGGCCTGTACGCTGCCGCCGAGGTACGTGGCGCAACTCTCGCCGCGCCACCTCCGACCACCGCGCTCGGATCCCTGCTCGGTCACATCACGGGCGGGCATATCGAGACGATCGACGGTCCGACCCGCTCGTTCCAGCCGATGAACATCAATTTCGGCCTGTTCCCGCCGCTGGCTGCGGCCCCGACCCGAAAGCCTGATGGCACGCGGTTGAAGGGCAACGAGAAGACGGTCGCCAAGAAGCAGGCGATGAGCGCCCGCGCGCTGGCGGATCTCGACCGCTGGATCGCCGAGCATCTGCGCGTCGCGGCCGCTGCGTGAGAGTGTGATGAGCCTGCCGAAGACTGACTCTGCCTTGCTGGCGGCGCGCTGGACCGACGGCGTGCTGCTCAAGCGCGATGTGTTCTCGACCGTCGAGCGCGGCCGCTTCGTCGGTGAGAACGGCACGGTGGATGCCGTGCTGCGCCGGCTCGACGAGGTGCCGTGGTGGTCGTTCATGCTGGCGCGCCATCTGTTCGCCAGGGAGCGCAAGGCGCTCACGCTCGCCAAGGGGCTCAATGCCGGACCCGATCTGCTATGGGCCGGGGATCGCGCGCTGGTGCGCGGCTTCATCAATGGCGTGGCGCTGCATCTCGCGAAGCCGCACGGCAACGTCGCCTATTTCCGCTCGGCCAAGCAGATGATGCGCCGGCTGCATCGTGCCGGCATCACCCACAACGACCTCGCCAAGGAGCAGAACTGGCTGGTCGGCCATGACGGCCATTGCTACGTGACGGACTTTCAGCTCGCGGCCTGCTTCAAGACCCGCAGCCGGATGTTCCGGATCGCGGCCTATGAGGACCTGCGTCATCTCCTCAAGCACAAGCGCACCTACGCACCCGAGGCGCTGACGCCCAGGGAGCGCAAGATCCTGGCGCGCAAATCGCTGTTCGCGCGGATCTGGCTGATGACCGGCAAGAAGGTCTATCGCGGGATCACGCGCGGCATCTTCAACTTCACCGACCGCGAGGGCGGCGGGCGGCGGCTGGTGAATGATGCGCCTGTCCTGATGGACATGATCCGCAAGAATCCAGCGGTGCGTGACGCGGCGATCGTCGCGTTCGCAGATCGCCGCACCGGCGTCGGTCTCTATGCCTTCGTGGAGGCGGAACAGACTGCACTTGAAACTCAGTTGCAGAATGAGCTGACCTCCGCCAAGGGTCCGAAGCCGCCGGAGCACATCCAGGTCGTCCACGCGCTGCCGCGCGACGCCAGCGGCCGGCCGCGCACCGAACTGCTGCAGCTGGTCGCGATGAACCAGATCGACCTGATCGAGCCGATGATCACCAGCGACAGCGACCGCGCCTTCCTCAAGGACATCCTGGACTCGCGGAAGAACCTGCGCGACCGGTTCAATTTCGAGGCCGAGCTGAAGCTCCCGTCGACCTGAGGGCAGCTAGCGCTTCACTTTCTTGATGCAGGTCGGATCGCCCTGGATTTGCGATGCGCACTCCCATTCCGGCCCGAACCCGTTGGGAACATCGGTCCTGAAGGGCGTTCCGAACAACAGGACGTAACCAAGCACCCCAGCGATCAGAATCGAGAGTGCGACCGCCAGCGTGTTGCCTTCGAGGTGCCACCGCAACCAGTCCCACATCGCCATTCTCTCGGTCCGGGCATCCAGGAGATTGACTGCAATCCGTCACCATGACGAGCAATCCCCCGATGGCTCTGGTATCATATCTCATCCCACGACGGACCCGGACAACGGGAGGATTCGACCATGGACATCGACACCAACAATGTGCGCGAGACCGCTGCACCGGTCGACATCGTCCCGACCGGCGGTCCGCTTGGCGCCGAGATCCGGAACGTCGATCTCAAGCGCCTCGATGACACGGCGTTTGCCGCCCTGCTCGACGCCTTCCACAATCATTCCGTTCTCCTCGTTCGAGACCAGAGTCTCTCCGACCAGGACCTGATCGCGTTCAGCCGCCGCTTCGGCGATCTCGACTGGGCGCCGGTGCAGGAGAACGGCCGCCGCTTCGTCGACGGCCTGCCCGAAATCTACATCGTCTCGAACGTGAAGGTGAATGGCGAGGCGATCGGCAGTCTCGGCGCGGGCGAAGCCGTGTGGCACACCGACATGTCGTATCTCGACACGCCGCCGATCGCGAGTGCGCTCTATGCGCTGGAGATTCCACCTGTCGGCGGCAACACCTCGTTCTGCAGCATGTATGCGGTCTACGACGCGCTGCCGTCAGAGCTGAAGCGTCGCATTGCAGATCTGAAGATCAAGCACGACGGCACCTACAACAGCGGCGGCTTCGTGCGCCAGGGCGTGACGCCGACCGACGATCCACGCACCTCGCCCGGCGCGATTCATCCGCTGGTCTGCACGCATCCCGAGTCCGGCCGGCAGATGCTGTATCTAGGCCGCCGGCGCAACGCCTATCTGGTGGGCCTCGAGCTCGCCTCATCGGAAGCGCTACTCGACGAATTGTGGGCCTATGTCGCGCATCCCGAATTCGCCTGGGAACATGTGTGGAAGGTCGGCGATCTCGTCATCTGGGACAATCGCTCGACGATGCACCGGCGTGATCCGTTCGACGATCACGCGAGGCGAATCATGCATCGGACCCAGATCAGGGGATCTCAGCGACCGAGCTGATTCGCTTGCGCTGCAGCTGCGCCTGATGAAGCGTCACGTTGCCTGCGAACGAGTTGCAGGTTGCAGCATATTTCCTCGCGGATCGCCTTGAAGTGTCCAACTTCTGACTCACAGCGGCAGACTGTGCCGACAATCGGCAGATCGTGCCGCGATCCTTCCGCGAATTGCCTCCGAGCCGAAACAACCCCGACAAATTACCGTGGTTGATTTGGATCGCTGGTGAAACTTGGGAGATGACGCACGTGAATCTCAGAAGCAACGTTGCGCGAAGCACCGAAAGCAGTCTCGTCCAGGTCATCCCGACGGGGAAGTCGCTCGGTGCCGAAGTCTGCAATGTCGATCTCAGATCCTTCGATGATTGGGCGTTCGCCTCCTTCATGCGCGCGCTGCTCAAGCACCAGGTCCTGCTCGTGCGCGGCCAGCGTCTCTGTGAGCGCGACATCGCCGCCTTCAGCCGGCGCTTCGGTCACGCCGACCTGCTCTACACGTCTCCCGGCACCACGTTCGGTGACAGGCTGTCATTCTGCAGCCTCTACGCCGCCTATGACGCACTCACGCCGGCGCTGCGCAGCCGCGTCGCGCATCTGAAGGTTCGTCATCTGGCGACCGAGACCGCCGATGACGGCCGCCGCACCATCATCGCAGGCCCGGTTCATCCGCTGGTCGGCAGTCATGCCGATACGGGCAGGTCGATGCTGGCGCTCGGACAGCGTCGACATTCCTCTGTCGTCGGCATCGATCAGGACGAATCCGATGCGCTGCTCGATGATCTCTGGCAGCTTGCCGAGCGGCCCGAGTTCAGCTGGGCTCACACCTGCAGGCCCGGCGATCTTGTCGTCTGGGACACCCGCTGCACGATCCACCGGCACGAACCGCCGGAGATGCCGCGGCTTCTGCACAGTCCGCCGCTGTGGAATGCGATGCCGACAGCGTAAGGCATTCTGAAACCCTCAACGCGCGCGAAAGCTTGCCGTCCTGGCAGCGCGCCAGAGCGTCCACAGCGTCGCAAGGCGCGAGCGGGGCTCTGGCTGAAAAGCGGCGGCGTTGCTCCGATCGGCGCGGATGATATCGCGGCGGACCAGCGCAAGCGGCAGCAGAGCCGCACGTGCCTCCGGTGGCGCCTCCCGCGCCAATTCCAGCGCATGATCGAGATGCTGCCGCGCCTGTGCGCGCAGATCGATCAGCATCGCCTGGATCGCGGGCGTCGCCTTGCCGGCGAACATCTCTTCCTGGCTCACGCCATGCTGTGCCAGCAGATCGAGCGGCACGTAGAGCTGCCGGTGGGCCGAATCCCGCGGCAGCGATGCGATCACCTGGAGAATCCCCTGTGCGATGCCGGCGTGATGGGCCAGATGATCCGCGCCGTCGAACGGCGGCGTCATGACCTGTATGGCGAGTGCAAACAGGGTTCCGCTGATATCGCCGAGATAGGCATCCAGCGCGGCCATAGTCGGCATCGGGTCGTTGTAGAGATCGAACTGATGTTCATCGATCAGACGTGTCAGCCGGTCGACCGGAAGACCGAAGCGCTGCACGGTCAACAGCAGCTCGGCGGCGACCGGGTTGCCTTCGATCCCGCCATGCTCCTGGCCGCTCAGCGCATCGTGCCACCACTGCAGCCGAACCTCGCCCGGCAGCGGCTGCGAGACGAGATCGCGAATGCGGCTGATCTCGACGTTGAGGGCATACAGCGCGAGGAGTGCGCGCCGGATCTCCGGCGTGACGAACAAGGTCGAGGCGTAGCGGTCGAAATCATGCTCGCGGACGAGGCCTGCACAGAACGCCGCGTCGCTGTTGGCGCCCGTTTCGCTCATGGCACGGCAATGAGCGCGGCTGCCACCCGCCGCCGCTCGCCGATCATGACGTTGTAGGTGCGGATCGCGGGACCGGTCTGCATCGCATCGAGCACGACACCGACGCCGCGCAGCGCCGCGCGCAGCGGCACGGGCGGAATCCAGACTTCGGTCCCGGTGCCGACGATCAGCGTGTCGATCTTGTTGGCCGCATCGAAGATGCGCTGCAGGGAATAGCGGTCGATCTGGCCCGGCTCGGTGACATCCCACGCCCAGATCGAATCCGGCAGGCAAAGCAGCGAGCCGCGATGCGACATGTCGGCAAAGGCGAAACCGCCTTTGCCGTAGCCGTCGATGGGCGCGGACCGTGGGAAGTGTGGTGTGTCTTGCGCAGTGGCCATGTCCGAGATCAACTTCCTGCCTCTGGATATGATCCAAAGGCAAGCTTCCTTCGAATCACGGGGTTTTCTTCTTCGCAGCCGGCTTTTCGTCCTGCGCCTCGGCGCGCATCGAGTGCACGCCGAGATAAATCAGGATTGGAGAGGCGATGAAGATCGAGGTGTAGGTGCCGACCAGCACGACGCCGAACATCATCACAGCCGTGAAGCTGTGAATCGCCGGGCCGCCGAACAGCAGCAGCGCGAGCAGCGCCAGGGTCACAGTCACGTGGGTGATGATCGAGCGCGACAGCGTCGAGTTGATCGACTCGTTGAGCAGCTGCGGCATCGGCATCTTCTTGTAGCGCCTGAGCATCTCGCGGATACGGTCGTAGATGACCACGGTGTCGTTGAGCGAGTAGCCGAGGATGGTCAGCAGCGCCGCGATACTGGTGAGATCGAAATCCACCTGGCTGATCGACATGAAGCCGATCGTCAACACGATGTCGTGGACGTTGGCGATCATGGCGCCGAGTGCGAACTGCCACTCGAACCGGAACCAGAGGTAGATCAGGATCGAGACGATCGCGAGCATCAGGCCGAGCATGCCGATGGCCAGGAACTCGCCGGAGACGCGCGGACCCACGACCTCGACGCGACGATACTCGACGCTGTCGCCGATCGCGGCCTTCACCTTGTTGGCAGCTTCCTGCTGCGCGGCGTCGCCGCCGGGCTGCTCGGCAACGCGGATCAGGACGCCCTCAGGGCCGCCGAACTGCTGCAACTGCACCTCGCCCAGTCCGAGCGTGGCCAGCGTCGCGCGCATCCCCGCGATGTCGGCGGTGCCGGACTTGGCCCGCACCTCGAGCAGGCTGCCGCCGCGGAAGTCGATGCCGAGGTTGAGGCCATGGGTGAAGAACAGCACGATTGCGAGGATCGACAGCGCCGCCGAGATCGGAAAGCTGATGCGGCGGAACTGCGTGAAATCGAAATGCGTATCGTCGGGAACGATGCGCAGCGACGGCAGCAGGCCGAGCGCGCTGACCACCGTCAGCACCGCGATCAGGATGCCAAGCCCGATGAGAACCCAATGTGTCACAGTAGCTCCTAGATTGGCACGCTTTGCGGCCGCTTCCACCGCACCCATGCCGCCACGATCAGGCGGGTGAGCGTGAAGGCGGTGAAGACCGTGGTGAGGATGCCGATGCCGAGCGTCACGGCGAATCCGCGCACCGGACCGGTGCCGATATAGAACAGCACGGCGGCGGCGATGAAGGTGGTGATGTTGGAGTCGAGAATCGTCGCCAGCGCGCGCTTGAAGCCGGCGTCGATCGCCGAGATGGCGTTGCGGCCGCCGCGCAGCTCCTCACGGATGCGCTCATAGATCAGCACGTTGGAGTCGACGGCGATGCCGACCGTCAGCACGATGCCGGCGATGCCCGGCAGGGTCAGCGTCGCATTCAGGAGCGACAGCACGCCGAAGATCATCGCCACGTTGACCATCACGGCGATGTTGGCAAATACGCCGAACAGCCGGTAGGTCAGCAGCATGAACACGATGACCAGGATCGAGCCGACATAGGAGGCGAGCTCGCCCTTGGCGATCGAATCGGCGCCGAGGCCTGGACCGACGGTGCGCTCCTCGATGACCGTCAGCGGCGCCGGCAGCGCGCCGGCGCGCAGCAGGATCGCCAGCTCATTGGCAGACTGCACGGTGAAATTGCCGGAGATCTGGCCCGAGCCGCCGGTGATCGGCTCGCGAATGACCGGCGCCGAGATCACCTTGTTATCGAGCACGATCGCGAAGGGCTGTCCGACATTCTCGGTCGTCGCCTGCGCGAATTTGCGGGCGCCGGCCGAGTTGAAGCGGAAGGAGACGATCGGCTCGTTGGTGCGCTGGTCGAAGCCGGTCTGGGCGTCCGACAGATCACCGCCGGAGACCAGCACCTGCTTTTTGACGACATTAGGCTGGTTGGGCGGCGAGGCGCTCTGCAACACCTCGGAATCCGGCGGCACCCGCCCCTGCAGCGCCTGCTCGGGCGACACCGTCGGGTCGACCATGCGGAATTCCATCTTGGCCGTCCGGCCAAGCAGGTTCTTCAGTTCGGTCGGATCCTGCAATCCCGGGACCTGCACCAGGATGCGGTCGGTGCCCTGGCGCTGGATCACGGGCTCGACGGTGCCGAGCTCGTTGATGCGGCGTTCGACGATCTGGATCGACTGCTCGATGGTCTGGCGGATGCGCTCGGTGATCGCGGCCTGCGGGATCGTCAGCCGGATCAGGCTGCTGCCGGCGTCGCTGACCTCGAGGCTGCGCTGGCCGCTGGAGCCCAGCAGGCCGCCGAGCGGCTGGGAGAGATCGCGGAGCTTGGAGAGCGCAGCCCCGACGTCGGTATCCTTGGTGATCCGGACCTCGACGCCGTCGCCACGGCTCACCAGTCCCGTATAGCCGATCTTGGCATCACGCAGCGTGCGGCGGACATCGTCGCGCATCGCATCGAGCCGCTCCTTCTTGACGTAGTTGGAGTCGACTTCGAGCAGCAGATAGGAGCCGCCCTGCAGGTCGAGGCCGAGAACGATATGACGCTGCGCCCAGGCCGGCCAGGTCTTGACCGTGGCTTCCGGAAAGAAGTTGGGCACCGCGCACAGGCACACCACGAGCGCCGTGAGGATGATGCCCAGCGCCTTCCACCGCGTGAAATACAACATGGGAGTGGTCCGTGAGGTGGTCCATCAGAGCCGAAGGCGGCCCTTCAAATCAGGACGTCAAGGAAAGAGGTCGGCGAACAGCCAGCGAGCGACCCGGCGAGTTGGAATCAGCCCGCGGCCTTCTCGTCCTTCTTGTCGTCCTTTGCGTCGGCTTTGGCGGGCTCGCCCTTGGTGCGGACGCCCGTGATCATCTGGCGCATCTGGCGCACACGGACACCGTCGGCGATCTCGAACTCGACCTGATCGTCGTCGACGACCTTGGTGACCTTGCCGACCAGACCGCCCTGGGTCACGATGGTGTCGCCGCGGCGCACGTTCTTGACGAGGTCGGCGTGCTCTTTGACCTTCTTCTGCTGCGGCCGCAGGATCAGGAAATACATGATCACGAAGATCAGCGCGAACGGCAGCAACGACATCAGCATGCTGTTGGTATCGCCAGCGCCGGCGGCCTGGGCATAGGCAGGGGTAATCAGCATGCGGTCGATCCTCGTGGGCCAGTGCCCGGTGAGACAGGAATAGCCGGCTAACCACGCTTCTCTCGGCGCGGGCCGGCCTCTTTGCGAATTTCGCGCGGAATATAGCGGCCGCGGTCCCAATAGCAAGGCGCCCGGCCCCTCATTTCGCCCCGCTTGCGGCGGCCGGCAAGGCCCGATATGGCTGCCCCATCAGGAACTTGCAGCATGTCGAAAAAACCAGCCAAAGCCCCGCCCCGCAACCCCGCCAAGAGCGTGTTCAGAACCGTCTCAAAACCCCCGGTGCAGAAGCCGGCCAGGGTCGCGGCAAAACGTCCCGCCGTCCCTGCCCCCGACGACGCGCAGGTACGGATCGCCCGTGCGCTCGAAGCGATTGCGGCGCACCTCGCAGCAACCCATGCGGGCGCCAATCCGACGCTGGATCTGAATGCGGCCGATGCGTTCGTCTGGCATCCGGACGGCCGGCTGTCGACGGTGCCGCGCGTCAGCCGCGTCGAGATCGATCTGCTCAAGGGCATCGACCGGATGCGCGACATTCTGATCGAGAACACCGAGCGCTTCGCCAACGGCCTGCCCGCCAACAACGCGCTGCTGTGGGGCGCGCGCGGCATGGGCAAGTCGTCCCTCGTGAAGGCCGCCCATGCCAGCATCAACGTCGCGCGCAAGCCGGCTGACCGGCTCAAGCTGATCGAGATTCATCGCGAGGACATCGAGAGCCTGCCCGCACTGATGGACATTTTGCGCGCAGCACCGTTCCATTTCATCGTGTTCTGCGACGACCTGTCGTTTGACGGCAACGACGCGTCCTACAAATCATTGAAGGCTGTGCTCGAAGGCGGCATCGAGGGGCGTCCCGAGAACGTCATTCTCTACGCAACCTCCAACCGGCGCCATCTGCTGGCCCGCGACATGATCGAGAACGAGCGCTCGACCGCGATCAATCCGGGCGAAGCGGTCGAGGAGAAGGTCTCGCTGTCCGACCGCTTCGGCCTGTGGCTTGGTTTCCACCGCTGCAGCCAGGACGAGTACCTCGCGATGGTCCGGGGCTATTGCAGCCATTTCGACATCGCGCTGGCCGAGGACGAGCTGGAGCGGGATGCGCTGGAATGGGCCACCACGCGCGGCTCGCGCTCAGGCCGCGTCGCCTGGCAGTTCACGCAGGATCTCGCCGGCCGGCTCGGCGTGCGGCTGAGCGGGAAGTAGCAGCGAGAATCAGAGCAACTTTCTGGCACTCAGCAGCCCCAAACTTCGTCATTGCGAGCGCAGCGAAGCAATCCAGACTGCCTCGGCGGCAAGACTCTGGATTGCTTCGCTGCGCTCGCAATGACGGATGCAGCTGGTCCTGGTCAAATGATCGGCCTCGCCCGAGGCGAGACCGATTGGCGACGCAAACTTACTGTTACGCCCCGTTGAGGAATTGCAGCGGGTCGACCGGGGACGATCCCTTGCGGATCTCGAAGTGGAGCTGCGGCGATCCCACCTCTCCCGATTGACCCGACTTGGCAATGACCTGGCCGCGCTTGATCGGATCGCCGCGCTTCACCATCAGCTCACTCGCATGGGCATATGCGGTGACGTAGCCGTTGGAATGCCGCACCAGGACAAGATTGCCATAGCCCTTCAATTCGTTGCCGGCGTAAGCGACGACGCCATCTTCGGCGGCCTTCACCGGCGTGCCCTCGGGCACGGCGATGTTGATGCCGTCATTGGACTTGCCGTTGGTCTTGGCGCCGTAGCTCGTGATCACCTTGCCACGCGCCGGCCAGCGGAAGGTCGGCAGCGAGCTGGTGGTTTCGGCCGGACGCGCCGGCTCCTCTTCCTTCTCGGGCGCCGGGTTGGCCTGCGCCAGGCGGGCGGTCTGAACCGGACCGGCGGCGGTGGCCACGCGCGTGGTCGGGGCCGGCGCGGGCACGGTCGCAACCGCCTGGGGAACGGTTGCGACCGGAGCCACGGGCGCAGCGACCGCTGCGGCCTTGCCAGGGACGGTCAGCCTGGCACCGAGCTTCAGGGGAGACGCCTGATCGAGATTATTGGCGCGCGCGAGCTCAGCCGGCGAGACGTGGTTCTGCCGTGCGATGCTGGCCAGCGTGTCGCCGCGATTGACGAAGTGAATGGTCGCCGGTGTCGCGGGCGCGGCGACCGCCATCGGCCGAGGCGCGACCGGCGCAGCCATCGGAGCTGCAGCAACCGGCGCCGCAACGGGCTGGACGGCAGGCGCGGCTGCGACTGTGCCCGGGTGCGGAATGATCAGCTGCTGGCCGGGCGACAGCGCGCGCGGCCCCTTGTAGCCATTGGCGGCCATGATCTCGGCCGGCGTCACGCGATAGCGTTTGGCCAGGATGTCGAGCGTGTCGCTGGTGCCGACGATGATCTTGGTGCCGCCCGAGGGCCGCGCTGCGGCGACCGAGCGCGGCGGCACGGCGCCCGTGGCCTCGAGCTGCGGCTGCGCCGGCGGCGCGTACGCATGGGTCGCCGGCGGCGCATAGGTCTGGGGCGCCGGGACTGATGCGGGGGGCGCGTAGGACGCGACGCCGCGTCCGCCCGACGCAATGCCTCCCGCGCCGCCTCCGGATGGATAGGACTGAGGCGCTCCAACGGCCGGTGGCGGCAACGCAGAGGTGGAATAGCTCGGCACCGGCGCGGGCGCCGGCGTGTATTGTTGGTGCTGCCGGGCAGGCTGCGCCTGCACCGAACCGGTAGAGTCGGATGCAAAGGGGTTGGAAAACGGATTTTGCGTCTGCGACAGCCGCGACGACATGTCGGCGCTGCAGCCGGCAACGCCGAACGACATCAGCGCCAGCACCGCAACCTGCGGCAAGCGGCGCGAGCGAAGCAACTCGACGGTAGCGGGCATGGTTACTCACTCGTACGCAACAAACAACGAATTCGAGTAAACACAGCCGCGGTAAATAAGCGCTTAAGCCGCGAATAAAGCGTTGGCGGGCCTGCTGATCCGCTCGTTTAAAGTTCGCGTGCAATCCCCGGAATTGCCGGCACAAATCGCACGTCGACGAGCTCCTTCCGCTCGAACCGATCGCCGCTCCTGACGACCCGGACGAGGGTCTGCACCCCGTGATGAGGCCCCACCGGCGCCATCAGGATACCGTCGGGCTCCAACCGGTCGACCAGGCTCTGGGGAATTTCGTCCATCGCGGCGGTCACGATGATGCGGTCGAACTGGCCGGCACCAGGCGGCAGCGCGTAGCCGTCGCCCAGCATAACCTCGACATTGAAGCAGTTCAGCTTCTCCAGCCGCTCCCTGGCCTTGTCGGCCAATGTCCTGAAACGCTCGACCGTCAGGACGTGGGCCGTCAGCCGGGACAGAATCGCGGCCTGGTAGCCCGACCCGGTGCCGATTTCGAGCACGCGATGGGTCTTCTGCAGCTTGAGCTGCTCCGTCATATAGGCGACGACGAAGGGCTGGCTGATCGTCTGGCCGCAGGCGATCGCCATGGCGCTGTCGCGATAGGCGTCCGGACGATCGGCCGGCAGGACGAACTCCTCCCGCGGCACCTCCTCCATCGCCCGCAGCACGGCCTGATCGCTGATTCCACGCCGACGCAGGGTCAGCTGAAACATCATCTTCTCGGGCGGAGCAGTCGGGGGCATCGCGATGTCGGTTGTTGGCGTGACGCCAATCTAGACGGCCCCCCGGTATTGCGCACCGCTTTTCAACAGCCTCCGGGCATCTACCGGAAGCTGCGACCGGGCCGCTCAAGCCCTTCCGCCCGAAAGCCGTTCCAGGCGAGGAACCAAGTGCATTCGAATCGGTTGACCTTATGGGCCGATTTTGCCCGCGCCGCAGGGTGACGGCTGCAAAGACAACGTCGTTGACGTTGCGCCATAAGCCGTTATTTGCGACCGTCAGATCGGGTATGGGCAAGGACTGACATCATGACTGCAACGCGGCCGCCGCGCGGCTCTGTGTTTCTGGTTGAAGACGAAGTCATGATCAGAATGATGGTGGCCGACATGCTCGAAGAGCTCGGCTACACCGTCGCAGCCGAGGCTGGCGAGATCGGCGAAGCGATGCGGCTGGCCGAGAGCACCTATTTCGACGTCGCCATTCTCGACGTCAACGTCAACGGCAAGGTGATTTCGCCGGTGGCGGATCTCATCAAGGCGCGCAACCGGCCCTTCATCTTTGCAACCGGCTACGGCTCGTCCGGATTGCCCGAGGACTATCGCGACCGTCCTGCGCTGCAGAAGCCATTCCAGCTCGAGACGCTCAGCAAGGCGATCGAGCATGCCCTGCGCGGTGCCGAGCCTCAGGGCTAGGCGGAGAAAGACGTCTCAGCCGAGAATGTCACTGAGCTTGCTGGAGAACGCCTCGTCGGTGCGGTCGAGGCGGAGCGGCGTCACGGACACGTAATGCGCCGCCAGCGCGGCGAGATCCGTCCCTTCATCGGGCACGTCGAGCGCCGCGGCGCGGTCGAAGCCGATCCAGAAATACGGATTGCCGCGGCCGTCGCGGCGCTCGTCGACCTTGAGGAAGCCGAGATTGCGCTTGCCCTGGCGCGTCACCACGATGCCCCTCACCTGGTCCGGCGCACAGGACGGAAAGTTGACGTTGATCACCGTGCTCTTCGGCACCCCGGCCTCCAGCACCTTGCGCACGATCTGCGGCCCGAACTTGAGCGCGGTGTCCCAGGACGGCTTGTCGCGGGTCGCGATGCTGAACTCCTGCGACAGCGCAAACGACGGCAGGCCGAGAATCGTGCCCTCGAGAGCGCCGGCAATGGTCCCCGAATAGACCACGTCCTCGGCGACGTTGCGGCCCTTGTTCACGCCGGACAGCACCAGATCCGGGCGCTTCTCCCCCAGGATATGACGGGCGCCCATGATGACGCAGTCCGTCGGGGTGCCGCGCACCGCAAAGTGGCGCGGGCCGACCTCGCGCAGCCGCAAGGGATCGTTGAGCGAGAGCGAATGCGACACGCCGCTCTGGTCGAGCTCGGGGGCGACGATCCAGACGTCGTCGGACAGCGCGCGCGCGATCTCCTCGATCACTTTCAGGCCCGGCGCATGGATCCCGTCGTCATTGGTGCAGAGAATCCGCATGGCCACCTTTCCATCCCGTTCGATCGACGAGGTGTCTTATCTGCTGCGCAGCACCGAGGCAAACCGGCGGAGTCGGCCCGCTTCAGCGCCTCAAGGCCGGATCCGCCATTGCGGCAGGAACCTGGCGAGCCTGCCTCGCGTGCCGATCTGGAGCGAGACCGCAGGTGCGGGAGGGGCCTCCGGTGCCTGCGGACGGACCGGCGCCGGCGCGTCGGGCTCGCGAGGAGGCGCAGACGGAAACCGCGCCCGCGCGACATTCAGGGCCTTCTCGAAATCGGCGGCGTTGAACCAGGCCTGATCGCGAACGGTATCGAACACGCCGTCATCCCACACCGCGGCACGATCGATGTCGAACGCGCCCTTCAGGCGCTGATCGACCGCCTGGATGCCGGAGCCGGTGACGGCCCATTGCCGTCCGATCCAGAAAATATCCCGATGCAGGGCCATGGCCGCCGGTGTCTGACAAGCGATTGCTGAGCAGACCCGAGGATACGACCAAGCTGCCGCCGCGCAATGGCGGCGACAGCCCGGAGGCGTTTTCCGCGGCCTTATGCGTCAGCAGCAACCACCTTGAGGCCGCCCATATAGGGCTGCAGCACATCGGGCACGGCAATCGAGCCGTCGGCCTGCTGGTAGGTCTCCATGACCGCGATCAGCGCGCGGCCCACGGCCGTTCCGGAGCCGTTCAATGTGTGCACAAAGCGCGGCTTGCCGTCGCCAGCGCGGTAGCGGGCATCCATGCGCCGGGCCTGGAAGTCGCCGCACACCGAGCAGCTGGAGATCTCGCGGAAAGCCCCGCCATCGCCCTGCCCCGGCATCCAGACCTCGATGTCGTAGGTCTTCTGCGAGGAGAAGCCCATGTCGCCGGTGCACAAGGTGATGACGCGATAGTGCAGATCGAGCCGGCGCAGCACCTCCTCGGCGCAGGCCAGCATGCGCTCATGCTCGTCCTTGCTGGTCTCCGGCGTCGTGATCGACACCAGCTCGACCTTGGTGAACTGGTGCTGGCGGATCATGCCGCGGGTGTCACGTCCCGCAGCGCCCGCCTCGGCGCGGAAGCACGGCGTCAGCGCCGTGAGCCGCATCGGCAGCTCCTTCTCGTCGACGATCGATTCGCGCACCAGGTTGGTCAGAGCGACCTCGGCGGTCGGAATGAGGCCGAGACGCTCGGTCTTGAGCCGCTCATCCGGCGCAATCAGCAGCTCGCCCTTCACGGCCCAGAACTGATCGTCCTCGAACTTCGGCAACTGCCCGGTCCCGAACATGACGTCGTTACGCACCAGCAGCGGCGGATTGATCTCGGTGTAGCCGTGCTCGGTGGTGTGCAGGTCGAGCATGAACTGCCCGAGCGCGCGCTCGAGCCGGGCCAGACCCTTTTTCAGCACGACGAAACGCGCGCCCGACAGCTTCGCCGCCGATTCGAAGTCCATGCCGAGACCCGCGCCGATATCGTCATGCGGCTTCGGCGCAAAGGCGTAGTTGCGCCTGGCGCCGAACACGTGGCGCTCGACATTGTCGTGTTCGTCCTTGCCGTCGGGCACCTCGTCCAGCGGCAGGTTGGGAATCGCCGAGAGCTCGCGCGCCAGGTCGTCGTCGGCCTGCTTTGCAGCGGCCTCGAGCTCCGGCATCGTGGTCTTGAGCTTGGCGACCTCCTCCATCAGCGCCGACGCGCGCGCATCATCCTTGGCCTTCTTGGCCTCGCCGATCTCCTTCGAGGCGGCGTTGCGCCGCGCCTGCGCCTGCTCGGACGCCAGGATCGCCGCGCGCCGCCGCTCGTCGATCGCGAGCAACTGCGAAGACAGCGGCGACAGACCCCGGCGCGTTAGCGCCGCATCGAAACCTTGCGGATTGTCGCGGATCGATTTGATGTCGTGCATGGTCGTTCGGTCCTGGGAACGAAAGGATGTCAGCGAGTCGCCCGGCGTTCGCCAGGCGCGCTTGCACTACCGCGAATGGCAGCCGATGGGAACAGGCCCGGGGGTCCGGGCCGCCAGACCGCCCTACTCGGACGGATTGGACGGCAGGTTGCCGGAGCCGGACGATGAGCCGGATTTGGCCTTGGCCGCAGCCGCCTGCTTCTCGACAAAGCCCACCGCGATGATCGCGCCCTCATAAAGGGCCACCAGCGGGATTGCCAACGACGTCATGCTGAGGACGTCGGGCGGCGTCAGGACGGCGGCGATGATGAAGGCGAGGACGATGAAGTAGCGTCGTTTCTCCTTCAGCATCTGCGACGTCACGATGCCGATCCGGCCGAGCAACGTCAGGATCACGGGAAGCTGGAAGGCGATGCCGAACGCGAAGATGAGCGACATCATCAGCGACAGATATTCGCCGACCTTGGGCATCAGCGCGATCTGCGCGGTCTCTGGGCCGCCGAGCTGCTGCATGCCGAGCGAGAAGCGCACCAGCATCGGCCACACGGCGAAATAGACCAGCATGGCGCCGAGCACAAAGAAGACTGGGGTCGCCACCAAATAGGGCAGGAAGGCATTGCGCTCGTGGCGATAGAGCCCGGGCGCCACGAACATGTAGATCTGCGTGGCGATGATCGGGAACGAGAGAAATCCGGCCCCGAACATCGCAAGCTTCAGCTGCGTGATGAAGTATTCGAGCAGCTGCGTGTAGATGAACTTGCTGTTCTCAGGGCCGGCGACCCAGACGAACGGCAGCACCAGGATGTTGTAGATCTGCTTGGCGAAGAAGAAGCAGAAGATGAAGGCCAGGCCGAAGCCGATCAGCGCCTTGATGAGCCGCGACCGCAGCTCGATCAGGTGGTCCATCAGGGGGGCTTTGCTCGCCTCGATGTCGTCGACGGTCATGACGCTTTGGCGTCCTTCAGGCGTTCGGCCTCGGCCGGCGCCGACACGTCGGGCTGCGGCTCGGGCTTGATCTCGCGCACGATCGCCAGCGGCTCGCCAACGGCCTGATGAGCTTCCGCCTCCACGAAGGTTTCGGGGCGCGGAGCTTCGGGGGTGGTCGGGATCACGGGTGTCTCGGGCGAGGACACGACAGTGTCAGAGGACGGGACTGCATCAGCGGCGGGCACGGCCGTCTCGGCAGGCTTGTTGACCCCCTCGATGTCCAGCGCCTTGTCGACATCACGCTGCAGCGAGGACATCATGCCGGCCGGAGAGAAACCGCTGGCGGCTTCCTTCACCTCATCGAAGCTCTTCTTGAGGTCGGCCATCTCGGCCTCGCGCATCGCCTCCTGGAACTGGCTCTGGAACTCCGAGGCCATCCGGCGGGCCTTGCCCATCCACTGCCCGATCGTGCGCAGCACGCCGGGAAGCTCCTTGGGACCGATCGCGACCAGCGCGACGACCCCAATGACGAGCAGCTCACTCCACCCGATATCGAACATCTAAAAACCCGCCACCGCGCCGACGCCTCTGATCCCGCCCTGCCCGGGCCTGTCCGAGCAGGTCCCGTTCTGGTGCGGGAGTGCGCGCCGCCCGCGCCTCATCAACAGCAGATCAAACGGCCTTGCTGCCGACATCCGTGCGGGTGGCTGAAGGCGTCGCGCCATGATCGATCGACTTGACCGGCTCGGTCTTCTCCGGCGCCTTGTCGTCGTCCTGCATGCCCTTCTTGAAGGCCTTGATGCCCTGCGCAACGTCTCCCATCAGATCGGAGATCTTGCCGCGCCCGAACAACAGCAGGACGACCGCGATCACCAAGATCCAGTGCCAAATGCTAAGCGAACCCATCCTGCAACCCTCCAAACACCGGCGCAGCCATCACCCGACTGCCCGTCGACGCTACCGCCGAAACCGCGCCATATCCATGGACTTGCCCGCGACACTTCGCTTCTAGCATCCGGTTGCGAAACAGCAACACGAACGGAAGACGGCACCAGCCGAAACGGCACGCGGACAGCCCGATCTGGGCGGAAGGTAGGCGTCACCGCCCCCAAAAACAAGCACTCAAGCTCCGCCAAATCACGGCCGGAGCTACGCAATAACGCGAGTGTTAACGGCCAGGCGGCCGCTATTCCTCGCGGTGCGACGAGTCGTCCTCGTCGGTATCACGGTCACCCTCGTCGTGCGTCCCGTCGATCTCGTCGTCCGCCGCGGCGTCATCGGCCGCAACCTCACCGTCGGCCTGAACGTCGACCTCCGCCGCAAGCTCAGCGGTTTCCGCAACGGCCTCGTCGGCCGGCTCATCGGCAGCTTCATCGTCCTGCTCGGCGGCGAACGCCTCGACCGCCAAGCTGACCTCGACGATCTCGTCTTCGGCAGTCTCGCTGTCCGCGTCCGTGCGCGGCAGCTCCAGATCGCCAAGGAGGGCCTCCACACTTGCCTCGTCGTCCCCGACGGCCGCCTCGACCTCGGCTGTTGCTGCCTCGGCCGTTTCGGAGATGGCACCGACCTCCAGCTCAGCCGTTTCGGCCTCTGCCGAGCCTTCGTCTTCAGACTCGGCCTCCCCGGCTTCGGCCTCGACCGCCGGCGCGAGCGCCAGATCGAGATCACCCGGGTCCAGCGGCTCCTCGTCCTCGCGCAAGGTCGGATCGTCGGACGGCGTCGGAACCGTAAAGCCGGTGGGCAGGCGGGAATCCAGCAGGCCCGTGCCCTTCAGCTCCTCCAGACCGGGCAGATCGCCCAGGGTCTCCAGGCTGAACTGGGTCAGGAAGGCATCCGTCGTACCAAAGGTCAGCGGCCGACCCGGGGTCTTGCGGCGCCCACGCGGCTTGATCCAGCCCGTCTCCAGCAGCACGTCCAGCGTTCCCTTGGACGTCACGACGCCGCGGATCTCTTCGATCTCAGCCCGCGTCACCGGCTGATGGTAGGCAACGATCGCCAGCACCTCGATGGCCGCGCGCGACAGCTTGCGCGTCTCGGTGCTCTCGCGGGTCATCAGCCAGGCGAGATCGCCGGCGGTGCGGAAGGTCCACTTGTTAGCAACGCGCACGAGGTTGACGCCGCGATGGGCATATTCCGCCTGCAGCTGCGCCAGCGCGGCCTTGATATCGACACCTTCAGGCATACGCTTGGCGAGTGCGGCCTGCTCCAACGGCTCGGCCGAAGCAAACAGGAGAGCCTCAAGGATGCGCAACGCTTCGGGGCGCACCTCGGGCTCGCTCGCCGCGATCTCGTCGGGCTCTTCCATGCGCAGTTCCGCCAAGCTTGCCATGGCAGGGTCTCCTTCTTCGCTACTCAACCGTCAAGTCCGGCGCAGCCATCGCGCCGGGCTGGATCGGTGGACGCTTACGAAAATACAGCGGCGCGAACGCCTGCTTCTGGTTCAGCTCGAGCTTGCCCTCGCGGACCAGCTCCAGCACGGCCGCAAAGCTCGATGCGAACACGGTGGCCTTTTGCGCAGGCTCGGCGACGTAATCCAGCAGGTAGTCGTCGAGACATCCCCAGTCGTCCGACACCTCGGTCATACCGACCAGCCGTTCGAGCGACGCGCGCGCCTCGGCGAGCGACCAGACGGTGCGCTTGGCCATATGAACCGATGTCACGACGCGCGACTGCCGCTGGATGGCGTAGGCCGACAGCAGGTCGAACAAGGTCGCGGTGAACTTCGGGCGGCGGACTTCCGCGATCGCTTCCGGATTGCCGCGCGGGAACACGTCGCGCTGGAACTGCGGGCGGTTCATCAGGCGATTGGCGGCCTCGCGGATCGCCTCCAGCCGGCGCAGCCGGTTGGCGAGCGCCGTGGCCATCTCCTCCGCACTTGGCCCTTCGGCGGCCGGCGGCTCGGGCAGCAGCAGGCGCGACTTCAGGAACGCCAGCCACGCCGCCATCACCAGATAGTCGGCGGCGAGCTCGAGCCGGATTTTTCGCGCGGCCTCGATGAATTGGAGATACTGATCGGCCAGCGCCAGCATCGAGATCTTGGCGAGGTCGACCTTCTGCTGCCGCGCCAGCGCGAGCAGCAGGTCGAGCGGGCCTTCATAGCCCTCGACATCGACCACCAATGCGGGTTCGGCCTCGGCCAGCTCCGTGGTGGGCCGGCCGGTTTCAAACGACAGAATTTCTGCGGTCATGCGCTCGCGGGTCCCAGCCGGTTGATCAGGGCGTCGAGCTCGGCGCGCGCGGCGCTGCGATCGAAGCCCGTGGGTGCCTTGCGCGCCGCAAGCGCGCGATCGGCCCGGGTCAAAGCCTGTCCAGCAAGCACCGGCGTCTCGGCCGCGACGGCTTGCATCTCGTCCAGTCTGCCATTGCAATGCAAAACCATGTCGCAGCCCGCCGCGACGATCGCGCGCGTGCGCGCGGCGATCGATCCCGCCAATGCGTTCATGGACACGTCATCACTCATCAACAAACCCTGGAACCCGATTCCTTCGCGAATCACCCGCTGGATCATTGTCGCAGAAGTCGTGGCCGGATGGGCGGCGTCGATCGCGCTAAACACAACATGTGCAGTCATCGCCATCGGCAGGTCGGCCAGCGGCCGGAACGCGGCGAAATCGGTGGCGTCGAGCTCGGCTTCCGGCGTGTCGACGGTCGGGAGCCGGAAATGGGTGTCGGCGGTGGCGCGGCCGTGCCCCGGGATGTGCTTCAGCACCGGCAGCACGCCACCCTGCTCCAGCCCCTCCGTCACTGCCCGGGCGATCGCCGCCACCTTGGCCGGCGCGGTGCCGTAGGCCCGGTCCCCGATCACGGCATCGGCGCCGGCGACCGGCACGTCGGCCAGCGGCAGGCAGTCCACATTGATCCCCAGCAGATGAAGATCATCGGCGATCAGGCGGGCGCTGAGCCAGGCGGCGCGGAGGCCCAAGGCCGAATCAAGGTCGTAGAGACGGTCGAACACGATGCCGGCGGGATAGGCCGGCCAGTGCGGCGGTCCCAGCCGCTGCACCCGGCCACCCTCCTGGTCGATCAGCACGGGGGCGTCGGCGCGACCCGCGCAATTGCGCAATTCTTCAACGAGGGCAGTCACTTGGGCGGGTGACTGGACGTTGCGTTTGAACAGGATGAAACCCCACGGACTGGCGTCGCGGATGAACGCGCGCTCGGCGTCGGTGAGGTCCAGCCCGGAGATGCCGGTAATGAAAGCCCGCATGGTCATGCGGGCCGCATAGACCCCACTTCGGGGTCGGTCAAGCAAGCCTTAATTGTTGCTAAACGGGAAACACTGTCCGCCAGCAGTTTTCAACGTTCCGCACATCTTGTTGGCCTCTTCCTTCGTGGCGAAGGGGCCGACCGCGGCGCGGTACTTCACACCGCCCTTGTCGCCGAGATCCATCCGCTTGATGATCGGCTCATATTTGCCGAGCACGGCGCCGTATTTGTCCTGCACGGCCTTGTAGGACGACATCGCCTCGGCTTCGCTCGCCTGCGACGAGATCGAGACCAGATAGCCGCCGGTGCGATCCGTCTGTGTCTGCTCGGTCACCGCCACGGCCGTGGCGATGCGCGCCGGGGCATTCGCCGGCGGCGCAGCCTGCGGCGTCAGCGGCATCGGGCTCTCGGCGGCAGCCGAGGCGTTGGCATTCGCCGGCGATTTGCGGCCCTTGGGCGTCCCCGCCGGCTTGGTCGCAGGCGTCGTCGGCATCGGCGGATCAGCAGCAGTGGCCTGGTTGCCGCCCGTGACGGACAGCGTCTTGATCGGCCGCGGGTCGCTGTTGGGCAGGATGCCGTTGGCGTTGGCGATCTGCGACGGCGTCACGTTCGGCGCGGTCGCCGGCGGAGCGCCATTCTGGCCCATCTGTGGGAACACCACGCGGGGGTTGGTGCCGCGCCCGTTCAGATCCATCGGCGCCTCCTCGCGGGACACCAGCTTCTCACCGCCGTCATTGCCGAGCAGCCGGTCCGGGACCTTCGGCGTCGTATCCTGCTGCGCCATGATCTTGGTCGGGCTGTTGTCGGCGCGGATGATCGGAGGCTCGCCGGTGCGGCCGGAGGAGATGTAGGTCTTGTAGCCGTAGGCGCCGCCGGTCCCGAGAACCGCAAGCGTCAACACGGCGAGCACGGTGCTCATGCCGCTGCGCCGCCTGGGCCGCTCTTCTTCCTCGCCCTCGTCGTAGCCGTCCTGATAGCCGTACTGGCCGTCCTGAAACTCGTTGTCGCCCTGGAAGCCCTGCTGCCCCGATCCCATCTGGCCGAACAGCGCGTCGTCATAGCGCGACGAATCCTGCTCGTTGTCGTCGAAGCCATTGCCGCGGTTGTAGTCCCGATCGTTCTCGGCGAACCCGTGCCGCGAGTCGCCGACGCTGTAGTCGAGCTTGGACAGCTGATCGGCAAATTCGGGGTTCGGGTAGCCAGGCTGCTGCCGGGGGGCGGCCTGCGCGAAATCCGCCTCGGGGAAACCCGGCTGGCCGCGCGGATCCTGATAGCCGCCAGGAAACGACGGCGGCGCCGACTGTTGCGGCTCCCGCCCCATGTCGGCAAAGGGATTCTCAGCCGGCGGCTGCTGGGCGTTGGGCGCACGCTGCATCCAGGTCGGCGGGCCGGGCGGAGGCATGGCGGCAGCGGGCTGTTCGGGAGCCGGCGCCGCGGGCCGCGCCATGGGCCGCTGCTGAGGCTGAGGGGTTCCTCGGCCCGACGCAGCGAAAGGATCGTTCTGCCCGATCAGACGAGCAAGTTCGGCGAGCGGATCGGCATCGGCCTGCTGGTTTCCACCGCGGCCAAAACCATCAGCGGGAAAGGGTCTGTCCTGGTAACGATCAGCCATCGTGATGAAGCGTCCCTGCGGGTGAGCCGCATATGCGTCCTAAGGCGGACCCTGCCAGATTGAGGCCCCCAACTGAAGTCGCGTGTTTCCCCCAATCAGCGCATTGCATCAGGAGCATTAACGCCCAAGATGGCAAGTCCCGACGCCAGAACCGAGACGACGCCCTGAACCATGGCCAAACGTGCCTTGGTCAATTCTGCATCATCATCGATAATGAAGCGTAAATAGGGCAAATCCCGGCCCCGCGTCCAGAGGGCGTGAAATTCGCTTGCAAGTTCATAGAGGTAGAAGGCGATCCGGTGCGGCTCATGCGCCAGGGCCGCGCTCTCAACCGTACGTGGGTACAACGCCAACCGTTTCAAGAGCTCGTGTTCGGCCGAGTCGGACAGTTTTTCGAGGTTGGCCCCGCGCAGGAACGCCAGCCGCGCCCCCTCCTCCTCCGGCAGGTCCGGGAACGCCTCGCGGGCATTCCGGAAGATCGAATGGCCCCTGGCGTGGCCGTACTGGACGTAGAACACGGGATTGTCGCGCGACTGCTCGATGACCTTGGCGAGGTCGAAATCGAGCACGGCGTCGTTCTTGCGGTAGAGCATCATGAAACGGACCGCATCGCGCCCCACTTCATCAACAACTTCCCGCAAGGTGACGAAGTCGCCGGAGCGCTTCGACATCTTCACCGGCTCGCCGTTGCGCAGCAGCTTGACGAGTTGCACGACCTTGACGTCGAGCACCGCCTGCCCGGCTGTGACCGCCTTCACCGCCGCCTGCATCCGCTTGATGTAGCCGCCGTGATCGGCGCCGAACACGTCGATCAGGTCAGCGAAGCCGCGCTCGAATTTGTGCCGGTGGTTGGCGATATCGGACGCGAAATAGGTGTAGCTGCCGTCCGACTTGATCAGCGGACGATCAACGTCGTCGCCATAGGCGGTGGCGCGGAACAGCAGCTGCTCGCGATCCTCCCAATCTTCGGGCGGCGCGCCCTTGGGCGGCGGCAAGCGGCCTTCATAGACGTCGCCGCGCTCGCGCAGGAAATCGATGGTCTCCGCGACCTTGTTATTTCCCTGATTGATGAGCGAGCGCTCGGAGAAGAAGACATCATGCCTGATGTTGAGCGCGGCAAGATCGCCCTTGATCTCGGCCATCATCATCGCGATGGCCTTGTCGCGCACGACCGGCAGCCACGCGGCCTCAGGCAACGCCTTCAGCTTGTCGCCGTGCTCGGCCGCGAGCGCCTGACCGACCGGCTTCAGATAGTCGCCGGGATAGAGCCCGTCGGGAATGGCACCGATGTCTTCGCCAAGCGCCTCGCGATAGCGGAGGAAAGCAGAGCGTGCGAGCACGTCGACCTGCGCGCCGGCATCGTTGATGTAGTACTCGCGGGTGACGTCGCGGCCGGCGAACTGCAACAGGCTCGAGAGCGCGTCGCCGAACACGGCGCCGCGGCAATGGCCGACATGCATCGGCCCGGTCGGATTGGCCGAGACGTATTCGACGTTGACCTTCGGCGCAGCCGGCAGCGGCGCGACCCGGCCGTAGTTGGCGCCCTCACGCAGGATCGTACCCAACGCCTGCGCCCAAACGATCGGCTGCAAGGTGAGATTGATGAAGCCGGGCCCCGCGACGTCGACCTTGGCGACGAGTTCATCGGCCCGCAGGCGCTCGGCGATCACATCGGCAAGGTCACGCGGCTTGGCCTTGGCCTCCTTGGCCAGCACCATCGCGGCGTTGGTCGCCATGTCGCCATGGCTCGGATCGCGCGGCGGCTCGACCACCACGCGCGAAAAATCGATGCCCGCGGGCCAGCCGCCATCCTTGGCAAGCGCGGCGCAGACGGCGTGCACGCGGGCCAGCATGTCGGCAAAAAGATAGGGGGTGGACGCTTGTTCAACCATGCCGCCGCCTAACGCAAATCCGGGGTCGAGTCAAAAAGACGATGGTGCTCAGTTAAGGCGAAACGGTCCGTCATTCCGGCAATGAAATGGCCGATGCGGCGGGCGCGGTCGCCCTCGCCGTCACAACCGTCCAGCCAGCCGGCCGGCAAGGTCGCGCCGTCCTCCTGATAGCGCCCGAACAGGTCCGCCACGATGCGCTCGGCGTCGCGCATCACCCGCATCACCCGCTCATGCCGGTACATCCGCTGCCAGAGAAACGCCTTGATGGTGGCCTCATGCGCGGCGACGTCAGCCGGAAACGCCACCAGCGGACCGGCGTGGCGGCGCACATCATGCGGCGAGACCGGCTGGGCGCGGTCGATTCGGCGCTGGGCCTCGGCGGCGACGGCTGCGATCAGATAGGAGATCAGCTCGCGCACCAGCTCGGCGCCGCGCCTGATGTCGTCGAGCGCAGGATAGTGACGGTCGATCTCGGCGATCATGGCCGCGAGCAGCGGGATCTCCCTGAGGTCGTTGACCGCGAACAGGCCGGCGCGCAGGCCGTCATCGATGTCATGGGCGTCATAGGCGATATCGTCGGCGAGCGCGGCGACCTGGGCCTCAAGCGAGGCGTAGCTCCACAGCTCCAGGTCGAACCGGCTGTTGAACTCGGCAATTCCCGGCGGGATGGCACCCTGCAACGGCCCGTTGTGCTTGACGATGCCTTCGAGCGATTCCCAGCTCAAATTGAGGCCGTCGAAATCGGGATAGCGCTGCTCGAAGGCAGTGACGATGCGCAAGGTCTGGGCATTGTGGTCGAAGCCGCCATGGTCGGCCATGCAGCGGTTCAGCGCCCGCTCCCCGGCATGGCCGAACGGCGGATGGCCGAGATCATGTGCCAGCGCCAGCGTCTCCGTCAGATCCTCGTCGAGGCCGAGCTGGCGGGCCAGGGCGCGGGCGATCTGGGCGACCTCCAGGGAATGGGTCAAACGGGTGCGGTAATGGTCGCCCTCGTGGAAGACGAACACCTGGGTCTTGTGCTTCAGCCGCCGGAAGGCGGTGGAATGGATGACCCGGTCGCAATCCCGGCGAAACGGGCTGCGGGTGCGGGACGGCGGCTCGGCGAACAGGCGGCCCCGGCTGCGATCGGGATCGCAGGAATAGGGAGCACGGGGGGCAGCCATTCCGACCGACACGGGCGATTGTTCCTTTTGCGGTTTGATTCCTCGACTGCGCCCACTTAACTATGGGGAGTGCCCGGCACCAAATGAATAGGGCATGACGCGCTTCCGGAGACCACTTGCCATGACTGATGCCATGACGACTGATGCCATGACGACCGATGCCCTGACCACCCCCGTCACCATCAGCGAGCGCGCCGCCCGCCGCATCGGAGAGATCCTCGGCAAGGAGACCGCAGGCGCGATGCTGCGCATCTCGGTGGAAGGCGGCGGCTGCTCCGGCTTCCAGTACAAGTTCGACATCGACCGCGCCAAGACCGACGACGATCTCGTCATCGCGCGCGACCGCGCCGTGGTGCTGGTCGATCCGGCGTCGGTGCCGTTCCTGGCCGGCTCCGAAGTCGACTTCGTCGACGACCTGATGGGCGCCTCGTTCCGGATCAACAATCCCAATGCCACCGCCTCGTGCGGCTGCGGCACCAGCTTCTCGGTCTAGCCTCCCCGCGCCTCAGGCCTCCGCCGTCACGACCGGGCTGTCCGAAGGCGCAAGCTCCGGCGCCTCGACGCTCGGCGCCGACATCCCGATCGCCTTCAGCATCGCCGCCACCATCGCCGGCTTGCGCAGCGGCTTGGCCAGGAAGTCGGTCATGCCAGCCTCGCGGCATTGCTTGATGTCGTCGGGGAAGGCGTTGGCGGTCAGCGCGATGATCGGCAGCTCGGCGAGCCGGCCGCCTTTGGCCCGGATCGTCCGCGTCGCCGTGATGCCGTCCATCTCGGGCATGCGGACGTCCATCAGCACCAGATCGAACTCCTGCTCGGAGGCAGCCTTCACCGCCTGCAGGCCGTCCGGCACGATGCATTTGTCGACCGCGAACTCCTGCAGCATCTTCGATACCACCATGCGGTTGGTGGCATCGTCCTCGGCGATCAGCACGCGCAGCGGACGGCCGAGCGCCGCGATCCGCGCCTTGAGATCGCCGGCGCCGACCCGGTCGCCGCGCTGATCCGAGACCTGCTTGTCGCTCCACGGCAGCGTCAGGCTGAAACGGAAGGTCGAGCCTTCGCCCTGCACCGAGGATACCGCGATCGTCCCGCCCATCTGTTCGATGATGCGCCGGGAGATCGCGAGCCCCAGCCCGGTGCCGCCGAAGCGGCGGTTGATCGAGGCATCGGCCTGGGCGAAATCGGTGAACAGCTTGCCGACGCGGTCGGTGGGAATGCCGATGCCGGTGTCGGAGACGCGCCACTCGATCGTCGCCTTGTGATCATCGCGCGTCCGGCAGGCGACTGCGATAGTGACGCCGCCCTGCTCGGTGAACTTCACCGCGTTGGAGGCGAGGTTGATCAGCACCTGGCGGATGCGTGCGACGTCGCCCTTGAGCGACGGCGGCAGCTTCGTGTCGATGTCCGCATTGACCAGCAGGCTCTTCGATTTCGCGTTGACGCCGATGATGGCGGTGACGGCCTCGACCAGCGCCGCCGGCGAGAAGTCGACCGTCTCGAACTCCAGCTTGCCGGCGTTGAGCTTCGACAGATCGAGGATGTCGTTGAGGATGCGCTGCAGATTGTCGCCGGACTCGCGGATCGTCATCACGGCGTGACGCTGGTCGTCGTCGAGCTTGGTCTCCAGCAGGGTCGAGGCAAGACCGAGCACGCCGTTCATCGGGGTGCGGATCTCGTGGCTCATCATCGCCAGGAAGTCGGACTTCGCCCGGCTCTCGGCTTCCGCCTGCTCGGCGCGCCAGCGCTCGGTGACGTCGCGCCCGAAGCCGCGATAGCCGGCGAACTTGCCGTCATAGTCGCGCGCCGGCCGCGCGGTCAGCGCCCAGCGCCGGCGCTCGCCTCCGGCAACCACCACATGGATCAGGCTCTCCGGAATCGACAGCCGCTGCGCCATGCGGTCGGCCAATGATTTGAGCGTCGCCGTATCCGTCGGGCAGAGATATTTCAGCGTGTCGATCAGCCGCTCGCCCTTGAGCTGGTCGAGCGGCAACTGGGCCACGTCGGCAAAGCGCTGCGGCGCGTCGATCAGGCGGCCCTCGGCGTCGGTCTGCCACAGCCAGCTCGAGGCGTTCTCCTGAAACTCCTTCAGCAGCAGCGAGATCGTCTCGTTCTGCCGCTCGTGACGGATCTGCGCCTTCAGGTTCTCCAGGAACACGTTGCCGTGCGACACGAGGTGGCGCACCATGAACGACGTGTACAGCAGCAGAAAGACGACGAGGACCAGATAGGTCGGAGCGCCGCAGAGAAACAGCGAGCCGACCGAGCAGAGCATCAAGGTCCAAGTATAGGCGAGGCCTGCCCGCGGCACGCTCGACATCGCGAACGCGCCGCCGGAGATCATTCCGGTCATCAGCGAGCCGACGATGATCTGCAGATGCGGATCGACCTGCGGCATCACGATCAGCGGCAGCGATCCCCAGATGCAGGCCAGAAAAAACGCCTGCAGCGTCATTCGACGCGTGGCGCGTTCGGACGCCTCCTGCGGACGCGATTGCCGCGCGCGCCACCAGCCGCGCAGCGCCAGGCCGCCGGCCACGGCGATCGCCGTGCCCCACGTGGCCAGAAAGAGATTGGAAACGGTGTTCCAGAACACGCCGAGAATGATGGCCGCGTTCGCGAAGTTGATGCCGATGGTCACCGGGACGAGGCGCGCGACGGCATCGATCTGCCGTGCCCGGATGCGGCGGCGGTCGCGCTCCGTCAGAGCTTCGTCGTCGAGACCTTCGATGGCGCCGAAGCCGCCGATCCAAAGGAAGAAGGCCCCCAGCGGACTGCCGCCGGCCGTTCGCTTCGAGCTCGAGGGATCGCCAGGCCAATTCATGAGGGCGCAGAACCTTCCTTGTGATCCCCTGCCATGCCTGATCGGCTGCTTCAGCCGCGTTAATTGTCTCGCCCGTAGAATTACGGAACCCGGACTTCGCGGCGCAAACCCGCCTCGTGGGCCAGACATCCGGCACCCTGCAATCGGCGCGCAACCGACAGTCTGGGAATGCTGATCGTCACATGCAGATCGTCGTTCTCGCGGCATGATTGGCCCGAGTCATGATCGTCGACGTGACCCCCCGTTCAGTCGAGGGCGCAGGGAATGCCGGGTGCTGGCCGCAACCCATGGCCCGCCTGCAGCAAAAAAGCAGGCGGCAGTCACCACAGGTCCAGCCGGTCAACCGGCATTCCCTGCGCGATGGCTTTACGTCTTATGCGTACTCTCCCCGGGGATCGGGCTGTCTTGCCCCCGTGACCGGCGGATCATCGTCACCACCGGCGTAGCATCAGCGTCGAGATGCCAGGACCATACGTTTTCGACGTGCGCCTCGAGCCGTTCGTCCGCACGGCCAAGCCATGCTGCGACCCCAAACGCCCACCGCATCCCACCCCGCGTTCCGTGACGATCGCGATACGCCCCTCGTGCCGGGGCGGGACGGAGACAGGAAAACACGAATTCCGGAAAAACGAAAGACAAATATTTTTCGTGACGGGACTGGACAGGACATTGGGCTTTGAGATCGCACGATAATTCTGTTTGCCGGAGCAGCCCGGGGGGTCACCATGGACCGCCGCGCAACAACGGATATCCAGCTCGATTTGAGCCTCAGTTTGGCCGTTGATGACATGGTATTTGAACACCCGGGCGCGGTTCCCTATGCTACGAAGCCCCGCGACTTCTCTCGTGGATTCCGACCCGACATTTCAGCTGGGTGCGGACGCTACGATGGTTGGGCGCCGAGATTGTTGGGAACGCCGCATATTTGAGATGCCGTGTCGAAGGGGTACACGACCATGCGTGGTCTGCTGCGGTTCTTGGGGTTCTTTTTTGCCGTTGGTACCGTCCTTTTCCTGATTGCCGGTGCCGGCGCGGCCGGACTGATCTGGCAGTTCTCGAACGACCTGCCCGATTATTCCCAGCTTCAGGACTACGAGCCCGCCGTCATGACCCGGGTGCACGCCGCGGATGGTTCGCTGCTGGGTGAATATGCGAGGGAGCGCCGGCTCTATCTGCCGATCCAGGCCGTGCCGAAGCTGGTGATCAACGCGTTCCTGTCCGCCGAGGACAAGAACTTCTACCAGCATGGCGGACTGGATTTTTCCGGCATGGCGCGCGCGGCCGTGACCTATGTGCAGCATCTCGGCTCGGATCGCCGGCCGCAGGGCGCATCGACGATCACCCAGCAGGTCGCCAAGAACTTCCTGCTGACCAACGAGGTGTCGTTCAAACGCAAGATCAAGGAGGCCCTGCTCGCCTTGCGCATCGAGCGCACCTATTCCAAGGACCGCATCCTCGAGCTCTATCTGAACGAGATCTATCTCGGCTCCGGCTCCTACGGCATCGCCGCGGCGGCGCTGTCCTATTTCGACAAGTCCGTCGACGAGCTCACCATCTCGGAGGCGTCCTATTTGGCAGCGCTCCCCAAGATGCCGGGCAGCCTGCACCCGATCCGGAATCGCGACCGCGCGATCGAGCGCCGCAACTACGTCGTCGACCGTCTGTTCGAAAACGGCTTGATCACCAGGACCGACGCCGACAAGGCGCGCCGCGAGCCGATCACGCTCAACAGTCACGCCGCCAACGCCCACACGTTCGCCGGCGAGTTCTTCGCCGAGGAGACCCGGCGCGACCTGTTCGAGCGCTATGGCGAGAAGAAGCTGTACGAAGGCGGCCTGTCCGTGCACACGACGCTCGCCCCAAAGATCCAGGTGATGGCGCGCAAGACGCTGGCCGCCGGGCTGGTCCGTTACGACCAGGAGCAAGGCTATCGCGGGCCGGTCAGCAAGCTCGACATGTCCGGAGACTGGGGGCCCAAACTCGCCGAGGTGAAATCGCTGACCGACATCTCACCGTGGCGCATGGCCGTCGTGCTGGAGACCTCGGACCAGGCGGCGCGCATCGGCTTCCAGCCGGCCCGCGAATTCGGCGCGGTCAGCAAGGAGCGTCAGACCGGGCTGATTTCTCTCGATGGTGTCAGATGGGCCAGAGCCGTCGCCGGCCCGGCGCGCGGCAAGACCCCCACCGCGGTGTCGCAGGTGTTGCAGCCCGGCGACGTGATCTATGTCGATCCGCTCTTCAAGGAGGGCAAGGCGGTCGACGGCCAATACCGGCTGGAGCAATTGCCCGAAGTGTCCGGCGCGATGGTCGCGATGGAGCCCAACACCGGCCGGGTGGTCGCGATGGTCGGCGGCTTCTCCTATGACCAGAGCCAGTTCAACCGCGCCTCGCAGGCCTACCGCCAGCCCGGCTCGACCTTCAAGCCGATCGTCTATTCGGCTGCGCTCGACAACGGCTATACGCCGTCGAGCATGATCGTCGACGCACCGCTCGAGATCGAGCAGGGACAGGGCAGCGAGGTCTGGCGTCCCGAGGATTTCACCAGCGGCAAATATCTCGGGCCGACGACGCTGCGCAATGCGCTGCGACTGTCGCTGAACACGGTCACGGTCCGGCTGGCGCAGGATGTCGGCATGCCCCTGATCTCGGAATATGCGAAGCGCTTCGGGATCTACGACGACGTACCGAACTATCTGTCCTACTCGCTCGGCACCGGCGAGACCACGGTGATGCGAATGGTGACGGCCTATGCGATGATCGCCAACGGCGGCCGTCGCGTGAAGCCGACCCTGATCGATCGCATCCAGGATCGCTACGGCCACACCATTTTCCGCCATGACAGCCGCGAATGTCGCGGGTGCGAGGCGCCTGAAGGCTGGCACAACCAGCCCGAGCCGCAACTGGTGGATCACCGCGAGCAGGTGCTGGACAGCCTGACCGCCTACCAGATCACCGAGCTGATGGAAGGCGTCGTGCAGGGCGGCACCGCGGTCGCGCTCAAGGATGTCGGCAAGCCGATCGCCGGCAAGACCGGCACCACCAACGAGGCCAAGGATGTGTGGTTCGTCGGGTTCTCGCCGGATCTCGTCGTCGGCCTCTACATCGGCTACGACAAGCCGCGCAGTCTCGGACGGACGGCGCAGGCGGCGCGCATCGCGGCGCCGGTCGCGCGCGACTTCCTGAAGCTCGCGCTCGCCGACAAGCCGGCGACGCCGTTCAAGATGCCGGCCGGCATCAAGCTCGTCCGCGTCGACGCCAAGACCGGCATGCGCGCCGCCGCCGGACAGACGGCCGGCGTGATCCTTGAGCCGTTCAAGCCCGGCACAGCGCCGCCGGACGGCTATTCGGCGCTGGGCGAGTCGGATCCGAACCGGTTTCCGGGTCTTCCCAGCAGTGCACCGGACTCCGGCGCCGTGATGCAGGGCACTGGCGGACTTTACTGACAAGCGGCGCGCGGAGGGCGTGACCTGGTTCGGCGGCTCGACCTTCCCTGACCTACCAGCGGCAGCCGATCAGAGCTTGAAGACGCGCGCGGCATTGCCGCCGAGAAACAGCTCGCGCGCCTCGGCATCGAGCCCGAGCGCGTCGAGCCCTTCGAGCGCCTTGGCCGGCGTGATCATCGGATAGTTCGTGCCGAACAGGACCTTCCGCCGCCCGTTTGTCCTGATGTACTGCACGATCTCCGGCGGATAGCGCTTCACCGTGTAGGCGGACGTGTCGATGTAGACGTTCTCGTGCTTGGTCGCGACCGCGATCATCTCCTGCGTCCAGGGATAGCCGATGTGCCCGGCGACGATGACCAGTTCGGGGAAGTCCAGCGCCACCTCGTCGATATAGGGAATTGGCCGCCCGGTTTCCGACGGCCGCAACGGCCCGGTGTGGCCGACCTGCGTGCAGAACGGCACGCCCAGCTCGATGCATTCGGCGAACAGCGGATAGAACCGCCGGTCGGTCGGCGGCACGCCCCATAGCCACGGCAGCACCCGCAGGCCCTTGAAGCCGAGCTCGCGGACCGCGCGTCTGAGCTCGCGCACCGCGTCCATCGGACGGGCGAGATCGGCGCTGGCGACGCCCACGAAGCGGCCGGGATAGCTCGTGGCCACCGCTGCGACCTCGTCGTTGGAGATCATCCAGCCATGCGGCGCGCACCACGCCGATGCGAGGCTCACGGCCACCCCGCCCTCGTCCATCGCGGCGAGCGTCATGTCCTCCGTGATGACCTCCGGGCGCGGCGTCCCGGCCGTCCAGCGCCGGAGCGAGGCAAACATCGGATCGGCCGCGTGGCGAGGGGTTGGATGCTGCATCCAGGCATCGATGATCCGCGACATCGGCACGTCTCCCAAGGCAAATTAGAGCTTTACTCTAGAGTTTTACTCTACGGGCGGGCGGGCTATGTTGTCAAACCGCAGGCGCGCGCTGACCACAGAGGAGACGGACGCGGATGACGCGAAAGACCAGCCGGGCGCGCATCATCGATGCGGCGCTGGCGGAGTTCGACCAGAGCGGATACGAGGCGGCCACCGTCGCGGCCATCTGCGATCGCGCCGGCGTCTCCAATGGCAGCTTCTTCCATGCCTTTCCGTCGAAGGACGCGGTTGCCGGCGCCGTGTTCCTGTCGGCGCTCGACGCCTATCATGACGCGCTGGTCGGCGCGGTTGCGGGACATCCCACAGCGCGCGACGGCGTCGCGGCGCTGGTGACGGCGCATATGCGCTGGGTCCTCGACCACCGCGCGCAGGCCCGCTTCATGTTCGTTCACGCACCGAGCGCCCACACGGCGGCGATCCGCGACGATCAAACATCCAGCAACGAGCGGTTCCGCGCCGGCCTGGCCCGCTGGTACGAGCCGAACCTAGCGCGCGGCGCGCTCGCCGCACACTCCCCCGAGGTCCTGATCAGCCAGATCATCGGGCCGGCCCAGATGTTCTGCAGGGCGTGGCTGGCTGGTCGCAGCCGGGGCAAGCCCGACGTCCATCTGCCGGACCTGATCGCCTGCGCCGTTCGCGCCGTGGTGACCGGCGCGGCGAGGAGCGATTGAGGGTCAGAGCACGGCGCCGGACGCGTAGGCGCTGGCCCAATGCGGAAAACCGTTCTCGGCGGCGCGCGCCGCGGCGCGATCCCAGTCATAGGTCAGCGCGAACAGCTCGGCCTGCCAATGTCCCCGCCGCTCCGTCAGCACCGCGTAGCGCGCGTGCGGCGAGCGATATTCGAGCTGGGCCGCGATCGGAATGTCGCCGAACACCGGACAGCCGACGCTGCCGGGATTGACGACCAGCGGTCCGCGCGGCACCTGCACCACCGCCTGGCGATGGCTGTGGCCGCACAGCACCAGCGTGGCGCCGCCGAGATTGACAAGACGCGAGGCCAGCACCTCGCGGCGCGCCGGCACATAACGCCCGTCGTCGAGCATCTCTTCGAGCAGGAGGCTGCTGTCGTCATCGGGCGTGCCGTGCACGGCGAGGATGCCCTGCTCCAGCGCGACTCGCGCGGGCAAGGCATGCAATTGCCGTCGCTGCTCGGCAGTCAGCGCCGCGCGGGCGAAGCGGCCGGCCGGCGACAGCTTCTCCTCCGGCCATTCCTCGATCCAGCGGTCGTGATTGCCACGCACGGTCGGCAGCGCCAGCGACTGCAGCAGGTCGAATGTTTCGACCGGCCACAGCGGGCTGCTGACGCAGTCGCCGAGATTGATCGTGGCGTCCACACTGCGGGTCTCGATGTCAGCCAGCACGGCCTCCAGCGCCGGAAGGTTGCCATGCACGTCGGAAATCACCGCAAGCCGCATTGGACCTCTCCTACGCCCTTCATTCATATCTGAATCAGCTCGGAGAAAGCTCTATCATCTTCGTCATTGCGAGCGAAGCGAAGCAGTCCAGGGCACCCCCGGGGACTCTGGACTGCTTCGCTCGCAATGACGGCAAGAATGTAGGGTGGGCAAAGCGAGCGCCGCAGGCGATCGCGTGCCCACCGTCTGTCGTGAGAGCGCTACGTTGCGCGATACAGCGCCCTCTCCCCTTGCGGGAGAGGGCATCGCCGGCCCATCCACGCATGCGGTTGGGTGAGGGGTATCTCTCCGCAGACGACGCGCGCGGAGACATACCCCTCACCCGACCGAATTTGCCGCTCGGTCCTTCTTGCCCTCTCCCGCAAGGGGAGAGGGCACATTCATGAGCACCGCATATTATGAATTTAATGGTTGCTACGATCGCACCCTAAGAACCAGCGAAGATGAAGACCGGGAGAGGCTCCGGGCCGTCCCCGCATAGCGCAGCAGAAGCCGATGCGTCGGATAGAAGATCACGAGCGGCAAGCCGATCAGCAGCAGCGCGAACCACGCCGGGCCCGGCATGAAACTCTGCGCCGCCGCATCGCTCAGTCCATAGACGTAGTTGATATTGACGGGAAGATTGCCGGCGGCCGGCGGCGCGGGCATCAGGAAGTAGCACACCGACAGCAGTGCCCAGGCGGCGACCGTCCACAGCGCGAAGGCACGACGATCATAGCCGAGCCGCCACACCAGCCAGGCCAGCACGAACGGCAGCCAGAAGTGAAAGAATGACAGGCCGCGCGTGAACAGCGGCAGCTCGGCATCGAACATGTAGGCGGTCATGCCGGTCAGCGGCACGCCCGCGGCGGTGCCGAGAAAGTCGACCACCCACAGCGCCTGCGGCAGCAAAATGCCCACGGCCGGCGCCGATGCCAGCAGCGGGCTCTCCAACCAGACCGCGGCCAGCGTGGTCAGCAGCGCGACATCGCAGAAATACAGGAAATTGGTCGGGCCGTAGGCCATCAGATAGGTCGGCACCAGCACCGCGCAGAACGCGCTATAGGCCAGCTTGAACCACAGAGGAATGCCTGCCTTTGCAGTTGTGTCCATCGATCCCCTGCCCCTGCGATATCATCGTTTCGCAATCGCGCGGAGATTGTCGGGCAACGGGCCGGCGCGTCAATCGGCGTACCGATGATGTTCGCGCGCAACGTTAACGAGAGTTTGATCGAACGTCGCCGTCGTGAGTCCGTAGGGTGGGCAAAGCGAGCGCCGCTGGCGATCGCGTGCCCACCGTCTTCTGTCACGCCCGGTCGCGGTGGGCACAGTGCTCGCGACGCTGTCGCGTCGCTGCGCGCCTTTGCCCACCCTACTGATCATGCGCCGATCGCGAACACATCGGCGCGCTCGATGATCAGGTCGCGGAACAGGCGCGCCCGGTGCGACATCCATTGCGGGTCGGGATAGACGACGTGCAGCGGCAGCGATGGGACGTCGTAGTCGGGCAGCAGATGGATCAGTCTGCCGGATGCGATGTGTTGCACGGCGCACCAGTCGGGCAGCACGGCGGCGCCGAGGCCTTCGAGCGCGGCCAGGGTCATGATGTCGGCGTCGTCGCAAGTGAGCGACGGCGTGATGCCGACGACGTGGCGGCCGGTTTCGGACTCGAAGCTCCATTCGTTCTTCGGCGACAGCCGCGAATAGGTCACGCAAGGCAGCTGGCGCAGATCGTTGGGCAGCCGCGGCTGATGATGTCGCGTCAGCAGCGCAGGTGCCGCGACCAGCAGCCGCTTCACGGTGCCGACGCGCCGCGCCACCAGCGAGCTCGAGCTGAGCACGCCGATGCGGATGGCGAGCTCGGTGCCGGTCTCGACGAGATCGACGAACTGCTCGGTAAAGCGGATGTCGAGGCGCACCTCGGGATAGCGGCGGCCGTATTCGGCGAAGATGGCGCTGAAGAAATGCCGGCCGAACGAGGTCGGCACCGTCATGCGCAAGGTGCCCGAGGGCGCGCCGATACGGCGCGGCGACGGCACGCCCGCGCTCTCGAACAGCGTGACGATGTCCTTGGCGAGCTTGAGGACCCGATCGGCCTCCGCGGTCGGACGCAGCTTGCGCGTGGTGCGCACGAACAGCCGGCAGCCGAACTGCTCCTCCAGCAGCGCGATGCGCTTGGTGATCGCCGGCTGTCCGAGGCCGAGGTCGGCGGCGGCCTGGGTGAAGCTGCCGGCCTCCATGACCCGGATGAAGGTCTGCAGCGCGTCGATCCGGTCCATCCATTCCTCCCCGGAATGAGTTTTATTCTCGTCATTCCGTATACGTGATCTGGAGGACTGGTCTAGCCTGCAAAAAAACAACGGGAGGGAGACCCATGGAGAAGTCGATTGGCATCGTCGGCGCCGGCATCGGCGGGCTGCATCTGGCGCTCTATCTGCAGCAGCACGGCATCCAGGCCACCGTCCTGACCGACCGTGCGCCCGAGCAGTATGCTGCTACGCGGCTGATGAACACGGTGGCGCATCACGGCATCACGGTGGCGCGCGAGACCGAGCTCGGCGTGAACCATTGGGACGATCCGGATGTCGTCTATCATCACCATGATCATTTCTTCAATTTTCCGGGCAGCCCCCTGCTGTTCCGCGGCGCCTTCAAGCAGCCGAGCCGCGCCGTCGACTACCGGATCTATCTGCCGGCGCTGATGAAGGACTTTGAGGATCGCGGTGGCGCGATCGAATATGCCAGCATCCAGGACGACGACATCCCGGCGCTGGTCGCGCGCTTCGACCTGCTGGTGGTGTCGACCGGCAAGGGCGCGCTCGGGCGCATGTTCAATCACCGGCCGGAGCTGTCGCCCTACAACCAGCCGCAGCGCCTGCTCTGCGTCGGGCTCTATGACGGCGTCGATCACGGCAGCCCAGAGGGCTCCGATCCGCGCGGCGTCACGCTGTCAGTCTCGCCGGGGCATGGCGAGATGATCGTGATCCCGACCCTGACCTTCGGCGGCATGAAGACGGCGCTGCTGATGGAGAACATTCCCGGCGGCGACATGGCCGAGCTGGTGTCGCTCAACTACGATTCCGATCCCCGGGCCTTCCGGCAGACGCTGCTCGACAAGCTCGAAAAGCATCACCCGCACACCTACGACTGCATCGACACGACCCGCTTCGACCTGGTGCAGCCGCTCGACCTGCTGCAGGGCGCCGTGGTGCCGACGGTGCGGCGCTCATCGGTGAGCTTCGACGATGGCAGGATCGCCATCGCGCTCGGCGACGTGCACTCGGTGGTCGATCCGATGATGGGCCAGGGCGCCAACATGGCCTCCTATGCCGCGTTCGAGCTCGGCAAGGCGATCACCGACGCCGTGGCGTTCGACGACCGCTTCGTCGAGACGGTCGATCGCGCGCGCGAGAACCGCGTGCTCGCCGCGGCGCGCTGGACCAATCTGATGCTGCAGCCGCCGTCGGAGGCGATGGGCCGGCTGATTGTCACGATGGCGCAGAACCGGGCGCTCTGCGACGAGTTCACCGACAATTTCAACTATCCGGAGCGGCAATGGGACCGGCTGGCGAGCGACCGGCGCATTCACGCCTGGATCGACGAGCGGACCAGGCTTGCGGCGTGAGATCGCGACGGAGCAGCTCATGAGCCATCATCCGGACCCGGCCGGTTTTCGCGCGGCAGCGTCGCGGTTCTCCACCGGCGTCACCGTGGTGACCAGCAGGTCGGCCGATGGCGCAGCCGTCGGCATGACCGCCAACAGCTTCACGACTGTGTCGATGCAGCCGCCGACGGTGCTGGTCTCGCTCAAGCGCGGCCGGACCTGGCAGGCGGTGACCGACTCCGGCCGCTATGCGGTCAACGTGCTCGCGGCCGACGATGTTGCGATCTGCCGACATTTTGCCGGTACGCCGCTGGCGCAAGGCGCACCGTCCCTGGACGAGCACGACGGCTTCTTCCTGCTGCCGCAGGCGATCGCGCAGTTCGGCTGCGAGGTCGTCAGCGCGGTGGAGATCGCCGACCACACGCTGTTCATCGGCGAAGTCCGCTGGTGCCGCCATCGCGACGGCCTGCCGCTGGCGTTCTACGCCAGCCGGTTTCGAAATGGTCTGGGGGCTGAGATCCAGCCGCGTGACGCGCTGGCTTATCCGGTAGAGGGCTGGACGATATGATCGAGCAACATGGAGGGCTCGGCCCGACACGCCCTCCGCTCCCCTCGCGCCGCCAGCGTCTTGTGCGATACAGCGCCCTCTCCCCTTGCGGGAGAGGGCAGCTCCGGCCTATCCGCGAACGCGGTTGGGTGAGGGGTATCTCTCTACGAACGACACTCGTGGAGAGATACCCCTCACCCAACCGAGCCCGCCGCGCTGTCCTACTTGCCCTCTCCCGCAGGGGGAGAGGGCTCAATCATTGGCATCGCGCTCATCTTCCGCGCCAGCGGGTGCGACGGTTGCTACACGCCAAAAAAAATCTGGTGCGGTTCGCCGGGACGACTTAGTGAGCCAAACATCGTCACATTGAAGACTGCGGGTCCGGCACAGTCGTGAGGCTCAACCGCCGATCGGTCCGGGGTCGATGCCCCCCGTTGTGGCGGCTCCAGAATGACCGGAGCGCGGCCACGTGACGATCGAGCTGCGATAGTACAGCCGTGCCGATGTCGCCGTCAAACGCTGCAGCAGCGGTTGCAGCGGGTGCTCCACAAGTGAAACGCCGGACGTCCGGAACGGTCTCATCCCTGCGCATCCGGCATCGTCCGCGCGGACGCGCTGCGCCGCCGCCCCCCCCGCGCCGGCGGACGTTGATCCAGGTCAAGCTGCTTGATCGAGATCAAACCGGCCGCGACGCGATGCTTGTTGGCAAGTGCGCAGGGGCTGTCACAACCCCAACACGAGCGCAACGCCGTCGATTTCCGATAATCGAGTTTGCAAACAACGAACTACACGCGTGGCACGCGCCTTGCTGACAGGGCGCGGTGAACGCATGCATGGAACCCAGGAGGCCGAAATGGCCAATGTCACCTTCTCTTCACCCTCGCTGCCGAGGGACATCACCGTCTACGCGATTGCCGGCGACAGAGGGACGATTCTCGCGGTCGCGAAGTCGCACAAGATTCCGATCCCGTTCGATTGCCAGGACGGCGAATGCGGCTCGTGCCTCGTCGAGGTCACGCATTTCAATCCGCGGACCAAATACGCGATCGCGTTGACCGAGAAGGAGAAGGAGCTGTTGAAGCAGCTCGGCAAGATCTCCAAGGCGGAGATCGAGAACGCCGAGGTCAACGACATGCCGCCGCACTACCGGCTCGCCTGCCAGTGCTTCGTCCGCAACGAGGACGTGCTCGTCAAGTTCGTGGGCGACGAGACCGTGCCGCCGGCCGGCCCGCACATCACGCATGCGGTGAAGGCCTACAAGGGCGGCGTCGAGATCTCAGGCCTCGACGAATTCCTCGGCTACGCCGTCAAGGTCGAGGAGGATGCGGCGCTACATTTCGACATCATCGCGGCCAAGATGGACGACCATGGCAATGCGGAGGTCGCGACGCTGTTTCGCCAGCTCGCCGGGTTCTCCCGCCTGCATCTGGCGGAAGCCAAGTCGCGCGCGGCCAGCATCGATCTCAACAAGGTGATCCCGCCCGACTACGCCTGGCCCGACCACGAGACGCCGGAGCGAACGTCGATCTGGGCCGGCGATGCCGCGATGTCCCGGCTCGATGCGCTCAAGGCGGCGCTCGAAGGCGAGAAGCGCGGCTATGAGTTCTACGTCTCGGTCGCCGCCAAGACCAAGGTGCCGGAGATCGCCGCGATGGCCAAGGAGTTCGTGAAGGAGGAAGCCGAGCACGTCCGGCTGCTCGAGGCCTGGATCACGCGCGAGGAATGGCTGCAGAAGACGGCGGTGCCGCAGCCGGTCAATTGAGCGTCGTCGACAGGGGCGCACCGCTCGCTGCGCCCCTGTCGACCCAACAGAACCCGAAGGGAGGCACCGATGTTGACCGTTGAGGAATTCCTGGTCCACGCGATCCGTCTGGAGCGCGAGGCCGCCGATCGCTTCGACCATCTGGCCGATGCGATGGAGAATTGCAGCAACCGCGAGGTGGCCCGGCTGTTCCGGCAGCTCGCCGACTATTCGCGGCTGCATCTGGCGTCCGCCAGGGAGCGCGGCGGCTTCCGCGACCTGCCGGATCTCAAGCACGATGAATTCCAGTGGCCGGGGCCGGAGAGCCCGGAGACGGCCGCGATCTGGGCCGCCGATCCGTTCGTCGGCCGCGAGGAGGCGCTCGAGATTGCGCTGCAGGCGGAGACCGCGAGCTACGACTATTACAAGACCATTCTCGAGACCACCGACGATCCCGAAATCAGGGCGTTCGCGAAGGAGTTCACCGAAGAGGAAAGCGAGCACGTCGCCGAGCTGCAGAAATGGATCAAGGCGCATGCGGCCGGGCTGCCGCTTCCGGTCATCGGCTGAGGCATCCGTCGGCCGCCACCGCCGTCCTGTGATTTCGGAGGCCGTTCGGAGGCCTTGGACCTTGACCAGGGCCCTCGCCGCTTGATCTAACCGGGGCCGTCCTCTCGAGCCTCCGCGGAACCGGTCATGCGCATCGCCACCTGGAACGTCAATTCGGTCCGGCAACGGATCGAGCATCTCGTGACCTGGCTCAAGGAGTGCTCGCCGGACATCGTCTGCCTGCAGGAGATCAAGTGCACGGACGACGCATTCCCCAGGCTGGAGATCGAGGCGCTCGGCTACAACGTGGTGACGCACGGCCAGAAGACATTCAATGGCGTGGCGCTGCTGTCGAAGCTGCCGTTCGACGAGACCAAGTCGGGTCTTGCCGGTGACGATGAGGACGTGCATGCGCGGTTCCTCGAAGGCGTGGTCAGCCTCAAGACCGGCGTGGTGCGGATCGCCTGCCTCTATCTGCCCAATGGCAACCCGGCGAACACCGATAAATATCCCTACAAGCTCAAATGGATGTCCAGGCTTCGTGACTATGCACGTGAACGGCTGAAGACCGAGGAGCCGCTGATCCTCGCAGGCGACTTCAACGTGATCCCGGCCGCCGCGGACGTCTCCAACCCCGAGGCCTGGGTCGATGACGCGCTGTTCCGGCCCGCGACGCGCGAGAGCTTCCAATCCCTGCTCGGCCTGGGGCTCACGGACGCGTTGCGTGCCGTCACCGATGCGCCCGGACAATACACGTTCTGGGACTATCAGGCCGGCGCCTGGCAGAAGAACATGGGCATTCGCATTGATCACCTGTTGTTGTCCCCGCAGGCGAGCGACCGGCTGGTCGAGGTCGGCATCGACAGCTATGTCAGGGCCTGGGAGAAGCCGTCGGATCACGTGCCGGTGTGGGCCGATTTCGATCTCGAGACGGCGTAGAGTTCAAGGACGCTTCCTGTGACGCGTTACACACGGCGGCAATTGTTTCCCCTCGCGCTCGTGCCTCTGCTGGTGAAGCCGGCGCTCGCAGCCGACTTTCAAGAGACGATCGCCGGCATCGAGGTCGACAGCGGCGGGCGCCTCGGCGTGGCGCTGCTCGACACTGCGAGCGGAGCGCTGAGCGGCCATCGGCTCGACGAGCGGTTCCCGATGTGCAGCACCTTCAAGGCGCTGCTGGCGGCCGCGATTCTCGGCAAGGTCGATGCCGGCGCCGAGCAGTTGGCACGGCGCATTCCGATCACGCAAGCAGACATCCTGTCCTACGCGCCGGTGACCAAATCCTATGTCGGGACCTCCGGCCTGTCGGTCGGCGAACTGTGCGAGGCGGCCGTGACGCTGAGCGACAATACGGCGGCGAACCTGCTGCTGGCGACGCTGGGCGGTCCCGCCGGCCTGACCCGCGCGATCCGCGGCTTCGGTGACGGCATCACCCGGCTCGACCGCATCGAGCCGGAGCTCAATGAGAGCGCGCCGGGCGATGTCAGGGACACGACCACGCCGGCGGCGATGGCGCAGACCCTGGCGAAGCTGACGACCGACAACACGCTGTCGGCGGCCTCGCGCGACGTCCTGAACGGCTGGCTGATCGGCTGCAAGACCGGCGCCGCCAGGCTGCGCGCCGGCCTCCCCGCCGCATGGCGCGTCGGCGACAAGACCGGAACGGGCGAGCGCGGCAGCAGCAATGACGTCGCCGTGATCTGGCCTGCGGGGCGCGCGGCTGTGATCGTGACGAGCTATCTCACGGAGACCAAGGCCGGCGACGACAAGCGCAACGCCGCTCACGCCGCGGTCGGCCGTGCCGTGGCGGCGGCGCTCGGAGCCTGAGCCGGGCCTTCTATCGCGCCAAGCTCGATCTGGCGATGCACCGCTGCGACCGCGTCGAAGCCGGCGCGGAGCTGGCGCATCTCGCCCGCCGCCAGGCGGACGCCGAGGCCGGCGCCGCCAGGCAGCAGGCTTGCAGCCGCATAGAGCCCGCCGATCGGCATCAGCGCGTCGGCGAGACGCTGACGCGCGGCGGCGGGATCCGCGCGCGGCAGCATCAGCAGGGCCGAGCCGAAGGCACGGTGACCCTTGAACACCGCGATTTCGGGATGGCGCAGATGCATGCGGTCGATCAGGACAGGTTCGGCGCCCGGCCGGCGCACGATCAGCGTCGAGTCGAGCTCGCGGAACAGGCGGCCCTGCCCGTCCGGATCGTGCATCGTGAAGGCATCGGTCAGCAGCGCCGAGGCATCGGCGGCACAGTCCAGGTCGAGCACCTGACATAGCGCCGCGTCGGGAAACAGGATGCGCGGCTCCGGGCGATAGTCGAGCGAGGCGCCGGCCGCGACGCGCAGCACGACATGCTCGACGGCCCGCGTCCCCGGCTCGGCGCGGTGCACCGATGTCGCGCCCTGCGTGGCGACACGGACGGAGGCGCCTTCCCCGAGCGTGAAGCGTTGCGTCAGCCGGTCCTCGCCGTGCACCGCACCGCTGCCGGTCTGCAGAATGACGCTGAGCAGATCCGGTCGCGCGGCATCGGTGTGAAAGCTACGCGTCAGCACGAACGGCCAGGCGAACAGCCGGCGGTCGATCACGGTGCGGCCGCCGCAGCGGACAAAGCTCAGGTCGAGCCGCGGCGGCTCTGGGACTGATGCGCTCACGTGCGGAACAGCACCTCGCGCTCCAGCAGGTCGACGATCGCATCAATGCCCTCGCCACGCCGGCAGTTCGTCAGCAGCACCGGCCGTCCGCCGCGCACGTCAGTCGCCTCGCGCTGCATGCGGGCGAGATCGACGCCGACATGCGGGGCGAGATCGACCTTGTTGATGACGAGCAGATCGGCGCGGATGACGCCGGGGCCGCGCTTGCGCGGGATGTCGTCGCCGCCAGCGACGTCGATCACGAACATCCAGAAATCGGTGAGGTCGCGCGAGAAGGTCGAGGCGAGATTGTCGCCGCCGCTCTCCAAGAGGATCAGTTCGACGCCGGGAAAGCGCCGCTCCAATTCGTCGGCGGCCTCGATGTTGAGCGTCGGGTCCTCGCGGATCACGGTGTGCGGACAGGCGCCCGCCTCGACCGCAGAGACGCGCGCCGGATCGATCAGGCCGGAGCGGCGGACGCGCTCGGCATCCTCGGCCGTGACGAGATCGTTGGTGATGACGGCGATGTCGATGCCGCGCGCCTGCAGCGCCGGGATCAGGCGCTCGACCAGCGCGGTCTTGCCGGAGCCGACGGGACCGCCGATGCCGACGCGCGCGGCGGTCATCGGCTGGTCGATGCGGGTAAGAGCGAGACGGCTCATCGCAGCATGAACCTCCTTGCGAGCGGCACGGTCGTAGCCGGCGGACACATCAAGAGCTTGCCGTCGGCGCGAACCTCGAAGGTCTGCGGATCGACTTCGACCTGCGGCATCGCCGCGTTTCTGACCATGTCGATCTTGCGCAACCGGCGCACGTTCCTGATCTGCATGGTCTCGCGTCCAAGCCCGAGCTTGTCGCGGATGCCCGCCTCGACCGCGAGCTTCGACATGAAGTTGACGCCGAGCCGCTGGGGCGCCGCACCGAGCGCGCCCCACATCCGCTTCTGGATCATCGGCTCCGACAGCCCGAGGCTGCCATTGCCGTCGCCCATCGCGGCCCACACCGGAAAGCCGTTCTTGATCACCATATAGGGCTTCAGCCCGAACGAGGCGCGCGGCCATAGTACGAGATCCGCCATCTTGCCGACCTCGATCGAGCCGACGACATGGTCGATGCCGACGGCAATGGCCGGATTGATCGTGAGCTTGGCGATGTAGCGCTTGATGCGCTCATTGTCGGCACGCGCGGTCGCCTCCTCGGGCAGCCGCCCGATGCGGTCCTTCATCACGCTGGCGAGCTGCCAGCATTTGGCGACGTTCTCGGCGAGCCGGCCCATGCCTTGCGTGTCCGTCCCGAAGATCGAGATCGCGCCCATGTCGTGCAGGAAATCCTCCGCCGCCATCGACTGCGCGCGCACCCGCGCCTCGCCAAACATGACGTCCTCCGGCGCATTGTAGTTGAGCTGATGACAGATCATCGTCATCGGCACCCCCTCCTCCATGCCATAGGAGGTGTAGGGATTGGTCGGGTTGGTCGAGGATGGAATGACGTTGGGCCAGGACACGACCTTGAGCAGATCAGGCGCATGGCCGCCGCCGGCGCCCTCGACGTGATACATGTGGATGGTGCGGCCATCGACCGCCGCCATCGTGTCCTCGCAGAAGCCGTATTCGTTGATGGAATCCGTGTGCAGATGAACGGCGAAATCATTGCGGTCGGCGGCGATCAAAGTCTTGTCGATGACATCAGGCGCGGCGCCGAAATCCTCGTGGATCTTGACCGACATGCCGCCGGCCGCGACCGCCTCCTCGACCGCTTCGGGATTGGAGCCGCCGCGGCCGAACAGCGCGAAGTTCAGCGGCGAGAACTCGATCGACTTGAGGAAATGGCCGAAGTTCGGCCCCGAGCCCGAGCCGACGTCGAACACCGGCCCCGAGCCGTTGCCGATCATGGTGGTGGTGCCGCCGGACAGCGCATGATCCGACTGCTCCGGCGAGATCAGATGCGCGTGGCTCTCGATCGCGCCCGCGGTGACGATGAACGGGCCGCCGGCGATCGGCGCCGTCGTATGGCCGACCACCATGTCCGGATGCACGCCCGGCATCACGTCGGGATTGCCGGCCTTGCCGATGCCGACAATGCGGCCGTCGCGGATGCCGATGTCGGCCTTCACGATGCCGGCGACGGCATCGATGATGGTCGCGTTCTTGATGACGACGTCGAGGGCCTTGTGTTGGGAGGTGCGGTGCGCTGCGACGGCCTCGCCGTCGCGCAAATTCTTGCCGGCGCCGACCAGCAGCTCATGGCCGTAGGTGGTGTAATCGTGCTCGATCTCGGCGAGCAGGCTGGTGTCGGCGAGCCGGATGAGATCGCCCTTGGTCGGACCATAGAGTTCGGCATAGGCGCGGCGGGTCAGCGTGGCCATGATCGTCAGGCTCCCAGGTAGCCGCGCGACTGCGCGAGCGTCAGCGCCGCATCACGCGCACCGGCGTCATCGAGCGGGCCGTTGACGAGACCGGCCTGTCCGCGCACGATCCGGTCGCCTTCGATCGGCACCAGCCGCACCGATTTGGTGACACCGGGCTCGAAGCGGACGCCGAGGCCCGCCGGACGATCGATCTTCATGCCCCAGGCGGCAGCGCGGTCGAACAACAGCGCGCGGTTGACCTCGAAGAAATGCGTGTGGCTGCGGACCTGGATGTCGCGATCCCCGGTGTTGACGACGTCGATGGTGACGGCCGGCAACGCGGTGAACATCTCGATGTCGCCAGGGCCTTCGATGATCTCACCCGGGACGATGTCGTCGGCCACGGCGCCCTCGGCCGGCTGGATCGGCTCGAACAGCGCCATCACCTTGGTGCCCTCGGCGAACATCAGCTCGACATAGAGCATCGGGATCATCTGGGCGACACCAGGCTCGACATCATCTGATGTGAGCAGCCGTCCCGCCATGTCGCGGATCTCGGCGTAGGGCAGATTGCGGCGCGCCGCGGTCATCACCTCATCGGTGAGGTAGGCCACGGCTTCTGGATGGCTCAGCCTGATGCCGAGCAGGCGGTTGCGCCGCGCCATCTGCGCAGCGTTGAAGATCACGAGACGATCCATCTCGGTCGGCGACAGGTTCATCATGACGAAACCTCTCAGGTCGTGAACATGCGCACATGCCGCAGCGGACCGCGCGACACGGCGATGTCGATGAAGGGCGTGAAGCTCGACGGCATGGCGTCGTCGTCGGGCGTTTCAGTGAGCAGATCGGCGAGCAGCGCGCGGGCACGCGCGAGGCTCTGCTGGGAATCGATGTGGCCGATCAGGCCGAGCCGCACGGCGGCGCTGACGAGTCCCGTGATGAGCGTCCAGCCGGACACGAGCTCGGCGGCATCGAGACCAAGGCCCGCATCGCGGCCGGTGATGGCCTGCACGACGGGCAAATGGCCGAGCCGCGCGTCTGCCGACACGCGTTCGCGATAGGCGACCGACAAGGGACCGGCAAGCTTGCCCCAGACGCCGAGCAGCGCCCTGCCCGCGCGGCGCGAACCGTCGCGCATCTCGGCGGATGGCGTCGTGGCCTCGGCGAGGCGATCGACCGATGCGATGGCGTCGGTGTCGCTCGCGCGCCAGGCGCGCCGCAGCAGGATGCGATCCATCGTCGCCCAGCGCTGCGCCAAGTGATCGGCGATAACGCCGTCGAGATCATCGTGACCGGATAAGTGGCCATCGGCGGCGAGGCCCTCAATGCCCCAGGAAAATGCAAAACCGCCGGCCGGAAAGGCGCTGTCGCCGAGTTGCAGCAGCGCGAGCGCCTCGCCGCGGTCAAACATGATCGCGCTCCACGACCTCACCGGACTCGATCAAAGGCAGAATGCGGGCACGATAGGATTCGAGCGGTGTATCGAGCAGCACCACCAGATCCTCGCCCTCGAAGCGCACGCGCCAATGCAAGTTGCCGGCGTGCCAGCCGAGCTTGAGCGCGCTGGCCGCGTCGCGCGCGCGCAGGCGCCAGATCTGCTGCTCGCCGAAACGGGCGATGATGGCGCGACCGGAGTCGAGATGCAGCAGCGCGCCGTCAACCAGTTCCTCGTCGCGGTCGAGGCTGACGGCACAGTCGGTGCCGCGATCGGTGGTCAGGCGGAAACGCTTGCGGCCGGCGTCCTGCGGCGGCACGAACAACAGCTCGATGCCGCCGCGGTGCTCCAGCGTATGGAGCTGCCGGGCATAGGCCTTGTCGTCGGCGCGTCCTATGATGCCGTGCAGGCGGAGCATCGGCGTGGTCCTTCTTTTTATCAGTTCACGCATTGGGGCCTCATGGTTCGAGACGCCCGCCAAGCGGCGGGCTCCTCACCATGAGGGTTGAGAACCGAGAGCGGCGCGGCGATGCCGGTGCGCTCCCTCTCCCCGTTCTTCACGGGGAGAGGGTTGGGGTGAGGGGCAGCCACGGGCACCGGACCCAGCGGAGAGCCCCCCTCACCCGGATTGCATCTGCGATGCAATCCGGCCTCTCCCCGCACGCGGGGAGAGGCTAGCAGCGAGCCTCGTGCTGGACTGTCCGAACAACTGGTCATGGACAACGTCCTCATTGAAATAGTTGAGAGCCGGCGGTGCTTGCCCGGCTGAAATCCGTCCTTATTGGTTGAGTCTCGATACCTACGATGTTTCACCGTGCCACACCCACCGCCCTCGTCCTGAGGAGCCCGCCGCAAGGCGGGCGTCTCGAAGGACGGTTGGCTTGCTCGCCTCTCCCCGCGCGCTACCGCATCGTCGCCGACACCTCCTGCGAGGTCACCAGAATGACCTCGCCGTCGAGGATCGGCTTGGCGATGCCGAAGAAGGTCGCCACCGCGGCGGAGCCGTTGTGACGATCCATCGCGGCCTTGTCGGCGAAGCGCTCGTAGGTGGTGAACAGACCGGGCTCGCTCTCGCTCTGCGAGATGAAGAACCCGATCGTCTCCGGCTCGTTGGCCGCGACATAGGCCGCGACGGCGACGAGGGCGTCGCGCATCGTGGCCTCATGTCCCGCCTTGGCCCTGATGACCGCGGTGATCGTGATCATCAGAACTTTTTCCAGTCGCCGTCGGCCTCGAACGCCGCCGCCGCCTGGTAGATCGTGGACTCCGCATAGTCCTTGCCGATCAGCATCAGGCCGACCGGCAGGCCGTCCGAGAGGCCGCATGGCAGGGTCATCGCGGGATGGCCTGTGACGTCGAACGGGCTCGTCGTCGCGGTCATCTCGAAGGCGCGCTGCACCACTTCCGCCAGCGGCGCGTCCTTGGCGGGGATCGGCGTGGCGACGCACGGCAGGGTCGGCATGAGCAGCAGATCATAGGAGCCGAACATGGCGTCATAGGCGGCCTTTGCCTGGATCGCGATGTTGCGCGATTTGGCGTAGTAGCGGCCGCGATAGTGCTCGAGACCCCACTGCCCGACCAGCATGGTCAGCTTCAAGGTCACCGACAGATCGTCGGCGCGCGTGCGCCAGCCGGAATGCGCGTCGAGCAGGCCCACGTCATAGAGGCCCTTCCAGTTGAAGCCCATGCCGTTGCCGAGCATCATCTGCACCAGGAAGCCTTCGAGCGTGATCGGATTCCACGCCGCCAGCGCATGCATGTGCTCGGGGATCGAGACCTCCGACACGGACGCGCCCAGCTTGGCGAAGCGCTCCGCGCCGGCCTTGACCTTGGACACCACGCCCTCTTCCATGTTCGGCGCGCTGAAGCCTTCCTTCAGCACGCCGATCTTGAGACCCTTGACGCCCTTGCCGAGCGCCTCGGTATAGGCCGAGACCTTCGGCGCGTATTGCCGGGGATCGAGACCGTCGGCGCCGGCCAGCACTTCGAGCAGCAGCGCATTGTCCTTGACGTTCGCCGTCATCGGTCCGGTGTGGTCGATCGTCGATTCGATCGGCATCACGCCGGTGTAGGGCACGAGGCCGTGGGTCGCCTTCATGCCGTAGATGCCGCAATAGGACGCGGGGATGCGGATCGAGCCGCCCTGGTCGCCGCCGATCGACATATCGACCTCGCCGGCCGCCACCAGCGCGGCGCTGCCCGAGGACGAGCCGCCGGCCGAATAGCCCATCTTCCAGGGATTGTGCACCGGCGCGGGATCGGAGGTGTGGCTGCCGCCGGACAGGCAGAAGTGCTCGCAGACGGCCTTGCCGACGATGGTGCCGCCGGCATCGAGGATGCGCGAAACGATGGTGGCGTCGGCCGCAGGAATGAAGCCTTCGAGCGTGGTCGAGCCGTTCATCATCGGCACGCCGGCGAGCGCGACGTTGTCCTTCAGCACCACGGTGCGGCCGGCGAGCTTGCCGGAGCCTGCGCCCTTGACCTCGGTCTTGATCGCCCAGGCGTTGTACTTGTTCTCCTTCGCCGGCGGCTTGGCGCCCGGCGTGCGCGGATATTTTACCGGCGGCAGCGGGTTCGGCAGCTCATCGATGATGTCGTACTGATCGAACATGCCGCCCATCAGCGACAGATATTCGGCGGCCTCCTCGACCGTCATGTTCATGTGCAGGCTGGCGGCGAGATCGGCGACTTCCTCGGCATTCGGGCGTTTGATGGACATGAGTCATCCTTTCTTGTGAGGACAAGCTGGGCAGAGACAGCGATTTGTCATTTCAAAAAGCCGGCGCGGCGCGCCGGTAGATTCTAGCTCGGGATCATCTGACCTTCCCGAGCCAGCAGAGTCGCGCGGTCGAGCTCCTCGGTGATGCGTCCCTTCTGGATGTGCAGGATGCGGTCCGACAGCGAGGTGATGAATTCCAGATTCTGCTCGACGACGATCAGGGACATCTTCCAGCGCGTCTTCAGCGCCAGCAGCGTCTCGATGATCTCCTCGATGATCGAGGGCTGGATGCCCTCGGTGGGCTCGTCGAGCAGGATCAGCTTCGGCTTGGTGCACAGGCAGCGCGCCAGTGCCAGCAATTGTTGCTCGCCGCCGGACAGCGCGCCGCCGCGGCGGTCGAGCAGGCGCACGAGGCGCGGGAAATCCTGCAGCACGGTGTCGATCACGCTGCGGTCTTCCTTGGGCGCGGATGCGAGACCCATGCGCAGATTTTCCATGACCGACAGATCCGGAAAGATCTCGCGTCCCTGCGGCACCAGGCCGATGCCGAGCCGTGAGCGCTCATGCGGCTTCAGATGGGTGATGGTCTTGCCTGCGAACACCACCGAGCCGTCGGTGGTCGGCAGATGCCCCATCAAGGTGCGAAGCGCGGTGGTCTTGCCCATGCCGTTGTGGCCGAGAATGCCGAGATACTCACCGTCGGCCACCGTCATGTCGATGCCGAACAGGATCGGGATCCGGCCATAGCCGGATTTGAGACCTTTGACCTCGAGGAGCGCGCTCATGCGGCCACCTTCTTGCCGAGATAAACGTCGCGCACGCGGCTGTCGGCGAGCACCTTGTCGACGGTGTCCTCGACCAGCACGCGGCCCTGGTGGAACACGGTCACGCGCTTGGCGATCTGCTTGATGAACTCCATGTCGTGCTCGACAACGACGATGGCGCGGGTCTGGTTGATCTCGCGGATGATCGCGGCCGTATGGAACGTCTCCTCGTCGGTCATCCCGGCGGCGGGCTCGTCGAGCAGGATCAGCTCCGGCTCGGCAGCGAGCACCATGCCGATCTCGACCCATTGGCGCTGGCCATGGGAGAGCGTGGCAACGATGCTGTCGGCGTAGTCGGTGAGCCGGATCATCTCCAGCACGGCGTTGACCGCCGGGCCCTGCTGGCGCGGCGTCGCCTTGCGCCGCACGGCCAGCCAGATGTTCTCGCGCACCGAGAGGCCGTTGAACACGTTCGGCACCTGGGTCTTGATGCCGATGCCCATGCGCGCGATCTCGTGCGAGGCCTTGCCCGCGATCGGCATGCCGCGGAATGCGATCGTGCCCGAGGTCGGCACCAGCTGTCCGGTCAGCGTCTTGAAGAACGTGCTCTTGCCGGCGCCGTTCGGGCCGATCAGGCAGCGCAGCTCCATTTCCTGCAAAGTGAAGGTGATGTCGTCATTGGCCACCACGCCGCCGAAGCGCATCGTGAGGTGCTCGGCCTTGAGCAGAGGAACGAGTTCGGCCATCGTCATTCGGCTCCTGCAGCATGCGGCGCCGCCGCGGACTGGACCGACGGACCGTTGGTCTTGGGCTTCGAGTCCGGGATCAGTCGCATCACGAGATCGCGCGCGGTCGGCACCAGCCCCTTGGGCAGCAGCAGCACGAAGATCACCAGCACGGCACCGAGCACGAGGTTGGCGTTCAGCAGCTGCTGCGAGCCGATATAGGCGACGATATATTCGATCACGACGCAGCCGATGATCGGCCCGAGCAAGGTGCCGAGACCGCCGACCGTGATCCAGATGATGATCTCCGCCGACAGCGACAGGCTGAAGATGGTCGGGCTGACGAAGGCGCCCCAGTTGACATAGAGCGCGCCGGCGAGACCCGCGATCGCGCCGCCGAGGATGAAGGTCAGGCACTTCACCAACCGCGGATCATAGCCGAGCAGCGAGGCCCGCACCTCGTTCTCACGCACGGCGACGATGATGCGCCCCGCCGGCAGCGCCAGCAGCAGGCGCAGCATCAGGAACACCGCCAGCAGCACACCTGCGGTGGTCCACCACGACTGTTCCGGCGACAGCACGGTCGATGGATCGAACGGCATGTTGAAGGTCGGCACCGACGGCATGCCGTTGAAGCCGCCGAGCAGCGCGGTGCCGATCTTGTAGGCGTCGCCGGAGGTCGAGTTGACCGAGTTGAACAGGATCAGGGTGACGGTCAGCGTGATGACGCCGAGATAGACGTCGGAGATGCGGCCGAAGAAGATGAAATAGCCGAGGATGGCCGCGAACAGCGCCGGGATCACGATCGCCAGCAGGATGGCCGGCGTGGAATCCTGGAAGTTGATGGCCGCGACCGCATAGGCATAGCCGCCGAGGCCGAAAAACGCGGTCTGTCCGAACGACAGGATGCCGCCGAAGCCCCAGATGAAGGCGAGGCTCAGCGCGAGCACCGCCATCGCGGCGAACAGCGTCAGCTGCATCAGCGCGAACAGCTCGATCACGCCAGGCACGAGCGCGATGGCGACGATCGCCATGAGCACCGCAACCGTCTGGGCGGCGAGACGATAGTGCCTGGGCATCACAGGTTCCCCTTGAAGAAGCGCCCGGAAATGCCCTGCGGCAGCAAGCGAATGAGCACGATCGCGGTGGTGAAGACGATGACCTCGCCATAGACGGGGGTCGTGAAGTAGGCGGCGACCTGGTTCACCGAGCCGAACAGGCTCGCGGCCGACATCGTCCCGGAGAGGATGGCGGCGCCGCCGCCGACCACCGTCATGAAGGCCTTGGCGACATAGGCGCCGCCCATGCCCGGCGTGATGCCGGAGACCGGCGCCAGCAGCCCGCCGGCCAGGCCCGTGACCGCGGCGCCGAGCGCGAAGGTGCTCATGTAGACGCGCGCCGGGTTGACGCCGAGCGTGGCCGCCATCGCCGGGTTCTGCATCGTCGCCCGGGCGACGAGGCCGAAGCGGGTAAAGCGCATCACGCCATAGACGATGGCCATCATGACCGCGGCCATCAAGGCGAGAAACAGCGTGTAGTAGCTCGACTGATACGACCCGATCGAGAAGCCGCCGAGCGGCGTCGGCACGCCCTGCTGGGTGTTGCCGTAGATCGTGGTGATGATGCCGATGATGAGAAGGCTTAAGCCCCAGGTGGCGAGCATCGAATCGACCAGGCGCCCGTACAGGAAGCGGATCAGGCAGCGCTCGATGACGAGGCCCACGATGCCGACGAAGACGGGCGCCACGACGAGCATCGCGATCCAGATGTTCACCCCGGCATTGGCCGAGATCACGGTCGCATAGGCGCCGAGCATGATGAACTCGCCATGGGCGAGATTGATGATCTTCATCATGCCGAAGATGATCGCGAGCCCGAGGCACAACAGGAACAGCGAGGAGATTCCGTTGAGGACGTCGAGCGCGAGGATGACGTAGATCGCCATGCGTCAGATTCTTTCAAGGCCGTGCAATGAGACCGGGCCCCGCCGGGTGGCGGGACCCGGCAGGCGTCAGAGGTTGATGATGTACTGCTTGACGTCGTTCGGGTTCTTGACGAGGTCGCAGACGCTCGCGGTGTCGGCCGGCTTGGCATCTGTGTAGGTTTCCAGCACCGACCATTTGCGGTCCTTCACCTCGGCAAGGAAGGCGTTGCGGACGGTGTGATGGGTCGGCTTGTCCAGCGAGACCTTGCCGCTCGGACCGTCGAAGACGAGACCGCTTTCGAGCGCCTCGATCACCTTCATGCGGTCGATGCTGCCCGCCTTCTTGACGCCCTCGGCCCAGAGCATCACGCCCTCATAGGTGCAGGCGGCGAGCTCGCTGATGTAAGGCGTATCCGGATGCGCCTTCTTGATCTTCTCGACGAAGCTCTTGGAGGCCGGCGTGGTGAGCTCCTCGAAATAGCCGTAGGCGCCGATGACTGCGTCGCTTTCGGCGGCGTCGAGCGTCGAGGGCTCGTTGACCAGGCCGAATGTGGTGGAGGCGATCGGGATCTTCCCCTTCATGCCGGCCGCGGTCCACTGCCGGTAGAACGCGGTGTGGTTGCCGCCGACCAGCGCCGACAGGATGAGATCGGGCTTCGCCGCCTGGATCTTCGAGATGGTGGAGCCGAAATTGGTGACGTCGAGCGGGAAGAAATCGGTCGAGAGGATCTCGCCGCCATTGTCCTTCATGTATTTGGTCATCCACTTCGCGGTGATCTGACCGTAATTGTAGTCGGCGGCGATGATGTAGGCCTTCTTGCCCGACTTCTTGATCGCGCTCGGCACCAGCTTCTCGACCGTCTGCGCCGGCGTCGTGCCGGTGCAGAAGGTGTTGCGGTCGCAGACGCCGCCTTCGTACAGCGTGTTGTAGAAATACAGCACCTTGAAGCGGTCGAAGGTCGGCCGGATCGCCTCGCGCGAGGCCGAGGTGATGCCGCCATGGACGACGTCGACCTTGTCCTTCACCGCCAGCTGCTGGGCGTATTGCGAGTACATCTGGATGTTGGACTGGGTGTCGTAGTGGATCACCTTCAGCGGCCGCCCCAGCAGGCCGCCGCCGGCATTGATCTCGTCGACGGCGAGCTGCAGCGCATAGACCATCGGCGTGCCGGAGGTTCCGATGGGGCCGGACTGGTCATGCAGGCTGCCGACCGTGATCGGGTTCTCGGCCGCGAGCGCGCCCGAGCGGAACACCGCAGGTGCCGCGATCAGCGTCGACGTCGCGATGGCCGAGCGCTGCAGGAAACGACGGCGAGAAAGAGTCATAAGGTTCCCCATGGGTTGGTGATGCTGTTTCACGAGCCGCTTAAAGTTTAAAATTACAATATTTGAAAAGGCAAGCTATTTTTGGCGCAGGGCCCCGCCCTAGCGCGACGCGACGACGGCAAAATCGTAGCCGTCGAGCTCGGCAAGATGGATCGGATGGCGGCTGCCAACCACGGGCTGCGCCTCGGTGCCGCGGGCGGTTCGCCGCTGCAGCGTGCGCCCGAAGAAGCGTCGGACGTCACGCACATCGAAGCTCCCGGCGCGCTCGATCAGCGCGGCGAGTGCGTGAATTCCCTCGTAGCAGGACTCGCCATAACCGTTCGCCGGCGGCGGATTGTCGCCGAACGCCGTGTAGTAGCGTTCCAGAAAGGCGCCGTTGTTGCGCGAGCGCAGCGAGGCGAAATAGCTCGACGCGACGTAGACGTTCTCGGTCTCGCTGCTGTCGAGGCCGTAGACGATGGTCTCGTCGAACGCCGAGGAGAAGCGCAGCACGTGGCGGCTGAGGCCCGCCGCGCAGAAGGCGCGGTTGAACGCGATGCAGTCGAATCCGAGAAAGACCGGCAGGACGGCGTCGCTGCGCGTGGTCTTGATGCGGTCGAGCATCTCGTCGAAATCATGCACGCCGACCGGCGCGTAGTGCTCGCCGGTGACCGTCCCGCCGTAGCGCGCGATCAGGCGCTTGGCGATCTGCAGCGAGGAGCGCGGCCAGATGTAGTCGTTGCCGCACAGGAAGAAGCGCCGGGCGCGCTTGTCCGCGGAGAGCCATTCGATCGCGGGCGCCAGCAATTCGTCGGCGGTCTCACCCGTGGTCATGACATCGCTGTCCGGCGACAGGCCTTCGAACTGCGGCGTGTAGACGAACGGCACCCGGCCGCGCGTGGCCTGCGCGACGGGGTCGCGGGCGTAGCTCGGCAGCATGCCGACCAGACCGTCGACGGCGAGCTCATCCACCGCTTCGGTGGCCGCCCGTCCCGCGCTGGCGCCGCTGGCACCGGCGTCGATCACGACGAGTTCCACCGGCCTGCGGCGGATGCCCGCAGCCTGGTTGAGCTCGGTCACGGCCAGCCGCCCACAGGCTTCGGCGGAGGGCGCCCACAACCCTGCCGAGCCGCGCTGAGGAATGATCAGGCCGATCCGAACGCTGCGCAAACGTGCCGCCTCTGCTGTTGCAAAGGAAGTGCACTCACGAATCGTGCCAAGCGCGGTTTCCCGCCGGCGATGTCGTTTGTGTACCAAAGATCGGCGATTTAGGTCCGCCGGGCGGCAGCTGATCAAAAGATCGACTCACCATCGCCCAAACATTGAGCAACCGATGCCAAGGCCTTGGTGACCGCCGGACGCCCGCGACCCACGCGGCGGCGCCATCACCCTTGCTCAGCCAAATCCCTTGCTCACCCGAGTCTCTTGCGCATCGGGTAGGAGGCGGCCGTGCCGAACTTGCCGGTGGGAGCGCCCAGATCAGCATAGCCGCGGGCCAGGTAGAATCGGTGCGCGGTTTCGGTGCTGAGCAGAGCGACGTCGCGCGCGCCGAGCGCGACTGCACGCCGCTCCAGTTCCGCCAGCAGCGCCGAGCTGATCCCGCGAAAGCGCGCGCGCGGCGACACGTAGTTGAGCGTGATCTCGTCGGGATGCGCGAGGCCACCGACGGCGAGGATCGCATCATCCTCGACCGCGACGAGCAAGGATCGCCCTTGTCCGTCCGCCCATTGCGCAACCGTCTCCGGCGTCTTGTTGGCGAGCCAGCGGCCGAGGATCTGCGGGTCGCCGCGATGATCGGCAAAGCACAATTCGGAAATGGACGCGCGCACCACGGCACAGGCGTCCCCGGCGTCGTCGGGCGTTGCATCCCGGATGATCATCGCAGTCTCCCTCCCGAACAGAGGGAACGCGATGCTCCCCCCCCTGCTACTCGCGCTTGCCCTGCACCCAGCTCTCGAGCATCTGCAGCGCCGAGGCGCGGTCGTCGTCCGAGGCCTTGGCGAAGGCGCGGTTATAGCTCTCCTTGATCCAGGCTTCGTCCGGACCGGCGCTGTCGCGCGCCAAGGTGAGCCACATCAGGCCGCGCGCCGCCTGCCGCGGCAGACGGTCGCCGTTGAACAGCATCTGTCCAAGCAAGGCCTGGGCCTGATGCTGGCCCTTCTGCGCGGCGAGGCCGAGCCAGCGGGCGCCATAGCGGAAGTCGTCGCGCGAGGCATCCGCGGTCTTGAGGTACATCCGCGCCAGATCGTACTGGGCATCGGCATTGCCGAAATAGGACGCCGCGTAGGAGAACATCTCGCGCGCGCGATCCGGATCCGCCTTCACCTTCGTGTTCGGGATGCCGCTCAGATAATAGCGGCCGAGCGCCACGAAAGCGTTGGCCACGATCTGCGCCTGCGGCGCCGACGGGCTGTCCTCCGCATGCGCATTGGCGATGCGGCTGAAATAGTCGAACGCCCGCATGTCGTCGCGCGCGACGCCGTCGCCCGCGGCATACATCCGCCCGAGCTTGAACTGCGCCACAGGGTGACCTTCCTCCGCCGCATATTGCAGCGCAGTCAGGGATTGCGTGGGGTTCGTGGTGGCCGTCGTCGCCGGCACGGCCTTGCGCAGCCCGGCGGCGCCGGCCTGCGGTCCAGCCACGGCGATCGCCGGCTCCTGATTGACCGGCGCGCCATCGAACGCGAATGACGGCGCGGCCCAGGCGAGCGGGGCAACCCCCAGCATCAATGCGAAAATGATCCGATCAGATGTCCGCATAGCAATACTTCTCTTGCGCACCACCTGGGTGAGTCACGGCGCCCGCGACGGCCGGTCCCACCTGCTGGGCATATTTCCAAAGTGCACCTGACGTGTGATGGGTCTCACGCGGCGTCCACTTGGTCTTGCGTGCAGCCAATTCGGCATCGCTCAACTTGACGTTAAGGATACCGTCGACTGCATCGATCTCGATGATGTCGCCATCCTCGACCAGGGCGATCGGTCCACCGATGGCCGCCTCCGGTCCGATATGGCCGATGCAGAAGCCGCGGGTCGCGCCCGAGAACCGGCCATCGGTGATGAGCGCGATCTTGCCGCCCATCCCCTGCCCGGTCAGCGCCGCCGTGGTCTGCAGCATTTCCCTCATGCCCGGGCCGCCGCGCGGTCCCTCATAGCGAATGACGATGACCTCGCCTTCGCGATAGGTCCGCTTCTGAACGGCCTCAAAGGCATCCTCTTCCCGATCGAAGCAGCGGGCCGGCCCAGAGAATTTCAAGTTCGACATGCCCGCGACTTTCACGATCGCGCCCTCTGGCGCGAGATTGCCTTTCAGACCGACGACACCACCGGTTGCAGTGATCGGCTGGTCAGCCGGCCTCACCACGTCCTGGTGCGGATTCCATTTCACGCCTTTGAGGTTCTCGGCGATCGTCCGGCCGGTGACTGTGAGGCAGTCGCCGTTCAAATAGCCATGGTCGAGCAACGTCTTCATCAGAAGCGGAATGCCACCAGCCTCGAACATGTCTTTGGCGACATAGCGGCCACCCGGCTTCAAATCCGCGATATAAGGTGTCTTTTTGAAGATTTCGGCGACATCAAATAAGTCGAACTTGATACCGGCCTCATGTGCAATCGCAGGTAGGTGCAACGCAGCGTTGGTCGAGCCGCCCGAGGCCGCCACGACGGCCGCGGCATTTTCCAGCGCGGCCCGGGTGACGATGTCGCGCGGCCGGATGTTGGCGGCGATCAGCTCCATCACCTTCTCGCCGGCGGTCATGCAGAAGGAATCGCGAATCTCGTAAGGCGCCGGCGCGCCGGCCGAGTATGGCAGAGCCAGCCCGATCGCCTCCGACACCGTCGCCATCGTATTGGCGGTGAACTGCGCGCCGCAGGCGCCGGCCGACGGGCAGGCGACGCGCTCGAGCTCGTCGAGGTCCTCGTCCGACATCGCGCCGACCGAATGCTTGCCGACGGCCTCGAACATGTCCTGCACCGTGACCTGCTGGCCACGGAAATTGCCCGGCAGGATCGAGCCGCCATAGATGAAGATCGAAGGCACGTTGAGCCGGACCATCGCCATCATCATGCCCGGCAGCGATTTGTCGCAGCCGGCGAGGCCAACCAGCGCGTCGTAGGCGTGGCCACGGATCGTCAGCTCGACCGAATCGGCGATGGCCTCGCGCGAGGGCAGCGACGAGCGCATGCCGTCATGGCCCATGGCGATGCCGTCGGTGACGGTGATGGTGCAGAACTCGCGCGGCGTGCCGCCGGCATGCGCAACGCCCTTCTTGACCGCCTGGGCCTGCCGCATCAGCGAGATGTTGCAGGGCGCGGCCTCGTTCCAGCACGAGGCGACGCCGACGAAGGGCTGATGGATCTGGGCCGTGGTCAGGCCCATCGCGTAGAGATAGGACCGATGCGGCGCACGCTCCGGCCCTTCCGTCACATGACGGCTGGGCAGCCTGCGCTTGATGTCGGTCTTCGCGTCCATCGCTGTTCTGGCCTCCCGGTGCTGCGGAGAACGCTAAAATCCTGGAAGTGGATTTTCGGCAACCTCACACGCACTGGTACTTCTTCTGATCAAACTATTTCACGACCAGGTGTGGCTAAAAAGCGGCGCCTTTGCGGAGCGCCGGAGATCGTTACCAAAACTTCGTAAACTGTGGCTAGGCCGCAACATTCGTGGCTGTTGCGCAACCATCACAGAAGCAATTCGATACCGTCCGCCTACTCAGGCACCACTCCAGCCGCTCGGATCATCGGCCACCATTTGCCGATTTCGTCCCGTTGCAGGGTTCCGAGGGCGTCTGGCGAGCGCTGGTCGGGCCGCGGCATCTGCAACCCCAGGTTTTTCAATTGATTCTGTACATCTGTGTCTTCCAGGGCGGCGACCGCAGCGGCATTGAGCGTCTCGACGATCTCTTTCGCCCCCCCCTTCGGCAGCCAGAGTCCCGACCACAGCGTCATGTGGAAGCCCGGCAGGCCCGCCTCGTCGGTCGTCGGAATCTCCGGCGCGCTGTCGAGACGCTTGGCATCGGTGACGGCATAGGCGCGGATCATCCCGGCGCGCACCTGGTTGATGGCGTTCGAGGTCTGGTCGACGATCAGATCGATCTGGCCGCCGATGAGATCGTTCATGGCAGGGCCCGTGCCGCGATAGGGTACGTATTGCAGCTTGATGCCGGTGACCTGCTCGAAATAGAGCCCGGCGATGTGGCTGCCCGAGCCGTTGCCTGCCGTGCCGGCGGACGCAGGATTCGGCTGCGCCTTCAGCCAGGCGATGAATTCGGACAGCGATTTCGCCGGCACGTTGGTCTTGCTGACGATGATCATTGGATTGCTCGGCAGCAGCACGACCGGCTCCAGATCGGCGACGAGATCGTAGCCGAGCCGATAGACCGCGCCGTTCGCCACATGCGTGCCGAGATGGCCGAAGCTCACGGTGTAGCCATCGGGCTTGGACCGCACCGCGCGCCCCACCCCGATCGAGCCGCCGGCGCCAGTCACGTTCTCGACCAGCACGGGCTGTCCGAGCGTCCGCTTCATATGCTCGGCCAGGATGCGCATCATCGCATCGGACGGACCACCTGCAGCGAACGGCACGATCACCGTGATCGGACGCGAGGGGTAGGTCTCCGCAGCAGCGGGACCCACAAACAGAGCAAGCGCCATCACCACAGCGCCGAACAGGCGTCGCATCGCGGTCCTCCCTGCGCGGCCTGATCTCTTGTCAGACGATCAGGCACAAGGCCGCAAAGCCGATCGTCCGGTTAGAACTGAGTGTAGTCGATCGGCTGGTGACGATCGAGGGCCCGGCTGACCGGCGGCAGCGGGTATTTCAGACCGGTCGCGCAATTGAACAGCATCACGCGATCGCTTGTCGCCACACGGCCGTCGGCAAGACTCTGCTTGTAGGCGGCGTAGGTCGCGGCCCCTTCGGGGCACAGCAGCAGCCCCTCCTCGCGCGCGACCTCGTTCAGGCCGGCCGAGATGGCGTCGTCGTCAACAGCGATGGCGAAGCCACCGCTCTCGCGCACCGCGCGCAGGATGAGAAAATCCCCCACCGCCTGCGGAACACGGATGCCCGAGGCAATGGTGTGCGCATCCTCCCAGCGCGTCGCATGTTCGACGCCAGCTTCGTAAGCGCGCACCATCGGCGCGCAGCCGGAGGCCTGCACCGCGACCATGCGCGGGCGCTTCGAACCGATGAAACCAATCTTCTCCAACTCGTCGAACGCCTTCCACATCCCGATCAGGCCGGTGCCACCCCCGGTCGGATAGAAGATCACGTCGGGCACGTCCCAACCGAGCTGCTCGGCAAGCTCGAGGCCCATCGTCTTCTTGCCCTCGATCCGATACGGCTCCTTGAGCGTGGAGGTGTCGAACCAGCCGACCTTGGCCTTGCCCTCGCCGACGATCTTGCCGCAATCATCGATCAGGCCGTTGACGCGGTAGACGGTCGCGCCCTGCAGCTCGATCTCGCTGACATTCACCTCCGGCGTATCGGCCGGACAGAAGATCGTGGTCTTGATGCCGCAGGAGGTCGCGTAGGCGGCCAGCGCCGCACCCGCATTGCCGTTGGTCGGCATCGCCATGTGCCGGATGCCGAGCGCCTTGCCCATCGACACCGCCATGACCAGGCCGCGCGCCTTGAACGAGCCGGTCGGCAGCCGTCCCTCATCTTTCACGATGATCTCGCCGCCGCCGAGCTTCTTCGACAGCTTGGGCAGACTGATCAGCGGCGTCATCACCTCGCCGAGGCTGACGATGTCCTGGCATTTGCGCACCGGCAGCAGCTCGCGGTAGCGCCACATGTCGGCCGGCCGCTGCGCCAGCGCATCCTTGGTCAGCGCCTGCTTCACCCCGGCCAAGTCGTAGCGCACCAGCAGCGGCTTGCCAGCCTTGGAGAGGTTGTGGATCTGATCGGCGGCATAGTGATCGCCGACCATCGCGCATTCGAGATGCGTGACGAAGGTCGGGCGTTCGATGGTGAGGTTGTCGCTGGATTTCACGGATCGTCGCCTCTCGTTGCTGACTTCAGCCTCACGCCTCAATGAAATTGGCTTTTCAGCCACGGCACGCGTTGTCGTGCCTCGGTTTCGGCTGTGTCCGCTGAATCATAGATTCCGCAGTCAGGCCCCGGCAGTTCCCACCCTTCGTCATCCGCGTACGTGAACTGTGACCCAGCGCGACGCCACTGCCTCCGAAATGTATAGTGGCCGTCAGGACGCTGCAAAATCAGCACGCGCTCGTTACCATCGGGGCTCTCGAGAGTTTTGATGTCGATAGTCCCGCTTTAACGCACCTTACATGTTCAGCACGCGGCCATAGGCGTCGAGCACGGCTTCCTTCATCATCTCCGACAAGGTCGGATGCGGGAACACCGTGTGCATCAGCTCTTCCTCGGTCGTCTCCAGGTTCATCGCCACGACATAGCCCTGGATCAGCTCGGTGACCTCGGCGCCGACCATGTGGGCGCCGATCAGCTGGCCGGTCTTCTTGTCGAAGATCACCTTGACCAGGCCCTGGTCCTCGCCGAGCGCGATCGCCTTGCCGTTGCCGACGAAGGGGAAGCGGCCGACACGGATGTCGCGGCCCTGCTCCTTGGCCTTGGCCTCGGTGAGTCCGACGGAGGCGACCTGCGGGTGGCAATAGGTGCAGCCGGGGATCAAGTTCTTGTCCATCGCATGCGGATGCAGGCCCTTGATGGCCTCGATGCAGACCACGCCCTCATGCTCGGCCTTGTGCGCCAGCATCGGCGGACCGGCGACGTCGCCGATGGCGTAGATGCCGGGCACGTTGGTCTTGCCGTAGCCGTCGATGACGATGCAGCCGCGGTCGGTCTTCACGCCGAGCTTCTCGAGCCCGAGATTCTCGATATTGCCGACCACGCCGACCGCCGAGATCACGCGCTCGAACTCGACCGACTCGGTCTTGCCCTTGCCGTCGTCGATCGTGGCCACCACGCTGTCGCTCTTCTTGTCGAGCTTGGTGACCTTGGCGCCGGTCATGATCTTGAGGCCCTGCTTCTCCAGCTGCTTGCGGGCCAGGCCTGCGATCTCCGCGTCTTCCACCGGCAGGATCTGCGGCAGCACCTCGACCACCGTCACCTCGGAGCCCATGGTGCGGAAGAACGAGGCGAACTCGATGCCGATCGCGCCGGAGCCGACCACCAGCAGCGACTTCGGCATCTTCTCCGGCACCATCGCCTCGAAATAGGTCCAGACCAGCTTCTTGTCCGGCTCGAGGCCCGGCAGCACACGCGGGCGCGCGCCGGTCGCGACGATGATGTGCTTGGCCTGATAGACGCCCTCGCCCAGCACGCCCTTCGGCGCCTCGACGTCGGACTTGGTCACCGTGACCTTGCCGGGCGCGTCGATCGCGGCCTTGCCCCAGATCACCTGGACCTTGTTCTTCTTCATCAGGAAGCCGACGCCGTCGTTCAGCCGCTTCGAGACGCCGCGCGAGCGGGCCACCACCGCCTTCGGATCGTAGGAGATCTTTTCCGCCGACAGGCCGTAGTCCTTGGCGTGCTGCATGTAGTGATAGATCTCGGCCGAACGCAGCAGCGCCTTGGTCGGGATGCAGCCCCAGTTCAGGCAGATGCCGCCGAGATAGGATTTCTCGATGATTGCGGTCTTGAAGCCGAGTTGCGCGGCGCGGATCGCGGTGACGTAGCCGCCCGGACCTGAGCCGATGATGATGACGTCGAAGGATGTGTCGGCCATTACGGCTCCCATTCAACTGAAGCAGTTGGAAATCAGATGGTCGTGGTGCTGCCGACGGAACGTAGACAGATCAAGGCTCGAATAATCGCCTCCAGCAGCATCAGCACGGCGCAGATGGCGAATCCGGCGAGCACGATTGGCGCCCAGATGCCGCGCGACAACGCCTCGCCGGAGAAAAAAGCAGAATGGATGACGTCGATCCCGAGCGGGTTGGCGAACATCGCGACGCTGACCAGTGCCGTGATCCAGGGCCACCGCGTTCTGATGCGCATGCGCCGGCCCCGTTTGCCATCCCGCTCCGGAAAGCAACGTCACACCATCATCATCACGGGATTCTCGATCAGCTGCTTGAAGGCGCCGATCAGCTCGGCGCCGAGCGCGCCGTCGATCGCGCGGTGATCGCATGACAGGGTCACGCTCATCATGCTCGCGATCTCGATCTTGCCGTTGCGCACCACGGGGCGTTCCTCCGAGGTGCCGACCGCGAGGATCGTCGCATGCGGCGGATTGATCACCGCCGTGAAGTGCGTGATGCCGTACATGCCAAGGTTCGACACCGCCGTGGTGCCGCCCTGATATTCCTCCGGCTTCAGCTTGCGCGAGCGGGCGCGCGCGGCAAAGTCCTTCATCTCGCCCGAGATCGCCGACAGCGTCTTGGTCTCGGCCTTGCGGATGATCGGCGTGATCAGGCCGCCCGGCATGGCGACGGCGACACCGACGTCGGAATGCTTGTGCTTGACCATGCCGCCTTCGGTCCAGCTGACGTTGCAGTTCGGGATCCGCTGCAGCGCCACTGCCATCGCCTTGATGACGAAGTCGTTGACCGAGAGCTTGTAGAGCGGCTTCTTGTCCTTGTCCTTCGGCGCGGCCGCATTGATCTCCTCGCGGGCGGCCAGCAGCTTGCCGATATCGCAGTCGATCGTGAGGTAGAAGTGCGGCACGGTCTGCGTCGCCGCGGTCAGGCGCTGCGCGATGGTGCGGCGCATGCCGTCATGCGGGATGATGTCGTAGGAGCCGGGCTCGAACAGCGCCAGGATCTGCTTGTCGGACATCGAGGGCGCAACCGCAGGTCCGGCCGCCGCGGCAGGAGCCGCCGCCGGGGCTTTCAGGCCCTTGCCCGACTTCGCCTCCTCCACGTCGCGCGCAACGACACGGCCATGCGGACCGGTGCCGGAGATGCGGCCGAGATCGATGCCGGCATCCTTGGCGAGACGGCGCGCCAGCGGCGAGGAGAATACGCGGGCGTGACCATTGAGTTGAGGCGCAGCGGCGGGCGCGGGCGCAGCAGGAGCCGTGGCCGGCTTCGGCGCGGGCGCAGCTGCCGGGGCAGCAGCGGCTGCGGGAGCCGCCGCTGCGGCGGGCTTGGCCTCAGGCTTGGCTTCAGGCTTGGCTTCAGGCTTGGGCGCGGCTGCTGCCGGCGCGCTGCCGGCCGCCTTGACGTCCTCGCCCTCGCCGGCGAGCACGGCGATCACGTCATTGACAGGAACGTCCTGCGTGCCCTCGGGCACCAGGATCTTGGCGAGCGTGCCTTCGTCGACCGCCTCGACTTCCATCGTGGCCTTGTCGGTCTCGATCTCGGCGATGACCTCGCCTGACTTGACCTGGTCGCCTTCCTTCTTGAGCCAACGAGCAAGGTTGCCCTTCTCCATCGTCGGCGACAGCGCGGGCATGAGAATGTTGATCGGCATGATCAGTGACCTTGTTTCGACCTGGGGCTGGTGCTGCCCATATCGGTCGGCCGAGCCAGCTCGGCTTCGAACATCTCGACGATGCGCTGCAGCGCCTCGTCTTCGGAATAATCGCTCTCGCGCGCATAGGCGCGCGCAGCATGACGGGCGACGTCGACCAGGAGCAGCCCCCAGACGTCGGGCTCCTCGAACGCACGCTGGAAGGCGATCGAGAGCCCGCCATCGAGCACGAAGGCGCGCAACACTTCGGTGGCGTCCTCGCGGCCGACGACGTCGGGCGGCAGCGGCTGCTCCTTGGGTCCGGCCATCTGGGGCTTCCTCTGCGGCTTTAGCGGTAGCAGACGGATTTGGCCGCCTGCACGACCTCCGCCACCGACGGCAGCGAGAGCTTCTCGAGGTTCGCCGCATACGGCATCGGCACGTCCTTGCCGGACACGCGGGTGACCGGCGCATCGAGATAGTCGAAGGCGTGCTCCATGATGCGCGCGGCGATCTCGGCGCCGACACCGCTCTGCGCCCAGCCTTCCTCCACCGTCACAGCACGTCCCGTCTTCTTGACCGAGGCGATGATGGTGTCGGTGTCCATCGGACGCAAGGTGCGCAGGTCGATCACCTCGGCCTCGATGCCCTCCTTGGCGAGCTCATCGGCGGCCTTCAGCGCATAGGTCATGCCGTTCGACCAGGCGATGATGCTGACATCCTTGCCGGCGCGGGCGATGCGCGCCTTGCCGATCGGGATGATGTAGTCGTCGAGCTTCGGCACCTCGCCGGAATGACCGTACAGCACCTCGTTCTCGAGGAAGATCACCGGATTGGGATCGCGGATCGCCGCTTTCAAGAGGCCCTTGGCATCCGCCGCCGAATACGGCGCGACCACCTTCAGGCCGGGGATGTGCGAATACCACGACGAGTAGTCCTGGCTGTGCTGCGCGGCGACACGCGCGGCAGCGCCGTTGGGGCCGCGGAACACGATCGAGCAGCCCATCTGGCCGCCGGACATGTACAGCGTCTTGGCGGCGGAGTTGATGATCTGGTCGATCGCCTGCATGGCGAAGTTGAAGGTCATGAACTCGACGATCGGCTTCAGGCCGGCCATCGCCGCACCGACGCCGATGCCGGCGAAGCCGTGCTCGGTGATCGGCGTGTCCATCACGCGGCGGGCGCCGAACTCCTGCAGCAGGCCCTGGGTGACCTTGTAGGCGCCCTGATATTCGGCGACCTCCTCGCCCATGATGAAGACGTCGCCGTCGCGGCGCATCTCCTCGGCCATCGCGTCGCGCAGCGCCTCGCGGATGGTCTGCGTCACCATCTCGGTGCCCACGGGCACCTCGGGATCGGGCTCGGCCACGCTCTGCGGCGCGGCCACGGCCGGCGGGGCTTCAGCAGCAGCCGGCGGCGCCGATTGCGCGGCCTTCGTCTCGGCTGCGGGCGCTGCGGCCTTGCCGAGATCGGCGGCGCTCTCGCCATCGGCGAGGATGGTCGCGATCGGCGTATTGACAGCGACGTCGGCGGTGCCCTCGGGGATCAGGATCTTGCCGAGCGTGCCCTCGTCGGTCGCCTCGACCTCCATGGTGGCCTTGTCGGTCTCGATCTCGGCGATCACGTCACCCGACTTGATCGCCTCGCCCTCCTTCTTCAGCCATTTGGAGAGGTTGCCCTTCTCCATCGTGGGCGACAGCGCAGGCATCAAAACTTGAATAGGCATATCAGCTCCAGAGAAAACAGCTTGCGCGCGCTTCTAGCGATAGACGTCGGTATAGAGCTCGGCGACATCGGGCTCGGGATCGGCCTGCGCGAAATCGGCGGCCTCGTTGACGATCTTGCGCACATCGGCGTCGATCGCCTTCAGGTCCTGCTCGGTGACCTTGGCCGCCAGCAGGCGGTTGCGCACCTGCTCGATCGGATCCTGGTCGTGGCGGACCTTCTCGACTTCCTCGCGGGTGCGGTACTTGGCCGGGTCCGACATCGAGTGGCCGCGATAGCGGTAGGTCTGCATTTCCAGGATGAAGGGCCCCTTGCCCTCGCGGCACCAGGCGACCGCCTTCTCGCCGGCGGCCTTCACCGCACGGACGTCCATGCCGTCGACCTGCTCGCCCGGGATGTTGAAGGAGATGCCGCGCTTGGAGAAGTCGGTCTGCGCCGAGGCGCGCGACACCGCAGTGCCCATCGCATAGCGGTTGTTCTCGATGACGTAGATCACGGGCAGCTTCCAGAGCTCCGCCATGTTGAAGCTCTCATAGACCTGGCCCTGGTTGGCCGCGCCGTCGCCGAAATAGGCAACGCTGACCGAGTCATTGCCGCGGTAGCGGTTGGCGAGCGCGAGCCCGGTGCCAAGCGAGACCTGCGCGCCGACGATGCCGTGGCCGCCGAAGAAGTTCTTCTCCATGCTGAACATGTGCATGGAGCCGCCCTTGCCCTTGGAGTAGCCGCCGCGCCGTCCCGTCAGCTCGGCCATCACGCCCTTGGCGTCCATGCCGGTGGCCAGCATATGGCCGTGATCGCGATAGCCGGTGATCACCTGGTCGCCCGGCTTCAGCGCCATCTGCATGCCGACGACCACGGCTTCCTGGCCGATATAGAGATGGCAGAAACCGCCGATCGCACCCATGCCATAAAGCTGACCCGCCTTCTCCTCAAAGCGACGAATCAGCAGCATGTCGCGCAGCGCGGCCAATTCCTGTTCTCTGGTGAATTCCGGCGGCGGGCCGTTGTCTCTGTCCTGACCTTGTTCCTTTGCGGCAGTCTTCTTCGGTGCGGCCATGGCAATTCCGGATGAGAGAAAAAAGTAGCTCTCTCTAGCTCAACTCCATGGCACGTAAAAGGACTGCGTGAATTGCGGTTCATTTTGCTTTGCCGCAGTGCAACGACGCGAAATAATCGAATGCGGGCGGCCGCGTTTTTGAAATTCCTGATGCTTCGCTCGGCTGAAGTTCAGGCAGCCGTCGACAGGCCATCCGCAACCAGCGCGCATGTCACTGCGGGCGATTGATCCGGATCAGATCGCGCGGGTTGGCATAGCCGAGCTGGAAGCGTGCGCGCTCGTCGAGCATGTCGGGATCGACGCGGTCGGAGCGCAACAGCGACACCCGTTTCTCGCCCTCGGCCCGCTCCTGCTTCAGCCGGGCAAGCTCGGAGGTCAGGGCGATGATCTCCTGGTCGAGCTCCTGCCGCGCGTTGAGACCATAGTGGCCGGTGTAGGCATTGATGCCGAAATAGCCGACGATGGCGGCCGCCATCGTGTAGAGGGCGAGCCCCGTCAGAAAGGATTTGAGCCGCGCGCGGGAGACCATGGGCCGGAGAATGCGGCGACCCGGTTAAGGAATCGCTAACCCTGCCGTCCCGCCATGCGCTGGCCGGTTTCGGACCAGCGCGGCGCCCGCTCCCGGCGCCTTGCGGTGGCCCTCAGTCCCGGTAGGCGGGCTCTTCGGCATCCAGGGTCCGCTTGATCGCTTCGATATGCAGCCGCGCCGATTCCGCATCGCCCTCGCGCCTCTGCCGATAGGCCGCCTCGGCGATCTCAGGCGCGACCGGCACCACCTTGCGCCCGGTCGACAGCGCCAGGCACTGCACCTGGCAGGCGCGTTCGAGATAATACAGATCGTCCCAGGCCTCGGCGATGGTCGGCGCCAGCACCATCACGCCGTGATGCTTCATGAACACGATATCGGCGTCGCCGATCGCGGCGGCGATGCGGTCTCCCTCCTGGGCGTCGAGCGCCAGCCCGTTGTAGTTCTCGTCGACGGCGGTGCGGCCGTAGAACTTCAGCGCGGTCTGGCCGGCGAAGATCAGCGGCGCACCCTCGGTCATCGACAGCGCCGTCGCATAGGGCATGTGGGTGTGGAACGCGACCTTGGCGCGCGGCAGCGCCTTGTGGATGCGGGCGTGAATGTAGAACGCGGTCGCCTCGGGGCGGCCGTCGCCGGCGATGACATTGCCGTCGAAGTCGCACACCAGGAGCTGCGAGGCCGTCAGCTCGCGGAAGGCGTAGCCGTAGGGATTGACGATGAAGAGGTCGTCATAGCCGGGAACGAGCGCCGAGAAGTGATTGCAGATGCCCTCTTCCAGCCCGTGCCGCGCGGCCATGCGGAAGCAGGCGGCGAGATCGACCCGCGCCTGCCATACCGCCTCGGAGTCCAGCAGCGGCTGGTTGGCGCCGGGCGTCGACGAGGGGGCAGGTGTGAACGAATGGGCCATTGGGTGTCCTTGGCGACGCGCCTTGTTGCGCGGGTGACCGGCCCTGCCTTGAAAACGGATCGGGCAAGGCGCGTCAACGCCCTGCCCTGATCATACCCGTCATGCGCCAGGCGACCGCGTCAGCCGCACCGGCTGCCTTTGGCGTCAGCCGTTCTGCTTGGCGACGAAGGCCGCGAAGGCGTCGACATATTGCTGCAGCACCGTCTTCAGCGCGTCCTTGGTCAGTTCGCCCTGGGCGTCGAACGCGTCGCCAACGCCGTTCAGATAGATTTCCGGCTGCCCCATGACGGGACCCGAGATGCCCGGCATGATGTTCTGCAGATGCTTCGCCGCGGCGACGCCGCCGAGCGGGCCCGGCGAGTTGGCGATGAGGCCGACCGGCTTGCCGAGGAACGAGCTCTGCCCATAGGGGCGCGAGGCGATGTCGATCGCGTTCTTGAGCACGCCGGGGATCGAGCGATTGTATTCCGGCGTCAGGATCAGCACGCCCTGCGAGGCCTTGAGCTTCTCGCGAAAGGCGAGCCAGTCTGCCGGAGGATTGGCTTCGAGATCCTGGTTGAAGAACGACAGGGCCTCGAGCGTGACCACCTCGATCTTCAGGCTGGCGGGCGCGAGCTTGGCCATCGCCTTCGCGATCTTGAGCGTGAAGCTCTCCTTGCGGAGGCTGCCGACCAGCGCGACGGCGTAATACGGAGCGGGCATGGGGATATCCTTTGTGGAAGAACGTGCGGGGCTGCACTTAGCGCGCGACGGCAAGAACATGCAAGTGCATGAAAATAGCAAGACGCGAAACACAGCGTTTCATCGCGGGAAACGCTCGCATGGTCCCGCCCGTCCGCCACTTCGTCGAACTTAACCCGCCTGCTTGATGCAGCGGGTGAATTCCGCCACCGCCTGATGCGTCAGCCAGATCGATTGTCCCTCGACCGGCTGCGCCCATGACGACAGCTTGGCGATCACGAGTCCGTTGGCCGAATCGACAAACAGATTCTGGCCGTGAATGCCCATCGCGAACAGCAGCTGCGGCTGGTCGTTGATGACGTACCAGCCGCTGCGATAGTGCATGTTGCGGCTGATCGCGGCGAAGCTGTCGCGCCATTGGCCGTCGCGCCACGCCTGCACATCGCCGTTGCTCCTGATGTCGTCGAGCCAGCCTTGCGGGATGATCGCCTGCGAGCCGCGCCGGCCATCTGACAGCACGAGCTGGCCGAGCCGGGCGAAATCGCGCAGCGTGGCGCAGAAGCCGCCGGTGCAGCGCGGGGCGCCCTTGCGATCGAGCGTGATGAAGGCCTCGCCGCTCGCGCCCATCGGCTTCCACAGCAGGGTGACGACAAGGCTTGCGAAGCTGCGCCCGGTGGCGCGCTCGATCGCCCAGCCGAGCAGATCGGTGTTGGACGAGACGTAGCTGAACGGGCCGCCATGCGGCTTCGCCTGCGCGCGCATCGTCGCGTAGAAATCATGCAGGTTCGGCGTCGTGCCAGCCGCGACCGGCTCCCAGCCGGCGGCGTCGGCATAGGCCTGCAGGCCGGTGCCGTCGAACACGATGCCGGCGCGCATGTCGGTGAGCTCACGGAGCGTGGCGCCCCGATAGGCGGTGCCTTCGACCTCCGGCACGTAGCGCGTCACCTCGGCATCGACATCGATCTCGCCGCGCCCGGCGAGGATGCCGAGCATCAGGCCGGTGATCGACTTGGTCGCCGACATCAGGATGTGCGGCGTGTCGCGGTCGGTGCCGCCGTCATAGTGCTCGAGCACGATGCGGCCGTCGTGCAGAATCAGGAGACCGTCCGTCGCCGTCGCCTTCAGGAAACCGTCGAGGTCAAGCGTGCCGCCCTTCGGCAGCCGCAGCCTGAAATCATCGAACGCGACCGGGCTCGCCGGCAGCGGCCAGGCGCTGCCCGGCGCGCTCTCGATGTCGGCGACCGGAAGGACCTGCCGGATATTGTGGAAGGCCCAGCGGCTGAACGGCGCGCTGCGCCAGTTGGAGAGGTCGGCGCTGGAGGTTAACGAATCGGTCGACATGCGAGGCCCTGCGGATTGTCGCGCCCGACATAGGCGTTCACGGCCGCGACGGAAAGCCCGACATTTCGCACATGCAAAAACGACCAGGCCGCCCGAAGGCGGCCCACCCTCTTTCCTCCGTCATTGCGAGGAGCCAACGGGTCCGCGCAAAGCGCGGCCCGATGACAGGCTCCGCGACGAGGCAATCAAGAGTCCCGACCCGGCCCCTGGATTGCGTCGCTTCGCTCGCAATGACGACGGAGAAATTTCCGCTCAGATCACCGGATTCCACGGCGCCGGGATCATCCGGTACTTGGCGCCGTCCTTCTCGACATAGCCGACCGAGGGGAACGAGAAGTGGAAGCCGATCACCTTGGCCTTCTCGGCGGCCACCATGTCGTAGAACTTGTGCCGCGTCTCCTGGGCCTGCGCCGCATCGGTGTCGTACATCACGTGCCAGTCGGGATTGCGCAGGAACAGCTCGGGCACGTTGGTGACGTCGGACTGGATGAACACCTTGGCGTTGCCCGAGGCCACCGCGAACGAGGTGTGGCCCGGCGTGTGACCGGGGGTGGCCAGCGCGGTGATGCCCGGCGCGACCTCCTTGTCCCAGTCGTATTGCGTGACCTTGCTCTCCAGCCCGCCGAACACCTTCTTGAAGTTGGCGAAGTTGCCCTTCATCAGCTCCGACTGCGCCTTGGCGGCGTTCTCGTCGCTGTTCCAGAACGCCCACTCGACCGAAGGCACCTTCAGCTCGGCGTTCGGGAACGCCAGCGAGCCGTCGGCGAGCTTGAGGCCGTTGATGTGGTCGCCATGCATGTGGGAGAGCACAACGACGTCGATCGCCTTCGGATCGATGCCGGCAGCCGCAAGGTTCTGCAGCGTGCGTCCGACGGCACCCTTGCTGGCCTCGAAGGCGCCAGCGCCGTTGCCGGTGTCGATCAGGATCAGCTTGGAGCCGGTGTTGATCAGCTGCGGATTGAAGGGGATCGTGATCATGCCCTTCGGCATGTAGGCGCCTTCCGCGGCCGCCAGCGCGTCGTCCTTGGCGGTGTTGACGACGAACTTGTCGGGCATCGGGAAGCTGCGCGCGCCGTCATTGACGGAGGTGCATTCGTAGTCGCCGACCTTGTAGCGGTAGAAGCCGGGCGCCTGGGCGCCGGCGGGCGCAACGGCAGCCCGGGCCTCGGTGCTGCGCAGCGACGGCAACGCACCTGCGGCGCCAGCAAGCGCCGCACCGGCCAGGAATCGACGGCGATCCAACTGTGTCATGACAAATCTCTCCTCAGTGCTCTCAGCGGCCAACACCGCCCCCCGAACCGAAACGGCGCGGATTGTCTCCGGCCGCAGGCCAAACGCAAGCCTGTCGGCAACGTCGGGGGAGCGGCGTTAGGTCACTTATCTTTGTTGGGGGCGATAAGGAATTTTTCGCCAGTGGCCCGTTTGGCGTACACGGCGAGGTTGGCCGGATCGAGCGCCTCGGTGAGCGAGACGGTCTTGGTATAGTGGCTGGCGAAGGTCGTCTTGAGCTCGTCGACGACGCGCTGCCGCAGCCGTTCGCTATCCGCCCGGCCGATCTTCATCAGGAACGGAAACAGCAGCCAGCCGCCGACGTTCCAGGTCATGCCGAAGCCGCGCGTGATCTCGGTCGGCCTGACGTCGAGGCCGCCGTAGATATAGACCTGCTTGTGCACGCTGGAGCCGTAGCGGCTGTAGGGATATTTGCCGGACTTGTTGATCGCGGCCTCCATCGCGTTGAGGATCTGGCCGGCGAGCTTGCCGCCGCCGATCGCGTCGAACGCGATGGTCGCGCCGGTCTCGACCAGCGCCGCCGTCAGCTCATCCATGAAGGTGGGCGACGTGGAGTCGACGACATATTTGGCGCCGATGCCGCGCAGCAGTTCAGCCTGTGCAACGCTGCGCACGATGTTGACCAGCGGGATGCCGTCCTTGAGGCAGATCTTGTTGAGCATCTGCCCGAGGTTCGAGGCGGCCGCGGTGTGCACCAACGCGGTATGGCCCTCGCGCCGCATCGTCTCGGTCATGCCCAATGACGTCAGCGGATTGACGAAGCAGGACGCGCCCTCGGCCGGCGTGGTGCCCGCCGGCAGCGGCAGGCATTCGGAGACCTTGAGGCAGCGATACTGGCTGTACATCGCGCCGCCGATGGCAGCCACCGTGCGGCCCATCAGCGCCTTGGCGGCGTCCGACGAACCGGTCTTGACCACGACGCCGGCGCCTTCGTTGCCGATCGGCAAGGACTCGTCGAGCCGGCCGGCCATCGCCCGCATCCCCGCCTCCGGCACCTTGGCGGTGATCACGGGGCGCTCCTTGCTGCCCGACACCTGCATCGTGGAGAGGTCGGCCGCGCCGACGAGCAGCCCCAGATCGGACGGATTGATCGGCGCCGCCTCGATGCGCACCACGACCTCGTCCGGCCCGGGCTCCGGGGTCGGCACGTCGACGAGCGACAGCTCGAGCTCGCCGCTGCGGGTGATCAACGTCCGCAGTTGCAGTCCGGTCTCGATACCCATGCGTGCCTCCCTCGTCTTGGTTGTTGTTGTTAAGTGCCGGCTCAGGCCAGCGCCTTCAGCGCCGCCCTGCCCGCATATTTGGCCTGCGCATCCAGCTCCTGCTCGATGCGCAGCAGCTGGTTGTACTTGGCGGTGCGGTCGGCACGCGCCAGCGAGCCGGTCTTGATCTGCCCGCAATTGGTCGCGACCGCGAGGTCGGCGATGGTCGAATCCTCGGTCTCGCCGGAGCGGTGCGACATCACGGCGGTGTAGCCGGCCTTGAACGCCATCTCGACCGCGGCCAGGGTCTCGGTCAGCGTGCCGATCTGGTTGACCTTGATCAGGATCGAGTTGGCGCGGCCGTTGCGGATGCCGTCGGCGAGGCGGTTGACGTTGGTGACGAACAGGTCGTCGCCGACCAGCTGGCACTTGTGGCCGACCAGGTCGGTCAGTTCCTTCCAGCCGTCCATGTCGTCCTCGGACATGCCGTCCTCGATCGAGCAGATCGGATAGCGCGCGACGAGGTCGGCGAGATATTTGGCCTGCTCGGAGCGCGAGCGGGACTTGTTCTCGCCCTCGTAGACATACTTGCCGTCCTTGAAGAACTCGGTGGCGGCGCAGTCCAGCGCCAGCATCACGTCCTCGCCCGCAGTGTAGCCGGCCTTGCCGATCGCGCTCATGACGAAGTCGAGCGCCGCGTCCGCCGACGGCAGGTTCGGCGCGAAGCCGCCCTCGTCGCCGACATTGGTGTTGTGGCCGGCCTTCTTCAGCTCGCCCTTGAGCGTATGGAAGATCTCCGAGCCGCAGCGCAGCGCTTCAGCGAAGGTCGGCGCGCCCACCGGCATGATCATGAATTCCTGGAAGTCGATCGGGTTGTCGGCGTGGACGCCGCCATTGACGATGTTCATCATCGGCACCGGCAAGGTGCGCGCCGAGGTGCCGCCGACATAGCGATACAGCGGCATGTCGTAGGAGATCGCGGCCGCCTTGGCGCAGGCGAGCGAGACGCCGAGGATGGCATTGGCGCCGATCCGGCTCTTGTTTTCGGTGCCGTCGAGCTCGATCAGGATCTGGTCGATCTGGACCTGGTCGTGCACCGACATGTCGCTGAGGGCTTCATAGATCTCGTCGTTGATCGCCTCGACCGCCTTCAGCACGCCCTTGCCGAGATAGCGGTGCTTGTCGCCGTCGCGCAGCTCGACCGCCTCATGGGCGCCCGTGGAGGCGCCGGACGGCACGGCGGCGCGGCCGACCGAGCCATCCTCCAGCACGACGTCGACCTCGACCGTGGGATTGCCGCGGCTGTCCAGGATTTCGCGGCCGATGATGTCGACGATGGCGGTCATGAGGTCCTCTCGCGGGCTTTTCTGGGGGAACGTTGTTGCGCTGCTTCTACCGCAGGGACGGGTGGCCGAAAAGGCCAAGTCGCGCATAAGTCGCGCAGAACCCGCGACCAAATCACGAACCGGATGACGCCGGCGCCCCGATTGGCTAAACGGGCGCCACTGCGGCAGGTGACACGAGATATGGCGAAAAGACCCAACACATCCCCGACATCGGCCGGCCTTCAGCTCGGCCACGAGGTGGCGGCACCGGACAGCCCGGAAGCCGCCAAGCTCGACCGCGTGCCCAATCCGCACAAGGACACGGATTATCTGGCCCGCTTCACGGTGCCCGAGTTCACCTCGCTATGCCCGGTGACGGGCCAACCCGACTTCGCCCATCTCGTCATCGACTATGCCCCCGGCCCATGGCTGGTCGAATCGAAGTCGCTCAAGCTCTATCTCGCGAGCTTCCGCAACCATGGCGCGTTCCACGAGGACTGCACCGTCGCGATCGGCAAGCGCCTCGCCACCGAGCTCAAGCCGAAATGGCTGCGCATCGGCGGCTACTGGTACCCCCGCGGCGGCATCCCGATCGACGTGTTCTGGCAGACGGGAAAGCTGCCGAAGGGCCTGTGGGTGCCGGACCAGGGCGTGGCGCCGTATCGCGGGCGGGGCTAGCCCGCCGCGACCGCGGTCCGATCTTCCGGGGTTCGGAGCGCGAGTTAACCGATTCCGAAGATGCTCCGGCGAAAGTTTCTGCCCAAGCGAACGAGGCAATGCTGGGATACGCATGCGGGAAGAAGCGGATTGGCTCGATCGGACGCTGGCGTTCCTCGCGGCTTTCTTTGTGACGGGCATTGCGCTGGTCTTCGCTTGGGCTTTGATCGAGACGGTGTCGCCCGTCCGTATCCAAGCAGATGCGTTGCGCAATTCGTTTCCCCTGCTCATTGGGCTCGCAGCGATTGGGATGGGGTGGCGCTCCGCGCGGAACGCGCGAGGCCGCGCCGGGACAACAATGTCCGGGGGAGCGCGGCAACCACCTGCCCGCAACTTGGCTTGGCTGGAAAACGAGCGCTCTCACACCCCCGCGATGCCACCGGTGCGTCTCGCCCCAATGGACGCGGACGTTCGCCGGGCCATTGATGCGGCACGCCGTGGTCCGATCGTGTTTCGGGAACTCTATCCGCCACCGGCCGATCCCGGGTTGTCCTTTTACGGGGGGCTTCCGATCGGACCGCCCGATCTGACCTGGCCCAGCAAACAATCGGACGGCGCGCCGCTGCACTTCGTCATGCAATGGGACTGCGCCAGCCTCGCCGCGGTGGACCCGACAGGGCTACTGCCGCGAGACGGCGTGCTGTTCCTGTTTTGCGACCTCGAATGGCGCGAGCCGATGCCGTTCCGCTTCATCCACCGGGCGGGCGATCCGCAGAGCTGGGGTCCGCTGCCCATGCCGGCCAATCTCGGGCCTGTCTTCGGATCGCAGGGCGTCTGGCGGTCGCCTTACACGTCGTCGCTTGTTCCGGAAGAGGAGCAGGATGCGCCAAGGCTGCTGCCGCGTTGGCCGTTCCGGCCCGTTGCGCTGGCCTATTCCACACCGACCACGGGTGACGAAGACCCCCGTTTCTGGATCGAAGAGGCTGCCGAGAACGCCTTGCTCGAAGCCCAGAATGCATTGGGCGCGCCGCTCGCAACATCTGAGCCGGCTCGTCACGTTGCGTTCGGCCGTCCCTTTGCGCGCTTTCCGCAGGACTGGGCGGCAGTGCGGGTGGTCTGCGCCGCGGCGATCGAAAAGCTCTCGGGGTCTCGGCTGCGCAACGATCGTCATTTCATGACCGATACGGACAGCGCCGCGCGGCAGGCCACGATCGATCGATGGCTGTCGGAAGCCAAGGCGCTGTATGTCCGCGCGTCGAACAACGCCTTGGTGGCGGCCCTGCCGGCAGACCAAGCCGACGCGATCTGGGCGTGGGTCGAGACAATCTCCCAGACGTTCTACCTCGGCTTCGACAGGATCGTCGAACATAGCGTCAACGCCAGCCTTGGGCTCGGCAGCGACGGCGTTGCGGTCATTCCAAGTGAACTGATCGCCCGGGTGTCGCTGCAGCATAGCCTTGCGCGCGCCTTCATGCGCGAGGAATATCAGCATGAATTCGTCAAGCGGCACGGCCAAGCGCTGACGGCTGAGGAAGCGAAAGCACGCTTCGAGATCGAGCGCGCCGCCGGAACCCTGCCCCGACTTCGCTCAGTGTCCGCGAGCAACCCCAACCGGATATTCGGCCCCCCCAGTTATGTGCAGGGCAATGTCGAGGAACAAGTCGAGGACTGGCTGCTCCTGCTCGAACTTCACAGCGAGGAGTCGATCGGCATGCCCATGGGTGAGGGTGTGATGCAGTTTCTCATCCGCCCTGACGATCTACGTCAAGGCCGCTTCGAAAAGGTGGACCTGATCCTGACGGCCTATTGATCTAACTACGGTGACGGTCCACTCAATAGCAGCCGCGAGGGCGATCCAACGGACCGAAGTCGGAGTGCTGTCACCGTAACGCGCAATCAGCGATTGCGATAGCCATCCGCATTCGGGTATCCAGACTCGGTGATCACGCGCTGCCACTCGTGATACTTGGCGAGGCTGATGGGAACGCCGATCAGGTGATACCCGGAGGAATCTTCGTACATCGCAACAAAATACTCCTGCTCGAGCTGATACGGTGTCCTTGGACCTCGAGCGTAGTTGAGTTCGCCTCCGAACGTCGCGTTGATGCGCTCCATCTCTGGTCGCTTGCCACGGATGACGTCATGCACCTGGAGCCACGCCGACCAGCGCTCGCGGGGAACGATCCGCGTAGGCTGTCCAGATTGATCCAGCCCGACGAGATATGCGGGCCGGCTCAAAACCCGCACCTTCGCCAACACGATCTGATCCTCTGACAACAACGCCTCGGGCTTTGGGATTGCTGGAGGCACCTCTTCCGAGAAGTAGGTGACCACTCCATCGACCGTCGCCTTCGCGACGGTCGCAGTCCAAATCAGAACAGCACAGACCAAACAACCGACCAACGATCTCATGACTCTCGACCTTGATCCGCTCCAGGATTCGGATGCCGCGGCGCAATTGCATACGAACCCTTCATACCATCGATCGCCCGCTTTTTTCAGGCCACATCACTGAATCCGGCCTGCCACCGAACCCAGCAGGCTGTCGCGGGCCAGTCTGCCTGAGCAGCGTCTCGGGCCGTTTCGCGTGCCGGGCCGAGGGAGCAATCGTTAGCCTATCAATACACGTGATAGCCGTCGAACTTCGCCTTGTAGGCCGCCGGACACAGCACCGCGAACGTACTCAGCATCGCGTCCGTCCTCGCCGCCGTGCTGTTGTCGACGATCTGCTCGTTGCGATGATCCTTCCAGTTGGTGCGGATCATCTTCTTTCCTTCGCCGCTCGACTCGGGCTCGCCAGTGCCGACCAGCGAGAAGTTGCCGAACTCGGTATAGACCGTGTTCTTGGAGCACATCGCCCGCCGCTTGATCTGTTTGCCGGCGTTGAGATCCATCACCTGCTTGGCGCAGCGCGCCACCTCCGCCGGCTTGATGTCGTCGGGCGGCGGCTCGCGCAGGCAGCTCTCGATCGCGTCGTCGAGCTCGATCCGGAACGTCACTGCCGCGGTGTCGCTGTCGAGATCCGACAGCGTGAGGATGGTCGCATCGCCCCGATGCGCGCTGAGCAGGATCTTGGCCGGTGCCTTGTCCGCCGCGCGCGGGCTCTCGGACCGGGCCGGCGGCTGCGCCAGCGCCTGATGAAAACCGCCCGCGACGATCGCGACAACCAGCAACAAACGCCTAGCCTGCTTCATTCTCGTCATCACCCCACACCCCACCCCACACAATGCTAATGAGAACAAATCAGAAACACAAGTCGAAAATACCTTCAGGTTGCATTGGCTGGTCCAACACCGCGAATCGCCCGTCGGGCACGGTTGCCGTCGAGCGCACGGCTTTCATATCGATCTCGACCGCAAAACGGCCTGCGCCTGAAAGCTGATTTTCGCTGCGCATTCAAGCCGATCACTTCTGTCCAGACCTTCTGTAAACAATAATTTTGTTTCGTTTTATTTGAATTCATGATTGACTATCGCCATCCCGTCTCGATCGGAGGGGCGCTTCGCGGTCGTCACGGACGTTGAGGCGGGATGCGGTGGGCGTGTCGGTGCTGCAGCGTGGTCTTGGATCACGCGGACGAACAGCACGATGCGCACGGTCAAGTCGCGTGGTCCTGACACCCCGACGCTGGTGTCAAGGTTGGAGGGCTGGACGAGTCCTGCGACCGACGGTGGCCAACAAGCCCGGAGCACCGGGGAGAACGCGAAGCAGCCGTCAAAACCATCGCGCGGGGAATGCCGGGATGTCTCGGCTGAACCTGTGGTACCTGCCGCCTGCATTTTTTTTCTGCAGGCGGGCCATGGGGGCGGCCAGCTCCCGGCATTCCCCGCGCCCTCTTCGACAAGAGGGCATGTCCAGATGGCAAAGCTCGGACGCAGAGGCGCCGCGAGATGGCGGCGGTGCGTGCCCAGGGCTAACAAAGCTGACGATGGGCATAATGCGCTCGCCTGTCTCCACGTCGTCATGCCCGGGCTTGTCCCGGGCATCCACGTCCTTCTCAGCGTGCCGAACGACGTGGATGGCCGGGACAAGCCCGGCCATGACGGAGCAACAAGTTAGCGGGTGTTCGCGCGGCAATGCCCCAAGTCTTCAGATGCAAAATGCCCGCGCCCGCGCCGGAAAAGCCCCCTCAGCGCGTCGCCGCATCCGCCGGCGGGCGCTGGCGCAGCAGCGCGGCGCAGGCGAAGCCGAGCGCGACCATGATCGCGGCGGCAATGAGCAGCGTCGGCTGCTTGCCGCCATGGACGAGGCCGAAGCCATAGGCGATCGGGCCGACTGTCTGGCCCATGAAGAAGAAGAACGAGTGCAGCGACATCGCGGTCGCGCGCGCCCCGATCGACAGCTCGCTGGCGAACACCTGCAGGCAGCCATGGATCATGTAGAAGCCCCAGCCCATCATCAGCATGCAGGCGAATTGCAGCTTCCAGCCGGGGCCGAAGGCCAACGCTGTGAGTTGCAGCGCGACCAGGCTGGCGCCGACGATCATCATGCCCTTGACGCCGAGCCGCGGCAGGAAGTTCGACACCGTGGCGGTGTAGAACAGGCCGCCCACCGCGAAGCCTGCGATGACGATGCCGGCGATCGACAGCGAGGTCTCGCCGAGATCGAACAGCAGCGAGGCGATGAACGGAAACAGCCCGAACACGCAGCAGCCCTCGACGAACACGGCCGAGTAGCAGAACCGCGTATTCGGGTTGGAGAAGATGGTGCGATAGCCCTTGCGGAGCGATGCGAGATCGGTGGTCGAGGTGTGCGTCACGCTGGCGCCGCGAAAGCCGGCGGCGACCGCGAAGGACGCGATCAGCCCGAGCGCGCCGAGGATCGCGAGCACGCCGCGCCAGCCGATGAAATCGCCGATGATCCCCGACGCCGTGGCGCCGAGCAAATTGCCGGCCATCGAGCCCGCGAGCGTGCGGCCGATCGCGACCTGCCGCTTGTCGGGCGCGACGAGATCACTGGTCAGGCCGAGCGCGACCGGAAACACGCCGCCCGAGGCGATGCCGGCGAGGATGCGGGTGGCGAACAGCAGCGGAAACGAGGTGGCGAGCGCGCCGAGGATGCTGGCGACGCCGAGCAGCGCGAGGCACATCGTCATCAGCCGCGCCTTGCCGAACAGGTCGGCGGCCGCGCCAATCGCGGGCTGAATCAGCGCGTAGATCAGCGCATAGCCGGCGGCGATGCCGGCGGCGGTGGCGATGCTGATCGAGAAATCCTCGGCGACATGCGGCAGCACGGGGTCGAGCGCCCGCGTCGACAGCGCCGCCGAGAAGCCGGCCAGCGCAATGATGTTGACCGCTGGCGGAAAGCGCTGCTCGGACGGCTTGGCGACGGGCTGATGCATCAAAGCGCGTCGGTCGCCGGCGCCTTGGCCAGCCTATCGAACGCCATCAGCCGGCGCAGCAGGCCTTCGAACTCGGCGAGCGGCACCATGTTCGGCCCGTCGGAGGGCGCATGATCGGGATCGGGATGGGTCTCGATGAAGACGCCGGCGACGCCGACCGCCACGGCCGCGCGTGCCAGCACCGGGACGAATTCGCGCTGGCCGCCCGAGGAGGTGCCCTGCCCGCCCGGCTGCTGCACCGAATGGGTGGCGTCGAAGATGACGGGCGCGCCGGTGGTGCGCGCCATGATCGGCAGCGACCGCATGTCCGAGACCAGCGTGTTGTAGCCGAACGAGACGCCGCGCTCGGTCGCCAGCACGTTGGGATTGCCGGCGCCGGTGATCTTGGCGACCACGTTGGCCATGTCCCACGGCGCCAGGAACTGGCCCTTCTTGACGTTGACGACCTTGCCGGTCGCCGCCGCCGCAAGCAGCAGGTCGGTCTGCCGGCACAGGAAGGCCGGGATCTGCAGGATGTCGACGGCCTGCGCCACCTCCGCACACTGGCTCGCGTCATGAATGTCGGTCAGCACCGGAAGACCGAGCGACGACCGGATCTCGGCGAAGATCGGCAACGACTGCGCAAGGCCAAGCCCGCGCCCGGCGGAGCCGCTGGTCCGGTTCGCCTTGTCGAACGAGGTCTTGTAGACGAGCCCGATGTTCAGCCGCGTCGCGATCTCCTTCAGCGCCGCGGCGACCTCGAGCGCATGGCCGCGGCTTTCCAGCGCGCACGGTCCGGCAATCACGGCGAGCGGCAGGGCATTGCCGAAGCGCACCGAACCAACGGTGACGATCGGGGCGGCAGTGGCGGCTGTGGTCATGGTCACGATCCCCTCGGGTTCGGCCGGACCATGCCCAGCATGGCCCGGCGGATCAAGGCATTCGCGGCGGCGAATGGCAGGGTTGCGCCGCAGCCGCCCCCTGCCCGCCAGCGCATCGCAGCGCCGAATTCGTCCGCCCGACCGAGGCCGCTACTTCAACGCCGAGAACGCCGTGGGCACCAGGAACTGGCTGGTGATGTTGGCGACGATCTGGCCGTCCTCCTCGCTCTTGGCGCGCGCCGCGATCCAGTCGGGATCGGTCATGAACTTGGTCCATTTGGTCTCGCGCTCGGCGAGCGACTCCCAGGCCAGGAAGTAGGTCAGATCCTGGTTGGATTCGCCGATCAGGGTCGTGAAGAAGCCGACCTGCCGGATGCCGTGCTTCTCCCACAGCTTCAGCGTCACGGTGTCGAAACGCTTCAACAGCGCCGGCAACCGGCCCGGAATGCAGCGATAGATGCGGCTCTCGTAGATCATGCGATCCTCCCTGATCTGTTCTTCTCGATGAAGGAGCGTTGTCGCAACAATCGCTGCGGCCGTCAAAGGCGGAGTGACCGCTGCATTTCGCGCTGCCCGGAACGGCATTCGCCCCTCACCCTGAGGAGCGCGCCCCTTGGCGCGCGTCTCGAAGGGCGAGGCCTCGCTGGGGCCTCATGGTTCGAGACGCGCCGCGAACGACGACCTTCCGTACCAATTGGCTTGATCGACGCGGCGCTCCTCACCATGAGGGTTTGGCGCCGAGCGCGTGGCTGCAGATTGGACATGGGCAGCATGTTCAGAAAGAGGGCTGATCGCGCGCCCCTCGCAGCTGGCTCACACCAGCCGCGACTGAACCATCGCCGCCTGAATGAAGGACGCGAACAGCGGATGCGGCTCGAACGGACGCGACTTCAGCTCGGGGTGGAACTGGACGCCGATGAACCACGGGTGGTCCTCGTACTCCACGATCTCCGGCAGCACGCCATCCGGCGACAGGCCGGAGAATTTCAGGCCGTGCTGCTCAAGCCGGTCCTTGTAGGCGGTGTTGACCTCGTAACGGTGGCGATGCCGCTCGGAGATCTCGGTGGCGCCGCCATAGACCTCGGAGACGCGGCTGCCGCGCTTGAGCGCCGCAGGATAGGCGCCGAGCCGCATCGTGCCGCCGAGATCGCCGCTCTGATTGCGCCGCTCCAGCTCGTTGCCGCGCAGCCATTCGGTCATCAGGCCGACGAGAGGTTCCGGCGTGGGACCGAACTCGGTCGAGTTGGCCGCGGAGATGCCGACCAGATTGCGCGCCGCCTCGATCACCGCCATCTGCATGCCGAAGCAGATGCCGAAATACGGCACGTCGCGCTCCCTGGCGAACTGTGCCGCGCGGATCTTGCCCTCGGCGCCACGCTGGCCGAAGCCGCCGGGCACCAGGATGCCGTTGACGTGCTCGAGGAAGGGCGCGGGGTCCTCGTTCTCGAACACCTCGCTCTCGATCCAGTCGAGCTTGACGCGGACCTTGTTGGCGATGCCGCCATGCGACAGCGCCTCGATCAGCGATTTGTAGGCGTCCTTCATGCCGGTGTATTTGCCGACGATCGCGATCGTCACGTCGCCTTCCGGATTGCGGACGCGCTCGTTGATCGTGTGCCAGCTGGCGAGCGCCGGCGGCATCCGCGGCTCGATGCCGAACGCGGCCAGCACCTCGTCGTCGAGGCCGGCCGCATGATAGGCCTCCGGCACGGCATAGATGTTGTCGACGTCGCGCGCCTCGATCACGGCGGTTTCGCGCACGTTGCAGAACAGGCCGAGCTTGCGCCGCTCCTCCTTCGGGATCGGACGGTCGGTGCGGCACAGCAGGATGTCGGGCTGGATGCCGATCGAGCGCAGCTCCTTGACCGAGTGCTGGGTCGGCTTGGTCTTCAATTCGCCGGCGCTCGGGATGTAGGGCAGCAGAGTGAGATGGATGTAGATCGCGTGATTGCGCGGCAGCTCGTTGCCGAGCTGGCGGATCGCCTCGAAGAACGGCAGTCCCTCGATGTCGCCCACGGTGCCGCCGATCTCGACCAGCACGAAATCATAGTCGTCATTGCCCGAGAGCACGAAGTCCTTGATGGCATTCGTGACGTGCGGGACGACCTGGATGGTGGCGCCGAGATAGTCGCCCCGGCGCTCCTTGGTCAGGATGTCCTGGTAGATGCGCCCGGTGGTGATGTTGTCGGCCTTGGTCGCGGGCCGCCCCGTGAAGCGTTCGTAATGGCCGAGATCGAGATCGGTCTCGGCGCCGTCGTCGGTCACGAACACTTCGCCGTGCTGATACGGCGACATCGTGCCTGGATCGAGGTTGAGATAGGGGTCGAGCTTGCGAAGCCGGACCTTGTAGCCACGGGCCTGCAGCAGCGCGCCTAACGCGGCTGAAGCCAGACCCTTTCCGAGCGAGGAAACCACGCCGCCGGTGATGAAGATGTACCGCGCCATGGGACCCTACCTTTAATGCCGCGCATGCGATTCGCCAAAACGAATCGTGACCAGCCCGCAACGCTGTCGCGGGCCTGTGGGTTACGTCAAAATGTGAATGATCTCAGGAACTTGAGACCGTCTCATCAGGCAGGACGCCAATTGCGTTCCTGCATGGCAACCCCGCGTTTATTGCGACTGCGGGGCCTGCGGCGTGGCCGGAGCCGCGGGGGCCTGCTGCTTGTCGGCCTCCTTGAGCTGGTCGAGCACGCCACCGCTGGTCGGCGCCGCCGGGGTCGCGCCGCCGGACTGGGTCTGCCCCGGCATGGTGCCGAGAATCGAGGTCGGCTTGCGGTCGTAGCCGGCCAGCCAGGTCAGCGCCAGGCTGGTGAGGAAGAAGCCGACCGCCAGGAACGCCGTGGTGCGCGTCAACAGGTTAGCCGTGCCGCGGCTCGACATGAAGCCGGCGCCGCCGCCCATGCCGAGGCCGCCGCCTTCGGACTTCTGCAACAGCACCGCGCCGATCAGGACGGCGACGATCATGAGGTGGATGACGATCAAGACAGTCTGCATGGTGACCTTCCGTCACAAGCCCTCGCAGGCCCCGACCGGAGGCCGGGATCGCGAGAGCTTCGCGGGCTATTCGGAAATTTGCGCGGTGTTACACGATCATGTCGGGCAACGCCACCCCGCAGATAATCGCACCTGCGCTTCCCACAAGCACCGATCACGCCCCTCAGGGCGGCGCTCTTGCGCCGTCTTGGATTTCCATTATTATAGACGAATGGATCAAATAATGGACGATTTCAGCCAGCGGCTCGCCAGGCGCCTGCAGCTGGAGCGCGACAGCCGCGGGTGGTCGCTGGCCGACCTCGCCGAACGTTCCGGCGTCTCCAAAGCCACCATCAGCAAGATCGAACGCGCCGAGGTCAGCCCGACCGCCGTCGTGCTGATCAAGCTGGCGAGTGCGTTCGATCTGACCTTGGCGGGCCTGATGCTCCGCGCCGAAGCCCAGTCCGAGCGGCTGTCCAAGGCCGACGGGCAACCGGTCTGGCGCGATCCGGAGACGGGTTACCTCAGGCGCCAGGTGTTCCTCAGGCCGGATCATCCGATCGAGCTGGTCACGGTCGAAATGCCGGCTCGCCGCAGCGTGACCCTGCCGGCCTCCTCCTACATTCACATCCGCCAGCTGGTGTGGGTGCAGAGCGGACAGCTGACCATCACCGAAGGCGCCGAACGGCATGTGCTCGGCCCCGGCGACTGCCTCGGCTTCGGCCCCCCGATCGACACCACCTTCGCCAATCAGACCGACGCGCCCTGCGTCTACGTCGTTGCCCTCGCCCGGAGCTGAGCATGTCCTCGATTCAAATCGCCCCCTTGTCTGATACGTCCGCGATCCGGGCCGCGTTGAGCGCGATGCTGATCGAAACGGTCGCGAACGGCGGCTCGGTCAGCTTCATGCATCCGCTCGCTGCAGAGGACGCGAACGACTTCTGGCAGGACTCGCTTCAGGCCGCCGGGCGCGGCGAGCGAATCGTGCTCGGCGCCCTCGACGGCGGGGAGGTGATTGCGACCGTGACGTTGCAGCTCAAGCTGCCGCCGAACCAGCCGCATCGTGCCGAGATCGCGAAGATGATGACCCGCGTCAGCCACCGCAAGCGCGGAATCGCCACCGCGCTGCTGCGCTTCGCCGAGAGCCTGGCCCTGCAGCAGGGGCGCACGATGCTGGTGCTCGACACCGCCGTCGATGGCGGCGCCTCGGCACTTTATGAAAGCCTCGGCTTCCAGCTCAGCGGAATCATTCCCGACTATGCCCTGAAGCCGCATGGCGGCCTCACCGGCACGAAGATCTACTGGAAGCGACTCAGCGCGACGGGCTGACCGAGTCGCTGATGCTGGATCGTCAGAGTGCCCTTCAACACCCTTTCGCGATTGCGAGAAAATCCGCCGCCTTGAGGCTCGCGCCGCCGACCAGGGCACCGTTCACGTTCGCAACCGCCATCAGTTCGGCGGCATTGGAGGGCTTCACCGAGCCGCCATAGAGAATGCGCATCCGAGCCCCCTCCTGCTTGAAGCGCTCGATCAGCAACTGCCGGATAAACGCATGAATCTGCTCGACATCCGCAGCGGTCGGGGTGAGACCCGTGCCGATCGCCCAGACCGGCTCATAGGCCACGATCAGATTGTCGGCCCGCGAGCCCTCGGGCAGGCTGAGGTTGAGCTGGCCGCGCAGGATGTCCAGGGTCTGTCCGGCATCACGCTGCTGCTGGGTCTCGCCGACGCACACGATCGCGACCAGCCCGGCGCGCCAGGCCGCCTCGGCCTTCTGGTGCACCATGACATCACTCTCGCCGTGATCGGCGCGGCGCTCGGAATGACCGACGATGATGGCGGTTGCGCCGGCATCGGCGAGCATCTCCGCCGAAATATCCCCGGTATGGGCCCCCGAGGCCTTGGTGTGGCAATCCTGAGCGCCCACCGCGATCGCGGTTGCACCGCGCGCCCTCTCCGCCAGTGCCGCCACGAGGGTTGCGGGCGGGCAGACCAGGAGATCGGCCCTCGCCGTGACCTCGGCCGCCCCCGCCAGCATGGCGTCGAACTCGGCGGTCGACGCCTTCAGGCCGTTCATTTTCCAGTTGCCGGCGATCAGGGGCCGGATTCGGTCGGTCATGGCAGGATTCCAGCAAGCGTTAAGACTGACATCGGCTAGCAGAGCGCTTCAAGGAGTACCAGAGCGCGAGCCCCCTTCCCACCGCTTCAATCCGCCTCAGGGCCGAGGTTGCGACCGGGCGACTGCCTCTTTATAAGCCGTTTCAACTCAGTGACGCCCTTTCGCGGAATCTGCTTTAAGGCGCGTCCCTCTTCATCCTTTTCCTGCAGACAGATTGGACCCATGCTTCGAGGATTACGCAAGGCCTCATCAAACTGGCTCGGCAAGACCATCATGGCGGTGGTCATGGGCGTCTTGATCGTCAGTTTCGGCGTCTGGGGCATCGCCGACATCTTCAAGGGCTTCGGCCAGTCGACGGCGGCAACCGTGGGCCGCACCGAGATCTCGATCAACGAGTTCCGCCAGATCTACACCGACCGGCTGCAGCAGATCGGACGCCAGATCGGCCGGCCGCTGACCACGGACCAGGCCCGCATGTTCGGGCTTGATCGCAGCGTGCTGCAGCAAACGATTGCGGAAGCCGCGCTCGACGAGCAGGCTCGCCGTCTGGGCCTCGGCCAGTCCGACGCCGAGACCATGCGGGTGATCCTGAGCGATCCCAACTTCAAGGGCCCCAATGGCGCGTTCGATCCGCAGCGCTTCCAGGCCATCATCCGCAATTTCGGCTTCACCGAGCAGCGTTATCTGGCTGACCAGCGTCGGCAGTCGCTGCGTCGCCAGATCACCGGCACGATCGCAGCCGGGCTGGAGCCCTCCAACACCCTGCTCGATGCGCTCAGCCGCTTCCAGAACGAACAGCGCTCGATCGACTATCTCAAGCTCGATGCGGCCCAGGCCAGCGCCATCGACGCGCCCTCGCCCGAAGTGCTCGCCTCCTATTTCGACGAGCACAAGGCGCAGTTCAAGGCGCCGGAGTATCGCAAGATCTCGTTCGTCCTGCTGACGCCGGAAGAGATCGGCAAGTGGACCACCGTGTCGGATGAGGATGCCAGGAAGCTGTTCGACCAGCGCAAGGCCCTGATGGGCACGCCGGAGAAGCGGCAGGTCCAGCAGATGACGTTCCCGAGCCCGGAAGAGGCGCAGGTGGCGCGCGCGCGCATCGCCGCAGGCGAGGTGACGTTCGATGAGCTCGCCAAGGAGCGCAACCTGAACCCGGCCGACCTCGATCTCGGACTGGTGACAAAATCGGCCATTCTCGATCCCGCCGTCGCCGACATGGCGTTCTCGTTGCCGACCGGCGAAGTCAGCCAGCCGGTCAAGGGCGCCTTCAACGTGGCGCTGGTGAAGGTCAGCGCGATCCAGCCGGGCCAGCAGCCGGCCTATGAGAGCGTCGCCGCCGACATCAAGAAGGAGATCGCCGCCGACCGCGCCAAATCGGAGGTTGCCACACTGCGCGACAAGATGGAGGACGAGCGCGGGGGCGGAGCGAGCGTCGCCGAGGCCGCCAAGAAGCTCGGCCTCAATGCCGTGACGGTGGAAGCGGTCGACCGCTCCGGCAAGCAGCCCAGCGGCCAGCCGGTGTCGAACATTCCGCTCGGGCTCGATGTGGTGTCCCAGGCCTTTGGCAGCGATGTCGGCGTCGATAACGAGCCGATCTCGTTCCGCGGCGGCTATGTCTGGTTCGAGGTGCTCGGCATCACGCCGCCGCGGGACCGTACCCTCGACGAGGTCAAGGATCAGGTCGCGGCCAAGTGGCGCGACGACGAGGTCGCCGCGAAGCTGCGCGCAAAGGCCACCGAGCTGGTCAAGAAGCTCAATGAGGGCGGCAAGCTGGCCGACGAGGCGTCGTCGCTTGGCACCAAGGTCGAGACCGCAACCGCGTTCAAGCGCGATGCCACGCTGCCTGGCGTGACGCCCGGCGTGATCACGGCGGCGTTCCGTACGGCCAAGGATGGCGTCGGCCAGACCGAAGCCGATGGCGGCCGCCAATGGATCGTGTTCCGCGTGACCGACATCGTCGAGCCCAAGGTCGATCTGGCGTCCGAGGACATCAAGAAGCTGAAGGACCAGCTGCAGCGTGCACTGGCCGACGAGCAGGGCACGTCGTATGTCCTGAAGCTCGAGAAGGATATCGGCACCACGATCAACGAAGCGGCCGTGGCCCAGGTGGTCGGCGGCGGCACAAACCAATGACGTATCGCTAGGGGCACGCGCTTGATGAACGATCTCAAGTCGATCATTGGCAAGGTGGCGACGGGCGCTGCCTTGTCCCGCGACGAGGCCGCGTCCGCCTTCGACAGCATGATGTCGGGCGAGGCCACGCCGTCGCAGATGGGCGCGCTGCTGATGGCGCTGCGCGTCCGCGGCGAGACGGTGGAGGAGATCACCGGCGCCGTCAGCGTGATGCGCGCGAAGATGCTGCGCGTCGATGCCCCGGCCTCTGCGGTCGACATCGTCGGCACCGGCGGTGACGGATCCGGGTCCGTGAACGTCTCGACCTGCGCCTCCTTCATCGTCGCTGGCGCCGGCGTGCCGGTGGCCAAGCACGGCAACCGCGCGCTGTCGTCGCGCTCGGGAGCAGCCGATGTGCTTGCCGCGCTCGGCGTCAAGATCGACCTGAAGCCCGACCAGGTCGGCCGCTGCGTGCGCGAGGCCGGCATCGGCTTCATGTTCGCGCCCGCCCATCATCCCGCGATGAAAAACGTCGGCCCGACCCGGGTCGAGCTCGCCACCCGCACCATCTTCAACCTGCTCGGACCGCTCTCCAACCCGGCTGGCGTCAAGCGCCAGATGGTGGGCGTGTTCTCGCGGCAGTGGGTCGAGCCCTTGGCGCAGGTGTTGAAGAATCTTGGTTCGGAAGCCGCCTGGGTCGTGCATGGCTCCGACGGCCTCGACGAGATCACCCTGACCGGCCCGACCTTCGTGGCGGCGCTCGAGAACGGCCAAATCAGGACCTTCGAGATTTCGCCGGAAGAAGCCGGCCTCGGCCTGTGCGGCAGCGACGGGCTGAAGGGCGGTGACGCCACGGCCAATGCGGTGGCGCTGCAGAGCGTGCTGGATGGCCTGCCGAGCCCCTACCGCGATGTTGCGCTGTTGAATGCAGCCGCAGCCCTCGTCGTCGCCGGCCGCGCCGGGACGCTGAAGGAGGGAGTTGCGATCGGACGGGACGCGCTCGACAGCGGCGCAGCGGCGGCGCGGTTGAAGCAGTTGATCGAAGTCTCCAACGGCTGATCTCCAGGAGCGAGCCATGTCCGACATCCTGGCCAAGATCGAAGCCTACAAGCGCGAGGAGATCGCGAGCGCCAGACGGGCGTGCCCGCTATCGGAACTTGAGGCCCGGGCGCGCGAGGCCTCGCCGCCACGCGGCTTCGTTGCGGCGCTCCGCAGCAAGCACGCGAGCGGCGACTACGCACTCATCGCCGAGGTCAAGAAGGCCTCGCCGTCGAAGGGACTCATTCGCGCCGATTTCGATCCGCCGCAGCTCGCGAAAGCCTATGAGGCCGGCGGCGCCGCCTGTCTGTCGGTGCTGACCGATACGCCCTCGTTCCAGGGCCATCTCGACTTCATGGTCGCAGCGCGCGCAGCAACGGCCTTGCCCGTGCTGCGCAAGGATTTCATGTTCGATACCTATCAGGTGGTCGAGGCGCGCGCGCATGGGGCCGACTGCATCCTGATCATCATGGCGGCGCTCGACGACGCAGCCGCCGCGGACATCGAGGCGGCGACGCTCGCCCACGGCATGGACGTGCTGATCGAGATCCACGACCGCGCCGAACTCGATCGCGCGCTGAAGCTGCGGTCACCGATGATCGGCATCAACAATCGAAACTTGCGGACCTTCGAGACCACGCTTTCGACCTCCGAGACGCTGGCGCCGCTGGTGCCCAAGGAACGACTCCTGGTCGGTGAGAGCGGCATCTTCACGCCGGCGGATCTCGCACGACTGGCGCGCGTCGATATCCAGACCTTCCTGGTCGGCGAAAGCCTGATGCGGCAGACCGACGTGACGGCGGCGACGCGCACCCTGCTTGCGCGCGACGCGACATCTGCAAGCGCGGCTGAGTGATCATGGCCGACACGCCTGACGGACCATCCCTCACCCACATCGACGCCCGCGGCGAAGCCCGCATGGTCGATGTGTCGGACAAGGCCGCGACGGAGCGGATCGCCACGGCCGAAGGCCGGGTGGTGATGAGCCCGGCGACGCTCGAGCTGATCGTGTCCGGCAACGCCAAGAAGGGTGACGTGCTCGGCACCGCGCGCATTGCCGGCATCATGGCCGCGAAACGGACCTCCGAGCTGATTCCCCTGTGCCACCCGCTGGCGCTGTCGAAGGTCACGGTGGACATCACGACCGACGCCACCCTGCCCGGCTGCGTCGTGAGCGCGACCGTCAAGGTCACCGGACCGACGGGAGTCGAAATGGAGGCGCTTACCGCCGTGTCGGTCGCCTGCCTGACCATCTACGATATGATCAAGGCCGCCGAGCGGGGGGTGCGCATCGAAGGCATCCATCTGACTGAAAAGATCGGCGGCAAATCCGGCCATTATCGCGGCTGAAGGTATCTGGAAGCCAGATACAACTTCAAATTAATTGTTCGCTAACTGATCTTGCTAACCTCACTTCCATTGCAGGCCTGTAGCCATTGCTGTGGGAGGGTCGTTGTAGCGGTCCATCCTCAAACGCTTTTCGCACGCGTGTTCGGGACCGATGACGACCAACACCAGTCCAGGAAGTGCCCTCAAAGCTTCGGCTGACCGCAGCGGACCGATCCGCTGGCTCGTTGGCGGAGGCCTCGTGCTGATCGCGGCCATCGCGATCGGCGCGACCATCATGGCCGACAGCTTCCGCGAGCGTGCGCTGAACAGCGCAACGCGCGAGCTGGAAAATACCGTGCTGCTGCTGGCGCGCCATTTCGACCAGCAGATGGAGGACCTCGGCGCGATCCAGCGTGATCTCGCCAGCTACGTCCGACAGAGCAACCTCGATACCAGCGCGCGCTTCAAGGAGCAGATGGCAAGCGCCGCCGTCAACACCATGCTGAAGGGCAAGCTGAGCGCGATGTCCTACGTCGGCGGTCTGAACATCTTCGACTCCGACGGAAACCTGATTAACTCCGCAGCGGCTTGGCCTCTGCCGTCCGTCAACATTGCCGATCGCTCCTTCTTCAAGCGGTTGAAGTTCGATCCGACCGCGCCGCAATTGCTGATCGAACCCGTCGTGGGCCGGATCACCGGCAGTTATGTCGCGGTCATCGCGCTGAAACTCACCAGTCCCAAAGGCGAATTCCTCGGCGTCATCAGCCGCAGTCTCGAGCCCATCAATGTCGAGCGGTTCTTCGCCTCCGTCGCCCTCGGACCCGAGGCTGCGATCTCGATGATGCATTTCGACGGCACCCTTCTCGCCCGCTATCCGCGCCATGACGGGATGATCGGCCAGAACTACAAGGATGCGCCGATCTTCCGCCAGATCCTTTCCGGTGACGGCAACACGACGGGCATCTTCAACAGCCCGGTCGATAGCGTGCACCGCATCGGCGCGTCGCACCGGCTGACGAGCTACCCCCTGATCGTGACCGCCACGACGACGGTGACGGCGGCGCTCGCCGACTGGCGCGAGCAGATGCGCTTCCTGATCGGCGTCGGCGTGACGTCTGTGCTGCTGATCGCCGGCATGCTCACGGTCGTCGTGCGCCGGCTGATCAGCGACCATGAGGCCTCGAGCCGGCGACTGACCCTGGAGAAGGAACGGCTCGACAAGGCCGTCAACAACATGACCCAGGGCCTGCTGCTGTTCGACGCATCGGAGCGTCTGGTCATCAGCAATCAGCGCTACATCGACATGTACGGCCTGTCCGCCGATGTCGTGAAGCCCGGCTGCACCTTCCGCGAGCTGATCGCCCACCGCAAGGCCTCTGGCTCGCTCGCCGGCGACGACAGTGAATATGCCGATGCCGTGCTGCGTGACGTCGGCCGCAAGAAATCGCAGATCATCGAGACGCCCGACGGTCGCTCGATCCAGATCGTCAACGAGCCGATCATCGGCGGCGGCTGGCTCGCCACCCATGAGGACATCACCGAGCGCAGGCGGGCGGAGCAGCAGATCACCCATCTCGCGCATTATGACGCGCTGACCGAGCTGCCGAACCGCACCCTGTTCCACGAGCGCCTGAAGGAGGAAATGGCGGGCGTCGCCCAGGGCCGCCAGATGGCGCTTCACTACATCGACATCGACGAGTTCAAGGGTGTCAACGATTCGCTCGGCCATCTGATCGGCGACGAACTGTTGAAGTCCGTGGCGAGGAGCCTGCAGGCCTGTGTCGGCAGCGCCGGCTTCGTCGCCCGGCTGGGCGGCGACGAGTTCGCGGTGGTGCAGACCACGATCAAGAGCCGCGAGGACGTCAGCTGCCTGGTCGATGACATGCTCGCTGCGATCCGCGCCCCGCGCGACTGCCTCGGTCATCAGTTGACCGCCGACGCCTCGATCGGGGTCGCGCTGATTCCGCAGCACGGCAACGATCTCGATCAGATCATGAAGAACGCCGATCTGGCGATGTATGCCGCCAAGGCTGCGGGACGCCGCACCTGGCGCTTCTTCGAGCCGGAGATGGACGCCCAGGTCAAGGCCCGCCACCAGCTCGAGGTCGATCTGCGCCAGGCGATCGTGGACGATCAGCTCGAGGTCTACTACCAACCGTGCGTGAGCCTGCAGGACGACCGCATCGTCGGCTGCGAGGCGCTGGTGCGCTGGAAACATCCGACGCGCGGCAATGTCTCGCCGGCCGAGTTCATCCCGATCGCCGAGGACACCGGCATGATCAACCAGCTCGGCGAGCGCGTTCTGCACGTCGCCTGCGCCGAAGCTGCGACCTGGCCGGACGACATCCGGCTGGCGGTCAACGTCTCGCCGGTGCAGTTCAAGAGCGGCACCCTGGCGCTCAAGGTCGCCAAGGCGCTTGCCACCTCCGGCCTGGCGCCGCGCCGGCTCGAGCTCGAGATCACCGAGGCCGTGCTGATCCGCGACGACGATGCGCTCGACACCCTGCATGAGCTGCGCGCGCTCGGCGTGCGCATCGCGCTCGACGATTTCGGCACCGGCTATTCCAGCCTCAGTTATCTGCAGCGGATCCCGTTCGACAAGATCAAGATCGACCGCTGCTTCGTCAAGGACATCACCGAGAGCGAAGGCTCGGCCGCGATCGTCCAGGCCGTCGTCAACATCGCCGCGATCCGCAAGATGGCGACGACCGCCGAGGGCGTCGAGACCGAGGCGCAGCGGCAGGTGCTGAAACGGCTCGGCTGCTCGGAGATGCAGGGCTATCTGTTCAGCCCTCCGAAGCCGGCCGCCGAGGTCCGAGGCCTGTTCGCCGCGCATCGCGCCGGCGACCCATCCGGCCGACGCCCGCGTTCCGATGCGGCCTGACGCCGGATCTGATCGTCGATCGATCGAGATCGTCGACAGTTGAATCAATTGCGCAAGCCGGCTTCAACCATGTCCCGCAATCGGCCCGGCCGCCGCTTGAACATCGGCGCCGTCGCACGACTTAACCGAGACAGACGAACGCAGACTCCACGTTTGCCTGTCACGCTGGTCGAAAACCACGACGGGACGGCCGCAAGGCCGCCCCGCCGGGCGTGAGCGTCGCGGGCCCGAGACCGAGCTTTCGCGCTTCAACCCTCAAGACCGCTCAGTTCGGCACCGCCGCCTTGGCGCGGACGTCGGCATTCACGGTGACGCCGCGCAGCACGTTGAAGGCCGCGTGCAGCGCCTTGTCGTCCTTCTCATCCGGCGGCACGTAGGACTGCGAGCCGGTCTGCTCGGTGCCGTCGGCAGCCGACAGATGGCCGCGCATCCCCGCCTCGCCCTTGAGATCGGTGCGATCCTTGAGCTCGTCCGGCACGTCCTGCTTGACCTCGATATCCGGCGCGATGCCCTGCGCCTGGATCGAGCGGCCCGAGGGCGTGTAGTAGCGCGCGGTGGTCAGCGCCAGCGCGCCGTTGCCGGCGCCGAGCGGAATGATGGTCTGCACCGAGCCCTTGCCGAACGAGCGGGTGCCGACCAAGGTCGCGCGCTTGTGATCATGCAGCGCGCCCGCCACGATCTCCGATGCGGAGGCCGAACCGCCATTGATCAGCACGACGATCGGCTTGCCCTTGGTGAGATCGCCGCCGCGGGCGGTGAAGCGCTGCGTCTCCTCGGGATTGCGGCCACGGGTGGAGACCACCTCGCCCCGCGGCAGCAGCGTGCTGGAGACCGACACCGCCTGGTCGAGCAGGCCGCCCGGATTGTTGCGCAGATCGATGACGTATCCGGCGAGTTTCTCCTGCGGAATGTCCCGGGAGATGCTGGAGATCGCCTTGCGCAGGGTCTCGGTGGTCTGCTCGTTGAACGAGGTGATGCGGATATAGCCGATATCGCCGCCCTCGGTGTGATAGCGCACCGGGCGCACGCGAATGATCTCGCGGGTCAGCGTGAGATCGAGCGGCGCCTCCTTGCCCTTGCGGATGATGGTGAGCTTGGTCTTGGTGCTGACCCCGCCCTTCATCTTGGCCACCGCCTGCTCGAGCGTCAGGCCCTGCACGCTGTCGCCGTCGATCTTGGCGATGAGATCGCCGGAGAGAATGCCGGCCTTCGACGCCGGCGTATCGTCGATCGGGGAGACGACCTTGACGAGCCCATCCTCCATGGTGACCTCGATGCCGAGACCGCCGAACTCGCCCGACGTCGTCTCCTGCATGTCGCGCCAGGACTTGTCGTTCATGTAGCGCGAGTGCGGATCGAGCGACGACACCATGCCATTGATGGCGCCTTCGATCAGCGCGGGATCATCGGGCTTCTCGACATAGTCGGCGCGCACGCGCTCGAACACCGCACCGAACAGGTTGAGCTGCGAATAGGTGTCGGCCATGCCGGCCGCCGCCTTGGCCTTGGCCACGAGTTGCGCGCCCTCCGGCCCCGAGACCATCAGGGTCAGACAGACGCCGGTCATCGTGCCTGCCAAGAACAGCCAGTTTTTCCGCATTGCTTTGCTTCCCGAGCCTTTGTTGGATGGCCGGCGGATCGCGTGATTCGAACGATCCGAACGCCTTGCCGGCAGATTATTGCACGAACTCACACCACATTTCCGGTTTCTTCAAGGCCGATATGCCACCTGGCCTGCCCGGGAACGGTGCCACCTTGAGGTGCGACTCCGTTAACCGAAATGGACGTTCAGCGACCGAAATCAAGATCGAGACCAAGAACGAGACTTGGCCTCTGCCGCGCCCCACCGCCCCCGTCCGGTCTTTCACGGTCCCCCGGCGATCACAACTCAAGGAGCCGTGTCCACGGCGACGAACGAGCGTGCTGGGAATCGCGCGCGTCCGCCGGCGCGCAGCTCGGAATGGCTTGCACCCGCCCGGTCCCCTGGGCAATGCTGGATAACAAAGGATAATCGGTGCTGGGAGGCAGGCATGAATCAACAAACCCCGATTGAAGCCGGATGGCGCAACGTCGAGCTGGGCTCCAGCGATGAAAAGTTCCAGAACCTGCACGAGTTCATCCGCAAGGCGCGGACCCAGCTCAACCAGAACGCCTGGGACTATATCATCGGCGGCGCCGAAACCGAGACCACGCTGCGCCGGAACCGGATGGCGCTCGACGAGATCGCGTTCCGTCCGCGCGTGCTGCGCGACGTCTCCAGGGTCGACGGTTCGGTCGAATTGTTCGGGCGCAAGCTGCGTCTGCCGGTGGTGCTGGCTCCGGTCGGCGCGCTCGAGATCTTCGATCCCGCCGGCGCCGCCAGCGTCGCGCGCGGCGCCGGCCGGTTCGGGGCCGCGCACATGCTGAGCTCGGTCTCGGAGCCGGGACTGGAGAAGACCGCGGAAGCCGCACCCGACGCGCTGCGCATCTTCCAGCTCTATGTCCGCGGCGACGATGCCTTCGTCGAGGACTATGTCAGTCGCGCCGTCGCGAGCCGCTACACCGCCTTCTGCCTGACCGTTGACACCGCCCATTACAGCCGGCGCGAACGCGACATCGCCAAGCGCTATGTGCGCGAGAGCCGGCTGCGCGCCACCGGCGGCGACCATCAGAAGGCGTTGAGCTGGCAGACCGTGACGCTCATCAAAAACAAGTTCAAGCTGCCGCTGATCATCAAGGGCATCGCCACCGCCGAGGACGCCCAGATCGCGGTCGATCACGGCGTCGACTGGATCTACGTCTCCAACCATGGCGGCCGCCAGCTCGATCATGGCCGCGGCGCCATGCATGTGCTGCCGGAGATCGTCGCGGCGGTGAAGGGCCGCGCGAAGATCATGGTCGATGGCGGCTTCTGCCGCGGCACCGACATCGTCAAGGCGATCGCCTCCGGCGCCGACATGGTCGGCATCGGCCGGCTGCAATGCTGGGCGCTGGCCGCCGCTGGCGAGGACGGCATCCTGCGCATGCTGGAGCTGTTGGAGGACGAGGTCATCCGCGCGCTCGGCCTGCTCGGCGTCACCTCCTTCGCCGAGCTGAACGCGTCCTACCTGCATCCGGCGACCGCCACCACCATGCCCGGCGTGTTCAGCGCGTTTCCGCTGGCTGACATCGAGCCCTACCGCTATTGAGGAGGCCATCCTTCGGCTTCCCTTCTGGCAAAGACACGCGCCGCAATGCTTCCTTCCGATCTCCGCCCCGGCGCGGCCGACGCGCTGCTGTTCGATCTCGGCCGCGTCGTCATCGACATCGATTTCGCACAGGTCGTGGCTTGCTGGGCCGGCTACGCCGGCTGCGCGCCGGAGGAGATCGCATCGCGCTTCGTGCGCGACGACATCTATCACGGGCATGAGCGCGGCACGGTCTCCGACGCCGCGTTCTTCGCCAATCTGCGCGCCCAGCTCGGCATCGACATCACCGATGCGCAGTTCCTGGAGGGCTGGAACGCGATCTTCGTCGGTCCGATGCCCGGCATCGCCGCGCTGCTCGCTCGCGCCGCCGAAAGGCTGCCGCTGTACGCCTTCTCCAACACCAACCAGCCGCACATCGATCACTTCTCGCCGCGCTACGCCGATCTGCTCGGTCACTTCCGCGAGATTTTCCTGTCGTCGTCGATCGGACGGCGCAAGCCGGATGCCGAGGCCTATGATCACGTCGTCAAGGCCATCGGCGTGCCCGCGGAGCGCATCGTGTTCTTCGACGATCTCGCCGAAAACGTCGACGGCGCGCGTACCAGCGGGTTGAAGGCGGTGCTGGTACGCTCGACGGACGACATCGCCACGGCGCTGCAGGCTTTGGAAATCTGACGGCATCTCCGAACGACGCATCATGGCCAACGGCCTCGATTCCACGCGGATCGGCCCAAGAACCATCCAAAACCTCCGCCGTCGCCCCTGCGAACGCAGGGGCCCATAACCACAGGCGGCCGTGATAAAGCAGAAACTCGTCCGGCATCGCGCGCAAAACCTCTCCCTGTGGTTATGGGTCCCGGGTCGGCGCCCCACCGCCGCTGGCGCGGCGCCGGGGCTTGCCCGGGACGACAGCGGAGGATGGCGTGAGTGCGGCGCTTGCAACGGCCGTCCCGAGCGCACATGAGGACACCGCCAAGCACAAGCTATCTCCTCCGTCATTGCGAGCGCAGCGAAGCAATCCAGAGTCCGTCCCGCGGAGAGATTCTGGATTGCTTCGCTGCGCTCGCAATGACGGCGTTCAATCATGCAAGATTGTTCTCGCGGCTCGATATGCCCGAGTTTTGCTGCTGTCATCACACCCTCCTCCAGACGGAGGGCGCAGGGAATGCCGGGCTGCTGGCCGCAACCCATGGCCCGCCTGCAACAAAAAAGCAGGCGGCAGTCACCACAGGTCCAGCCGACATCCGGCATTCCCTGCGCGATGGTTTTCACGCTTACTTCGCGCTCTCCCCGGTGCCCGGCTTGTTGGCCACCGTCGCCATCGGGATCATCATCACCCGCCGGCTTGGCATCGGCTTCGGGATGCCAGGACCACGCGACTTCACGTCCGCAAGCTGCCGTTCGTCCGCGCGCCATCACAGCACGCTGCGTCATCCTGCGGCCACCGCATCCCGCGCTCCACGTTCCGTGACGATCGCGAAGCGCCCCTCCTGTCGAGCACGGGACCAAATCACCATAGCATCGTTTCTGAAAAATAGAAACATAAATTTCAACGGGCAGTGGCGAAGCGAGCGGCGTCAAACACCTGCTGATGATTTGGACCAACTGGCCTGACGCATCCGGACAAGCTAGGATCGCCATCCCGCGCGATCATGCCGCCGCAGCCTGCCGGAGCGCATCATGACCCTCGACATCATCTCCCTGCGCGACCGGCCCGACCTGATCCCGCGCGTGTTCTCGGCGGAGCTCGACGGGCTGTGGCCGGAGTTCATGCGGAACGACCGGACGGCCATGCTGTACTACGGCGAGGCCGCGTTCGATCACTATGCCGACTGCGCCATCGCCGCGCTCGACGGCGACGAGGTGGTCGGGCGCGGCTTCGCGATTCCCTTTGCATTCGGCATCGACGGCCGGACCGACTTGCCCAACGCCGGCTGGGACGAGGTGATCCGCTGGGGTCACGAGGACCGCATGCTGGGGCGACGCCCGACGACGATGAGCGCGCTGGAGATCGCGCTGCTGCCGAAGGCGCGCTTGCCGGGCAGCTCGCTGGCGATGCTCGAGGCGCTGAAGGGGTGCGCCCGCGCAAAGGGTTTTGCCGAGCTATACGCGCCGGTGCGGCCGAACCAGAAGCATCTGGCGCCGCGGACGCCGATGCACGCCTATCTGGAGCAGCGCCGCGCCGATGGCCAGCTTGCGGATTCCTGGCTGCGCACGCACCTCGGCATCGGCGGCGAGATCGTCAAGATTGCGCCGTGCTCGATGACCATCGTCGGCACGCTTGCGGAGTGGTCGCAATGGACGGGCGTGCCGTTCGATCGCTCGGGCGAGATCGAGATCCCCGGCGCCCTGGTGCCGCTGCTCGCTTCGATCGAGCACGACCATGCCGTCTATGTCGAACCGAATGTATGGATTCGACATTCGGTCTCGCAGACGGCACGACCAGTCGCTTGAACCAGGATGCCGCCGTCGCATCATGTCGGCCCGTCTTCGTGTTGCGGAGCGAGGTGAGACGACAAAGGCGCCATCAGTTCGCCGCCGCGACGCGTTCCTCCAAGAATCCAATCACCGCGTCGAAAGCCTGCCGCCGATTCCGCTCCATCAGGATCATGTGGGTGCCCTGTCCGATCACCACCAGCCGCTTGTACGATGCCCTCTCCAGGCGCACGAACAGGTCCTGTGCCACGTCGAAACGGACATCGACGTCCCACTCCGCAGCGAGCACGAGGACCGGACACGCAATCGTGCCAGGATCGTAGAACGGATCGTCTGCGGTCCAATGCACGCGCACGTCCTGCACCGCGCCGGACGGCGCGCGGATCGTTCGAGGGTGCGGCGAGTCCGGATCGGTCGCCAAGGTCGCCTTCTCCCAGGTCTCGAACCAACCGTCGGGAATCAGGTCGTGTCGGGCATGCTCCGGTGCCGCGCCGCGCCAGACGGCCTCGAATGCGCGCGGGCTGACGATCCGATAGGCGCCAAGCGGCCCGCCGGCATCGATGCGCAGCCGCTCCTTCGAGAGCCAGAGCGGCGTCACCAGGATCAGCTTCTCGAGCCTTTTCTCGAGCCTTGCGCCCGCTGCGCTCGCAAACGCGCCCGCAATGGTGGCGCCCCAGGACATGCCGAGCACGTTGACGCTGACAACTCCGCGGGACCGGCAGATGAAGTCGACAGCGGTGCTGAAATCATCGAGGGCGGTCCGCGCGGTGACCAAGGGAGACCCGTCCTCCGGCGCGCGCGACATCTCCGGTGGTCGGCTGGAGCCGCCATAGCCACGCGCGTCGACGGCCCAGACGTCGTACCCGGCCTGCGCCAGCACATCCATGAAGGACATATCGGCGACCGCGACGTCGAACAGGCTCGCCGACGAGAAGGTGGCGCCGTGCATCATCACGAGCGTACGCTCGGCCGAGAAGCGGTGCAGATCATGCCGGCGCTTGTTGAGGAGATGCAGCCGCACGTCGGGCTCGGGGCCGGCAATCAGCCGGCTCTCGGCAACGACGCGCGGTGACGATGGGGCGTTCTGGGTCATGGTCATGGTCACCTCAAACGAACTGCCAGGCGAACCGGTCGCCGTCGCGGCTGATGCGCCCGGCCGAGGATTCGGCGAAGTGGGTCGTGAACACGAGCGAGCGGGTCTCCGCGGCGTGCTCCATCGCCCAGCGGCGTGACGTCAGTGCCGCCGCCGGGAATTCGCAATAGACCGAGTTCCAATCCGGACGTGCGACCTGCAGGGGATGATGCATCACGTCGCCCCAGAACAGCGCGCGCTCGCCGCGCGAGGTGAAGCTGACGCAGGCGTGATCGATGCTGTGACCCGGACTCGGCAGGAAGCGGAAGCCCTCGACGACCTCCGAGCCGTCGACCACGATCTGCCGCGCTAGGCCGGCCTCGACGATCGGCCGCACGCTGTCCTCGTAGACCCCTGAAAGCGGCGGGTGCAGCATCGGCCCGAGCCTTGCGTCATCTCTGATCGCGGCATCCGAGCCATCGCCGGCCGAGAGTGCCACCAGATATGCGTGCTCGCGGCCAGAGAAGACGTGTTGTGCGTTCGGAAACGCCGGCACCCAATGGTCGTTGGCGAGGTGCGTATTCCAGCCCACGTGATCGGCGTGCAAGTGCGTCAACAAGACGAGGTCGACATCTTCGGGCGTGACTCCGGCCGCCCGCAGCCGCTCGAGAAATGGCGCGTTCAAGCGGTGCAGCACGGCCGCGCCGGGCCGCTCCTTGTCGTTGCCGGTGGCGGTGTCGACCAGGATCACCCGGCTTGGCGTTCGCACCAGCCAGCTGTGAATGCTGAGCCGCAACGATCCCGTCCGCGGATCGACCGATCCCGGCCCAAACCCGCCGCGTTCCCGCGCGATGCTGCCGGGATCGATGCCCGGAAACAGAAACTCACCGTCGACCGCGTCGAGGCCGATCTCGAAGATCTTGCTGATGGTCGCGTCCCCGACGCGATAGGTCATGATGTCCTGCATGTCTCGCTGCCTCGGTCCGAACGATGATCTTGTCTCGGCCGAGATCTAGGACTAGGTCATCCATTGCTCAAATCGATCCAGCTCATGCAGTCCATCGACCATTTCGATCTTCGTTCCTTCGACCTGAACCTGCTGGTCGCGTTCGACGCGCTGATGCAGGAGCGCAGCGTGACGCGCGCGGCCGCCCGCCTCAAGGTCGGGCAACCGGCGATGAGCCACACCCTGTCGACGCTTCGCGTGCTGCTACAGGATGAGCTGTTCGTCCGCGTCGGCACCGTCATGCAGCCGACGCCGCGGGCCGCGGTGCTTGCGGGGCCGGTTCGCGCTGCGCTGGCGCAGATGCAGGCCGCGCTGCACGCCGCGCCGGAGTTCGATCCGGCAACCGAGCAGCGCACCATCCGTCTGGGCTTTTCCAGCGAGGTCGAGCTGCTGCTGATCCCCGAACTCACAGCCGTGCTCCGTCGATCGGCGCCGGGCTTGAGGCTTCTCAGCCGACCGACGGAACGCCACGAGGTGCATCGGCTGCTCGACGAGGGAGCCCTGGATGTTGCGGTCGGCTGCTTCGAGGCCGTCGCGCAACGGCACAGATCTGAATTCCTGTTCGAGCAGGCGCTGAGCTGCGTCTACAATCCGCAGCGCATATCCGTGAAGATGCCGATCAGTCTTGCCGACTACCTGTCCCTCCCGCACGCATTGGTGACGCTGACCAACAGCCTGCAGGGCTGTCTGGAGGCGGCGCTGGATGAGATGGAGACCGAGCTCAACGTCGTCTCGGCCTCCTCGGAATTCCTGAGCGTGCTGGCGACCGTGGCCGACTCGCCCGTGATCACGACGATACCGACGCGGATGGCGAGGCTCTACGGGCCGCGCTTCGGGTTGATGCTCTCTCCCGCGCCGTTGAAGCTGCGGCTGCCCGCCGTCTCGATGGTCTGGCCGCTGCAACTCGATCGTGATGCAGCCTCGGTCTGGCTAAGACAGTCGGTGGCGGACATCCTGCACATGACCGAGCGAGCCGCCTGTCGCACCGCTGCGGAATAATGCCGCGACGCGAGCCCCCGGGGTCCACATCCGCTCAGGTGTCGCCACGCTCGCAGCGTCGATGCAATGGACGGGCGTGCCGTTCGATCGCTCGGGCGAGATCGCGATTCCCGGCGCGCTGGTGCCTGTGCTCGTATCGCACGACAACAACCATGCCGTGTATGTCGAACCCAACGTGTGGATTCGCCATCCGGTTTGAGTTTGTTGATGCTGGCCACGCGCGGATCTCGGCGATAGAAGCTGTCAGCAGCGCGCCCCCGCGGAATCATCACGCATGTCTGCTTCTCGCCCCGCCTCGTCCTTCTTCGTCGCGCCGCAGGCGGCGACGTTTGTGCTGCTCACGCTGAACATCGCGATGTTCGCGGTCACGCTGCTCCAGAGCGGAGCGCCGACGCCATCCAGCGCGGTGCTGTTCGGCGACGGCGCCATGTATCATCAGGCGCTGGAGCGGCACGAGTATTGGCGGCTGTTCGCCTACGGCTTCCTGCACGCCACGCCGGTGCATCTGCTTGGCAACATGCTGTGCCTGATGGTGTGGGGCGGTCACCTGGAGCGGCGGCTCGGCGCAACCTATTTCATCCTCATCTACGTCGCGACCATGGTCCTCGCCGGCCTCGTCGGCGACTTCATCCACACCAGGCCCTACATGACCGTGGGCGCCTCCGGCGCCACTTCGGGGCTGCTCGGCGCCCTGCTCTGTCTGTGGATCCTGGCCAAGATCGAGCTGTCGGCGAGCTTCTTCATCAGCAACCTCGCCTTCAACATTGCGCTGACCTTTGCCGATTCCCGGATCAACTGGGCCGCCCATCTCGTCGGCTTCACCGCCGGCCTGCTCGCCTGCGCAGTGCTCGATCTCGTCGAGCGGGCGCTTCGTCATCTCCTGGGCGCCAAGTTTCCCGAGTTTCTGAAGCTCAATCTCTGGCTGCTCGCCGCTGTCGGCGCCTGGCTGGCGTGGACCGCGGGCATTCGGCTCGATCCGCAATCGCCGACGCCGGTCGCGGCACTGGGGCTCGCGCTGATCCCGGTCACGATCAAGCTGATCGATGTCGTGCTGCTACTGCGCTACGGCCTTGCGATGGTCATCGCGGCCCTTGCCGTCGCGAACGGGGCGGCGATCGCTTGCGCAGTGATGGCAAGCTCAAGCGCGCTAACGGCGGCGTGCCGGCTGCCGCTGCCGCTCGCCAACATCTCGCCTTGGATCTCGCCTTGGATCGCAGCGGGCTGCGCCCGGCAGGATCTCGTGGCGGTGATCGCGGGCGGCCTCGCCGCTGGCCTGACCCTGCTGCTGCTCAACGCGCCGCTCAGGCGCGGCCTCGGCGACGTCGGCTTCATCGGCGCCTCTCTGCGCGCAGCGCGGGCCCGCAGCGTCGGGCTCTAGACCGGTCGATGCATCCGGGCGGCGCCGCGCATGGCGCTGCGCGACCGACGCGGTTGATATGAACTCGTCCCTGGCGCATTCTGCCGGTGATCCTCGCGCGTCACCATCAGCCCCGGTCATGGTCGCAACTCCGGACTACATCGCATTCCTGCGCGAGCAGTTCGCGCCGCTCGGCCCGATCGCGACACGCCGCATGTTCGGCAAGACCGGACTGTTCTGCGACGGCGCGATGCTCGCAATGGTCACCGACAATACGTTGTATTTCCGGGTCGATGACGAGAACCGGGCGATGTTTGCCGAAGCGCAATCACATCCACCGCTGAATTACACCAAGAAAGGCGTCACGATCGATCTCGCGTTCTGGCGCGCGCCGGATCGATTGTTCGATGATTCCGAGGCGTTCGTCAGTTGGGCGCGTTCGGCGCTGGACGCGGCACGACGGGTCGCAACGAAGCGAAACAAGATCCCTCCAACGGCCCGAAAAAGGAAACAACATGGCTGAGACCACGCACCGGATCAGATCGGGTCGCGCGCAGCTCTCGGCGGAGGTCGCGGGCCAGGGAGACCCTGTCGTCTTCCTGCACGCCGCCGTGTTCGACCGCACGATGTGGCGGGCGCAGGTCGATGCCGTCGCGGCGACGCATCTGGCGATCGCCTATGACCGGCGCAGCTTCGGCGGGACGGTGGCCGAGCCGGAGGATCATTCTCCCGTCGCCGACCTGCTCGCCATCATCGACGCGCTCGCGCCGGGGCAGCCGGCGACGCTGGTCGCCTGCTCGCAAGGCGGCCGCATCGCGCTCGACTTCGCGCTGGCGCATCCGTCGCGGACCCGGGCCCTGGTGCTGATCGCGCCCTCGATCAGCGGCGCGCCGGAGCCGGTGCTCTCGCCGCCGATCACTGCGCTGGTCGCCGAAGCCGCCGCTGCGGAGGCCGCGCGCAATTGGGACCGCGTGAGCGCCCTCAAGGCGCAGCTGTGGCTCGACGGTCCGCTGCAGCGCGAGGGGCGCATCTCGGGCGAGCTGCGCCGGATGTTTCTGCAGAAGAACACGGCGGCGCTGCTTGCCCAGCCGGTCGGCGCCAGCCTCGATACCGCCCCTGCCTTCCCGCGGCTCGGCGAGATCTCAGCGCCAGCGCTGGTGATCTCCGGCGATCTCGACTTTCCCCACATCCAGGAACGGAGCAGGCTGATCGCAACGATGATGCCGCATGCATCGGGCGCTGCGATCGCGGAGACCGCGCATCTGCCGAGCCTGGAACGGCCTGACGAGGTGACCCGGCTGATCGCCGGGTTTCTCGCGCGATTGTGAGCCCTCTGCCACACGAAAGATCCATGAATCGTCCGAACGCCGCGCGGCGGCTTAGGCCTTGGCCGCGTCGTGTGCGTTCGGTTAGAAGGCAATCCCGACTCGTCTCGTCCCCTCTCCGAAGGTCCTCTCATGGCGCTGATGCCGGTGTCCGAAGCGTTGTCCGCGGTGCTCGCCGGCGCCGAGCCGCTGGCCGAGGAGCTGGTCGGGCTGGATGAGGCGTTTCACCGGGTGCTGGCGCACGACCTCGCGGCGCTGCGGACGCAGCCGCCCGAGGCAATGTCGGCGATGGACGGTTATGCGCTGCGCGCGGCGGATGCCGCCACCGCGAAGGCGCGGCTGAAGGTGATCGGCGAGGTCGCCGCCGGGCGGCCGTTCGATCGAATCGTCGGACCCGGCGAGGCGGCGCGGATCTTCACCGGCGGCGTCGTGCCTGACGGAGCCGACGCCGTCGTGATCCAGGAGGACACGATCGCCGCGGACGGTCACGTCGTGATCACCGAGCCCGCGATCAAGGGCCGGCACATCCGGCCCGCCGGCGTCGATTTCCATCAAGGGATGGTGCTGCTGAAGGCCGGCCGCCGGCTCAGCGACCGCGATCTGTCGCTTGCCGCGAGCATGAACCATCCGGCGCTGCCGGTGCGGCGGCGGCCGAAGGTCGCGCTGCTCGCCACCGGCGACGAGCTGGTGATGCCGGGCGCGACCCCCGGCCCGGGCCAGATCGTCTATTCCAACGGCTACGCCTTGCGCGCGCTGATGCGCAGCGAAGGTGCCGAACCGATCGATCTCGGCATTGCCGCCGATACGCTGGACGCCACTGTTGCGGGCATCCGCCGGGCGCGCGAGGCCGAGGCCGACATCCTGGTCACCACCGGCGGTGCCTCGGTCGGCGATCACGACCTGGTCAAGCAGGCGCTCGAAGCCGAGGGCGTCGAGATGGCGTTCTGGAAGATCGCGATGCGGCCGGGCAAGCCGATGATGCACGGCCGGCTCGGCGGCATGCGCGTGATCGGCCTGCCGGGCAACCCGGTGTCGTCCTATGTCTGCGCCATCCTGTTCCTGGTGCCGCTGATTCGTGGCCTGCTGGGCCGTGAGGCGCAGCTGCCGCGCGAGACCGCCCTGCTCGGCCGCGAGCTCGGGGCCAACGATTCGCGCGAGGACTATCTGCGGGCGCAGCTCGACAAGCGCGCCGACGGCACGCTGATCGCAACACCCGTGACCCAGCAGGATTCCTCGCTGCTCGGGAATCTCGCGCTGTCGCAGGCGCTCATCATCCGCCCGGCCTTTGCGCCGAAGGCTGTGGCCGGCAGCTCCTGCGAGATCCTGCGCCTGCCGCTCTGAGCCGATTTCCCCGGCAAATCCCGGTCCGTTCACCATATTTTTAGGATTGCGGAACACACATCGAACAGATAGTGTCCGTTCATGATTTGTTTTTAGTATGTTGCGGGCGACTACGATCGTTCGACTCTCCGCCGCTCTTCATCGTTGGGCTTGAAGGGCATCGCGTGGACTCGGGCGGCACCAAACCGGGGACCAAGTCGAGATGCTGACGCGCAAACAGTACGAACTTCTGCGGTTCATCAACGAGCGGCTCAAGGAAGCCGGCGTGCCGCCGTCCTTCGACGAGATGAAGGATGCGCTCGACCTGCGCTCGAAGTCCGGCATCCACCGCCTGATCACGGCGCTGGAGGAGCGCGGCTTCATCCGCCGGCTGCCGAACCGCGCCCGCGCCATCGAGGTGATCAAGCTGCCGGAGCTGTCGCAGGCCGCCAGCAACCGCCGCGGCTTCACGCCGTCGGTGATCGAGGGCAATCTCGGCAAGGTCCGCACCTCGACGCCGGCACTCGACGATGGCGAGCGCCCCGTGGCCGTGCCGGTGATGGGCCGCATCGCCGCAGGTACCCCGATCGAGGCGCTGCAGACCCGCAGCCACACCATCAGCGTGCCCGCCGACATGCTCGGCAATGGCGATCACTACGCGCTCGAAGTGCGCGGCGATTCGATGGTCGATGCCGGCATCCTCGACGGCGACATGGCGCTGATCCAGCGCAACGAGACCGCCGACACCGGCGACATCGTGGTGGCGCTGATCGACGACGAGGAGGCGACGCTGAAGCGCTTTCGCCGCCGCGGGGCGTCGATCGCGCTGGAGCCGGCCAACACCGCCTATGAGGTGCGCATCCTTCCGCCCAACCGGGTGAAGATCCAGGGCAAGCTGGTCGGCCTGTACCGCAAGTACTGAGCCGCACAAGTGCTGAGCTCGCAAGGCTGAGCTCGCAAGGCTGAGCTCACAAGGATTGAGCTCACAGGTCTCATCGCGGCGCACAGGGTTCGCGAGCACACCGACGAGAACGGCGCGAGAGTATGCACGTCGCGCCCGCCGCACAAAATCAAGTCATGCGCGACTGCACCTCATGATGTGCAGCGCGGCACGCTCAAACGCTTGTGATCGCGCGCAGGCACACGCCATGCAGATCAGCGCAGAAATGCCGCGAAGCGCGCGCTAACATCGCTCCCGATGTCCACTCTGATAGAGGCCTGCGCCTGTCCGGGGGGAGCGTGGGTCGGCTATCTCTCAACGAGGAGCGATCCGATGTGTGACTACAGCCTCCATGCCGTTGCGTCCCGTCCCGCCAAGGTCGGCGAGACGTTGATCTCAACGACGTTCCGCGGCACCGCGACCCGCGGCTTCGCCGTGGAAACCGAGCCCAACGTCGCGGTCTGCATGCTGCCCGGCACCGAGCTCGCCTTTGCCGAGGACGTCCGCTACGACAGCCGCTGGCTGTGGACCCGGACGATCCGGGAGCGCGTCGCCAAGTTCAACAGCATCGAGAAGCACATCCCCGATCGCCATCACGACGCCATCGAGTTCGCCGACGGCCGCCACGTGCTGGTGACCCAGCTGTGCGAAGGCCAGCGCGTGACCGTGCTGCAATTGCCCGTCACCAAGCAGCCGGCGGACCGCCGCCCTGAGATCGCGGAGGACCCGGCGGCATCCCAGTCCGCGCCGATCCGGCGCATCAGCATCACCTGACACGCTGGCCATCAGTGATGTCGTCCATCCGGATCGCACGCTGACGCTGCAACCCTCATCCGGCTTTCGCCGGAACCGAGGATTGCGGCGTCGGCGCCGGATCTGGTGTGGCTTATTCAGACTGACTCATTCGCACCGACTCATCGCTGACCGACTCGTTCGAACGAACTCGTTTCAAACCACCGCGTTGCGGACTGACTAATCCTCCCCACCCTGCTCCGTCTCCGGCGGCGTCGCATCCTGCGCGCGCGAGGCTGGCGCGCGCGGCGTCAGCGTCGCCTCGTACTCGCCCGCATCGGCGGGCGCGGGCCACCACGGCCGGTCGGTGCCATCGGCACGCACCGGCGTGACGGCGAAGCCTTTGCCACGCCGCAGCAGAATCAGCGCACCCTGGTGCTGCAGCCGCGCGCGGTCGACCACGGCGGCGACGCAGGACGACGGCGCAGCGCGCGCCACGATCAGCGCGGCGCGGGCGCAATCATCGCCGAGCGCATCCGCGCGCAGCGTCAGCGCGACGAGGCGGCCGTCCGCCATCGGCAGCACGCAGCCGGCCTCGTCGCAGGACGCGCCGTCGCCGAGCGCGGGATCCGCCGGCAGCCGCGCATCGGCGTCGGCCGCCAGCCACTCCCGGGTGACGAACACGTCCTTGCCTGTGCGCATCACATGCAGCCGTCCGTCGCCGCCGCGTACGGCGACCGCCCGTCCATCGCCGGAGATGAGGATGTCGGGCAGCGGCGTCGCCGCCGCCCACATCGTTGCGGCCGCGAGCAGCACGGCGCCTGACCAGCGCAGCGGCGTCCGCAGCAGGCCGATCAGGATCACCCCGAGGCTGGCGACGATCAGCGGCCCGACGCCGAACGCCGGGATGCGTCCGACGGCGCCCGGCAGGGCGGCGACCCAGCGCGTCACCGCGATCATCCAGTCGATGCCCCAGCCCATCAGCGTCCACCACGGGCCGTCGAGGCCGAACGGCGCGGCCAGCAGGCCGAGCAGGCCCGCCGGCATCACCACCGCCGAGACGACCGGCATCGCCGCGAGATTGGCCAGCAGGCCGTAGGGCGTGATGCGGTGGAAATGGTAGGCCGCATAGGGCGTGGTGGCGAGGCCCGCGATCAGCGAGGCCAGCAGCAGCATCGACAGCTCGCGGCCGCCCCACAGCGCGATGCGCTGCGTGGTGGAGCTGTCCGGCGTCGCAAACAGTTTTGGCAGGCCGAACTGCACCAGCGCGACGAGACCGAGCGTCGCCGCGAACGACATCTGGAAGCTCGGATGCACCAGCGCTTCCGGAGCTGCGATCAGCACGATCATCGCGGCTACCGCCAGCGTGCGGAAGGTGACGGCGCGGCGGTCGACCATGACGGCGATCAGCACCACCGCCGTCATGAAGAACGATCGCTGCGTGGCGACCTCCGCGCCCGACAGCAGCAGATAGAACGCCGCCGCCACCAGCGCCGCGGCGGCCGCCCATTTCTTGATCGGATGGCTGATGGTCAGCCCGGGAATCAGCGCCAGCAGCGCGCGGATGGCGAAGAACGCGACGCCGGCGACGACCGCCATGTGATACCCCGAGATCGACAGCACATGACCGAGGCCGGAGATGAACATGGCGTCGTTGACGTCGGGCGCGATGGCATCGCGCCGCCCGGTCAGCAGCGCGGTGGCGATGGCGCGCTCATCGCCGTCGAGACGAGCGCGGATGCGGGCGTCGATCGCATCGCGCAGGCCCTGCATCGCCGCCGCATAGCGCAGGCCGAGACCGGCGGCCTGCGGCGGCGTCACCGTGGTGATCGTCCCCATCACGAAGCCGGAGGCGCCGATGCCCTGGAAGAACATGTCGCGGGCGAAATCGTAGGAGCCGGGGTGCACCGGGGCGAGCGGCGGCAGCAGCCGCGCCTTGAGCTGCACGAAGCTGCCGACATCGGGCGCCGTGCCCTTGCGCACGGCGAGCCGCACGCGCGCCAGGGTCACGCTGCTGCGCTGGCTCTCCATCGCCGTCACCCGCAGCACGATGCGGTCGCTGCGCTCACGGATGTCGCGGGCCTCGACGAAACCCGACAGTGACGCCGAATACAACGTCCGCGCCAGCACCGGATGTGACACGCGCGCGGTCTTCACCGTCGCCACGGCAAAGCCGGACGCGGCAGCCGCGATCATCACGGCGGCCGGGAACAGCGGGTGCCGGCGCATCAGCGCGGCCCCGACGCACAGCGCGCAGGCCAGGGCAGCGCTCACCCACAGCACGGGCTCATGATCAGCCGAGAAATACAGGGCAATGCCCGCGCCGAAGGCGATGGGCACCCACGGCAGCAGCCGCCCCGGCCCGGCCTCCGCACGCGCCCAGCTCTTGAGCTGGGCGGCGAATGACGGCCACGCGTCCCAGCCGATCACAGGCCAGCCGCCGGCCAGCGCGCCGCGCGGCGGCCAGACATCAGCCATCACGCCCGCAATCCCGCGACGCCACCCTGGCGGCCTGACCGGCTCCGCCATCGCCAACACCACCCGCGACCCGACCGGACCAAAAGCTACCGGAAGCTGCGCGATGGCGCCTAGCAGAACGGAACGGGAATCCTGAATTCCTGCACGCGCCCTAGCATTGGAACTTTTCGCAGCGCACGCGCTTATCGGGGTATGGACGCCCACGACATCAACGACCCCTTCGCCGACCTCGATCTCGAGCGGGCCATCCAGCTGCGCTGGACCCTGCGGGACATCAAGGCGCACCGGCTCACGCTGTCCCCGGTCGCCGAGGATCACCTCGCGCTGCTCACCGAGCGCGGCCTCGTCGAGGTCAGCGACGGCGTGCCGACGCTGACGGACGCCGGGCAGGACGCGATCGGCTAGCGCTCATCCGACCGGCAGTCGAACGTCGCGCACGCGGGGATTGCAGCGGCGCCCGAGATGGCGACCGCCGATGTCTGGCGCGGCCGTCTGGAATCGGGCGGAACTTGGGCGGGGGAAGCTGCACTGGACGCGATCGGCGCGCCGGGTTTCCCGGCTCGCAAGGTGCCATGAGACTCCTCGCATTCGCGCTTCTCGCGCTCATCCTCGATTTCTCGATCCAGACCGCGCCTGCCCGCGCCCAGGCCAAAGGTGACCTCGACGTCGCTGCGGAGCTGAAGGAGCACCCGGGGTACAGCGTCCTCATCTTCAACATCGACATCAACATGGATGGCAAGCGTCGATGCCTGCCGGACCGCGCCGACATGTCGAACGAGCAAAAACAGTGGGCGGTGGCGAAGCTGAATAGGGAGCCTCTGCTCGACCTGGAATCGGTGTTCGGCCACGACCGCGGGGCCGTGCTGGTCCTTCCGCCGGGGACATGGACGGTCAGCCAGTTCAGCTGCGGTCCCCTCAAATTCGACGGTGCGATCGTGCAGATCAAGGTCGCGCCCGGCGAGATCGTCAATGCCGGCCATGTCATGATCAACCGCGTCACGGTCGATCCCGGAAAGATGTTCGAGCGGGCCCGCAAGATCGAGACGCACATCAAGATCGAGGAATTGCCGAAGGACAGCGTCGCCTCGCTGAAGACGCGCGCGCCGGAGACGTTCGCCAAGGCCAAGCGGCGCAGCTTCGCCGTCAACGCCGCCCTGCTCTAGCACACGCTCATGCCGCCTCGGGCGGCATGAGCGCGGCTCGCCCTCACCCCTTCGCGACTTCCTTCGCGAAGGTGTCGCGCAGGCCGATGGTGCGGTTGAACACCAGCCTGTCCGACGTCGAATCGGGATCGCGCACGAAATAGCCCTGGCGCTCGAACTGCATCGGCTCGATCGAATTGCTGCCGGCGATCGCCGGCTCGATGCGCGCGTCGGTCAGGACCTCCAGCGAGTTCGGGTTGAGGTCAGCGGTGAAGTCGGCGGCGTTCGGGCTCGGATTGGCGAACAGCTGGTTGTAGATGCGGATCTCGGCTGTCAGCGACTGCGCCGCGGAGAGCCAGTGCATCGTCGCCTTGACCTTGCGGCCATCAGGCGCGTTGCCGCCCTTGGTCGCGGGATCGTAGGTGCAGCGCAGCTCGACGATCTCGCCGGAATCGTTCTTGATGACCTCGCGGCATTTGATGAAATAGGCGTAGCGCAGCCGCACCTCGTTGCCGGGCGACAGGCGGAAGAACTTCTTCGGCGGGTTCTCCATGAAGTCGTCCTGCTCGATATAGAGCTCGCGGCCGAAGGCGATCTTGCGGGTGCCGGCGGACGGATCATCTGGGTGATTGATCGCCTCGAGCTCCTCGACCTGGCCTTCCGGATAGTTCTCGATCACGACCTTCAAGGGCCGCAGCACCGCCATGCGGCGCTGGGCGGTGCGGTTCAGTTCCTCGCGAATGCAGAATTCGAGCATGCCGACGTCGACGATGCTGTTGGCCTTGGCAATGCCGATGCGCTTGGTGAATTCGCGCACCGCCGCCGGCGGCACGCCGCGGCGCTTCAGCCCGGCGATGGTCGGCATGCGCGGATCGTTCCAGCCCGAGACATGGCCGTCCTGCACCAGCCGCGTCAGCACGCGCTTGGACAGCAGGGTGTAGGTCAGATTGAGGCGCGCGAACTCGTACTGCCGCGGATGCGACGGCACCGGCAGCTTGTCGAGGAACCAGTCGTAGAGCGGGCGGTGATCCTCGAATTCGAGCGTGCAGATCGAATGCGTGACGCCCTCGATCGCATCCGACTGGCCGTGCGCGTAATCATAGCTCGGATAGATCTTCCAGGTGTCGCCGGTGCGCGGGTGATGGGCGTGCAGGATCCGGTAGAGCACGGGGTCGCGCAGGTTGATGTTTCCAGCGGCCATGTCGATCTTGGCGCGCAGCACGCGCGCGCCGTTCGGGAATTCGCCGGCCTTCATGCGCCGGAACAGGTCGAGATTCTCGTCGACCGAACGGTCGCGGAATGGGCTGTTCTTGCCGGGCTCGGTGAGCGTGCCGCGCGCCAGCCGGATCTCCTCCTGCGTCTGGTCGTCGACATAGGCCAGCCCGGCCTTGATCAGCCCTTCCGCCCAGTCGTAAAGCCGCTCGAAATAATCCGAGGCATAGAACAGGTTGTCGCCCCAGTCGTAGCCGAGCCAGCGCACGTCAGCCTGGATGGAATCGATGTATTCCTGCTCTTCCTTGGTCGGATTGGTGTCGTCGAAACGCAGGTTGCAGCGGCCGCCGAACTCCTTGGCGACGCCGAAATTGAGACCGATCGACTTGGCATGGCCGATATGCAGGTAGCCGTTCGGCTCCGGCGGGAACCGGGTGACGACCGTCTTGTGCTTGCCGCTGTCGAGATCGGCCTGGACGATGTCGCGGATGAAATCGCGCCCTGCCTCTGCCGTCGCTGCCGTGTCTGTCGTCGTGGTCATCAAGAATGTCCTGCTCCGGAATCTGGAAGCCTATCTGCCAAATCCGCTTCCCCCAAGGAAGGCTTTAGTTATGCGATAGGCCTGCTATACACCCCCCGCCCTCTACCGCCCCTGCCTGGATTTCGTGCTGCCGCCCATGACCTCCCCGATCGTCACGCGCTTTGCCCCCTCCCCGACCGGTTTTCTCCATATCGGAGGCGCCCGGACGGCCCTGTTCAACTGGCTGTATGCGCGCGGCCGCGGCGGCAAGATGCTGCTCAGAATCGAGGACACCGACCGCGAGCGCTCGACCGATGCGGCGATAACAGCCATCCTCGACGGCCTGAAATGGCTCGAACTCGATTGGGACGGCGACGTCATCTACCAATATAGCCGCGCCGCGCGCCATCGCGAGGTCGCCGAGCAGCTGCTCGCCAGCGGCATGGCCTATCGCTGCTATGCCACGGCCGAGGAGCTGGCGGCGATGCGCGAGAAGGCGCGCGCGGAAGGCCGCACCCGGCTCTATGACGGAATGTGGCGCGACCGCGATCCGAAGCAGGCGCCCGAGGGCGTCAAGCCGACCATCCGGCTGCGCGCGCCGCTGACCGGCGAGACCGTGATCGAGGACCAAGTGCAGGGCCGCGTGGTCTGGCAGAACGAGAACCTCGACGATCTCGTGCTGCTGCGTGGCGATGGCAATCCGACCTATATGCTGGCGGTGGTCGTCGATGACCATGACATGGGCGTCACCCACGTGATCCGCGGCGACGACCATCTGATCAACGCCGCACGCCAGAAACAGATCTACGATGCGCTGGGCTGGACGGTGCCGTCGATGTCGCACATCCCGTTGATTCACGGGCCGGACGGATCGAAGCTGTCGAAGCGCCACGGCGCGCTCGGCGTCGATGCCTACCGTGCCATGGGATATCTGCCGTCCGCGCTGCGCAATTACCTGGTGCGGCTCGGCTGGAGCCATGGCGACCAGGAGATCTTCTCGACCGAGGAGATGATCGGGGCGTTCGACCTGCCGGCGATCGGCCGCTCGGCGGCGCGGTTCGACTTCGCCAAGCTCGAAAACCTCAACGGACACTATATCCGTCATGCCGAGGATGCGGTGCTGGTGCGCCAGTTCGAGGACGTGCTGAACTACGTGCCGAACGGCGCGGTGCTGAAGGCCAAGCTCAACGACGCCACCCGCGCACAGCTCACCTTGGCGATGCCGAGCCTGAAGGAGCGTGCCAAGACACTGCTGGAGCTGATCGACGGCGCCGCCTTCATCTTCGCCGACCGGCCGCTCCCGGTCGACGCCAAGGCCGCAGCCCTGCTGACACCGGACAGTCGCGCCTTGATTGGCCGGCTGCACGAGGCGCTTGCGGCGGTCGAGCCGTGGAGCGGGCCGGCCACCGAAGCCGCGCTGCGTGCGTTCGCCGACGCCAACAATCTCAAGCTGGGCGCGGTGGCCCAGCCGCTGCGGGCGGCGCTCACCGGCCGGACCACCTCGCCCGGCATTTTCGACGTTCTGGCCATCCTCGGACGTGAGGAATCCTTGGGCCGCCTCAAGGATCAGACCACCTCATAAGGTCTCATTCACCCCATCTTGCAGCGCACAGGGCAATACGATACGCATTTGTGCAGTGCCTACCGGTTTTTCGGCTCTGACATTTCGATCACGTTGCGGCGGGCGCGTCGACCGGTGCGAGAGCCGAAGGACACTAGTAAGTATAAGATTCCAGTGCGGTTTCGGATTTGACCGTCGATTAAGGTCTCGGCAGTGACACTGACGCGAATGTCAAACCAAGCGCACTAGATAAAGTCCACCCGCCCTGCCATCTCTCAAAAAGAACAAGGGCTACGCCTAACGATCTCATCGGGGACAAACGATGGACGCAAACTCCGTAAGCAAGACCGCGACCCTCACCGTCGGCAACAAGAACTTCGATCTTCCGATCCTGAGCGGCACGGTGGGCCCCGACGTCATCGACATCGGCAAGCTCTACGCCCAGGCCGGGATGTTCACCTATGACCCCGGCTTTACCTCGACCGGCAGCTGCCAGTCCAAGATCACCTATATCGACGGCGATGCCGGCGTCCTGGAATACCGCGGCTACCCGATCGAGCAGCTCGCCGAGAGGGGCGACTTCCTCGAGACCTGCTATCTCCTGCTCTACGGGGAGCTCCCGACCCCGGCCCAGAAGAAGGACTTCGACTACCGCGTGACCCATCACACGATGGTGCACGAGCAGATGGCCCGGTTCTTCCAGGGCTTCCGCCGCGACGCCCACCCGATGGCGGTCATGGTGGCCTCGGTCGGCGCGCTCGCCGCGTTCTACCACGACTCCACCGACATCAACGATCCCAAGCAGCGGATGATCGCCTCGATCCGGATGATCGCCAAGATCCCGACGCTGGCGGCGATGGCCTACAAATACTCGATCGGCCAGCCCTTCGTTTATCCGAAGAACGCGCTGTCCTTCACCGAGAACTTCCTCAACATGTGCTTCGCGGTGCCGTGCGAGGAGTACAAGCCGAACCCGGTGCTGGCCGACGCGCTCGACAAGATCTTCATCCTGCACGCCGACCACGAGCAGAACGCCTCGACCTCCACGGTGCGCATCGCCGGCTCCTCGGGCGCCAACCCGTTCGCCTGCATCGCCGCCGGCATCGCCTGCCTGTGGGGCCCGGCGCATGGCGGCGCCAACGAGGCGGCGCTGAACATGCTGGCCGAGATCGGCACCGTCGACAAGATTCCTGAGTTCATCGCCAAGGTGAAGGACAAGAACAGCGACGTGCGCCTGATGGGCTTTGGCCATCGCGTCTACAAGAACTACGACCCGCGCGCCAAGATCATGCAGAAGATGTGTCACGCGGTGCTCAAGGAGACGGGCCACGCCGACGATCAGATGCTCAAGGTCGCGCTGGAGCTCGAGAAGATCGCGCTCAGCGACCAGTACTTCATCGACCGCAAGCTCTATCCGAACGTCGACTTCTACTCGGGCATCACGCTGAAGGCGATGGGCTTCCCGGTGTCGATGTTCACCGTGCTGTTCGCGGTCGCCCGCACCGTCGGCTGGATCAGCCAGTGGAGCGAGATGATCGAGGACCCGCAGCAGAAGATCGGCCGTCCGCGCCAGCTCTACACAGGCGTCGCGACCCGCGAATATGTCGATCTCGACAAGCGCGGCTGATCGCGGCGAGAGAGATCCATGATGAAAGGCCCGTCCAGCAAGCTGGGCGGGCCTTTTTCCTTGCGCTGAATGCGCTTGCGCCGAATCTCGCAAGGCACCGCAGGGTAGGCAAAGCGGCCGCCGCAGGCGGCAGCGTGCCCACCGCCGATCAGCGAACCGAGCCGCAAGACGGTGGGCACGGCGCCACTGCGATTTCGTGGGTGGTAAGAGCACGGCAGCGCCTTTGCCCACCCTACGGCGCCCTGCTATTTGTCGTCGACGAAGCACGGATCGCAAGCACGATGGCGAAATGGCTCCCGATTGTCCGGCAGGCCTGCATCGCGGCGCTCGCCCTCGTCTGCGCTCGCGCAATGCCGACGCACGCGGCAGAAACAGCACCTCAGGAGTTGACGGTCTCGGCGGCCGACGCCTCCCTCGTGATCAAGCTGTTTGCTGCTCGGCACGAGGGCAAGCGGCCGGCCGTGATCATTCTCCACGGTGGACAGGGCCTCGAGAAATTCTACGCCGCCTACAGCCGCTACGCCGAGGCGCTATCCGCCCTCGGCATCGATGCCGTTCTGCTGCCCTACTATGACGAGGTCGATCGCCGCATCATGGCATCCGCGGATCGCAGCATTCGACAGAGCTACTTTGCCGAACACCTGCCGATCTGGTCCGCCAGGGTCCGCGAGGTTGCATCCTATTTGGCACGGAGACAGGACTGGTCCGGCAAGACAGGGCTGCTCGGCTTTTCGAATGGAGGTTTCCTGGCAGTGGCGTCCGCTGCATCTGATCCCGAGATCAGTGCGCTCGTCGTATTCTACGCCGGCAGTCCCGCTCCCCCATGACGCGGGCCCGTTTCACCTGCCGCCCCTGCTCGCGCTGCACGGCGACGCTGATCACAACGTGCCGCTGTCATCCGGACAGGCATTGGTCGAAGCGGCGCGAGCCGTTGGCGGCGAGGCCAAATTGGTCGTCTATCCCGGCATGGGCCATGGCTTCGATGTCGTTGCGACCCGGCCTGAGGCAACGGACGCGCTCACACGAGCGACCAGCTTTCTCGTAGAGCAGTTGAAGTGAGCGCCTCGGCAAACCGCCGCAGGGTGGGCAAAGCGGCCGCCGCAAGGCGGCAGCGTGGCTACCGTCGGCGAGCTCAGCAGCAAGACGGTGAGCGCGGCGCCGCGCCGTAGCCTCTCGGCGAGGACCGTCTCGGGCTGATGCCGGAGACATGACCACGAGGGACTGGGCTTACGCCGATGCCGCTGGCGGTATGGTTAACCAAAATCGTATGTTCTGCTTGCCGCAGATTGACGCAGTCTGCGAGGGATGCCGATCCCGCGGTTACATTTAGGCTTGGCTCCAGAGATGACCGGCAATTTGGATCAAGACCTGCTGCTTGGGCTGAACGCGTTCGCCGGAACGCATACCGCTCTCTACGAGCTTGCGACCAATTCACTGTTCAGGGGATTTCCGATATTCGGCTCGCTAGTCGCGCTGTGGTTTTTGGACGATTGTGCAGAGCGCCGGAGTCGAATGCTGGCAGGACTTTTTGGAGTCTGCCTGGCCACGGTGCTGTCTGTTTGGCTCCAGTTTCACGTCTCCGTCCACACGCGCCCTCTTCTGGATCCAGCGCTTCATTTGAACTCCGTCGCCGTCCCCTGGAGCTGGGACCGCCAAAGTTCGTTTCCCAGCGACACGACGACGCTGTTCTTCGGCCTCGCGACGGTGGTGTTCCTCGACAATCGATTGGCTGGATCGCTTTGCTTTCTTTGGGTGACTGCCGTCGTGGCGCTCTCCAGGGTCGCCTTTGGGTTTCACTATCCAAGCGACGTGGTCGGCTCGCTGATTCTCGGAGCGGCATTCGTCGTGCTTTTCAACCGATCTCCGTATCCGCGAGTCTTGATTGAACGCACGCTCGTTGCGCTCCGCAACCGCATGTATCTCGTGCATGCATTCCTTTTCGTCTTCTTGGCCGAAGCCTCGAATTTGTTTCTGAGCTTGGAACAGCTCGGAAAAAATCTCGTGCGAATGGTGCTCTCGTAGAGCTTCACCCCGATGAAAAGCAAAGGCCGGCCGCGACTCGAGTCGCGACGCCCGATACCAGGCCCGATCGCGGCAGCGACAGGACACCGGTCAGAACGTCATCCGGTCAGCGCCTCGAGATGAGCCCTGAGCTGGTCGGCCATATATGGCTTGGCCAGGAAGCGCGCGCCGGACGGCAATTCCGAGGGGCTGACCTGGCCCGACGTCACCAGGAGTGCGACCGGAGGCCACCGGTCCCTGATGACGGCGACCAGCCGCAGGCCATCCATCGTGCCCGGCATCTGCACGTCGGTGAAGACGACCGATATACGTTCGCAGCGTTCGAGAAGGGAAATCGCCTGATCGGCGTCGACCGCCTCGACCACCTCGAAACCGAGGTCACTGATCATGTCGACGGCATTGGCGCGAATGAGCCCCTCGTCCTCGACGACCAGAACTGTTTTTCTTGTGAGCGGAATGCTGGACACCGTGTCTCCTGTCCAATTCGACTCAATCGCACGACGACCGTTTCGTTCCGGCGAACGTTCCGCTTCGCCGCGCGTTGACGGGTGCAAGTTGAAGATCCGGCCTGCAGCCGGGATCGGGGACCAGTTCGAGCATAAGATGACGACCAATCGCGACCCGGACGTCGACGCTGTCCAGCAGCTCGATGCCGTTCCCAAAATTCTCGACTCTGTGAGCCGGATCACCGGAATGGGATTCGTCGCGGTCGCGCGCGTGACCTCGGATCGCTGGGTCTGCTGCGCCGTTCGCGACGACATCGCGTTTGGCCTGAAGGAGGGCGGCGAGCTGCGCGTCGAGACGACGATCTGCAGCGAAGTACGCGAGCGCGGCGAAGCCGTCGTCATCGGCGACGTCGAGACCGATCGCCTGTTTCGCGATCACCCGACGCCGAGGCTTTACGGGTTTCGCAGCTACATCTCGGCGCCGATCATCCTGACCGACGGAACCGTCTGGGGCACGTTGTGCGCGATCGACCCGACGCCGCGCGAGCTGGACCGGCCCGAGATCGTCAGCACGTTTCAGCTGTTCGGCGAACTGATCGCGGCGCAGCTGGAGCTGCATCAGCGGTTCGCGCTCAGTCAGGCGAGCCTCGGCCTCAGCGAGCAGAACAGGTTTTCCGCCGAGGAACGGCTCAAGATCACGGAGGCGCATCTGCTCGACGAGCGCCGAACCGCGGAGCTGAGAGAGCAATTCATCGGCGTCCTCGGCCATGACCTACGCAATCCGCTGGCGTCGATCGATGCCGGAATGCGCGTCCTGCTTCGCAACCAGGACAGCGTGCGGGCCCCCGAGATCATTTCCATGATTCAGAAGTCGGTCATGCGCATGGCCGGGCTGGTCGACAACATCATGGATTTCGCCCGGGGACGTCTCGGCGGCGGCCTGACTATCAAGCCCGACGCGCGGCAACCGCTGACGCCGGTGATCGAGCAGGTCATCTCCGAGATCCGGCTGACCTGGCCCGACAACGCGATCGAGACCAGGATCGACATCGCAGAGCCGGTCAGATGCGACCGCAGCAAGATCGGGCAATTGTTCTCGAACCTGCTCGGCAATGCCATCTCCTACGGCGACAGGACCAAGCCGATCCTGGTCTCGGCGACGACGGGCGAAGACGGTTTCGTGCTGGCGGTCACCAATCACGGGCCGCCGATCTCAGCCAAGGCGATGCAGAACCTGTTCAGGCCCTACATGCGCGGTGAGCGTCCAAGCCAGCATGGTCTGGGCCTCGGTCTCTACATCGCCTCCGAGATCGCGCGGGCGCATGACGGCACGCTGCGGGCCGTGTCGGCCTCGGACAGGACGACGTTCGAATTCAGGATGCCGCTGCAGGCCTGAGTCAGCGCCGTCCGCCGCGCATCGTGGCCAGCACGATGTCGGCGGCGCGCACGCTCGGTGAGGCCGCGCCCGTCGACATGATCGTGTCGAGGCGGCCGAAGGCTTCGAGCTGACGGGCGCGTATCGGACCCTCGTGCAGGAGATCGGCAAGAACAGGCGCGAGATTGTCGGCGGTGCAGGCTTCCTGCAGGAATTCCGGAATGACGTTCTCGCCGATCACCAGATTGGCGAGGATGACCGATTGCACGTTGACGACGCGGCGGAGGATGAACGCCTCGACCTCGCCGACGCGATAGGCGGTGACCATCGGCACGCCGGATATTGCAAGCTCCAGCGTCACGGTGCCGGACTTGGCGAGCGCCGCGCGCGCGCGCCTGAACGCGGCCCGCTTCTCGGCCTCGCCGGTGATAATCTCCGGAACGAGCGGCCAGTTCGCGATCCCCGCCCGCACTGCGGCTTCGAGATGGGGCGTCGTCGGCAGCACGGCTTCAAAGGCGAGGTCTTGGGCGCGCAGCCGCGCCAGCGCCTCGCCGAACACGGCGGCGTGACGCGCGATCTCGCTGCGCCGGCTGCCCGGCAGCACCAGGAGCACCGGCGGCACCGCATCGCGGCGCGCCTGCTCCGCCGCGCTGGGGCGCAGACTGGCGAGCTGCTCGATCAGGGGATGGCCGACATAGGTGCAGGGCGGACCACCCAGCCTGCGAAACGCCTCCGGCTCGAACGGCAGCAGGCCCAGCACATGGTCGACATAGCCGCGCATCGTGCGCGCCCGGCCTGGGCGCCAGGCCCAGACCGTCGGCGCGACGTAGTTCACGATCGGAATCTCGGGATCGCGGGCGTGAACGCGCTTGGCGACGCGCTGGGTGAAATCGGGGCTGTCGATGATGACGAGCACGTCGGGCTGGGTCGCAACGACCGCGTCGACCGTGCCGCGGATCAGGCGCAGGATCTTCGGCAGCTGCTTGATCACGGCAGTGAAGCCGACGATCGACAGCTCCTCGATCGGGAACAGCGAGGTGAGCCCCTCGCGCGTCATGCCGCGGCCGCCGACGCCGGAGAATTCGACGCCATCGCCCAGGCGCTGGCGCAGCACCTTCATCAGGCTGGCGCCGAGGCGATCACCGGATTCCTCAGTCGCGACGAGACAGATCCTGCGGACGGCCGGACCGGCCGGCGGCCGCGCCGTCACGCAGTGACACCGGTGATGAACACACCGGCGCGATCGGCCGCCGAGACCGTCTCCTGCGGCTCGGCCAGCAACGTCAGCGCTGCAGCGACGGCGACGCCGGCAAGGCCCGCAGCGGCCAATCCTTCGACGGTGCGCGGGCCGATGGTCGGCAGGTCGTAGCGGAGATCCTGGCCGGCCTTCGGCGCCTTCACCAGCACGCCCCGCCCCACGGCCGCACGGATGCGGCGATCGGCGCGCAGGCGCGCGACACGCGCCAACAGCCCGTCAGTGCCCTCAATATCCTCCAGCGCGACGACGTGGCCGTCGATCACGACCACCGCCTGCCCGACATCGAACGGCGCCATCGCGCGCAGCACCGCGAGCCCCTTGGCGATGTCGCCGGTGACGAGATCGTTCGGCCGGTTGCGCGTCAGATGCCCCTCGGGGACGAGCAGGTTCGGCGCAACGTCCTTGACGCCGATCATGTGGAAGCCATGGCGCTCGAAGATGCGCCCCACCCCCGACAGCAGATGATCGTCGCCGCCGCGAAACGCCGACCAGATGTACGGCAGCTCGCGCAAGGTGCCCCAGTCGAACCGGATCTCCGACACCGCAGGACGGACGAGATTGCCGATGAACATGACGTCATGGCAGCCCTCGGCCTTCAGCAGCTTCAAGGCATTGCCGAGCTGGCCGAGACCGATCCAATGGTGACGGAAACGCGACAACGGCTTCGGGTCGCAGATGCCCTTCAGCGCGAACAGCACCGGCGTCTGGCCGCGCGCGACGATCGCGTCGCCGACGGCAAACGGCAGCACCCCGCCCGCGGCGATCAGGCCGATCGGCGGGGTGGTGTCGGCGGCCGGCGCGGTCATGGCGCTCAAGGCTCGTTGGCCGGCCTGCCGATCTCGGGCAGGCAGAGGGCACGATGTCGGCCGCCAGCGATGAAGGCCAGGATCTCGGCAATCGCCGGATCCTCGCCGGCCAGCGGCTGCACCGCGGCGAGGCGCTCAGCGAACACGCCGGGCCCATGGAACAGCTTCTGGTAGAAGGCGCGGACCGCGGCGAGACGCTCACGGGTGAACTTGCGGCGCTTCATGCCGATGACGTTCAGGCCTTCGAGCGCGGCATACTGGCCGTTGACGAGGCCGTAAGGGATGATGTCGCCGCGCACGCCGCAGACGCCGCCGACCATCACGCCATGGCCGATCCGGGTGAACTGATGCACGGCCGAGAGGCCGCCGATGTAGACGGAATCGCCGACCTCGACATGGCCGCCGAGCGTCGCCGAGGTCGCGAAGATGGCGTTGTCGCCGACCACGCAATCATGGGCGACATGGGCGTTGTTCATGAAGAAGCCGGCATTGCCGACCTTGGTGAGGCCGCCGCCCTTGGTGGTACCGATGTTCATCGTCACGCCTTCGCGGAAGGTGCAGCCTGAACCGATCTCGAGCCGGTGCGGCTCGCCGCGATAGCTGAGATCCTGCGGCGCCCCGCCGAGCACGACGAAGGGCGAGATCACATTGTCGTCGCCGAGCGTGGTGTGGCCCGTGATCTGGACGTGGCTGATCAGCCTGCAATTGGCGCCGATCACGACATTCGGGCCGATGATGCAATACGGCCCGATGACGGTGCCCTCGCCGATGACGGCGCCGTCCTCGACGCGGGCGGTTGGATCGATCTTGCTCATCTCAACGCAATCAACTCTCTCGTCTCAGGTCAGTCGGTCAGCATCGCGCCGACATCGGCCTCGGCGACCACGACACCATCGACCTTGGCGTCGCCGTGGAACCACCACATCGTCTTGCGCCGGCCGATCGAGCGCATGTGGTATTCGATGGTCTGACCCGGCAGCACCGGCTTGCGGAACTTGCACTTGTCGATGGTGAGGAAATACACCGCGCGCGGCTTTTCCGTGCCCTCGACCGACTTGATGCCGATCACGCCCGCCGTCTGCGCCATGCCCTCGATCATCAGCACGCCCGGATAGACCGGCCGTTCCGGGAAATGGCCCTGGAAGCAGGGCTCGCCGATCGAGACGTTCTTGACGCCAATACCGCTGTAGTCGGCCCGGATGTTCTTCACACGGTCGATCAGGAGAAACGGATAACGGTGCGGCAGTGTCTTCAGGATCTCGTTGATGTCGACATCCGCAAACCGAATGGGTGACTCCTCCATCACTCCCGTCCTTCGTCCCTGTTCGTCGCTGCAGAATCGCGCACCAGCCGTTCCACCGCAACGATCTCGCGGAACCACTGCTTGGTCGGCTTGGCGAAGAACCCGCCCCACCGGCCGTTCGGCGGGATGTCGTCCTTGACGCCGCTCATCGCGGTCACCTGGGCGCCATCGCCGATCGTGAGGTGATTGTTGATGCCGACCTTCGCCCCAAGGGCGACGTTGTCGCCGATCGTGAGGCTTCCTGCCAGTCCGATCTGGGCCGCCAGCAGGCAATGTCGCCCGATTGTGACATTGTGGCCGATCTGCACCTGGTTGTCGATTTTGGTGCCCTCGCCGATCACGGTGTCGCGCAGGCTGCCGCGATCGATGCTCGTGTTGGCGCCGATCTCGACGTGGTTCTGGATGATCACGCGGCCGGTCTGCGGCACCTTGAGGTGGCCGCCGGGGCCGAAGAAGATGAAGCCGTAGCCGTCCTGGCCGATGCTGCAGCCGGGGTGGATCAGCACGTCGTTGCCGATCAGCGCGGCTTGGATGACGGTGCGCGCCCCGACATTGCCGTCGCGCCCGATCTTGACGTGAGGGCCGATCACGGCGCCGGCGCCGACGATGGTCCCCGAGCCGATCTCGACATGGGCGCCGATCACGGCCAGCGGCTCGACGATCACGCCATCCTCCAGCCGCGCGGTGGGGTCGATGATCGCCTGGGGCGAGATGCCGTCGTCACCGAACCAGGGCTGCGGCCGCAGCGCATCGGCGTGGAATTCGCGCGCCAGCTGCACGAAGGCGCGGAACGGCTGGTTGGCCCTGACCACCGCGACATGCGCGGGCACCCGCGCCTCGAAGCGCGGGCTGACCAGGCAGGCGCCGGCATTCGTGCGGGTGAGCTGGTCGGCGTATTTGAGGTTGTCGAAGAACGCCAGATGCATCGGGCCGGCTTCGTCCAGCGACGCCAGCCCCCTGATCACCCGGTCCGCCTGGGACGGGTCGACGAGCACCGCATTGGTCTTCGCCGCGATCGCCGCCAGCGTGGTGGGAGGTGGGGCTTGGAAAAAGGTCGGCTGGGCCATTCCGTCGGACTCTCAGGAGAGCGCGCTCTCAGGACAAAACGTCAGAGCCCGGCTCCAGTCTCCCGGAACCGAGCTCCCATCTCTTACACCGGTCGGGTTGGCCGATGCCAACCCGGATTCGATCGGCTCAGGCTCAGAACGAGGTACCGCCGCCGAACCGGAACTCCTGGGTCCGGTCGAACTGACCCTTGGTCAGCGGGATCGCATAGTCGAACCGCAGCGGACCGAACGGCGATGCCCACACCAGACCCACACCGACCGAGCTGCGAACCTTGGAGCTGTCGTCGAACTGCAGGCCGAGGCAGGTTCCGGCGTTGGCTGGCGCAGTCGCCGTGGCACGGGTCGGCTTGACGCAGCCGGGCAGATTACGCTCGCCCGTCAAAGCCCACTCGGTCGGCCCCTGGTAACCCGACAGACCACCGGCGTCGGCGTAAACGGCGCCCTTCAGACCCACTTCCTTGGGCAGGAACCAGAACGGCATCTGCAGTTCGAGCGAAGCGCCCCAGTACTTGGTGCCGCCCAGCGCGTCCTGGGTGCCGAACGGGTTGATGTCACGCGGACCAATGCCGTTCGGCGCGAAGCCGCGAACCAGGTTCGGACCCATCTGGAAGTGATCGAGCATGCGCAGCTGGTTGTTGCCGATCTTGTTCAGGATGCCGCCCTGCAGATGGACGATGCTGACGATGTCCGACACCAGGGGGGTGAAGTACTTCGCATCGAACGCCGTCTTCAGGTAGGACACGTCGCCACCAACCCCCGCGAAGTCCTGCTTGAAGTCGATGAGCAGGCCGTCGGTCGGGTTCTTGTTGTTGTCCAGCGTGTTGTAGTTCAGCGTGTAGCCGAGCGCCGAGGTCAGGGTCGCACCCTTCGCCAGCTCCTGGCGGACCGGAAGCGAGGCCTCACCATTGGCGAAGCAGCCCAGGCCGTTGTTGCCGGTCGGATCGACGCCACCCAATCCACCCTGGGCAACCGGCGTGTTGATAAAGGCCGGAGTCGGGCTGAAGGGCACGAAGCGATTGCCGATCATGCTGCCAGCGGTAACGTTGTTACAGTCCGACAGCGTCGTCGGCAGCGTGATCTCCTGGCGGTAGATCGAGTAGCGCAGCTGCAGCGACAGGTCCTCGCGAAGCTGGAAGCCGAGGCGCGGGCTGAAGCCGAGCGTCTTGGTGCCGTAGGAGATGAAGTTGTTGGCGAGCTGCTGGCGCTGGTAGAGGTCGAGGCCGAGCGCGACCCGGTAGTCGAGCAGGTAAGGCTCGACGAACGAGAGCGAGTAGCCGCGGGCGAACTGGCCGTAGGTCACCGACGCCTTGGCGAACAGGCCGCGGCCGAGGAAGTTGCGCTCGGAAACCGAGACCTCCGCCAGCGCGCCGTCCGTGGTCGAGTAGCCGCCGGAGATCGAGAAGTCGCCGGTCGACTTCTCCTCGAGGTTGACCACGAGGATGACGCGGTCGCTCGACGAGCCCGGCTCGGTCGAGATCTTCACGTCCTTGAAGAAGTCGAGGTTCTTCAGGCGGCGCTCGGCCCGGTCGACCAGGGCACGGTTGTAGGCGTCGCCCTCGGAGATGTCGAACTCGCGGCGAATGACATAGTCGCGGGTGCGGGTGTTGCCGCGGATGTTGATGCGCTCGATATAGGTGCGCGGGCCCTCGTCGATGGCGAACACCACCGACACGGTATGCGCGTCGAAATTGCGGTCGCCGCGCGGACGGACCACCGCGAACGCATAGCCGCGCCGCGAGGCCTCGATCTGCATCTCCTCGACCGACTTCTCGATGTTCTCGACGTTGTAGAGCGAGCCGACGCCGACGCGCGAGTATCCGCGCAGCGTATTGGCGTCGAGCGTCGCGATCGTCGACTGGAAGTCGACCGATCCGACCCGGTACTGCTGACCCTCTTCGATCTTGAAGGTCACCATGAAGCCCTTGCGCTCCGGATCGTACTCGCTCAGCGCGGCCACGACCTGAACGTCGGCATAGCCGTTCTTGAGGTAGAAGCGGCGAATGAGATCGCGATCGGCCTCGACACGGTCCGGATCATAGACGTCGCCGGAGCCGAGGAAGCTCAGCAGATTGCTCTCGCGGGTCTTGATGACGTCCTTCAGGCGATAGGACGAGAACGCGACGTTGCCGACGAACTCGATCGACTTGACGCCGGTCTTGGCGCCCTCCTCGACCGTGAAGATCAGATCGACACGGTTGTTCGGCTGCTCGATGAATTCCGGCGTGACGCGCACGTCATAGCGGCCGGAGCGGCGATAGATCTCGGCGATGCGCTGGGCATCGGACTGCACCATCGGCTTCGACAGCGTTCCGCGCGGCTTCGACTGCACCTCGGCCTGGAGCTGCTCGTCCTTGACCTTCTTGTTGCCCTCGAAGGCGACGCGGCCGATGACCGGGTTCTCGACGACCGTCACGATCAGCCGGCCACCCTGGCGGGCGATCTTCACGTCCGCGAACAGGCCGGTTTCAAACAGCGCCTTGAGGCCGTCGTCGATGCGACCGGCGTCCAGCGTGCCGCCGGGACCCGGCTTGAAGTACGACCGGATGGTCTCCAGCTCGACCCGGCGGTTGCCCACCACTTCGATCGAGTTGACCGTCTGAGCAGCCGCTGGCGACGACGTGATCACGCTCGCCAGTGGCAAAGCCACCGGAACGGCGAACATGATAAAGGCGGCCGCCAAGCCTCCCCGCACCCGCAATCCGAACTTCATGCGCTACGCGCCCTTATTCCGATGCCGGTTCAGTACCCCTACCGAGCCGACAGATTCCCATTTGTCGTTCGCTTGTAACCAATTTGACCCTGACGGCAAACGTCGGATGTCTCGGAATTTTCAAATTCGTTTCAAAACGTTGCCTATCGGCCACGTCGTAAAAAAGCCGCGCTCAGGACCCCGCGATGTGAAGGATATCGTTATAGGTCGTAAAGACCAGAAGCATGAGGATCAGGCCCAGGCCGATTCGGAACCCCATCTCCTGGGCCCGCTCGGACAAGGGACGGCCGCGAACCGCCTCCACCCCGTAAAACAGCAGGTGTCCGCCATCGAGTAGCGGAACCGGGAACAGGTTCAACAGTCCGATCGACACCGAGATCATGGCGCACCAGTTCACCAGAACCTGGAACCCAAGGCTCGCCGCCTGTCCGGACAACTGGGCGATTCGAATCGTTCCGCCGAGCTCGCCGGCATTCCCGGTTCCCGACAACAACGACGCGATGAACTTGAAGGTTGTGGCGATGATGAACCAGACCTGCTCGAAGCCGAACTTGATCGATTCGAAGAACCCAACCGGAACCGACCGTGATTCGTCCGGCTTGGCGTTGTACTGGATGCCCAGCACGCCCAGGCGGTGACTGTTCCCGAAGGAATCCTTGCGCTCCTGGAGCGCCGGCGTCGCCTTCAGGGTGATATCGGCCCCGTCGCGCTTGATCAGAAAGGTGAGCTCGGTTCCGGCGTTCATGGACACGATGCGCTGCATGTCGCCGAACGTCTCGATCGTCCGACCATCGATCGCAGCGATGACGTCGCCAGTCTTGAAGCCGGCGGCCGCCGCGACGCTGTCCGGCTGCACCGCATCGACCCGCGGGGTCGTGTTCGGCTTGCCGTAGTACAGCGCCATGCCGGCAAAGATGATGACGGCGAGGATGAAATTGGCGATCGGGCCGGCCGCGACGATCGCGGCGCGCTGCCCGACGGTCTTGTGGTGGAAGCTGTCGGCGCGCTCTTCGGCCGTCATCTTGGTCAGCGTCTCGGATGACGGCGTCGAGGCCTCGGATTCATCGCCGAAGAACTTCACATAGCCGCCGAGCGGGATCGCCGAGATCTTCCAGCGGGTGTTGTGGCGGTCGTTGAAACCGATCAACTCAGGACCAAATCCGAGCGAAAACGTTAGCACCTTCACGCCGGCCCAGCGCGCGATCAGGAAGTGGCCGAGCTCGTGGAAGAACACCACGATCGTCAGCACGAACAGGAAGGGGATGATGGTGCCGAGCAGGCCGTTGCTCAACATATTGAAAATATGGTGGAAAAATTCGGACATCGATGACCTTCCCGGTGGGCCCGCCGGCCCGTCAAACCACTTAAGATGCTTTTGCGGCGATTTGAGGCAAGAGCCGAGCGGCCCTTTTTCGTGCATCATGGTCAATGGCGATGGCATCGTCCGCCGACGACAGAGGTGCCATATTACCTGATCGCATCCAATCCTCGAGTGTCGCCTCGACCAGCCGGGCGATGGCGCCGAAGCGGATCTGCCCGCCGATGAAGGCCGCCACCGCGACCTCGTTGGCCGCATTGAACACGGTGGTGGCGCCGCGCCCGGCGCGGAGCGAATCATATGCCAGCCGCAAGCCCGGGAACCGGGCGAAGTCCGGCGCCTCGAAGGTCAGCGTTCCGATCTTCGCCAGGTCGAGTCGCGCCGAGGGCCCCTTGATGCGGTCCGGCCAGCCCAGGCAGTGGGCGATCGGGATCCGCATGTCCGGGGCGCCGAGCTGGGCCACCACCGAGCGGTCGGAGAATTCGACCATGCCATGCACGATCGACTGCGGGTGCACCAGCACGTCGATCTCGTCCGGCGACAGCGCGAACAGGTAGGACGCCTCGATCACTTCGAGCCCCTTGTTCATCATCGAGGCCGAATCGATCGTGATCTTCTGGCCCATGCTCCAGTTGGGATGCTTCAGCGCCTGCGCCAAGGTCGCCTGCTCGATATCGGCGGCCGCCCAGGTCCGGAACGGACCTCCCGAGGCGGTGATGATGACGCGCACGAGCTCCTCGCGGTTGCCCGAGGACAGCGCCTGGAACAGCGCATTGTGCTCGGAATCAGCCGGCAGGATGCAGGCGCCGGCCTGCGCGGCCCGCTGCATGAAGAAATCGCCGGCACAGACCAGGCATTCCTTGTTGGCGAGCGCGACCGTCGCGCCGCGGTCCACCGCGGCCAGCGCCGGCTTGAGCCCGGCGGCGCCGGACACGGCGGCCATGACCCAATCGGCCGGACGCGCCGCGGCCTCGATGATGGCGCTCTCCCCGGCCCCGCATTCGATCCCGGTGCCGGCCAGCGCATCGCGCAACTCGGCGAGACCCGCGGGATCGGCCACCGCCACGAAGCGCGGGTTGAACTCCCGCGCCAGCTTCACCAGGCCCTGGATGTTGCTGTTGCCGGTCAGCGCCTCGACCCGATAGCGCTCGGGCGCGCCGCGCAGCAGGTCCATGGTCGAATCGCCGATCGAGCCGGTGGCGCCGAGCACGGTGATGCTGCGCACCTCCGCCGCCCCGGCCTTGTTGTTCCGCAATGGCACTGCGCTCATGTTCTCACCAAAAATCTCGACCGGCGAGTCGCGCCGGTCACCAAACCAGAAGTCCGCGGCCGACCCCGTCGAGGCCGCCGCGCAGCAAACCGAGGATCGCGGCGACGACGATTGCCGCGACATAGCCGTCCAGGCGGTCCAATAGGCCGCCATGGCCGGGAATGATGTGACTTGAATCCTTGACGCCGAAGCGCCGCTTGACCGCGGACTCCGCGAGATCGCCGAGTTGCGACACCACGGAGAGCGTAGCTGCCAGCGCCAGCATCGCCACGAGCCCGCCCGCGCCGGCCAGCGACCAGCCGGCCGCACAGACGAGGCCGGCGGCAAAGCCGCCGATCGCGCCGGCCCAGGTCTTGTTCGGGCTGACGCGCGGCGCGAGCTTCGGCCCGCCGATGCTGCGGCCGGCAACATAGCCGCCGATGTCGCTGGCCCATACGACCAGAAACACCAGCACCAGCGCGTACCATCCTTCGGAGGCATCCAGACGCACCAGGACGGAGGCCAGCTCGGCAGCGGAGGCGTAGACGAAGCCGGTGGCGACCCAGACGCGCCGGCCCGCGGCAAGCGCCGCGACCACGACGAGCCCGACGCCGAGCACGACCAGCGCGACATGGACCAGGCCGAATGCGCAGCAGATGCCGGCGACCGCGATGGCGAGCGCACCAGCGGTGCCGACACTGGCGGTGCGGACCTCGCCCACCACCATCAGCCATTCGAGATAGAGCCCGACGGCGACCAGAGTCACCAATGCGGTCCACAACACGCCGCCGGCATAGGCGGCGCCGAGCGCCAGCGGCACCAGCACCAGCGCGGCCACAACCCGCATCAGGAGATTGTTCGACGCGCCCTTCTTCGGCGGCGAGGCCTCATTGCGCTGCGCGGGGTCATTGCGCTGCGCGGCCTGGACGGCGTCTTCGACGGCTGCGGTCTCGGGTTTTGTCACGAGGCGGTTTTCGCCACGAGGCCGCCGAAGCGGCGTTCACGCCGGCCGAATTCGGCGATTGCGCCTTCCAGCACGGCCTTGTCGAAATCGGGCCAATGGTCAGGGACGAACACCAGCTCGCTGTAGGCGGCCTGCCACATCAGGAAGTTCGACAGCCGCTGCTCGCCGCTGGTGCGGATGATGAGATCGGGATCGGGAATGTCGGGCGCGTCGAGATGAGCGCCAATGGCGTCGGCATCGATCGAGGCTGGATCGCGCCGTCCCTCGGCGACCTCACGGGCCAGACGTTGCGCCGCGCGCGCGATCTCCTGCCGCGAGCCGTAGTTGAAGGCGACCACCAGCGTCAGCTTGGTATTGGCCCGGGTCAGCTCCTCGGCCTCGCCCAACAGCGCGCAGATGTCGGGCTCGAGCCCGTGGCGCTCGCCGATCACCCGGACGCGCACGCCGTCGCGATGCAGCGTCGCGAGATCGTTGCGGATGAAACGGCGCAGCAGACCGAACAGGTCGCCGATCTCGCTCGCGGGACGCGACCAGTTTTCCGACGAGAACGAGAAGATCGTGAGATAGCGGATGCCGAGCTCATGCGAGGCGCGCACCGTCCGGCGCAAGGCCTCGACGCCGCGGCGATGCCCTTCCGCGCGCGGCAGCCCGCGCGCCGCAGCCCAGCGGCCGTTGCCATCCATGATGATGGCAACATGGACCGGACCGTCTGACCGGTCCGGCACCTCCGTCACCGGGGCCGCGGCATTGGACATCAAAAGCATCCTTCAGACGGTGAGGATTTCCTTTTCCTTCGCCGCCAGCAGCTGGTCGATCTCCGAGATCACGCTGTCCGTCGCCTTCTGGATGTCGCCGGCAAACCGCTCCTGATCGTCCTCGGAAATCTCGTGATTCTTCTCGAGCTTCTTGACCGTGTCGAGCCCGTCGCGGCGCACGTGGCGGACCGCGACGCGCGCAGCTTCCGCATATTTGTGCGCGACCTTGACCAGCTCCTTGCGGCGCTCCTGGTTGAGCTCGGGAATGCGCAGCCGGATCACCTGGCCCTCGGTCGCCGGCGACAGGCCGAGATTGGAATCGACGATCGCCTTCTCGACCGCCTTGACCATGGTGCGGTCCCAGACCTGCACCGACAGCAACCGCGGCTCGGGCACCGAGACGGTGGCGAGCTGGTTGAGCGGCATGTGCGAGCCATACGCCTCGACCTGGACCGGCTCGACCATCGATGCCGAGGCACGGCCGGTGCGCAGGCCGCCGAGCTCGTGCTTCAGCGCCTGGGTCGCGCCCTGCATGCGGCGCTTCAATTCGTTGAGGTCGAAATTGCCCGTGGACATCACGCTTTCCTTTCTGCAACCCCGGGGCGCTCTGCGGCCGGTTCTGCCGAGCCTTGCTGGAAGGCCGGCGGCCGGACTTGAACGACTCCCGGACGAATTCCTGTTCGCTTACGCTTCTACCGCAGCCGCCGGACCGGTCCAACACCGGCCGCCGACGGTGCTGCGGCTCACCCGGCGACGGCTCACCCCGCGACGATGGTGCCGCGTCCGGCGCCCTGCAGCATCGCACCGATCGCGCCCGGCTCGGCAATCGAGAAAACAATGATAGGCAGCGAGGTTTCCCGGGCAAGCGCGAATGCGGTCGCGTCCATGACCTTGTAACCGCCTTCGATGGCCTGGGAATGGGTCAGCCGGTCGAAACGCTTGGCAGTGGGATCCTTCTTGGGGTCGGCGCTGTAGACACCGTCGACATTGGTGGCCTTGAGCACGGCCTGCGCACCGATCTCGGCGGCGCGCAACACGGCCGTGGTATCGGTGGTGAAATAGGGATTGCCGGTTCCGCCGCCGAGCACGACGATGCGCCCTTCGGCGAGCGACTTGTGCGCCGCAGCGCGCGTGAACAGCTCGCAGACCTCCGGCATCACAAAAGCCGACAGCGCCTGCGCGGGCGTGCCCTTGCGCTGGATCGCAGCCTCCAGGGCCAGACAGTTCATGACGGTCGCGAGCATGCCCATGGTGTCGCCGGTCGGGCGCGACACGCCCTGCGACGAGACTTCGACGCCGCGCACCATGTTGCCGCCGCCGACGACAACGGCGATCTCGATGCCAAGCTTCTGGGCTGCGATCAGGTCGTCGGCAATGCGATCGACGGTCGGCTGGTCGATGCCGAAGGAATGCGGCCCCGCGAGATACTCGCCGGACAGCTTGACCACGACGCGACGATAGACCGGCTCAGCCATGTGCCAATGTGTCCCTATCCCGCGCGTTGAGATCCGGCGCGAAGGCCGCGCCGGATCGTGTCTCTGCTCAGTCGTTACTTCTTGCCGCTGGCGGCTGCGACTTCGGCGGCGAAGTCGGTCTCTTCCTTCTCGATGCCCTCACCGAGCGCATAGCGGACGAAACCAGCCACCTTGATCGGACCGCCGACCTTGCCTTCGGCTTCCTTCAGCGCCTGCGCGACCGACTTGCCGCTGTCGTGAATGAAAGCCTGCTCGAGCAGGGTGACTTCCTTGTAGTAGGTCTTCAGGCCGGACTCGACGATCTTCTCGATCACGTTTTCCGGCTTGCCCTGCTGACGATACTTGTCGGCGAGCACGTCCTTCTCGCGCTTGACGATCTCCGGATCGAGACCGGCGGCATCGATCGCCTGCGGATTGGCGGCCGCGACATGCATCGCGAGCTGGCGGCCAAGGGCTGCGAGCTCGTCGGCCTTGCCGGGCGATTCCAGCGCCACGATCACGCCCAGCTTGCCGGCGCCCTCGATGACGGCGCCATGCACGTAGCTCGACACGACGCCTTCGCTCACTTCGAGCGCGGCCGCGCGGCGCAGCGACTGGTTCTCACCGATCGTCGCGATCGAATCGGCGATCGCCGCCTCAACCGTGATGCTGCCAACCTTGGCGGCCTTGATCTTCTCGACGTCGGCGCCGACGTCGAGCGCGACCTGGGCGATGATCTTGACCAGGCCCTGGAAGTGCTCGTTGCGCGCCACGAAGTCGGTCTCGGAGTTGACCTCGACGACGACCCCCTTCTTGCCCGAAGTCAGCGCGCCGATCAGGCCCTCGGCCGCGACGCGGCCGGCCTTCTTGGCGGCCTTCGACAGGCCCTTCTTGCGCAGCCAATCCTGCGCGGCCTGCATGTCGCCGCCGGTCTCGGTGAGCGCGGCCTTGCAATCCATCATGCCTGCGCCGGTCGACTCGCGCAGTTCCTTCACCATCGCTGCGGTGATAGTAGCCATTGTTGAACGTCCTTTTGCCTGTCCAAAGCGCGACGCAGCGGATGGCTCGTCGCCGCCCGCTGCCAGGAAACACCTATCTCAGTCGCGATGGCCGGCGTGAGACGCCGGCCAGATTGTCGTGTCGTCTTTAGGCGTCGGCGAGCGACTTGGCCTGGGCAACCCAGGCGTCGGCGCGGCTCGGCAGACCGACTTCTTCGCCGATCTGATGCGCCGTGTCGTGAGTGAGCTCGGCGAGCTGCCAGAAGTGGAAGATGCCGAGGTCGTTCAGCTTCTTCTCGATCGCACCGGACACGCCGGTGAGCTTCTTGAGATCGTCGGCCGTGCCGCGCGGACCGGGCAGCCCCTGGAACGTCGAGGCGGCCGTGGCAGTCGGGAGCTCTTCCTCGAGCGGCGCAGCGGATGCGCCGATGTCGATGCCGAGCTCGCCCTGGGCGCGCGAGATGCCGTCGATGGCGGCGCGCGCGATCAGGTCGCAATACAGCGAGATCGCGCGGCCGGCGTCGTCATTGCCCGGGACCACATAGGTGATGCCCTTCGGATCGCAATTGGTGTCGACGATCGCGGCGACTGGAATGTTGAGGCGCTGGGCCTCCTGGATCGCGATGTCTTCCTTGTTGGTGTCGATCACGAAGATCATGTCGGGCAGGCCGCCCATGTCCTTGATGCCGCCCAGCGAACGATCGAGCTTGTCGCGCTCGCGCTGCAGGGTCAGCCGCTCCTTCTTGGTGTAGGAGTTGGCTTCACCCGACGACAGCACCTCGTCGAGATGGCGCAGGCGCTTGATCGAGGCCGAGATCGTCTTCCAGTTGGTCAGCGTGCCGCCGAGCCAGCGCGAATTGACGAAGTACTGCGCGCAGCGCTTGGCCGCGTCGGCGACGTTGTCCTGGGCCTGGCGCTTGGTGCCGACGAACAGGATGCGGCCGCCCTTGGCGACGGTGTCGCTGACAGCCTGCAGCGCCGTGTGCAGCAGCGGCACGGTCTGGGCGAGATCGATGATGTGGATGTTGTTGCGGGCTCCAAAAATGAAGTCCGCCATTTTCGGGTTCCAGCGGTGAGACTGGTGACCAAAGTGCACGCCAGCTTCAAGCAGCTGGCGCATGGTGAATTCGGGCAGCGCCATTGGATCTATTCTCCGGTTGTTCCTCCGGAAACGCGTGAGCAAAAACGGGCCGTCATGGCCCGGCTTGCCACCGGACGCCCTCTAGGAGAGCCAAGTTTCCGTGTGAGATGGCGCGCTATATAGCCGGATTCTGGCGCAACGCAAGGAAAATGGGCCCTATTCCGTCTTGGCAGCTCGGTGATGGCGATCCGGACGCCGGGCTCCTCCAAGCCGATGGCGATCGAGGAGGCGCCGTTTCGCTTGCTGGAGGCCCGGTCAGGTGGCGGGGACTGCGCTCATCCGTCCGCACCAGACAACATCCGGATACCGCTGCCGGAGCAAAGGCCGTGGAACAGTGCTCAGCGCTCCACACCGGCTGGCTTCAGCTCGGCGCGGTCGGCGTCGAGCCTGGCCTTCAGACTGGCGACGTTGTCGATGAACGCCTGCTCGGTCCGCAGTGGGGCCAGCCGCAAGGAAGGCGGCAACAGCACGTGGCTGACATTGGGGCGGCCGGAATTTGCGAATGCCTCCGATCGCTGCAGGCTCTGGACCGCGATTGCGACGACCAGCAGGACACCGACGACGATGCCTTTGACCACCGTATGGCTGCGCCCGACCTCGCGCAGATGCAGGAAGCAGATCACCGCGAGAACGACCCACGACACGGCGTAGCCATAGGAGAAGACGGTGGTCCAGGTCAGCGCAAACGAGGCGATCTGCGCGAGCTCGCTATAGACGAAGAACGCCAGCAGCCCGGCCTGCGCGATCAGGAGATGCCGAAGGAAGTGCGAGCGTCCGGAAAACAGCCGAGCCAAGAGCGCCCAGACCCCGACCCATGCCACCACGATCCCGATCATGGTGAGGGTCGGCACGAGATAATCGGACGCATGCGGCTCGGAGACCTGTGCGAACCAGACCAGCATTGCATTGATGGCCAGCAGAACGGCGCCAAGCCCGATCGCGGCGATGATCGGAAGCGCGCTGCGCTCGGACCCGGCGAGGCGCTCCGGCTCGACCGCATGACCGGCATCGCGCACGCGCAACAGCGTCTGTCCGATCCGGATCGGCTTGGTGCCATCGAGCACGAGCTGCGGCTTCCGGCTCTTGCCGCGGTCGAGATAGAGGCCGTTGGCGCTGCCGAGATCCTCGGCGACGAGGCGTCCGTCGCCGTCACGGAAGATGCGGACGTGGCGCGCGGCGACATAGGGATCGTCGAGGATGACGTGATTGTCGTAGCCGCGGCCGATGCTGATCTCGGCCGCATCGACCCGGAAGCGGCCGGCGACGTCGCGATGCTTGGAGAGAATCTCGATCCAGATCATCGGGCGACCTGCAGCCGTTCGAGGAAGCTCCGGCCGAGCCGCAGCGCGTCGTCATAGGCGATGGCCTGCAGGCTGAGCCGCGAGACCAGCGCCTCGTCGGCGCGGTCCTGCGTCACCGCGACCAGCGCGACGTCGTAGAGCCCGTCAAATTCTCGATAGCCTTGCGCGCACCACATCACCCGCAGCGGCGGATGATCGGCCGCCGCCGTGACGCCGACGAAATCCTCGCGGCAATGCTGCGGCGTGTACCATTTGCGGAACGAGCCGCCCATGGCGAGCCGCGGCTGGGCCAGCTGCGTCAGCACGGTCGCGAACTGGAACTGGTTGAGGTCAATCGATTTCGTATAGGAATGGTTGACCTCGACAGTGCCGGTGTTGAGATCGGAGGCGACGTAGACGCTGGCCTCTGCCTTGCAGCTGGTCGAATTGATGCTGGCGCGCGGCTTTGGCGACGCGCTGGCGTTGGTGCTGGCCCAGCACTCGAACCACGCCGCGCGCGTTTCCGGCGCCTGGTATGACCCGAATACGCGATCGCGGAAGCCTTCGTCGGCAAGCGATTTGTACAGCGCGCCACGCCAGCTGGCGAGCTGCGCGATCACGTCCTTGCGCAGATCGCCCGGCGCGGGCTTCGCATCCTTGCCACGCGCGAGCAGCGTGGACGCGAAACGTGCCGGCACCAGGAAGCTGATCAGCTGGCCACCGCGGCGGGTAGCGACGTTGACGCCGACCACCTGCCCCTGCGCATTGACCGCCGGACCGCCGCTCATGCCGGGATTGAGCGCGCCGGTGAAGTGGATGTGGTCGTTGTAGCTGTGCTCGACGAGGCCGTTATAGGTGCCCTCGATGATGGTGAAGCCGAGATCGAGCGGATTGCCGAGCGAGTAGAGCCGCTCGCCCTTCGGCAGGGTGCCGTCGAGTGCGGCCTTGTCGAAGGCGAAGAACGGCGCGTCCTGTTTGTCGACGCGGACCAGCGCCAGATCATTGGGCAGATCGACCGCGAGCAGCGTCACGCCGCCCTGGGTGCCGTCGGCGCCGGTGTATTCGAGCCGATAGGTCTTCGGTTCGAGTGCCGCGTCGGAGACCACGTGGTAGTTGGTGATCGCAAGCCCGTCGGCGGAGACCAGGAAGCCGGAGCCGGTCGAGGTCTGGCGGCCGGCATCGGCCACCAGGGTGCGGATCTGCAGCAGGCGCGGCGGCGCCGAGGCGTAGACGGCTTCGGCGCCTGGCAGCCCTTGGGCTGCAGCCCATGACGACAGGCCGGCGGCGCCGGCACTACACAAGGCAACCATGATGACGCCTCGCAGCAGCGCACGCATGGGTCCAACAAACGCTGATCTCAATGACGCCCCCGCAACACGTCGTCGGCTGCCGACGTCCTGCGCCCACGATCAATCAGTCCGGCGGTCCGGCCAATATCGAAAACAGGCCCATGTTGCAACCGCTGCGCCGCCGCACGGGCGCGTAGCCGCGTCAACAATGCGGAACGTTCGGCGGACACCTCTTGCCGGCCGCTTGAGCGGGTGCGGGCCGCGGTGGCGGTGGCGGTGCCGGCCTTGCCATCGGCGGCGGCGCTGGACGCGCCATCTGCGGGGGTGGCGCAGGGCGCGCCATCATCGGAGGCGGAGCGGCCGGGCGCATGACTTGCGGCGGCGGAGGCGCCGGCCGGGGTGGCGCCGCGCGAACCATCGGCGCGACCGGCGGTCGCGGTGGCGCCGGCGGCGGGCTCAGCCGTGCCGTCGCCGGCGGGGGCGGCGCGTGACGCTGGATCGGCGGCGGAGCCGCCTGCTGGATGCGCGGACGCGCGTCGGGGCCGTGCGGAACCGCTGCCGGCATCACGGGGCGGGATGGCGTGGAAGACCGCGGCGCCGGTGGCGCCATTGGCGCGCCCGGCGGCGTGCGGTTCGCACGCTGGTCCGGCCGCGGCGGAGGTGGCAGCGCTGCGGAGGGAGATGCCGGCGCGCGTGGGTTGGGAGCCTGCGCCGCGGGCGGCAGCTGTGGGCCGCCGCGGCCAGGCGCCGGAAGCGCATTGCCGCCGGCGGGCCCCTGCCCCGGTCCACCCACGGCCGGCAAAGGTCGGCCCGGAGGCGCGTTGGCGGGGATCGGCTGCGGCCCGCCGGGGTGGCCGGTGGCATTGGCGGGCGGTCCCGGCGGCGGGACCTTGCCTTGTTGGATCAGTGTGGCACGCTGCACCACGGCGGGCGGCAAGGCCGGCGCCGCCGCCACGCCGGGCGACATCGCCGCGGCGGGACCGGCCGCAGCCGGCGGCGCCGGACGGTTGATCACGGTGTTGATGACGGCCGTGTTGTGGATGTTCTGATAGATGATGTTGCTCGGCGGCGGCGCGACGAAGGCCGGCGGCCGGACATAGACCGGAATCGGCACGAACACCGGCCGCGGCAGGATGAACAGGCCCACCGGCGCGTAGGGCGCCGGCAGATCGACGAAATCCGGCGGGGGCGGCGGCAGGATGTAGACCGGAGGCGGGGGCGGCGGCAGGAAGCCGAACTCGGGATCGGAGAACAGCAGCACCGGCCGCTCGACATAGATGACCTCGTCGAGCGGCGGCGGCGGCACGTCGTAATCGATCATCGCGAAGGTCGGCGGCGGCGCCGGAGGCGCCGACAGCATCGCCAGCCGCCGCCGAGCGTCCTCGGCATGCGCGCCATAGGGATAGCGCTTCAGATACGACCAGTAGGCTTCCGGGCTGTCGGTGCGAAACGTTCGCCGCCAGGTCAGCGCCTCGCGGCGGGCGGCAACGATGGCCCGCACCCGCCGGGCCAGCGGATCGTCCGGATAGGCGGCGATGAAGTCCTCATAGCCTTGCAAGGTGTCGCGCTCGAGCGCGGCCGCATAGGCCTCCTGCACCGGAAGTTCGCGGATCGGCCGCGCCCGCAGCGCCGCCGTCTGCTCGGGCGAGACCTGCGGCGCCGGCGCATCCGGGGCCCGCTCGAAGAAGCTGAAGGCGGCCTGGACCTTCTGCGCATCCCAGGGCACCTGGGCGCCCTTGGTATCCTCATTGACCCGCAGCCGCAGCCGGTCGAACACCTCCGGCAGCGTCAGCCCGCCGGTGCGGATCATCTCCGCAAGCGCGCGTGCATAGACGCCATAGGAACCGGTCTCGTTCGGCGCGATCGTGCCCGGGGCGGCGTTGAACGCGATCAGCATGTTGGTATCGGGCTCGACCAGAGCGAGGCCGCCCGCAATCGTTGGACCACTGGTGATGAAGGGCTGCTGGCGCGCCGCATCGAGCACGACGATGCCCGCCTTCAGCGGGACCGCGGCGAGCTGCCGGACATAGTCGCTGAGACGCAGGCCCTCGGTCGGGATGTCGACGTCGCCGGCGATATTGGCATCGACCGGGAGAAAATAGTTCTCGCCGGCGAGCTGCATGCCGTAGCCGGCGAGATAGACCATCGCGACCGTATTGCCATCGGACGACTGGGCCTTGTGAATGAAATCGCGAAAACTCTTGCGCAGGGTGTCGGCGTCGAGATCCCGGGCGCCGACCACATCGAAGCCCGCCGCCTGCAAGGTCTGTGCGATCAGGCCGGCGTCGTTGGCCGCCGTGGCCAGCGCGCCCTTGGCATAGGCGCCATTGCCGATCACCAGCGCGATGCGCTTCTCCGGTGCTGGCTGCTGCGCGGCCGCAGGCCGGGACAAGGCCGCCAGCGCGAGCAGGCCAAGCGCGACATAGAAGACGGTCTTCGAGTGAATGTTGGCCAAGCGCATGACGGTTCGAGCCCTTATCGAGGCACCTGCCCCGGATACAGCACGCGGGTGGCTGAACCGCGGTTGAACGAAGGCATGGCGGAACAGCGAACAGGCCGCTTTTTCGTTCCTCCCGATCCACCCAGGCCGCGCCGCGGCCAAGCCATGGCCGCATCGCCGGAAGCGGCCGGCTGCGATTACAGCTGCTGCACGTCGACCACCCCGGTCACCGCCTTGATGGCGCCAGCGATTTGTGGCGAAACCTTGAAGCGGCCGGGCAGCTTCATCTCCACCTCGGTCTCGAGGTCGAGCATCATGACCAGCGAGACCTCGCCTTCGCCCGCCGCGGCACGCGGCGCCAGCGGCGGTGCAGCCGCCTTGGCCAGTGCGCCATGGCCATTGGCCGCCGCAGCTTCCGGCCCCTGCAGCCGCTTGACGATCGAATCGAGCGGCTTGGTGTCGCGCAGGAAGATGCGCAAGCCGCGCTGCGTCTTGGCGGCGGCATCGTCGAGCGGCTCGGCATGCAGCACGCGGGCGCGGACATCCTCGCCCTGCAGCTCGGCGCCGAGCTGCAGCAGCACCGCCGCGCCCGGCTCGAGCACGTCACGATATTGTGCGAGGCCTTCCGAGAACAGCACGGCCTCGAAATGGCCGGTCGGGTCGGACAGGCCCATGATGCCCATCTTGTTGCCGGTCTTGGTGCGGCGCTCCATGCGCGACACCACGGTCGCCGCCACCTTGCCGGCGGTCGCGCCGGTCTTCACCGCGCGCGAGAACTCGGCCCAGCTCTGCACCCGCAGCCGCTTCAGCGCCGCGGCGTAGTCGTCGAGCGGATGTCCGGACAGGAAGAAGCCGATCGCGTCATATTCGCGCCGCAGACGCTCGGCCGGCAGCCAGTTCTCGATATTGGGCAGGATGATCGCAGGCGCGTCAGCCGCGTTGCCGAACATGTCGTTCTGGCCTGAGGTCGCGGCCTCGTGGGCGCGCTGGCAGGCGGCGACAACGGCGTCGGCGCCGGCGAACACCCGCGCGCGGTTCTTGTCGAGACAATCGAAGGCGCCGGCGGCGGCGAGCGTCTCGATGATGCGCTTGTTGATCGCGCGCGGATTGACGCGGGAGGCGAAGTCCGCGAGCGAGGTGAACGGCCCGCCCTTGTTGCGCGCCTCGACGATCATCTCGATCGCCTGCGGACCGACGCCCTTGAGGGCTGCCAGCGCATAGAAGATCGTGTTGCCGCTGACCTCGAAGGTCGGGCCCGAGCGGTTGATCGACGGCGGCTCGACCTTGATCCCCAGGCGCTGCGCCTCGGCACGGAATTCCGACAGCTTGTCGGTGTTGTTCAGATCGAGCGTCATCGACGCGGCGATGAACTCGACCGGATAATGCGCCTTCATGTAGGCGGTGTGGTAGGACACGAGCGCGTAGGCCGCCGCGTGCGACTTGTTGAAGCCGTAGTCGGCGAACTTCGCGAGCAGGTCGAAGATCGTGTCGGCCTGGTCCTTGGGCACGCCGTTCTTGACGGCGCCCTCGACGAAGCGGACGCGCTGCTTGTCCATCTCGGCGCGGATCTTCTTGCCCATGGCGCGGCGCAAGAGGTCGGCTTCGCCGAGCGAATAGCCGGACATCTGCTGCGCGACCTGCATCACCTGCTCCTGGTAGATGATGACGCCGAAGGTCTCCTTCAGGATCGGCTCCAGGATCGGATGCAGATATTCCGGCTCCTCCTCGCCGTGCTTGCGGGCGCAGTAGGTCGGGATGTTGGCCATCGGACCGGGTCGATACAGCGCCACCAGCGCGATAATGTCCTCGAACCGGTCGGGGCGCATGTCGATCAGCGCCCGCCGCATGCCCTGACTTTCCACCTGGAACACGCCGACCACGTCGCCGCGCGCCAGCATCTGGTAGCTCGGCGCATCGTCGATCGGCAGGGTCGCGAGATCGACATGGATGTCGCGCTGCTTCAACAGCTTCACCGCGACGTCGAGCACGGTCAGCGTCTTCAGGCCGAGGAAGTCGAACTTCACGAGGCCTGCCGGTTCGACCCATTTCATGTTGAACTGGGTGACCGGCATGTCCGATTTCGGATCGCGATACATCGGCACCAGCTCGCTCAGCGGCCGGTCGCCGATGACGATGCCGGCGGCGTGGGTCGAGGCGTGCCGCGTCAGGCCTTCGAGGCGCATCGCGATGTCGAAGGCGCGCGCCACGACGGGATCCTCGTCGCGGAACGCCTGCAGCTTCGGCTCGCCCTCGATGGCGGCGGCGAGCGTGACGGGCGCGGCCGGATTCTGCGGCACCAGCTTGGTCAGCTTGTCGACCTGGCCATAGGGCATCTGCAGCACGCGGCCGACGTCGCGCAGCACGCCGCGCGCCTGCAGGGTGCCGAAAGTGATGATCTGCGCCACCTGGTCGCGGCCATAGCGCTGCTGGACGTAGGAGATCACCTCGCCGCGGCGGTCCTGGCAGAAGTCGATGTCGAAGTCCGGCATCGACACGCGCTCGGGATTGAGGAAGCGCTCGAACAGCAGCGCGAAGCGCATCGGATCGAGGTCGGTGATGGTCAGGACCCAGGCGACCAGCGAGCCGGCGCCCGAGCCGCGGCCCGGCCCGACCGGAATGCCGTGCGCCTTGGCCCATTTGATGAAGTCCGACACGATCAGGAAGTAGCCCGCGTACTTCATGCGCATGATGACGTCGAGCTCGAAGGCGAGGCGCTTCTGATAGTCCTCTTCCGTCATGCCAGGCGCCATGCCGTGCACCTTCAGGCGCCGTTCCAGGCCCTCCTCGGCCTGCCGCTTCAGCTCGGCCGCCTCGGCGCTCGCGGCGTCCACGGCATCGCTGCCGGTGGCGCCGACGGTGAAGAACGGCAGGATCGGCTTGCGCGTCCGCGGCCGGTACGAGCAGCGCTCGGCGATCTCCACCGTCGAGGCGAGCGCTTCGGGAATGTCGGCGAACAGCACCGCCATCTCCGCCCGCGTCTTGAAGCGGTGATCCGGGGTCAGCTGCACGCGGTCGGTGTCGGCGATCAGATGGCCGCCGGCGATGCACAGCAGCGCGTCATGCGCCTCGTAGTCGTCGGCGGTCGCGAAATACGGCTCGTTGGTCGCAACCAGCGGCAGGCCCTTGCCATAGGCGATGTCGATCAGCCCGCCTTCGACGCGGCGCTCGCGCTCGACACCGTGGCGCTGCAGCTCGATGTAGAGGCGGTCACCGAACAGGCTCGCCAGCCGCTCGCAGCGTTGCGCCGCAAGCGCGGCCATGTCGTGCTGGATCGCGAGCGAGATCGGTCCGTCCGGCCCGCCCGTCAGCGCGATCACGCCGTCGACGCCGTCCTTCAGCCAGTCGAACTTGATGTGCGGCGCCTGGTGCGTCGGCGTTTCCAGGAACGCCCGCGAATTCAGCCGCATCAGATGGCGGTAGCCTTCCTCGCGCGCCGCGAGCAGCACGATTCGCGCCGGCTGCGCGACCGCCGCCGCATTGCGCGCATTCGGATCCATGTCGCCGAAATCGATCGCGAGCTCGCAGCCGACGATCGGCTGGATGCCGTAGCCCGCCATCTTGTCGGAGAATTCGAGCCCGCCGAACATGTTGTCGGTGTCGGTCAGCGCCAGCGCCGGCTGGCGGTCCGCCTTGGCGAGTTCGCCGAGCTTGCCGATCTTGATCGAGCCCTTCAGCAGCGAATAGGCAGAATGGACGTGGAGATGGACGAATCCGGCGTTGGACATGCTCGCCTTGCAACTTTTCCTGGGACTTCCGACGGCAGAGTGCAGGTCCGGCCAGGGGGAGGCTGGTGTCGTCACCCGAAATGACCGCCGACTCGCTTCCCCATGATATCGGATCGGCCGGCCCGGAGTCCGGCGCGCCGGTTTCGCTGTCCAGCTTTTCCCCAGGCCACGCCGCGAGGAGAAAAATCAAAGCTGCGGAATGATTTGCGCCCATAGCGCGATCATCCCGACGAACAGCGTGATCGACGCCAGTGCGGCGGCTTCTTCGACGAAAACCTTCAGCATGGGGGACCTCCCTGAGCTAGAACATATGAAGAACAATGTTCCGTTTTCGTTCTCAGGTCAAGTCCGTTGCAACGCCCCGAGTTCGTGGTTGGTTAATCAGCCGCAAATGCCCAGCAAAAAGCCCCGGCGTCAGACGCCGGGGCTCTCCGCAATGACCAAGCTATGGCTGATCAGTACTTGGCGATGACCGGGCCGCCGAACTTGTAGTTCACGCGCGCCGTGAACAGATCGACGTCCTGCTTGATGCTGTCCGAGCCGAGCGCGCCGAAGCTGACGGTCTGGCGATCCATGAACAGATGGTCGTACTCGACGCCGACCGACCAGTTCGGTGCGAAGCCGTATTCGATGCCGGCACCGACCACGCCACCCCAGCGGGTGTCATTGTTGGAGGCGAGGAACGCGCCGGTCGCCGCGTTGGTGATGGTGTACTTGTTGCTGGTCACGGCCGCACCGCCCTTGGCATAGAGCAGCACGTTGTTGATGGCATAGCCGACCTGGCCGGTGAACAGGCCGAACGCGTCGGTCTTGGTGCGGTTGCGGGTCGCGAACACCGCGCTCAGATTGTCGCCGGTGAAGTCGGCCCAGTTGCCCTGCGCCTCGACGCCGAACACGACCTGCCCCATCTGCCAGCGATAGCCGAACTGGCCGCCGACGGTGCCGCCCGACGAATCGTGCGAGCCCTCGCGACCGCCGCCGACCACATCCCACGTATTGTGGCTCCAGCCGCCGCCACCGTTCGCACCGACGTAGAAGCCGCTCCAGTCATAGATCGCAGCCATCATCGGCGGCGCCTTCGTGTAGGGACGCGCGGCGAGATCCGCGGCCAGCGTCGGCGAGGCCAGCACCACGAGCGCCGTCGTCATCAACAGAAGTTTCTTCATCTGAAAGTCCAGTCTCGTCTCATTTGGCCCCCAGGCCAGTCGCACCTCTTAACCAACCACGCCGCAATTGCTGTAGCGTCATGGTCACAGAGCGCTTCTGAACGGACGTTGGACATGTCTGGAAATTAATCTGCAATCACAGTGTGTTGATGGAACATTCCGATTTGCAAGCCGAGGGGGGAGCGACTACACACGAACCGACATTCGCGCGCCGCTGCGCGTTGCGCGAAGCCGTCATCACTGGATGAACAGGAGATCGTTGATGCGTGACGTGTTCTTTGCGGCCTTGGCGGCAGCCGGCCTCGTGGTCGCAGCCCATGCTCCGGCTCAGGCCGTCGGCATCAGGCACGCGTTCTGCCTGCAGGGCGATCAGCACCCGGGCTTGAGCAACTGCACCTTCGACACTTACGCGCAATGCCAGGCGACGGCATCGGGACGCCTGCTGAACTGCGTCGCCAATCCGTATTTTGCGGGCGTCAGCAACGATCCGCGCGCGACGCCCTATCCCTACCCGCAAAGGCAGCGCATCAAGCCGCGCCCGCCGGCGCCCAATCCGTTCGCGCCCTTGCCGAACCCGTTCGTCTTCGAAGAGGATTGAGCGAACCGCGACGGCCGAGCGCCGCTCGTTCAAGCTCCCCGCCGCGGCCGCTTCAAATCATGCGGCGGCATCCGGTTGCACAGCGTTCGTCGAGGCCAAGGCCTCGACGAACATGATCTTGATCATCCTCAGTGCATCATGCCGAAGCCGGGACCGAACTTGTAGTTCAGCTTGACGAGCCCGATGTCGATGTCCTGCTTGATGCGGTGAGTCATCGCGGGCTGGCCCGCGGCGGCAACGAAATTCAGGTTCTTGTTGCCCAGGAAGATGTGGTCGTATTCGACGCCGACCGACCAGTTCGGTGCAAAGCCGTATTCGATACCTGCGCCGACCGTGGCGCCCCAGCGCGTCGTGTTGGCGCGGTCGAGAACCACGTTGGTTCCGGTGGTGAACGTGTCGTAGCGATCGCCGACGACCGCTGCACCGCCCTTGACGTAACCCAGGATGTTGTCGAAGGCGTAGCCGACCTGGCCCGTGAACAGACCAAAGCCGTTGGTCTGGGAACGGTCGCTGACATTCGGCAGGATCAGGTTGCGATTGGTGCCCTTGAAGTTGGCCCAGTCGCCCTGTGCCTCGACGCCGAACACCCAGTTCGCCATCTGGTAGCGGTAGCCGACCTGGCCACCGACCGCCGCACCGCCGCCGCCGGAGCAGCCCTCGCGATTCGCGGCCGGGTTCACCGCAACGCCGGCGTTGGAGACGAGATTCCAGCAGTCCCGGCTGGAGCCGCCGCCGGCGTTGAAACCGACATAGAAGCCGCCCCAGTCGTACACCGTCGACATCACGGCGGGCGGAGCCTTGGTGTAGTTACCCTTCTTCATTGGAAGATCAGCCGCGAAAGCAGACGTCGCCACGGCCATTGCGCCGAGCCCCACCGTTGCGCCGAAAAGCGTTTTCATCATCGAACTCCGTAGCTTCTGTCCCAAGGTCCCCAAACCCTCTACTTCGTCGCAAAACAAGCAGCGAGACGTAGCGCTCGTGCCCCTCGCGCTCGTTCCGCCGACATCATGTGTTGGGCAGACTAGACGGGTTCTTTCCGGCTTTTATGGGATTTGCGCAAACACCTGTTTTCAAAGGGTTTGGCCGCTGCATGAACACGCAACTAACAACATATGTGGAGGAGTCGTGGCCGCCGTCCATGAGCCGCCACAATGCACGCGATGTCAAAGTCGCAAACGACGCAACGCGCGGCCACGGAGCGAACCCTGATATGTCTCAGTCGTGAATTCTTGCGGGCAGTACAATGCATTCTGCGAATGCTTAGCATCATCATGCGCAAACCCGACGAATGTATGGTCCCGATCGAATCGGCTGCGATTTGCAGACGCCGTTCACCGCACGTTCGTCCGCAAGCGACCGTGACGCTCACGTGTAGTAGATCGCGAGCTTGAGCGCAGGATCGTCGTTGGCCTGAAACGTCGCGTAGCGAAGCCTGACGCGGCCCTTCTTCGGATGCTCGAGCAGCTTCTCGCCCGCCGCGAGCGCGTTGACGTCGTGGGCCGCCCACAACTCATCGAATTCGCGACTGCCGCGCCGCAGCCGTGCGACCAGATCCACGAAGGCGGGATCGCCGGCCCACAGATCGTAGGTCGCGCGAAACTGCGCGACCATGCGCCGTGCCAGCTCCTTCCATTGCGCCCCGAACAGCCGCCGCGTGCCCGGCTTGCACAGCATGAGGAGCAACGTGTTGCGCTCGTCGTCGGCGAGCCGTGAAAACCCGAAAATCTCGTCCGCAGCGTCGTTCCAGGCCAGCACGTCCCATCGTCGCCCGGAGATGTAGGCCGGCTGGTTCAGGCTTTGCACGAGCTGGCGCAGTCCGGCCGGCACCTCTTCGCGCACGAACGGCTTGCGCGCGGGATCCTGCGCGAGCGCCTTGAGATGAGCGTGCTCCGCGGTGCTCAGGCGCAAGGCGCGCGCCAGCGCATCGATGGTCGAGGATGATGGCTTGACCGCGCGCCCCTGCTCGAGGCGGATGTACCAGTCGACACCGATGCCGGCGAGCTCGGCCACCTCCTCCCGGCGCAGCCCTGTGGCGCGACGGCGCCGACCGGCCGTGATCCCGATGGCTTGCGGCGTCAGCTTCTCGCGCCGCGAGCGCAGAAAGCTTCCGAGCTCGGCATGTCTCGGATCACCCATGCGGACTCACTCCTGCGTCGTTTTCGATGGCAGCCGGTTCCGAGGCTGGGCCTCTTCAATCCTAGGATAATACCAGGTCTTCCTGCAGGGAGCATAGACCGGCAGGTTCAGTGGCCGCCATCCACGAATGGAGAACGATCATGAAGGCCGCCGTACTCAAACGTTTTGGATCGCCGCTCGAGATCGAGCATGTCGAGGACCCCATGCTCGGCACCGGCGAGGTCATCGTCGACGTCGTCGCGGCGGGCGTCCTGTCCTATGCGAATGAGGTGTTCAGCGGGGAACGGAAGTACCTGCTGGAGCTGCCGGTGATCCCAGGCACCGGCGGGATCGGGCGGGTCAGCGCCATCGGTCCCGACGCGACCCATCTGGCGATCGGCGACTGGGTGTTCTGCGATCCGACGGTGCGCTCGCGTGACAATGTCATCGCCCCCGACATCACCCTGCAGGGCCTGAGCGCGCGCGGACCGGGCGGGCTGAAGCTGCAACAGCATTTCCGGCACGGCTCGTTTGCAGAGCGGATCCGCCTGCCGACGGAGAACGCCAAGCCGATCGGCAGCATCGACGTTGGTGACGCTGCGCGGTGGTGCGCGCTAGGCGCCCTGCTCGTGCCGTATGGCGGCTTTCTCGCCGCCGCTCTGCAGCCGGGCGAGACCGTGCTGGTCAGCGGCGCCACCGGCCGGTTCGGCAGCGCCGCGGTCGCTGTTGCGCTCGCGATGGGCGCCGCCGCGGTCGTGGCGCCCGGCCGCAACGAGGCCACGCTGGCCGAGCTGCAGCGCCGGTTCGGCCCCCGCGTCCATCCGGTCAGCCTCTCGGGCCACGCGAGCGACGACACCGAGCGCATGAAGCGCGCAGTGCCTGGTTCGATCGACTGCGTGCTCGACATCATGCCACCGTCAGTGACGACCGATGTCGTCAGGTCCGCCGTCATGGCCGTCCGTCCCTATGGCCGCGTGGTTCTGATGGGCGGCGTCGGGATGCTGGGTGGTCCCGGCCTCGATCTGCCCTATCCCTGGATCATGCGGGAGTGCATCACGATCCATGGCGCCTGGATGTATCCGCCGGACGCAACGGTCAGGATGGTGGGGCTGGTCAGGTCCGGACTGCTCGATCTCACACAGTTCGAGCCGACCTGTTTCGACCTCGATCACGCCAACGAGGCCGTGGCGCATGCCGCCGCGCATCGCAAGCCATTCCAGATGACGGTGATCAGGCCCTGACCGGGCTCAATCCAGCTCGACGACCTTGCCACCGACGATGGAGACGCGCCGGTCCATGCGGCCGGCAAGCTCCATGTTGTGGGTCGCAATCAGCATGGCGACGCGGGTCGCCTTCACGAGCTGCATCAGCGCGTGAAAGACGTGATCGGCCGTGCCGGGATCGAGATTGCCGGTCGGCTCGTCCGCGAGCAGCGCGCGCGGGGCGTTGGCGACCGCACGCGCGATCGCGACACGCTGCTGCTCGCCGCCGGACAGTTCGGATGGGCGATGCTTGATGCGATCGCCGAGACCGAGATAGGCCAGGATCTCGCTGGCCCGCTTCACCGTCTCCGAACGCTTCAGGCCGCGGATCATCTGCGGCAGCATCACGTTCTCCAGCGCCGTGAATTCCGGCAGCAGCCGGTGCGACTGGTAGACGAAGCCGATGTCGGTACGGCGCATCTGGGTGCGCTCGATGTCGGTGAGTTGCGAGGTCGGCGTGCCCGAGACATAGACCTCGCCCTCGTCGGGGCTCTCCAGGAGACCCGCGATGTGCAGCAATGTCGACTTGCCCGAGCCCGACGGCGCCACCAGCGCCACCGACTGCCCGGCCCACAGCGCGAGCTTGGCGCCATCCAGAATGGTCAGCTGCTTCTCACCCTGCGTGTACCGGCGCTTGATCTCGTGGAGATAAACGACCGGTACATCCTCCGCCCCCTGCTCGTCCATCAGCGCCTCACTCGTAGCGCAGTGCTTCGACCGGGTCTAACCGGGCGGCGCGCCACGAAGGATAGAGCGTCGCGAGAAAGGACAGGGTCAGGGCCATGATGACGACCGCGCTGGTCTCACCGGCGTCGATCTCGGCCGGCAGTTTCGACAGGAAGTAGAGGGTCGGATCGAACAGATCAGTGTTGGTCAGCCATGACAGAAACAACCGGATGGTCTCGATGTTCATGCAGATCAGCAGCCCGACGACGAACCCCGTGAGTGTTCCGACCACGCCGATCGAGGCGCCGGTGATCAGGAAGATGCGCATGATCGCGCCCTGCGAGGCGCCCATCGTCCTGAGCACGGCGATGTCCTGGCCCTTGTCCTTCACCAGCATGATCAGCCCCGACACGATGTTCAGCGCCGCCACCAGAACGATCAGGGTCAGGATCAGGAACATCACGTTGCGCTCGACCTGGAGCGCATTGAAGAAGGTGGAATTGCGCTGGCGCCAGTCGACCAGGAAGACCGGACGCCCCGCCGCTTCGGTCACCGTCTTGCGGAACTGCTCCACCTTGTCGGGATTGCTGGTGAAGATCTCGATCGCGGTGACGTCGTTGTTGCGGTTGAAATAGGCCTGCGCCTCCGACAGCGGCATGAACACGAAGCTCGAATCATACTCCGACATGCCGATCTCGAACACCGCCGCAACCTTGTAGGGCTTGATGCGCGGCGTGGTGCCCATCGGCGTGACGGCGCCCTTCGGCGCGACCAGGGTGATGCTGTCGCCGGCATGCAGCGAGAGCAGGTCGGCCAGGCGACGGCCGATCGCGACCCCCTGCCCCTCGTCGAAACCTTCCAGCGTGCCCTGCTTGATGTTCTTGGCGATCGACGTCAGGTTCGTCAGGTCCTGCGAGCGGATGCCGCGGATGAACACGCCCGAAGCGTTGAACGGCGACGAGCCGAGGCCCTGCCCGTCGACCACGGGGGCCGCAAGGCGGATGCCCTGCACCTGCGCGATGCGCTCGGAGACGTCCTTCCAGTCGGTCAGGGGCGATTCCAGCGGCTGGACCAGCAGGTGGCCGTTGAGACCAAGGATCTTGTCGAGCAGCTCCTTGCGGAAGCCGTTCATGACGGCCATCACGATGATCAGGGTCGCGACGCCGAGCATGATGCCGAGGAAGGAGAACCCCGCGATGACGGAGATGAAGCCTTCGCGCCGCCGGGCACGGAGATAGCGTCCCGACAGCATCCACTCGAAGGGCGCGAAGGGCGCGGTCTGAACCGGTTCGGTCATGGCGTTATCCATTGCGCGATCATCCCATGATTCGGGCCGATTGTGGCCGGATTGGCCGTCGGCCGGCTGGCTACCCCGGTGGATAATCCGATGATCGAACGAACGGCTCAGCTCACCGCGGTTCCAGCACCGAGCCGCGCTACGATGTCGGCCGGCGACATCATCTCGCGCGCCCCGTCGCTGCGGGTCTTCACCTCGACCTTGCCTTCGGCAAGGCTCTTCGGACCGACCATGATCTGCCAGGGGATGCCGATGAGGTCGGCAGTGGCGAACTTTGCCCCGGCGCGCTGCTCGGTGTCGTCATAGAGCACGTCGACGCCCTTGGCGAGCAAATCGAAATACAACTGCTCGCAGGCGGCATCGGTGTCGGAGGCCCCCTGCTTCAGGTTGAGGATCACGGCGCGGAACGGCGCGACCTCCTCCGGCCATTTGATGCCGGCATCGTCGTGACAGGCCTCGATGATGGCACCGGCCAGACGCGAGACGCCGACGCCGTAGGAGCCGCCATGGACGGTGACCTCCGCGCCATCGGGTCCGGCAACCAGGGCCTTCATCGGCTCGGAATATTTGGTGCCGAAATAGAAGATCTGCCCGACCTCGATGCCCCGGGTGTGGACCCGCCGCTCCGCCGGCACCTCGGCCTCGAAACGCGCGCCGTCATGGACGTCTTCAGTCGCCGCGTAGAGCGAGGTCCACTCCTTGATGATCGGCGTCAGGTCGCCATCATAATTGACGGAGGCCAGCGGGATCGGCAGGTCGAGCACGTTGCGGTCGCAATAGACGCCGGACTCGCCGGTCTCCGCGAGCACGATGAACTCATGGCTGAGATCGCCGCCGATCGGTCCGGTCTCGGCGCGCATCGGGATGCCCTTCAGGCCCATCCGCGCGAAGGTGCGCAAATAGGCGACGAACATCTTGTTGTAGGCGCGCCGCGCGCCCGCCTCGTCGAGATCGAACGAATAGGCATCCTTCATCAGGAATTCGCGGCCGCGCATCACGCCGAAGCGCGGACGCTGCTCGTCGCGGAATTTCCATTGGATATGATAGAGATTGAGCGGCAAATTGCGGTAGGACTTCACATAGGCACGGAAGATTTCCGTGATCATTTCCTCGTTGGTCGGCCCGTACAGCAACTCACGCTTGTGGCGATCGGCGATGCGCAGCATCTCCGGGCCGTAGGCGTCGTAGCGGCCGCTCTCGCGCCAGAGGTCGGCGAGCTGCAGGGTCGGCATCAACAGCTCCAGCGCGCCGGCGCGGTTCTGCTCCTCGCGCACGATCTGCTCGATCTTCTTCAGGACCTTGAAGCCCAGCGGCAGCCACGCATAGATGCCCGCGGCCTCCTGCCGCAGCATGCCGGCGCGCAGCATCAACCGGTGCGAGACGATCTCGGCTTCCTTCGGATTTTCTTTCAGAATGGGCAGGAAAAACCGCGACAAACGCATGGGCGAGGCCTTCGGGATTCGGTTCGGGCTGGCGCAGTCAAACCGGATCGGGCGGCAAAACACAAGACTGGGTTTGAGAAAAAGCGGCTAAGCCACCGTATTCCCGATCATTTTACTGGTTGCGCTGAAGCGGAGGATGAACGGCGGGCGGCGCCCGATCAGCGGCGCAACGGAGACCTCAGCGCGGCCTGAGCTCGAATTCATCGTCGAGACTGATCTGGTCGAAATCGCCGACCAGCGCGTCGATCCGGAGATGCCAGCGCCCGGCCAGCGGCAGCGGCACGTCGCCGACTTGCCAGTCGCCATCGGGCCCAAGCACGGCCTTGCGCTCGATCGGCCCGATGCCACCCGCGGGCATCTCGAGCGTCAGCGTCGCCTCCTTGGCCGAGAGCCGGATGCCGTCCGCAGTCATCAGCTGCAGCAGGAAGCGGTCGACCCCGACCCGCCCGGGAAACACCAGGACCTGAAACATGGCGCGCTCGCCATGGATGTGCAGGCCGAGCGGCGTGTCCGGCACCAGACTGCGCGGCGGTGGCGTGAAGCGCCAGCCGGCGACGACAGCGAGAATGGCGACGCCCAGGATGCATTCGAGCAGGATCGCGCGGCCGAGCGCCGGGGCCCGTGGGTCGCTTTGAAAAACGGCCATGAAGCGATAGCGATTCAAGACGGCGAGACCGACCAGCAGGACGACGAGCGCGAGCTTGATCGACAGCAGCAGGCCATAGTCGGTGTCGACGACGGCACGCACGGATTTGAGCTCGACGACGGCGAGCCATCCGCCCGTCACCACCAGCAGACCCACGACCGGGACTGCGACGGCGGAAAACCTGCGCAGCGCCGATCCCGCGCTGCCTTGGCTCGCCAGGCTGTCTTGGGCCGCCAGGACGAGGACCGCGAGCGGCGCGAGCGCACCGAGCCAGAATGCCACGGCCATGCCATGAACGGCGATGGCGGCCCGGCTGAGCCATTCGGGCGGTGCGGCCGCGGCGTGGCCGCTCAGCAGCAGTGCAGAGCCAACGCCGGCCAGAGCCAGGACCGAAAGCGCCTTCTGCCAGACCTTGCCCGTGGACATGGCGACCACGGCCGCAAGCATCGCCGCGACGGCCACGACCACGGTGCGCATCAGGCTGGTGGCCGCACCGGCCGTCCAGGGCTCCGGCGCCGCGAGGCGCGACAGCGGCAGACCCAGCAGGTCGAGGCCCTGCAAACCGGTCGAGACGACCGCCGACACGATGCCGACGCCGAGCGCGGCCGACACCATGGCGCGCACCGGCGGTGCCGGTCCGATCCAGCTCAGGAAGACCACGCCGCCGACGCCGAAGAACAAGCCGACATAGAGGCCGAGCCGCGCCAGCCAGATCAGTCCGTCGCGCCAGAGGTCGCGTTCGATCGCGGCGGCATTCGTCGTCGGCGCGCCGAGCGCAAAGCTGACGGTCCCCGCAACCGGGTGACCGTCGCCCGAGATGACCCGATAGCTGACGAGATGGCTGCCGCGCGGAAGGTCCGCCGGCAGCGCAATGACAACCGCCTGATCGGTCGCGTCGACCCGCAGATCATCCCGCCGCCGCCCGAGCGCGTCGACCAGGACCAGCGCGCCAACCGTCACGGCTTCATCGAAGCGCAAGGTGAGCGTGCGCGGCGCGGTCGCGAGCACGCTGCCATCGGCAGGGTCCGCCGACACCAGCACGGCGTGCGCTGCCGCGCCGGTCGTGAAGGCCACGGCCAGCGCCAGCATGATGAGAACTGCGGATACTCCGCGTCTCACGGTTTCGGCAGCAGCTTGATGCCCGGCGCCGGCTGCTTGGTGCTGTGCGGATCGGCGCCCTCCGCCGGGATCTCGATCCAGCGCCTGACGTCGGCCTCGCACTCCTGCACGACCGGGAAATACAAGGTGGTCCCGGGCTGGAGCGCCGTGGTGAGAGTCACTCCCACGACGAACGGCTCGCGGCTCTTCGCCGGCACGCGTCCGCCGGACCACACGATCTCCTGGACGCCTTCGGACAGCTTTCGCCCCTCGTCCTCATACGAGGCCGCGTACGGCCCCGTCTTGGTCTCGATGCTCCAGCCCTCCTTCGCCTCCGGCGCGACCGTGACCACACCTTCCGGAATCCGGACGCGCAGCCTGACCGTGTCGGATTCACCGCAGCCATGCGGCACGACGAACACCGCCTGCACGCGCGAGCCGATGGTCGCCTCCTTGGTCTCCAGGATGACATGCGCGTCTGCGGACGTCGCGATCGCTGCCCCGGCCAGCACCAGCCCGACCAGCGCCGGTAGCGGGACTTTGCCTGCTCGAATGTTCATGTTGACCTCAAAACGTATATTTGGCCGCGAGCACGAAGGTCCGCCCCGGAAAGGGATGGAACAGCGTGTACTGCTCGTTGAAAACATTATCGATGCCGAAATCGAACGCGAAGTTCTTCGTCGCGTTGTAGTGGATCTTCATGTCCACGACAAAGAAGCTGTCGAAGGCGCCATAGACGTGCGGGATCAGATCGGTGTTGTCGAGCGTCGAATACTGCTTGCCACTATAGCGCGCCGCGACCGTGTAGGCCCAGCTCTCGTTCGGCCGATAGGTCGCGCCGAACTTGGCGCGCCAATCGGGGACGTAGGGCACACGCTTGCCGACGACGGTAGTTGCTGCACTCCAATTCGCATCGGCCAGGATCTTGGAGTCGACATAGGTGACACTTCCAAACAGCTGCAGACCGTCGATGAGGACGTTGTCCTTGTCGGCAGAGAGTTCGACGCCCTGCATGCGGATCGCATCGACGTTGGAGAACGTCGTGGCCGTCAACGTCGTGTTCGGAATCGCATTGGTCTGCGAGATGATGGCGTTGTTCGTCCGCTCCTTGAACACGGTCAGACGCACCCGACCATCGCTCCAGTGGCGTTCGATATTCAACTCGCCGGTGAAGTCCTGCTCGGGCTTGAGGAAAGGATTGGCGAAGTACATGTTGTTGCTAACCGTTACGTTCTGGTATAGTTCGGTTACCGTCGGATACCGATAAGACTCGCCGAAGTTCGCCGTGACGTTCCAGTCCCTGTTGATGTCATAGGAGAGCGATGCCTTCGGCGAGAAGTTCGTCGATGACAGCCCCGGTTGATTTTTGCTCGTCGCGACAAGCGTAGGAATCGGCGCACCTGGCGTTCCACCCGTTGCAGCAAGTGAGTTGAGGTTGTAGCCGTCAAGCGCCTCCCAGCTCTCCAGCCGCCCGCCGAGCGTCAGCTTCAGATCGGGCCGGATCTTCCAGGCATCCTGGATCCAAAGCGCACCGGTCCTGGTCTCACCCTCACCATCCGAGAACATCTGACCTGTCCCGGTCGATGTAGTCTGATCCCAGACCGAGGAGAGATATCCCGGGTTCGACAGCCTGTAGCGGTCGCCATGCAGGCCGAACGAAATCTCGTGCGGCCCGTCATAGCCGAACGGCCGCCAGATGCCCTTGGCGTCGCCGTTCTGCCAGTTGGTACCATCGAGCCGGGTGATCTTGCCGTTCAGGGAATAACCGACCCCCGATGCCGTCACGGTGTAGGGATTGAGCTGGGTGTCCTGCAGATAGTTGTAGCTCGACAGCGAGAGATCGAAATCGAACGTGCCCTTCGTGTCGCTCTTGAGCGCGATGGCATTCGAGAGCTGCGTCTGGTCCCAGATGTAGCGGCTGCTGGCAAAGCCCGCGATACCGTTGAAGGTCGGTTGCCCTGTCGCTTTGGACGTCAAATAAGTCTGCGGCGTCGAGACCTGGTGATTGTTCCAGATTCCCAGCGAATACGTCGCCTGCACGAGAGGGCTGAGATCATAGGCGAGCCGCAGATTCCCTGACGTTTGCTGCGAATGGGCCAGGATGCCGGTGCCGACCACATCAGTTTCGGTCCCGGTCTTGTTCCGGGCAAAGAAGGCGCCGTTCGTCGTCGTCGACAGTAGCGATGTCGTCGTCGTATACGTCAGCGGCTGCTGATAGCTGTCGAGATAGTTGGCGCTGACCAGCCACGACAGCTTCCCGTCGCGGTTGCCGGCGGAGGCGCTGGTCTGGCTGGTGACGTAGGTGTCCTTGGTGCCGTACTGGTTCCACGGCATCACCGAGACCGTTTCCTTGGCCGTTGCGAACGGCTTGTCCGGCATCTTCGAGGTGATCAGCAGCACGCCGCCGATCGAATTGCCGGGATAGGCCGCCGAGAACGGGCCGTTGAGGAAATCGATCCGCGCGATCGCTTCCGGCGAGATCAGATTCCACTTCGGCGAGGCATTGGTGTTGTTGTTGCCGAGCAGCGCGGAGACCAGGAGATCGTCGTAGTAGATCAGCGTGCGCGCGCTCGAATTGACGCCCCAGGTCCGCGTGGCCAGCACCGACATGTTGTCGCCGTCGTTGCGTTTGCGCACGAACAGGCTCGGCATGTATTTGACGGCGTCCTGGGGATCCTTGAGGTTGATCGTCTCGTCGATCTGCCTGGCGGTGATGCTGAAGCTCTCCTGCGGCAGCGCGAAGCGCTGCTTGGCGGCGGGCGTCTCGAACGAGCCCTTGACGCCGCCGCCATCGATATTGGCGGTCGAGGCCTGGGCCGGCTGCGGCTGCGCGGCGGCTGCCGGTTTCGGCGCGCGGGACGTCCTCGCCTCGCGACTCTGCGTCGCCGGCTTGCGCGCAGTGCGTGGTGCCGGCGCGCGCGGCGCGTCGACGGTGACGGATGGCAATTCCCTCTCGGTCTGGGCGTGCGCGATCGTAGCCGGCTGCAACAGCACGAGCTCCATGGCGATCACGCTCACGCCTGCGAGGGCATGACGGCGGAACATGTTTGGCTTCCCCAATGCCGGCTCCCACGGCCGGTCTTCCTGATCAGATGCAGGCTGGCGCAAGCGCCTCCTGCTTTGGTGACGACGTCGCCGCTCAGGAAGCGAAAGGGGGTCCGCGCGGTTGCGTCTGCGACCAGGCGAGCAGATCGACCAGTCCGAACGCGCGACCGCTCCATTCGATCGGTGTCCATCCGCGCAGCAGCAACCGGTGGACGGGGCTCGATGGGGCGTACGGTGCTGCTGCATCGTGCAGCACCGCGCACATGACGCAGTCGAGGCCGCAAGCCGTCCGGTCGGACTCGTGACCGGTCGGCGCAGCGTCTGGCTCGGCATGACAGATCACCGCGGCGCCGGCAGGATCGGCGATCGCAATCGCGGCCGCCGCCGTCATGGCCGACGCCGCGACCGGCGCCAGCACCTGGATGATCAGCGCCAGCAGGGCCAGCGGCAGCATCCGCGCGATCCAGCGACGCCGTGCGCTGCCGTCAGCACGGCGCGCGCGGTTGCGGCGACGGGATATGATCGCGCGACCGGACATCATGGCACGCCGAGTCTCCCCCCGGCCGCACGCGCAGCCTGCTCGGCCAGCCGGATCAACGGGCCGCGCTGGGTCAGGACCGCGTTGGCAGCTTCCGGTCCGGCCCGCTCCGGCGATCCCGCCGCAAACGGCGGCTGCGGGTCATATTCGATCAGCAGCTGAATGCGCCGCGCGTTGTCCTCGCTGGTGAGCTTCGCGGCGAGTGCGAGCCCGAAATCGATCCCCGCGGTGACGCCGCCAGCCGTGATACGGTTGCGGTCGGTGACGACCCGATCCGCCACCATCGTGGCGCCCATCAGCGGCAGCAGATCGCGCACGTACCAATGCGAGGTGGCCTTGTAGCCCTTCAGCAGGCCGGCGGCGCCCAGGAGCAGCGAGCCGGTGCAGACGCTGGTGACGAAGCGCGCCGACGCGCCGCGCGCGGCGACGAAATCGAGCGTGCTGGAATCGTTCATGCCGTCGACGGTGCCCTTCAGGCCGCCCGGCACGAACAGCACGTCGAGCTCCGCCGGCGCCGTCTCGAAGCTGTGAGTCGGACTCACGGGAATTCCGACATCCGTCGTGACCGGCGCCATCGCGGCCGCGATCAGGCGGATATCGGCCTGCATGATGTTGAAGACGGTCAGCGGCCCGGTGAGGTCGAGCAGGATCATGCCGGGATAGATCAGCAGGCCAATCACCGGCTTGCCGGCAGAACCGGGTGGCTGCTGGGCATGCGCGCCAGGCAGCAGCAGGCTCGCGAGCGAGCCTGCGAGAACAGACGAGTTGAAGACGCGTCGGTCCATCATCTGCACCTGTTTCCGGTCAGACGCGCTACATCTTATGTTCGTGCTTCATCATGCTGCCGCCGTCGCCGCCCGGCCCCTTGGCGCCGACCGCCTGCACATCGAGCGTCACCGCCACCTTGCCGGCCTTCTCGAACTCCAGCGTCACCGGCAGCTTGTCGCCCTGCTTCAACGGGCTCTTCAGCTCCATCAGCATCAGATGATAGCCGCCCGGCGCCAGCGCGACAGTCTTGCCGGGCTCGATCTCGAGTCCCTTCTCGAGCGGCCGCATCGTCATCACGCCGTTGGTGACGGCCATCTCGTGGACTTCGACCCTGGCCGCAATCTCGCCGGACACCCCGACCAGACGGTCCGGCGCGCTGCCCCTGTTCTCGATCGTGAGATAGCCCGCGCCCGTCTTGGCGCCGCCCGGCGTCGCGCGGCTCCAAGGCTGGGTGATGACGAGGTCTCCCGCCTTCACCTCCGCGGCGAAGGACATCGCCGGAGCGGCCATGAGGAAAGCGAGAGCAAGCAGAGAGCGTCCAAAGAACGTCATGTCGATGATCCTTTCGATGTTCGTCACAAGGCGCCGGCACGCGCATTGCCGCGTAGCCGACCACCATGCATGGGCTAAGGCAGAGGAAGCAGTTTTTCAGAAGCGGGGGAGTCGGCAGCCGGTGCGGTAAGCCGCCCGAAGCGCATCACACCGCGGGCGGGGCTCTGGCCTGGGCGCTCGAAAAAGCCCGCGCCGCCACGATGTCCGAAGAACTCGCGCGCCAGACGACATCGCGTACATCGCGATGGGGAACATCGGCGGCGACCAGCGCCGGTGCGTCGAGCGCCACGGCCTGAACGGCGCAGCACAGCGCGCAGGAGTCGCCGCCGGGCTTGGCGCGCGATTCGTCATCGGCGGGCTGCGACCCAGGCTGGCTGTGGCAGATCTCAAGGCCGCGCAGCGGATCCGATGCGGCGAAGGCCGCGGCCCGGGCAGCACCAATCGGCGCCAGGATCTGCACCATCAGTGCGATCAGCACGATCGGGAGAAGCGCTTGCAGCCGCTGCCGCATGAAAGCCCGCCAAATGAACCCGAATCTTGTGCCCGAGCACAGGCCGCGAGTCGAGGTCATCCCGGCCACATCGCCCACATTTCGCCCGTGCCCTGATGAGGACAGCGCCGTCTGCGGAGGCAGTTGCTGCCGGAGCGGCCGAGAGGCGGGTATTTCAACACCTTCAACGGGAAAAGTCGAAACCAAAACTCGCTGATTGCAAGCACTTACCGATCATTTCCTGGAGTGCGCGAAATTTGAACAATCGTTGCCGAAAAGGATGACAAACGCAAAAAGATCGTCTACGAATTCGGGCCTCAGGCTAACGCTTGCGGAAGTCTGGTGGTCCAAGTCTCGGGAGGAGCCCTGGCGCGCAAAAAGCAGCGTCACCCCGCTTAACAAGATCAAATCTGAACTTGCGGGATATTAAAGGGTCGACACAATTTCCGAGCAGGGCCCGCTGCCCTGCTCTATTTTTTTGAGCGGACTTTTTGAAGCGGGCACAATTTTAGGCGGGCGAGCCGATTCACGGGCACGCCATCTTCAAAAGCAAACTCTTCGAAGACCGTATGCGCTCCGCGATGAACGATTGCTGAACGCGTTCACAACAGAGTCGCTCAATTGAGGCCGGCCTCAAACGGTGGCAGCGGCGCACGCCAATGCGATTTCGCCCTGGCCCATGGCAGCGTGACCGACAACAGCTCGCGCCCCGTGACGCTCCAATGCAGAACGTCACCATCGATCTCCAGAATCGCCGCCGCTTCTGCCGGCTCGCCCGAAATGAACGTCTCGGTGAGCGACTGCAACGTCAGATGCGGCGTGCCATCCACGATGGTCAGCGTACTCCAGTGCACGTGACCAGCCAGCGCGACGACCGGGCACGGCGCCGCGGCGATGGCGGCGCGAATCGACGCGATCTCGGCATAGGTGGCATGGCCCGGATTGCGTTCGAAGTAGTAGTTCCCGGTCTGCGCATGGCCCGACAGGGGGACATGGCTGATCAGCAGCGTCGGACGATCGTCGTCGCCGAGCAGCCGCGCCAGTCCATCGAGGTCGCCCGGCGCGAGATGAAGACCGCGCGCTCGCGAGAGGCCGACATCAGGCTGCCAGAACACGCATCTGATCCGGCCGATCACGACCGCGCGCGATCCGGTCGGACGGTCCAGCACGGTCGCGTTCTCTGCGAGGCTGAGGCACGCGACATCATGATTGCCGCTGACGTGATGACGCGGCACTGCCAGCCTGGCGAGCTGCTCGGCGACTTGCCTCTGCAGCACGCGATCGCGATCCGGACTTTCATCGGAGATGCGATCTCCGAGCTCGATGACCGCGTCCACGGTGCCCGCATTGACCTCTGCGACAAAGCGGCTCAGCAGCGGCAGCGCCGCCGAGCCTCTCTTGGTCGGCGTATCCTGACCGTGATGGATGTCGCCGACCACGGCGATACGTGTCGTTGCCAAAGCTCGTCTCCCCGCGGCGCGGCGCAACGCCGCGCGTCGCGGCGTAACATTTGAACATCACGGTTTCCTGACACGGTGTGCGGCGCCACAGCGCGGAATGCAGCGCACAACATCTGGCTGTAGCCGGATCAAAGGGGTTATGAAACACTGCATGTCTCGGCGGCGCGATCAATGACGCCGCCGGACAACAATGGGTAGGGAGCACGGAATGTCCGGCACTGACAAAACCTCCAAAACGAGGCGCGATCTTCTCCAGGCGGCGACAGCCGCGGGCTCGGCGGCGGCCCTGCTCGCCGGCTTCGGCATCAATCCGGCCATGGCAGCCGAAATGGGCCGTTCCGAAAAGCCGCTAAAGGCTGCCTTCTCCAACGCCGGTCTGCAGGCCACGTGGTGTGCCCAGGGCAAGCAAGCGGCCGAATGGTGGGGCAAGCTGCTCAATGTCGAGGTGACCTGGTTCGACGGCCAGCTCGACGCGGTCAAGCAGCGCGCCGCGATCGACAACATGGCGTCGCAGAAATGGGATTTCGTCGCGATCCAGGCGTTCGGCATCGGCACCCTGACGCAGCCGGTGCAGAAGATGATCGATGCGGGCATCCCCGTCATCGACATGGACACGCTGATCGCCCCGCTCGATCAGATCAACGTTCACTCCTTCCTGGCGCCCGACAACGAGTTCATGGGCGCGTCGGTGACCCAGGCTCTCGCAACTGCGATGGGCGGCAAGGGCAAGATCATCATGACCCAGGGGGCACTCGGCCACACCGGCGCGCAGGGCCGCGCCAAGGGCTTCACCTCGGTGATCAAGCAGTTTCCCAACATCGAAGTGCTGGACACGCAACCCGCCGACTGGGACGTGTCGAAAGCGGCGCGGCTGTGGGAGACCTATCTGACGAAATATCCGCAGATCGACGCAGCCTTCTTCCACAATGACGACATGGCGCTCGCGGCCTACAACATCATGAAGGCGCGTAACCGCACCAACATCCTGATCGGCGGCGTCGACGCCATGCCGCCGGCGATCCAGGCCGTCAGCGAAGGCCGCATGTTCGCGACCGTGCGCAATCCGTCCTGCCGCATCCACGGCGGCGCGATCGTGGCCGGCGTTGCCGCCGTCACGGCCGGCGAGAAGAGCGGCCAGGGCATCCCCAAGCACGTCATCACCGACGGACCGGTCGTGACCAAGGCCAACGCCGCCGGCATGCAATGGATGGAGGATCACTTCCTGATCTAGAGTCTCCTCCCATGTCGGACAGCCGCCGTCCCCTTCTCGAACTGCAAGACATCACCAAGTCGTTCGGCGGCGTCACCGCGTTGCGCGGCGTCGACTTCACGGTTCGTCCCGGCGAGATCCATGGTCTCGTCGGGGAGAACGGCGCCGGCAAGAGCACGCTGATGAAGATCATCGCCGGCGTGCACACCGGCTTCTCCGGCCGTTTCCTGCTTGACGGCCGCGAGGTGCATTTCCGTTCCGTGCGGGACGCCCGCGCGGCCGGCATCGCCATGGTGCATCAGGAGCTCAGCGTCGCCCCGGATCTAACCGTGGCCGAGAACGTCTTCCTCGGCAACCAGCCGACCAACGCGCTGGGCGTCGTGCAATGGCGGCGCATGGCCCGCGAGGCGGCCGAGCAGCTCAAGAATCTCGGCATCGATGCCGATCCGATGAGCCGGCTCGGCGATCTTCCGATCGGACTGCAGCAGCTGATCGAGATCGCGCGCGTGCTGTTCTCAGGCGCCCGCATCATCATCCTGGACGAGCCGACCTCGGCGCTGTCGCCGCCCGAGGTCGAGCGGCTGTTTTCGACCTTGCGCAAGCTGCGCGACCAGGGCACCGGAATCATCTTCATCTCGCACTTCATCGAGGACATCCTGCTGATCTCCGACGAGGTCACGGTGTTCCGCAACGGCCGCAAGATCATGGAGACGCGGGCCGCCGAGACCAGCAAGGCAGCGTTGATCGAGGCCATGATCGGCAAGGGCCGCGATGCGCTGGAGGACAGCTACACTCACGACATCACTCTGCCCGCGCCGCCGCTCGACAAGCCCGTGGTCGTCGAAGCCGACGGCCTGTCGCTGGCGCGAAATCTGAAGCGCGTGTCATTTGCGGTGCGTGCCGGCGAGGTGCTGGGCATCTACGGCTTCATGGGCTGCGGCCAGCTCGAGCTGGCGCGCATCCTGTTCGGCAAGCTCGCGCCCGATACTGGCGAACTGCGCGTTGCGGGCGAACGCAACCGGTTCAAAAGTACGGCCGATGCGCGCCGCGCCGGCATTGCCTTCGTGCCGGAAAGCCGGCGCGACATGCTGTTCCTGCAGGAGCCGGTCTACAAGAACGTCTCGATCAGCATTCTCGACCGCATCAATGCTGTGCTGCTCAAGCCGGCGCGGGAGCGCGCGCTCGCGAAGCGCCAGGTCGAGCAGTTGCAGATCCGGCCCGCCGACGTCGAGATTGATCTTGGCCTGCTCTCCGGCGGCAACCAGCAGAAGGTCGCGCTGGCGAAATGGCTCAGCCACCCGCCCCGGCTGCTGGTTTTATGCGAGCCGACCCGCGGCATGGATGTCGGCGCCAAGAGCGACGTGATCGGAATCGTGCGCAAGCTGCGCGACCAGGGCATCGCGGTCATCGTGCTGTCGACCGAGCCGGAAACCGTGCTCTCGCTGGCCGACCGCGTCATCGTGCTCAAGCGCGGCGAGGTCGTGCGCGAATTCGCCGGCGAAGCCATCAGCAAAGACCGCCTGCTCGAGGCGGCGTAGGGAGATTGTCATGGCGCATGGCGAGACCGTTCCGATGCCGGAAGCGCCGCCGCGACGCGCGGGCGGGATCGGCCCGCTGCTGCGCTCGCAGATGCGCAACATCGCGCCGTTCCTGACGCTGATCTTCCTCACGGCGTTCTTCGCGCTCGCGAGCCCGTCCTTCGCGACGCTCGACAATGTCGGCAACATCCTGACGCAGGTGTCGGTCACCGGCATCATCGCGGTGGGGCTCACCTTCGTGATCCTGTGTGCCGAGATCGACCTGTCGATCGCCGCGATTGCCAACGTGACCGGCATTGCGGTGGCCTTCTTCACGATGCAGGACTCCTACGTCAACATCGCCAATCTGCCGATGCCGGGCTTTGCCGCCATCCTGCTCGCGCTGGCCTTGTGTGCGCTGCTCGGTGCGGTCAACGCCTTCGGCCTCACCGTGATCGGCATTCCCTCCTTCATCATGACGCTCGCGATGATGCAGATCGCGGCCGGCATCTCGGCGATGCTGGTGCGCGGCCAGATCGCCTACAAGGTGCCGCCGATCATCACGACACTCGGCTCGAGCTCGATCGCCGGCATCCCCTGGATCGTGATCGTCGCCGCGCTGATGCTGCTGCTCGGCCACCTCGTGCTGACCTACACGCGGTTCGGCCGCTACGTCTACATGGTCGGCGGCAACCGCGAGGCGGCGGAGTATTCCGGCCTGAACGTCAAACTGATCCTCGGCAGCGTGATGGTGATCTCTGCGGTCTGCTCTGGGATCGGCGGCATGCTCGGCGTGGCGCATTTCGGCAGCGCGCAGCAGAACGAGTTCGACACCTATCTGCTCGACTCGATCGCCGCCGTGGTCGTCGGCGGCACTAGCCTGTTCGGCGGCCGCGGCGGCATCGGCAACACCATCGTCGGCCTGTTCGTGCTCGGCGTGCTCAACAACGGCCTCGACCACGTCAACATCGACAGCTTCCTGAAGATCCTGATCCGCGGCCTGATCCTGCTCGCCGCGCTGGTGATCAACGTGTATGCGCAAAGGCTGCGCGCGAAGGCGGCGGATTGAGGGGGCTGCCGTAGGGTGGGCAAAGGCGCAGCCGCGGTCTCTCCACACGCGGGATCGCGATGGCGCCGTGCCCACCATATTTGCTGGAGATCGCCGATCGACGGTGGGCACGCTGCCGCCTGCGGCGGCTGCTTTGCCCACCCTACGCATCTGTTTCCGTCATTACGAGCGAAGCGAAGCAATCCAGAGTCATACGAAGATTCTGGATTGCTTCGTCGCTTCGCTTCTCGAAATGACGCGAACTACGAACCGTGAATCAAAACTCCGGCTGCCAGTGACGCAGCTCGCGCGCGGCACGTGTCACGGCTTCGATCGACGTGAACGATGCCGTCTCCACCATCAGCGTGCGCGCCAGACGCACCGCCCGAGCCTCGCAGGTCGCGCGTCGGCTCTCATCCGCGATGAGCTCGAAATCGATGTTGTGCGCAAGGCCGAAAATGCGGCGGATGATCTTCGCGGCCGCGAACCCGATGGCATCCTGGAACAGCCGCGCCATGTAGGCCTGACGCTCGGCTTCTAGCCGCGCTGCGCCTGTCTCGCCGGGAAACAGCGACAGCGGATAGGCATCGCCGGTCGCCTCGCTGCGCCACAGCGCCAGGAATTTGCGCGCAAATCCGCTCCACACCTGATCGACCGTGCCGAGCACCCAGCCCTCGAACGCCTCCCGCTCGCCTTGCGTGCGTTCGTGACCGGCAGAGGCGAAATAGGCCATCAGCAGGTTCGCCAGGACGGCGCCGACGTCAAAACCCATCGGGCCGTAGAAGGCGAATTCGGGATCGATCACCTTGGTCTCGGTTTCCGTGACCATGATCGATCCCGTGTGCAGATCGCCATGGATCAGCGCCTCGGCGTTCGAGAGAAACTTCAGCTTCAGCCGGGAGACCGCGACGTGCAGGTCGAGATCGGCGCGAATATCGGCCGCTGTCGCATCCAGCCAAGGCGCGGTCCAGCGGTTCTGCTCGGCGATGCGATAGGGATCAGTGAAGATCAGGTCCTCGGTGATCTTGCACAGCGCATGATTGCCGGCAAAGCTTGCGATTGCTTCCTTCTTCGACGCGGCCGACAGCGCGAGGTCCGACGAGAAGAACAGCGTCCGCGCCATGAACGTCGTGATGTGATCGACGAAGGCCGGATAGGTCGTGCCCGCGACCAGCCCCTTGCGCATGATGATGTGGGGCTCCAGCAGCTCCATCGCCGTCAGCGCCAGGGCAGCATCATGATGCACGATGGCCGGTACGAGACCGGGCGCGAGACGATTCTGGTGCGTGAGCGCCAGATGCTCGTAATGGGCCCGCGACAGCGGCAGCGGCCAGCTCTCACCGACCAGCCGCACATATGGCAGCGCCTGCTTCACCGCCAGTCCACCGGACGATCCCTTGACGATGAAGACGAGGTTGAGATTGCCGTCACCGACCTCGGTAATCGACCAGCGCTCGGCCGGTCCGCCGAGTTGGTCCGCGACCGCCGGTGTCGCCGCGAGCGTGAGGCGAAGATCCGTTTCGTTCAGAATGCGATAGCCCGATGGCGTTGCCTGTCCGGCTGCGGCCGATGTCGTCACGCGCGACCTCCCTGTCGATCTTGTTTCATCCCCTATAGCAAAAAAGCCGACACACGTCCGTGCATCGGCTTTGGGAGCATGTTGTGCGATGCGATCGAGCTAGAACGGCAGTCCCATGAGCTTCGACATCCGCTCGATGCTGAGATAGCCGGCCTGATAGGCGGCGAGTGCGAGGGCAAAGACCGCGGCCGACAACAGCGTGGTCCAGATCAGGCGCCGGCCCATCAGGCTGATCGTCGGCGCACCGGGATCGGTGCCGGGCGACGCTCCGCCGGTCTCATGCTGGCTGCGCACCCCGAACGGCAGGGTCACGAACAGCATGACCCACCACAGCACGAAGTAGATCGCGAGCCAGGTGGAGATCGTATAGGCCATGATCGTCCCTCTGACTCAGGCCTGTTCGATTTCGACGAGCGCGCCGGAAAAGTCCTTCGGATGCAGGAACAGCACCGGCTTGCCATGAGCGCCGATGCGCGGCAGCCCGTCGCCCAGCACACGGGCGCCCTCTTTGATCAGCGTGTCCCGCGAGGCAATGATGTCGGAGACCTCGTAGCAGACATGATGGATGCCACCATCGGCATTGCGCTCGAGAAACTTGGCAATCGGCGACGCCTCGCCCAATGGCTGGATGAATTCGATCTTGGTGTTGGGCAAAGTCACGAACACGGTGATGACGCCATGCTCAGGCAACGGAACCGCCGCCGAAATCTCTGCGCCGAACGCCGCGCCATAGATCTTGGCGGCCTTTTCCGCGTCCTTGACCGCGATGGCCACGTGATTGAGCCGGCCCAGCATGGCATCCTCCACTCTCGAATGTTCGGCCGTTCGATCGGCCTTGCGTGCTCAGACTTCCAATACGTGGACGAGGCAGATCGGTTTCTTGCCCCACTGTTCGTTGACGGCCGAACGCACCGCCCGACGGACCGATTCCGCGGCCGCATCGGGATCGCGCCGGCGCGCCCGCGGCAGGCCTTCGAAGGTCGAGACGACAGCGTCGAACACGATGTCGTCCATCTCTTCGCCGGCGGCATTCTTCTCGGGAATGCCGACCATGTCGACCTCGGGATCCTCGACGAGCTCGCCCTTCTCGGTGACGGCCATCGCCACGAAGACACAGCCGGCAAAGGCCATCTTGCGCCGTTCGACCACGGCGCGCGACTTCGAATCCTCGACGATGGAGCCGTCCTTGTAGAGGCGCCCGGCCGGCAGCTGATCGATGATCCCGGGATCGCCGGGGCCGAGCTTGACCAGATCGCCGTTGCGGCAGGTGATCACCTTCGGCACGCCGCAGGCGCGCGCGAGCTGCGCGTGCTCGTGCAGATGCAGCGCTTCGCCATGCACGGGGATCAAGAGCTGCGGCCGCGTCCACGCGATCATGTCGCGCAGCTCGTCGCGGCGCGGATGGCCGGAGACATGGACCAGATGGTTGCGGTCGGTGATGATCTCGATGCCCTGCTGCACCAGGCCGTTGATGACGGCGCCGACCGCCTTCTCGTTGCCGGGGATGGTGCGCGAGGAGAAGATGACGGTGTCGCCCTTGTTGAGAGTCACCAGCGGATGATCGTCGTTGGCGATGCGCGCCAGCGCCGCGCGCGACTCGCCCTGGCTGCCGGTGCACAGCGCCAGCACCTTGTCCGCCGGGAAATGACCGTACAGATCCATGCCGCGGAAATTCTGCACACCGTCGAGATAGCCGGTCTCGCGCGCCACCTGGACCACGCGCTCCATGGCGCGGCCGACGATGACCACTTCCCGCTCGGCCTCACGCGCCGCGTCAGCGACGGCGCGGATGCGCGCGACGTTGGAGGCGAAGGTGGTGACCGCGACGCGCCCCTTGGCTTCCTTCACCAGCATTGCAATGGTCTTCGCGACCTCCGCCTCGGACGGCGAGCGGCCCTCGCGCACGGCGTTGGTGGAATCGCCGATCAGCGCCAGCAAGCCGGCATCGCCGAGCTCGCGCAGCCGCTTCTCGTCGGTCGGTGCGCCCAGCACCGGCGTCCGATCGATCTTCCAGTCGCCGGTGTGCAGGACAGTGCCGACCTCGGTGTGGATCGCGAGCGCATGGGACTCGGGGATCGAATGCGCGACCGGGATGAACTCGACGTTGAACGGGCCGATGTCGACCCGGCCGCCGGACGGGATCACCCTGACCGGAATCTTCGCCGGAAGCCGTTCGGCCTCGCACTTGGCCTCGAACAGCGCCGCACTGAACTTGGTCGCGTAGATCGGGCATTTCAGCCGCGGCCACAGATCGATGATGGCGCCGAAATGGTCCTCATGCGCATGGGTCAGCACGAGGCCGACGAGGTTGCTGCGTTCCTTCTCGAGGAACGCCACGTCGGGCATGATCAGGTCGATGCCCGGCAGATGCTCCTCGTCGCCGAAGGAGACCCCGAGATCGATCGCGAGCCAGGAGCGCTGGTGGCGGTTGCCGAGGCCGTAGATCGACAAGTTCATGCCGATCTCGCCCACGCCACCGAGTGGCGCAAATGTCAGTTCGTCGGGTCGTGCCATCTAGACCGCTCCTTTGGATGCGACCGAGCCGAAATGAACATCACCGGCCGTGATCGGCTCCAATCGTCCCTCCGCGGTCCGCACCAGCATACAACCCTGTTCGTCGATCGTGTCGAAAATCCCCTCGATGATAGCATGTCCGGACCTGATGGCGACGGGCTGGCCGAGGCCTGCCGCCCGCTCCAGCCAGAGCCTGCGGATCTCGCCGAAGCCCCGCCCCTCGTTCCAGATGCCGAAATATTCGACCCAGGCGTCGGACAGCGCGGAGAACAGATCTTCTGCCGTGACCTGGACGCCAAGGTCTGCCAGAGAGACCGCCGGTGTCGGGGTATCCGTTGGCGCCGCCACGACATTGGTTCCGATGCCGGCAACGACCGCCAGCCGGCCCGCCACCTGCTCCGCCTCGAGCAGCATGCCGACGATCTTGCGACCGCCCGCGAGCACGTCGTTGGGCCATTTCACCGCGAAATCAAGCCCGGCGCTGCCGCCCGAGCGCAGCGTGGCCTCCAGGCTGACCTGGCGCAGCGCGCTCGCGATCGCAAGACAGGCGGCAAAGCCGAGCGTGGCGGCGACCGCCGGCGCGACGTCCAGGACCTCGACAACGGACGAGGCAAGATTGCCGCGAGGCGCGATCCACGGCCGCTGGCGACGGCCGCGGCCGGCCGTCTGCTCTGTGGTGACGAACCAGCACGGCGCCTTGGCGCCCTCGCGGAACGACTTCAGCGCCTCGACATTGGTCGAGCCGGCCTGATCGAAGACGACGAGTCCGTAGCCAGCCTTGGCCGCCCGGACCCCAAGAGCAAACGTCATCTAGAACAGCGACTTCGCCGCGGCCGCGGCAGCGCTGACCAGCGGACCCGGATAGGCGAAGAACAGGATGTTGAAGACGCCGGAGATCGCGAGCACGGTACGCAGCTCGATTCTCACCGGATCGAGCATGGCGAGCGGCTCGTCGAAATACATCGTCTTGACGATCAGCAGGTAATAGTAGGCGCCGACCACGCTGGTCAGCACGCCGATCACCGACAGCGTGAACAGGCCGCCCTTGATCGCGGCGACGAACACATACCATTTGGCGAAGAAGCCCGCGAGCGGCGGAACGCCGGCCAGCGAGAACAACAGCATCGCGAAGAAGAACGCGAGCAGCGGATTGGTTCGCGACAGCCCTGCGAAATCGCTGATCTTCTCGAACGACTGGCCGTTGCGCTTGATCGCCATGATCACGGCGAACGAGCCCAGCGTCATCGCGACATAGATCGCGATGTAGGTCAGCACGCCCTGCGCGCCCTCGACGGTGCCAGCGGCGAGGCCGACCAGCGCGAAGCCCATATGGCCGATCGAGGAATAGGCCATCAGGCGCTTGATGTTGGTCTGACCGATCGCGGCGAACGAGCCGAGCGCCATCGAGGCGATCGAGACGAACACGATGATCTGCTGCCACTGGAAGGTGATGCCCGGGAACGCGGTCAGCGCGACGCGCGCGAACACGGCGAGCGCGGCAACCTTCGGCGCGGAGGCAAAGAACGCCGTCACCGGCGTGGGCGCGCCCTCATAGACGTCCGGAGTCCACATGTGGAACGGCACCGCCGACACCTTGAAGCACATGCCGGCGAACAGGAAGACGAGGCCAAAGATGATGCCGACGCTGCCGGTCTTGGTCGCGGCCGCGATCCCGGCAAAGTTCACCGTGCCGGTGAAGCCGTAGATCAGCGAGGCGCCGTAGAGCAGCATGCCGGACGACAGCGCGCCGAGCACGAAGTACTTCAGGCCGGCCTCCGTCGACTTGACGTTGTCGCGATGGCTGGCCGCCACGACATAGAGCGCGAGCGACATCAGCTCGAGACCGAGATAGAGCGTGATCAGGTCGCCCGCCGAGATCAGCACGAGCATGCCGAGCGTCGAGAGCAGCACCAGAATCGCATATTCGAAGATGCGACGGTCAGGCGCCGACAGGAACTCGACCGACATGATCAGCGTCGCGATCGAGCCGATCAGCGCCAGGATCTTCAGGAAGCGGGCGTAGCTGTCAGCGATGAAGCTGCCGCCGAAGGCCTGGCCGCCCGGCTGCCTGAGCACCAGGATGCCGACCACGATCAGCAGAGCGACCGCAAGACCGGTGACGATGCCCGTCGTCCCCTGCCCGCGGAATGCGCCGAGCATCAAGAGCGCCATAGCCCCCAACGCCAGCAGCAGCTCCGGCAGCACCACCCAAAGCTGGGCCCCAAAATTCTCGATCATCGTCTTTGTCCCGACCTCTTAAGGTCTTGTCATTGGAGCAGCGCGGCGGCCTTCACGGCCGTCACGGCTGTATTGTAGTTGGTGACGAGCTGCTGCACCGAGGCCGCCGACATGTCGAGGATCGGCTTCGGGTAGACACCGAACAGGATGGTCAACGCCACCAGGGGGAACAGGATCAGGCCTTCACGGAAGGTCAGGTCCTTGATGCTGGCGAGCGACGGCTTGGTCAGCGCGCCGAACACGACCTTGCGGTAGAGCCACAGCGCATAGCCTGCCGACAGGATCACGCCGAACGTCGCGAAAAACGTGGTCGTGATCGACACCTTGAACGTGCCCAGCAGGGTCATGAATTCGCCGACGAAGCCGGATGTGCCGGGCAGGCCGACATTGGCCATCGTGAACACCATGAACACGACAGCGTAAATCGGCATCCGGTTGACGAGGCCGCCATAGGCGGCGATCTCGCGGGTATGAATCCGGTCATAGACCACACCGACGCAGAGGAACAGCGCGCCCGAGACGATGCCGTGCGAGATCATCTGGAACACGCCGCCGGCCACACCCTGCATGGTGCCGGCGAAAATCCCCATCGTGACGAAGCCCATATGCGCGACGGAGGAGTACGCGATGAGCTTCTTGATATCCTCCTGCATCAGCGCCACCAGCGAGGTGTAGATGATCGCAATCGCCGACAGCGTGAAGATCAGCGGCGCAAAGTCATGCGACGCCAGCGGGAACATCGGCAACGAGAACCGCAGGAAGCCGTAACCGCCCATCTTCAGCATGATCGCAGCCAGGATCACCGAGCCTGCCGTCGGAGCTTCGACGTGCGCATCCGGCAGCCAAGTGTGCACCGGCCACATCGGCATCTTCACGGCAAAGGATGCGAAGAAGGCGAGCCACGCCCAGGTCTGCAACGACCGCGGCACAGCCGTGTGCATCAAGGCCGGGATATCAGTGGTGCCGCCGTTCCAGTACAGCGCCATGATGGCCAGCAGCATCAGCACCGAACCGAGCAGCGTGTAGAGGAAGAACTTGAAGGACGCATAGACCCGGCGCGGACCACCCCACACGCCGATGATCAGGAACATCGGGATCAGGCCGCCCTCGAAGAACAGATAGAACAGCACGAGGTCGAGCGCGGAGAAGGTGCCGACCATCAGCGTTTCCAGGATCAGGAACGCCATCATGTATTCGCGCAGGCGATTGGTGACCGACTTCCAGCTCGCCATGATGCAGAACGGCATCAAGGCGGTGGTCAGGATCACGAACGGCAGCGAGATGCCGTCGACGCCCATGTGGTAGCTGATGCCGGCCGCCAGCCAGTTCGACTTCTCGACGAACTGGAAGTCGGTCTGGTTCGGGTCGAAGCGCAGCACCAGGATCACCGACACCGCGAAGGTGATCAGCGTGGTCCACAGCGCAATCCAGCGCGCATTGCGCTTCGCGGCTTCGTCATCGCCGCGGACCAGATAGATCAGCAGCGCACCGACGATCGGCAGGAAGGTGACGACAGAGAGAATTGGCCAGGTGGTCATTGCTGGCCCCCCATGAACATGAACCAGGTGATCAGGCCGGCGACGCCGATCAGCATGGCAAAGGCGTAATGATAGAGATAACCGGTCTGGATCTTGACGACGTTGCGCGTGATGTCGAGCACCCGCGCCGAGACGCCGTCGGGACCGAAGCCGTCGATGACGAATCCGTCGCCCTTCTTCCAGAGGAAGCGGCCGAGCCACTTCGCCGGACGGACGAAGATGATGTCATACAGCTCGTCGAAGTACCATTTGTTGAGCAGGAACCTGTAGAGCAGCGGCTGCTGCGCGGCGAGCTCCTCGGGAAGGTCCGGACGGCTCATGTAGAACAGCCAGGATACGCCCAAGCCGACCAGCATCATGATCAGAGGGAGCCACCCCAGGGTACGGGGCATGTGCTCCATGTCCTCGAGGATGTGCGGATTCATCTTCAGGGACTCGCCGAAGAAGCTCTCGACCCCATGGGGATGCACAAAATAGCCCTGGAAGATCATACCGGCCAGGAACGCACCGATGGCAAGCACCGCGAGCGGAATCCGCATCCAGATCGGACTCTCATGCGCCGCTTCGTAATGATGCTGGTCGTGCGGCGCGCCCCAGAACGTCTTCCAGATCAGTCGCCACGAGTAGAACGAGGTCAGACCGGCGGCGACGATCGTGAGGAAGTAGGCATAATTCGCGAACGGGTTATGTGACGCGTAGGCCGACTCGATGATGGCGTCCTTCGAATAGAAGCCGGCAAAGAACGGGAAGCCCGTCAGCGCCAGAGTGCCGACCGTCATCATTGCGAAGGTGAAGGGGATCTTCCGCCACAGGCCACCCATGTTGCGGATGTCCTGCTCGTGATGCATCGCGTAGATCACCGAGCCGGAGCCCAGGAACAGCAGCGCCTTGAAGAAGGCGTGCGTGAACAGATGGAACATGCCGACCGAGTAGGCCCCTGCTCCCATCGCCACGAACATGTAGCCGAGCTGCGAGCAGGTCGAATAGGCGACGATGCGCTTGATGTCGTTCTGCACGAGGCCGACGGTCGCCGCGAAGAACGCGGTGGTCGCGCCGAAGAACATCACCACGGCCTGCGCGTTCGGCGCCAGCTCGAACAGCGGCGACAGCCGCGCCACCATGAAGACGCCGGCGGTGACCATGGTCGCGGCATGGATCAGCGCCGAGACCGGCGTCGGACCTTCCATCGCGTCCGGCAGCCAGGTGTGCAGCAGGAACTGCGCCGACTTGCCCATCGCTCCCATGAACAGCAGGAGACAGGTGAGCGTCAGCGCGTCCGCCTGCCAGCCAAGAAAATTGATGGTCTTGCCGGCGAAGCTCGGGGCGGCATGGAAGATGGTCTCGAAGTCGGTCGATTTCGCCAGCAGGAAGATCGCGAAAATGCCGAGCGCGAAGCCGAAGTCGCCGACGCGGTTGACGACGAAGGCCTTGATGGCGGCAGCGTTGGCCGATGGCTTCTGGAACCAGAAGCCGATCAGCAGGTAGCTGGCGAGACCGACGCCCTCCCAGCCGAAGAACAGCTGCACCAAATTGTTCGCGGTCACCAGCATTAGCATCGCGAAGGTGAACAGCGAGAGATAGGCAAAGAACCGCGGACGGTTCGGGTCCTCGTCCATGTAGCCGATCGAGTAGAGATGCACGAGCGAGGACACGCTCGTCACCACGACCAGCATCACCGCCGTCAGCGTATCGACGCGCAGCGCCCAGGAGACCTGCAGCTCGCCGGAATTGATCCAGGGCAGGAGCTCCTTCACTCCGGCTTCTTGATGCATGAAGCCGACGCTGATCAGCGTCGCCCAGGACAGCGCGGCGGAGACGAACAGCAGCGCCGTGGTGATCGCCTGTGCGGCCCAGGTGCCGGCGGCCGGCGGCTCGGCGACGTGATGGTCGTCATGGCCATGATCGTCGTGGCCGTGGTCGTCATGCGCGTGAGCATGCGCATCCGCGGCGCCATGAGCATGGTCGTCGTGGTGATGCTCGACCTCGTCGCCGCTCGGATGGCGCGCATGCGCCCCGAGCAGCGCGATCAGGCCGGCCAGGATCGCGCCCAGCAGCGGCAGAAAGACAATGGCCTGGATCATTCGCCCGTTCCCTTACGCATGACCTTGCCGGCAAGCCGGCCCCCACAGTTGCGGATCATGCGCCTTAGCCCTTCATCAGATTGACGTCTTCAACCGCGATCGAGCCGCGGTTGCGGAAGTAGACCACCAGCACGGCAAGACCGATGGCAGCTTCGGCCGCCGCCACCGTCAGCACCAGCAGCGCGAACACCTGGCCGACGATGTCGCCGAGGAAGGTCGAGAACGCCACGAGGTTGATGTTGACCGCGAGCAGGATCAGCTCGATCGACATCAGGATGACGATGATGTTCTTCCGGTTCAGGAAGATGCCGAGGATGCCGAGCGTGAACAGCATGGCCGCGACGGCGAGGTAGTGTCCCAGTCCGATGGTCATTTCACCCACTCCGCGGCATCCGAGTCCTGCAGCCCCTGCCCGACCGCAACCTTGCGGACCGCCATCGCCATCTCTGGCGTGCGCGCGTTCTGGACGTTGATGTCCTGGCGCTTGACGCTGGCCTTGTGGCGCAAGGTCAGCACGATCGCGCCGATCATGGCGACCAGCAGGATCATGCCGGAGAGCTGGAAGTAGTGGATGTACTTCGTATAGAGCACGAGGCCGAGCGCCTCGGTGTTGGTGACGTTGGTCGGGATCGCCGCGGTGATTCCCTTCGGCGTCGTCGGGTTGATGACCCAATACGACACGGTCAGCAGCAGCTCGAACAGGAAGATGCCGCCGATCACCAGGCCGATCGGCATGTACTGCAGGAAGCCCTCGCGCAGCTCGGTGAAGTCGACGTCGAGCATCATGATCACGAACAGGAACAGCACCGCGACCGCGCCGACATAGACGACGACCAGGATCATCGCCAGGAACTCGGCGCCCATCAGCACGAACAGGCCGGAGGCATTGACGAAGGCGAGGATCAGATAGAGCACCGAGTGAACGGGGTTCTTCGAGACGATCACCATCACGGCCGAGGCCACGCAGACCGCCGCGAACAAGTAGAAGAAGAGCGCAGGAAGGATCATCGGACGGCCTCAGCGGTACGGCGCGTCGAGCGCGATGGCTTTGGAGATCTCGCGCTCCCAGCGGTCGCCGTTCGCGAGCAGCTTGGCCTTGTCATAATAGAGCTCCTCGCGGGTCTCGGTCGCGAACTCGAAGTTCGGTCCCTCGACGATGGCGTCCACCGGACAGGCTTCCTGGCACAGGCCGCAATAGATGCACTTCACCATGTCGATGTCGTAGCGCACCGTGCGGCGGGTGCCGTCGTTGCGGCGCGGCCCGGCCTCGATCGTGATCGCCTGCGCCGGGCAGACGGCCTCGCACAGCTTGCAGGCGATGCAGCGCTCTTCACCGTTGGGATAGCGGCGCAGCGCGTGCTCGCCGCGGAAACGCGGCGAGATCGGGCCCTTCTCGAACGGATAGTTCAGGGTCGGCTTCGGCTGGAAGAAGTAGCGCATCGCGAGGAAGAACGCGGACACGAATTCCTGCAGCAGCAGCGACCGTGCGGTGGCGGAGATGTTCATGACAGCCTCATTTCGGCGCGATGCCGGCGAAGTGCAGCACGCCCGCGACGATCACCACCATGACCAGCGACAGCGGCAGGAACACTTTCCAGCCGAGTCGCATCAACTGGTCGTAGCGGTAGCGCGGCACGATCGCTTTCGCCATCGCAATCAGGAAGAACATGAAGAACAGCTTGAGCGCGAACCAGATGACGCCGGGCACCCAGTTGAACGGCGGCAGGTCGATCGGCGGCAGCCAGCCGCCCAGGAACAGGATGGTGGCCAGCGCGCACATCGTGGTGATCGCGACATACTCGCCGAGCATGAACAGCAGATACGGCGTCGAGCCGTATTCCACCATGAAGCCGGCGACCAGCTCCGATTCCGCTTCCACGAGGTCGAAGGGCGGGCGGTTGGTCTCGGCCAGCGCCGAGACGTAGAACACCACGAACATCGGGAACAGCGGCCAGACGTACCAGTTCAGGATCGTCAGCTGTGGCAGGCCGATCAGGCTGGCGAGCCCCCGGGCATGCTGCGCCTCGACCACGCCCGACAGGTTGAGGGTGCCGGCGCAGAGCAGCACGGTAATGATGACGAAGCCGATCGAGACCTCGTAGGACACCATCTGCGCCGCCGAGCGCAGCGCCGCCAGGAACGGGTATTTCGAGTTCGACGACCAGCCGGCCATGATGATGCCGTAGATCGACAGCGACGAGATCGCGAAGATGAAGAGGATGCCGACATTGATGTCGGCGATCGCCCAGCCGAGATTGGTCGGAATGACCGCCCAGGCCGCGAGCGCCAGCACGCAGGAGACCAGCGGCGCCAGCAGGAACACGCCCTTGTTGGCGCCGGCCGGGATGATCGGCTCCTTGAGCACGAACTTCAGGAGGTCGGCGAACGACTGGAACAGGCCCCACGGGCCGACCACGTTCGGCCCCCTGCGGATCTGCACCGCCGCCCAGATCTTGCGGTCGGCCAGCAGGATGTAGGCGATCGCGACCAGCAGGACGACCAGCAGCAGAACGCTCTGCGCGATCATGACGATCAGCGGCCAGAGGAAGCCGGTCCAGAACGAGCTTGCAAAGAAATCAGCCATCAGATCACGCTCACTCCGCTGCCGTCAGCATCTGCCCGGAGGCCAGGCGGGAGCATTCCGCCATGACCGCCGATGCGCGCGCGATCGGATTGGTGAGATAGAAGTCGTCAACCAGGGGCTTGAACGGCGCCTTCTCGAGGCTGCCGCCCTTGCCCGCAAGGGTCTTGATGTCGGCGATCTTGCCGGCTTCGATCTGGTCGATGCGGCCAAGATGCGGCACGGCCTTGATGATCTCGGCACGCAACGCCGCCAGCGAGTCGTAGCCAAGCTTGCGGCCGAGCACGTCGGAGAGCGCACGGATGATCGCCCAGTCCTCGCGCGCCTCACCCGGCGGGAACGAGGCGCGGCCGGCAACCTGCACCCGGCCCTCGGTATTGGCATAGAGGCCGGACTTCTCGGTGTAGGCAGCGCCCGGCAGGATCACGTCGGCGCGATGCGCACCGCGATCACCATGGGTGCCGATGTAGACGACGAAGACGCCCTCGGGCACCTCGACCTCGTCGGCTCCGAGCAGGAACATCACGTCCATGGTGCCGAAGGTCGTCATCTGGGCGCCGGTCAGACCGGTGCCGTTGAATCCGATGTCGAGCGCGCCGACCCGCGAGGCGGTGTCGTGCAGCACGGCAAAGCCGTTCCAGTCGTCGCGCACGGCGTTGACGTCCATCGCAATCTTGGCGGCCAGCGACAGGATCGCCCCGCCATCATGGCGGGCGGCCGCGCCGGCGCCAACCAGCACGATCGGATTCTTGGCGTTGCGGAACGTGGTCGCGAACGAATGCTTGCCGGCGGCGACGTCGCTCAGCGAGTCGGTGCCCGCGCCGATGTGCTCGTAGGCATAGGTCAGGTCGACCTTCGGCCCGACCAGACCGACCTTGAGCTGGCCCGAGCGCCAGCGCTTGCGAATGCGGGCGTTGAGCACGGCCGCTTCCTTGCGCGGATTGGCGCCGATGATCAGGATCGCATCGGCCTGCTCGATGCCGGCTATGGTCGGGTTGAAGATGTAGGATGCGCGGCCGAGCTTCGCGTCGAAACTGTCGCCGCCTTGCACGGCCACATTGGCCGAGCCGAGCTTGGCCAGAAGGTCCTTGAGCGCGAACATCTCTTCGACCGCGGCGAGATCGCCGGCGATCGCGCCGACGCGCTTGCCGTCGATGCGCGACAGCTTGGCGGCGATGGCCTTGAACGCCTCCGGCCACGACGCCGGGCGCAGCTTGCCGTCCTCGCGCACGTAGGGACGGTCGAGGCGCTGAGTGCGCAGGCCGTCGACGACGTGGCGCGTCTTGTCGGAAATCCACTCCTCGTTCACGGAGTCATTGATGCGCGGCAGGATGCGCATGACCTCGCGGCCGCGGGTATCGACGCGGATCGCCGAGCCCACGCCGTCCATCACGTCGATGGACTGCGTCTTGCCCAGCTCCCACGGACGCGCGGCGAAGGCATAGGGCTTCGAGGTGAGCGCGCCCACCGGGCAGATGTCGACCAGATTGCCTTGCAGCTCCGAGCTCAGCGCCTGCTCGAGATAGGTCGTGATCTCCATGTCCTCGCCACGACCGGTCGCGCCCATTTCCGGCACGCCGCAGACTTCCGCGGAAAAGCGGACGCAGCGCGTGCACTGGATGCAGCGGGTCATCGAGGTCTTGACCAGCGCGCCGAGATATTTGTCCTCGACGGCGCGCTTGTTCTCGGCGTAGCGGCTGGTGTCGACACCATACCCCATCGCCTGGTCCTGCAGGTCGCACTCGCCGCCCTGGTCGCAGATCGGGCAGTCCAGCGGGTGGTTGATCAGAAGGAATTCCATCACGCCTTCGCGCGCCTTCTTGACCATCGGCGAGCGGGTCGAAATCTCCGGCGGCTCGCCCTTCGGACCCGGCCGGCAGTCGCGCACGCCCCAGGCGCAGCTCGCGACCGGCTTCGGCCCGCCCTTCACCTCGACCAGACACATCCGGCAGTTGCCGGCGATCGACAGCCGCTCATGATAGCAGAAGCGCGGAATCTCGACGCCCGCCGCCTCGCACGCCTGCAGCAGCGTGTACTCCGGCGGCACATCGATCTCTTTGCCATCGATGATGATCTTGGTCATTGCCTCACATCTCTCTCAAACCACGAACCGCCGCGCCGTTGCGCACCGTGAGGGCGCAAGCGCGGAGGAAAACCTTGCCGGCGGACAGGACCGCCATCGCCTACTCCGCCGCAACCATGTGCGCGGGATCGCGCACGCCGACATCGTCGACATCGGCCTTGTGCGAATACTGGTCGATGCGCGCTTCGATCTCGTGACGGAAATGCGTGATCAGGCCCTGGATCGGCCAAGCCGCGGCGTCGCCCAGCGCACAGATCGTGTGACCCTCGATCTGCTTGGTGACCTCGAGCAGCATGTCGATCTCGCGCTTGTGGGCGCGGCCCTCGGCCATGCGGGTGAGCACGCGCCACATCCAGCCGGTGCCCTCGCGGCACGGCGTGCACTGGCCGCAGCTCTCGTGCTTGTAGAAATAGGAGATCCGCGCGATCGCGCGGATCAGGTCGGTCGACTTGTCCATCACGATCACGGCCGCGGTGCCCAAGCCCGAGCGCAGCTTGGACAGGCTGTCGAAATCCATCGGCGTGTCGATGATCTGCTCGGCCGGCACCATGCGCACCGACGAGCCGCCGGGGATGACGGCCTTGAGATTGTCCCAGCCGCCGCGGATGCCGCCGCAATGCTTCTCGATCAGCTCGCGGAACGGAATGCCCATCGCCTCTTCGACGTTGCAGGGCCGCTCGACATGACCGGAGATGCAGAACAGCTTGGTGCCGACATTGTTGGGCCGGCCGATGCCGGCGAACCACGCCGCGCCGCGGCGCAGGATGGTCGGCGCGACCGCGATCGACTCGACGTTGTTGACCGTGGTCGGGCAGCCATAGAGGCCGACATTGGCCGGGAATGGCGGCTTCAGCCGCGGCTGGCCCTTCTTGCCCTCGAGGCTTTCGAGCAGCGCAGTCTCCTCGCCGCAGATATAGGCGCCGGCGCCGTGGGCGACGTAGAGATCGAACGGCCAGCCATGAATGTTGTTCTTGCCGATCAGATTGGCCTCATAGGCCTGATCGATCGCGGCCTGCAGCCGCTCGCGCTCGCGGATGAATTCGCCGCGGACATAGATGTAGCAGGCATGCGCGTTCATCGCGAAGCTGGCGAGCAGGCAGCCCTCGACGAGATGATGCGGATCGTGCCGCATGATCTCGCGATCCTTGCAGGTGCCGGGCTCGGACTCGTCGGCATTGACCACGAGATAGCTCGGACGGCCGTCGGTCGATTCCTTCGGCATGAACGACCATTTCAGGCCGGTCGGGAAGCCGGCGCCGCCGCGACCACGCAGACCCGACGCCTTCATCTCGCTGATGATCCAGTCGCGGCCCTTCTCGATCAGCCCCTTGGTGCCGTCCCAGCTGCCGCGCCGGCGTGCGCCTTCGAGGCCCCAATCATGGAGACCGTAGAGATTGGTGAAGATGCGGTCCTTGTCGTCGAGCATCAGACGGCTTCCTCGATATCAGCGGTTCGACTGCATGGTGGCGATGAAGGCGGCGCAACCGCCGAACACCAGCGCCCACAGCAGACTGGACTCCAGCGTCGCATTGAGCGCGAACCGCTGCAGCACGAAAATGAAAGCGGCCGCTGCGATCGTATGCAGCGCCACGTAGCGCCAGTTCTTCATCGCGGCGCCCTCTTGGATCAGGGCCGCAACGCGCGTGCGATTGCGGCTCATGTCTTCTCCTTCAGCGTGGTCGGCCCGCCCGCGGGCGCCGAGAACTGGCGGCCATTCTGCGGACCCGGCGTCGGCAGATTGCCGGTCGCGAAGCCGTCGAGCACCTTGCCGAAGCTTTCCGGCGTCAGGTCCTCATAGGTGTCCTTCCAGATCTGCACCATCGGCGCATTCACGCAGGCGCCCAGACACTCGACCTCCTCCCAGCTGAAGTCGGCATCCTTCGACAGATGGAAGGGGTCGTGATGAATGCGGTGCTTGCAGACCTCGATCAGCTCCTCGGCGCCGCGCAGCCGGCACGGCGTCGTGCCGCAGACCTGGACATGCGCCTTCTTGCCGACCGGCTGCAGCTGGAACATCGTGTAGAAGGTCGCGACCTCGAGCACGCGGATGTAGGGCATGCCGAGCATGTCGGCGACGACGCGGATCGCGGCTTCCGACACCCAGCCCTCGTTCTGCTCCTGCGCACGCCACAGGATCGCGATGACCGCGGAGGCCTGGCGGCCCTCCGGGTATTTCGCGATCTGGGCCTTGGCGAAGGCAAGGTTTTCATCCGTGAACGCAAAGCTCGCGGGCTGGACTTCCTTCGGGGCAAGACGGCGGACGGACATGGCTCTCTAGTCTTTCATTGCATGCGGCGCGCGGCACTTGCATTGAGCGCTGCGACGCGATTCTGCCAGAAGGCACTTGCGGTTCCGAACACGTTATAGCCGACGTGGGCGGACACCTTGATGCGGTCGAGGATCGAAAGCTCGGTCACGGTCTCGAAGCGGCGGCTCGCGGGGTCATAGACCATCAGCTGCATCGGCGTCTGATCCAGGATGTAGCGCGACACCGTGTGATTGCGGTCCTGGCCGTGCTCCTCGCACAGGATCATGCTGTCGGTCGACAGCAGCCGCGCGCCGCCCTTGATGGCCTCGATCTCGACGCCCTCGACGTCGAGCTTGATCAGGTACTTTCCGGAGGCTGCGACCTTGCCGTCATCGATGAGATCATCGAGCGCCATCACCGGCACCTGCTCGCCGCCGGCACTGCCCCCTGCGATGCTGAATGCCTCGTGCTTGGTGCCGGTCAGAACCGCCGTGCCGCGGCCGGCGCCGATCGCGCATTTCATGACGTCGAAGCGGCCGGCATTGATCCGGGCATTGTTGGCGAGCTTGGAGAAATTAGCCGACGATGGTTCGATCGCAATCGCCTTGTGGGCGCCATAGGGCGCGCTCGACACCAGCACCGACCAGTAGCCGTAGTTGGCGCCACCGTCGATGAAGGTGTAGTCGACGTCGACGGTGCCGAGGAAGAGCAGCTCGAGCTCGTCCTCATAGTGATAGGCGCGGTTGAGCAGCTTGCTCCAATAGCCGTCGCCATAGGGGAACTCGAACACCGCATCGGGGTTGAGCTTCACCGCGATGTCGCGCTCCGGCAGCGCCATGCGCAGCAGGTTGGCGCAGCGATTGTAGCCGCGATGCGAGAAGTGCGAGGAGATCTTCGAGCCGGTCACGAGCGCCAATGCAGCCGTGCGCTCCCAGAGGTTCGCCCCTTCGAGCGCTCCGGAAGCACGATCGAACTGGATCGGCGCGTGGCCCATCAGCGATCCACCTCTCCGAACACGATGTCGAGCGAGCCAAGGATGGCCGAGACGTCTGCCAGCAGATGCCCCCTGCACAGGAAATCCATCGCCTGGAGATGGGCGAAGCCGGGCGCGCGGATCTTGCACTTGTACGGCTTGTTGGTGCCATCGGCGACCAGATAGACGCCGAACTCGCCCTTCGGCGCCTCGACGGCCGCGTAGATCTCGCCCGCCGGGACGTGGAAGCCCTCGGTGTAGAGCTTGAAGTGGTGAATCAGCGCTTCCATCGAGCGCTTCATCTCGCCACGGCGCGGCGGAGCGATCTTGTTGTCGGTGATCAGAACGGGCCCCTGCCCGTCCGGCGCGCGCAGCTTCTGGATGCACTGCTTCATGATGCGAACGGACTGGCGCATCTCTTCCATGCGGATCAGATAACGATCGTAGCAGTCGCCGTTCTTGCCGATCGGAATGTCGAACTCCATCTCGGCATAGCACTCATAGGGCTGCGACTTGCGCAGGTCCCAGGCCGCGCCCGAGCCGCGCACCATCACGCCTGAGAAGCCCCACTCCCAGGCCTGCTTCAGGGTGACCACGCCGATGTCGACGTTGCGCTGCTTGAAGATGCGGTTGCCGGTGAGAAGCTGGTCGAGATCGTCGACCACCTTCAGGAACGGGTCGCAGAACGCATCAATATCGTCGATCAGCTTGGTCGGCAGATCCTGGTGGACGCCGCCGATGCGGAAGTAGTTGGCGTGCATGCGCGAGCCGGAGGCGCGCTCATAGAACACCATCAGCTTCTCGCGCTCCTCGAAGCCCCACAGCGGCGGGGTCAGCGCGCCGACGTCCATCGCCTGCGTGGTGACGTTGAGCAGATGCGACAGCAGCCGCCCGATCTCGGAGTAGAGCACGCGGATCAGCTGGCCGCGGCGCGGCACCTCGATGCCAAGCAGCCGTTCAGCGGCGAGGCAGAACGCATGCTCCTGGTTCATCGGCGCGACGTAGTCGAGCCGATCGAAATAGGGCATCGCCTGCATGTAGGTCTTGGTCTCGATCAGCTTCTCGGTGCCGCGATGCAAAAGGCCGATATGCGGATCGACGCGCTCGACCACTTCGCCGTCCAGTTCAAGGACAAGACGCAACACGCCATGGGCCGCCGGATGCTGCGGACCAAAGTTGATCGTGAAGTTGCGGAGTGCCGGGCTTTGCTCGTTCATGCTCGCGCTCCCACTCACTTCGTCGCTTTCTCATCGCCCGGCAGCGGATAGTCCGCGCCTTCCCAGGGCGAGAGAAAATCGAACTTGCGGAATTCCTGGTTGAGCCGCACGGGCTCGTAGATCACCCGCTTCTCCTGGTCGTCGTAGCGCACCTCGACGAAGCCCGTCGTCGGGAAGTCCTTGCGCAGCGGGTGGCCGTCGAAGCCGTAGTCGGTCAGCAGGCGGCGCATGTCGGGATGGCCGACGAAGATCACGCCGTAGAGGTCATAGGCCTCGCGCTCGAACCAGTCGGCGCCCGGGAAGATTTCGATGATCGAGGGCACCTGCGTCGTCTCGTCGGCTTCAGCCTTGAGCCGGATACGGGTATTCAGCGTGGGGGACAGGAAATGATAGACGACCTCGAAGCGCTTGGCGCGCTCGGGATAGTCGACCGCCGTGATGTCGGTGAAGTTGATGAACCGGCAGGCCGGGTCATCGCGCAGATACTTCACGACCTCGACGATCCGGGCGGGCTCAACGTTCACGGTGAGCTGATTGAAAGCGACCGAATGGCCGATCGCCGCGCCCGGAAGCGCGCTCACGATCGTCTGCCCAAGGGCGTCGAGCCTGCCGTCATCCATGCGAAAAAACCTTCAGCGTTCGATGGTGCCGGTGCGCCGGATCTTCTTCTGCAACAGCAGAACACCGTACAGCAGAGCTTCCGCGGTCGGCGGACAGCCGGGCACATAGATATCGATGGGAACGATGCGATCGCAGCCGCGGACCACCGAATAGGAATAGTGATAGTAGCCGCCGCCATTGGCGCAGCTGCCCATCGAGATGACGTAGCGCGGCTCCGGCATCTGGTCGTAGACCTTGCGCAGCGCCGGCGCCATCTTGTTGGTCAGGGTGCCGGCGACGATCATCACGTCGGACTGGCGCGGCGAGGCGCGCGGCGCGAAGCCGAAACGCTCGACATCGTAGCGCGGCATCGACACCTGCATCATCTCGACGGCGCAGCAGGCCAAGCCGAACGTCATCCACATCAGCGAGCCGGTGCGGGCCCAGGTGATCAGGTCGTCGGCGGTGGCAACGAAGAATCCCTTGTCCGACAGCTCGTGCCTGACCTCGAGGAAATACGGGTCGTTGGCGCCGATCGGCCTGCCGGTCGCGGGATCGAGAATGCCCTTCGGGGCCGGTGCGATCACCGGACCGGTCGAGGACGTGGTCGGGCTCAATCCCATTCAAGCGCGCCTTTCTTCCATTCGTAGGCAAACCCGACCGTCAGCACGGCCAGGAACACCAGCATCGACCAGAAGCCGGCCGCGCCGAGCTTGCCGAATGCCACTGCCCAGGGAAACAGGAAGGCGACTTCGAGGTCGAAGATGATGAAAAGGATGGCAACCAGATAGAAGCGGACGTCGAACTTCATCCGGGCATCATCGAATGCGTTGAAGCCGCATTCGTAGGCCGAGAGCTTCTCGGGATCGGGCTGCTGGTAGGCGACCAGGAATGGCGCGATCAGCAACACCACCCCGATGATGGCTGCGACACCTATGAACACGACGAGGGGGAGATAATTCTGAAGGATGCCGGTCATCGGCGCCACTTTCCTCTGCGGTTTCGGTGCAAACCGCAGACTCGTTGCATTGGAATTGGTCGAAGCCTTAGCGCAGCGCACCAAGCCGCGCAAGACAAGCCGTCTCGCCGCCGCCATCCCTCCCCACATTGCGGAAACCTGGACACAGATGGGGATCGCGGCGATCGCAACACGCGTGCGCCTTTCGCATTGCAGCCCCGCAGCAATACGGTGTCGCACGTGACATCGACGAATTGCTGAGAGGGTCAACGACCGCGAGCACGCACGGCGTTGTGCGCAGGCCGGAGTCGGTCGGGAACGGCTGCAGAGCCGCGGTCGCTGAGGCGCGATCTGATACGAAGGGGCGATCGTCCGATACGCCATTGCCATCGATCGGAAATCGACATGAGAGGCCCGCCGAATCAGGATCATGGGCTGCTCGCGAGCGGCTGCGCCAGCGGCCGGGCGGGCGCGTCGATGGCATTTCAGACCGAGGCGGCCGCGCGCTCGATCCGCTTACTCCCGATTGCTGGAACGAGGCCTGCAACCGATGAAACCATTTTGAGCAAGCCAAGAAACCGGATCGAAACAAAGCGGCGGTACATATCCCGGCAACAAAGTGGCGCTCTGAGACGCCGGGAGGCTGACATGAACCACTCGTTCCATTCCGCGGACCGTTCGACCCATCTGAAGATCGTGGTGGTGGCCCTGGTTGCAGGCATCGCCGTCACCGCCTTCGGGATCGCGACCCGGTCCAACGTCGACTACAGCCAGACGGCCTCGCGTGCCGTGGTCAAGGCCGGCAAGCCGGTCGCCGTGACAAGCTCCGGCGACACCATGGTCCGCTGAGCCGGCTGCTGCTTCGCCGCATCAAGCTATTTCAGGCCGCCCTTCGGCGGCCTTTTGCTTGCGCCGACCGCCATGGCGATCAGCGCCGCGATCGCGCCAAGCGTGATGAGCGCAACGACAAGCGCACAGGTTCAGGACAGCGACGAGACTGGGGGATGCTATGCCATCGAAATGGCGCGAGAGACGGGGCTCGAACCCGCGACCTCCGGCGTGACAGGCCGGCGCTCTAACCAACTGAGCTACTCCCGCGTGATCGCGAAATCCGCGGAGGAGTGCGACTTAAAGGGGCGATGTTTCGAAGTCAAGGGCAATGAACTCCAACTTGTGAGAAGTCTTGACGGGCGGTCCCCGGAGGCCTGGCTGCCCAGGCCCTGGCCTGGCCAAGGAATGGCTCATTCCGCAATGGCAGCTCGGCCGGTGGGCCAAAACGCCGTCTGGGACGTTTGCCACTCGGGGAAGCGGCAGAAGATGACTGGCCCAGGGCCAATAAGCGGGACATCCAAAGGCGGGGCATGACAAGGTGGCCCTTGCGTCCGGTCACAATCGCCTCTGGCGAATCTGCGCCGCAGAGGGCACGGCTCAGCACGGTCTGGCAAAGATGCGCGCCGAGCAGATCCTTGGCCGGACCGTGCCAGGATCGCACGACACCCGCGGAAAGGAGACAAGGTCCGAATCTCCGGACTTTGTATTCTCCCGGTCCGGCGCGTGCGGCAGGCACTGGTCGTAATCCAGCCACCGGTCGCGTCGTAGCTTTCAAGGCGCCCGTAGAGGCGTATTCGGCCCCCGCAAAGGCAAGCGCGGAGGCGGTCTGACAGCATAAACCGGAGCTCGCTCTCTGGAATATCGCATAGCGAAACTGATATATTAATATACGTTCGATAAAGGTATTATAATCCTCCCACCTCTCGTCTTTTGGTGCCCATGTCCGACCAGCTTCCCAGCTATACCCACTCCGTCACCGAGCGCTTCCTGCGCTACGTCGTGGTCGACACCCAGTCGGACCCGACGTCTCCCACCTGCCCCTCGACGCTCAAGCAGAAGAATCTCGGCCGCCTTCTCGCCGCCGAGTTGCAGGCGCTGGGGCTGTCGGATGCTCATATGGACGATCACGGCTATGTCTATGCGACGATCCCCGCGACCACCGACAAGCAGGTGCCGGTGATCTGCTTCTGCTCGCATATGGACACCTCGCCCGACTGCTCCGGCGCCAACGTGAAGCCGCAGATCGTGCGCAACTATCAGGGCGGCGATATCGTGCTGCCCGGCGATTCCAGCCAGGTGATCCGTCCGTCCGAACATCCGGCGCTGAAGGACCAGATCGGCTGCGACATCGTCACATCCGACGGCACCACCCTGCTCGGCGCCGACAACAAGGCCGGCATTGCCGAGATCGTGGACGCAGCCCAGTTCCTGCTCAGCAACCCTCAGATCAAGCACGGCACGATCAAGATCCTGTTCACGCCCGACGAGGAGATCGGGCGCGGTGTCGACCGGGTCGACCTGAAGAAGCTCGGCGCCGACTTCGGCTACACCATGGACGGCGAGACCGCCGGCAATATCGAGGACGAGACGTTCTCGGCGGACGGCGCGACGATCCTCATCAACGGCGTCAGCGCCCATCCGGGCTTTGCCAAGGGCAAGATCGAGCACGCCATCAAGATCGCCTCCGCCATCGTCGAGCGCCTGCCCAAGGACACCTGCTCGCCGGAGACGACCGAGGGCAAGGAGGGCTTCCTGCATCCGGTCGCGATATCCGGCACGCTGGAGCAGGCGCGGCTCGACTTCATCGTGCGCGACTTCAGCGAGCAGGGGCTGCGGCAGAAGGAGGCGCTGCTCGAGGACATCGTCAAGGACGTGATGCAGGCCTATCCGCACTCGAGCTACGAAATGCAGGTCAAGGCGCAGTACCGCAACATGAAGGAAGTGATCGACCTGCATCCGCAGATCGTGACCTATGCCGAGGAGGCGATCCGCCGCGCCGGGCTCACGCCGGTCCGGACCTCGATTCGCGGCGGCACCGACGGCTCGCGGCTGTCCTTCATGGGTCTGCCCTGCCCCAACATCTTCGCCGGCGAGCACGCCTTCCACTCGCGACTCGAATGGGTCAGCGTGCGTGACATGGAGAAGGCGGTACAGACCATCGTGCATCTGGCGATGATCTGGGAGGAGCGCTCCTGAAAGGCTGCCCGGCGAGGGCCTCAGGCCCGCGCCGTCACCAGCCAGATCGAGCCGGACAGCGTGACGCTGCCGCCATCCTGGTACTGCGCAAGCAGGTCTCGCACGGATGCGCGCGCCGCCTCGCGCGTCTCAGTCGGGTGGCCCTCCAGCGCGCGGCTGGCTGGGCCGATCTCGAAGGCCGACTGCACGGCCGCGTCGAGCCCCTGCCCGCGCGCGATGTCGAGCGACAGCGCGTGGGCCTCCAGCGCCACGTCGCCGAAGCCAGCCTCGCTCAGGATGCGCGTCACCCGCGATTCGGCTGCGAAGGCGAACGGGCCGGGATCCTCCGGCGCCATCTCCGGCAGCTTCGGCACGTGGCGATACACCGCCTGCAGCGGCGCGATCATCCAGGGGTTGGCCTTCGGCTCGCGCCAGCAGGCGAACACGACGCGGCCGCCCGGCTTCAGCGCGCGGCGGATGTTGGCGAATGAGATCACGGGATCGGCGAAGAACATCACGCCGAAGCGCGAGACCATGAGGTCGAAGCTCGCCGCCGGGAACGGATGCACGGTGGCGTCGGCCAGCACGAACTCGGCAGGAAGCCCCGCAGGCGCCACCGCACGCGCCCGCTCGAGCATCGGCGCGGAGATGTCGACGCCAAGCACATGTCCGCCCGGCGCCACCTGCTGCGCCAGGGCAATCGCCAGGCCGCCGCAGCCGCAGCCGATATCGAGCACATGATCACCGGGCTTGGCCGCGATGCGTTCGATCAGGATCTGCGACACCGGCGCCAACAGGACGTCCTGCGCCTCCTGGCGATCGGACCAGCGCTGGCCGCCCGGCCCGTTCCAATAGGCGATCTGGTCGGCGTTACGGTCGTGGCCTGAGGGCAGCTGCATGATGCGCCTTGTCTGTTATCGTTGCCGGCGCCGGCATCGCCGCACGCCGCGGACTGACCTGTCAAGGCACGAGCGCGATGGCGGCCCTGCACAAGAACTGAGACGCGGGCGACCCGATCACCGGCTGACACCGGCCGAGCCGGCACGCATATGCCGCGCGAGCAGCGGTGCCCGGCTGCAGGCGCCGCCTCTCGGCCGTCCGCCGTTCTTGAAAGACCCTGCGGTCTCTGATTTGCATCGGAGGCCATTGGAGTCGTCATGCGCTGTCTCATCGTTGCCGATCTTCACTACACGCTGCCGCAGTTCGACTGGCTGGTCGCCGCGGCCGATCATTTCGACACGGTGGTGTTCGCCGGCGATGCGCTCGATCTGGCTTCGATCGTCGACATCCGCGCGCAGATCGTGGTCGTGAAGAAATACCTGGCGCTGCTGGCCGCCAAGACGCGCGTGATGATCTGCTCGGGCAATCATGATCTGGAGGAGCGCAGCGCGCAGGGCGAGAAGATCGCGGCCTGGATCGGCACCGTCCGCGAGCTCGGAATCGCCGCCGACGGCGACGACCTCCTGGTGGGCGATACGCTGTTCTCGGTCTGCCCGTGGTGGGATGGTCCAGTCGTCAAGGCCGCGATCGAACGCCAGCTCGATGCCGCAGCGGCCCGGACAGCCGCACGCAGGATCTGGGTGCATCATGCGCCGCCGGCCGATTCGCCGGTCAGCTGGGGCGGCAAGCGCTTCTTCGGCGACACCGAGCTGCAAGGCTTCATCGCGCGTCATCGGCCGGATATCGTGATCTCCGGTCACGTCCACCAGTCGCCCTTCATCAAGGACGGCTCGTGGTTCGATCGCCTGGGTGAGACCTGGGTGTTCAACACCGGGCGGCAGCCCGGACGGCCGCCGACCTACATGGTGCTCGACAGCGACGCGCAGCAGGCCTTCTGGCTGGCGGCGGGGCAAGCCGAGTGGATCGATCTCGCCAGCCCGCTGCAGCGGCCGGCCCAGCCCGTGACCGTGGCGCCGGACTGGCTCAGAGCCGTGGATCGGATTCCAGATCCGTTCCTGGCACGACCTGCTGCGGCGGCAGGTTGATCATGCTCTGCAGGACATCGCCGACCATCGACAGATGGCTGCCATGGCCGGAATATTGCCGCTTGAGATCGGCGAGATAGGTGTTGGCGACGTTGAGCCGCTGCGCCAGCATGCGCGCGATCGACAGCGTCGCCTCGGGATTTTCGGCAAGGAAGCGCGGCGCATCGGGGATTTCGTAGATCCGGCACTCGGCCAATGCGCGCACCGTCGCCGTGTGCGGCTGCTCCAGCAGCAGCGACATCTCGCCGAACAGCGCGCCCGGCTCCGAGACGACGGCGACGGAGGCACCGGCCTTGATCACCTCCAGCCGGCCTTCGAGCAGGATGTAGAGATGGCCGGTGTTGCCGCCCTCTTCCAGGAGGGCAACACCTGCGCTGATCGTCCGCTCAGCGCCTCCAGCACAATGGCGCAGAAAGTCGGTCATGTATTTGCCTCGACCTCGGTCCACGCAGCAGGGTAACGGAAGCACAGCCAATCGCCACACGAATTTGCGGCGACTGGCAGTGAGGGTTGCAGGCGAGACGTCAGCCTGCGGGAAGCAACAGCACGTGGGGGTTGAAGAGTAAGCATGAAGAACCAGTGGATCGACCTGTTCTTTTCGTGGCTGCCGTTTTTGAGCCTGATCGCGGTCTGGTTCGCTTTCAGCAAACGAATGAATGTCACGAAGATGTCGACCGACCTGCACGAACACTATGAGCGGCAGATCGCGGAAACCCAGCGCATGAACACGCTGCTCGAGCGGATTGCGGTCAGCTTGGAGAAACGCGCGACTGAATAGCTGTTGTTCGATGAGCGGGCATTGGCCCTGCCGGGATGGTAGGCGGTGAGAGATTCGAACTCCCGACCCTCTCGGTGTAAACGAGATGCTCTAACCAGCTGAGCTAACCGCCCGTCCTGCAGCACGTCGAGCGTTGCATCCGGTGTCCCGGACCGCCCCCGCGCTGCGCCTCTTTACCCCCTGCCCGACCTGCAATCAACGCCGGAACCACACGGCGGCAGGGAGAAAACCACCGCGGCATGGGCGCTCGGCCGATCGTCTGGAAACTTCCTGACGTCGCGATCCCACAAATGAAAACGGCGCCCTCTCGGGCGCCGTTTCCTGGATCTGTTCGTTCAGTGGGCCGTCAGGCCACCGGCGGCTTCGTCGCCGTCGCCCTTGACGGGCACCTTGGTGTCCTCTTCCCAGACGATCGGCACCGGCTTGCGGACCAGGGCCCGGGCGACGACGTCGTCGAGACGGGAGACCGGAATGATCTCCATGCCGCCCTTGATCGCATCGGAGATCTCCGTGAGATCCTTGGCGTTGTCCTCGGGGATCAGCACCGTCTTGATGCCGCCGCGGGCCGCGGCCAGCAGCTTCTCCTTCAGACCACCGATCGGCAGCACGCGACCACGCAACGTGATCTCGCCGGTCATCGCGACGTCGTGACGGATCGGAATCCCCGTCATGACCGAGATGATCGCAGTGGCCATCGCAACACCCGCCGACGGACCGTCCTTCGGGGTCGCCCCCTCCGGCACGTGGACGTGGATGTCGCGGCGATCGAACATTGGCGGCTCGATGCCGTAGATGATCGCCCGCGAGCGGACGTAGGACGCCGCAGCCGAGATCGACTCCTTCATGACGTCGCGCAGATTGCCCGTCACCGTCATCTTGCCCTTGCCGGGCATCATGACGCCTTCGATGGTCAACAGCTCGCCGCCCACATCGGTCCAGGCGAGGCCAGTCACGATGCCGATCTGGTCGTCCTGCTCGATCTCGCCGAAGCGATACTTCGGCACACCCAGGAATTCCTCGACGGCCTTCTCGGTGACCTTCACCGACTTCTTCTTGGACATCATGAGCTCCTTCACGGCCTTGCGGGCCAGTGTGGAAATCTCACGCTCCAGGTTACGCACGCCCGCCTCGCGGGTGTAGCGCCGGATCACGAGCAGCAACGCATCGTCGTCGATCGACCATTCCTTCGAATCCAGACCGTGCTTGGACAGCGCGGACGGGATCAGATGCTTGCGGGCGATCTCGACCTTCTCGGTCTCGGTGTAGCCCGCGATGCGGATGATCTCCATGCGGTCCATCAGCGGCCCGGGAATATTGAGCGTATTCGCGGTCGTGATGAACATCACGTTCGACAGGTCGTAGTCGACCTCCAGATAGTGATCGTTGAACGTCGTGTTCTGCTCGGGGTCGAGGACCTCCAGCAGCGCCGACGACGGGTCACCCCGGAAGTCCGAGCCCATCTTGTCGATCTCGTCCAAGAGGAACAGCGGGTTCGAGGTCTTGGCCTTGCGCATCGACTGGATGATCTTGCCGGGCATCGAGCCGATATAGGTCCGGCGATGACCGCGGATCTCGGCCTCGTCGCGCACGCCGCCTAGCGACACGCGAACGAATTCGCGGCCCGTGGCCTTCGCGATCGACTTGCCGAGCGAGGTCTTGCCGACGCCGGGAGGTCCGACCAGGCACAGGATCGGGCCGGTCAGCTTGTTGGCGCGCGACTGCACTGCCAGATACTCGACGATGCGGTCCTTGACCTTCTCGAGCCCATAGTGATCCGCATCCAGAACCGCCTGCGCGGCCTCCAGATCCTTCTTCACCTTGGACTTCTTGTTCCACGGGATCGACAGCAGCCAATCCAGGTAGTTGCGCACGACGGTCGCTTCGGCGGACATCGGCGACATCTGGCGCAGCTTCTTCAGCTCGTGCTGCGCCTTCTCGCGCGCTTCCTTGGAGAGCTTGGTCTTGTTGATGCGCTCTTCCAGATCGGCGAGCTCGTCGCGGCCGTCCTCGTCACCCAGCTCCTTCTGAATGGCCTTCATCTGCTCATTCAGGTAGTACTCGCGCTGGGTCTTCTCCATCTGGCGCTTGACACGCGAGCGGATGCGCTTCTCGACCTGCAGCACCGAAATCTCGCTCTCCATCAGGCCCAGCACCTTCTCCAGGCGCGTGGTGACGGACAGCGTCTCCAGGATGCCCTGGCGATCGGCGATCTTGACGGCGAGATGCGAAGCGACGGTGTCGGCCAGCTTGCCGAAATCGGTGATCGACTGAACGACGCCGACGACCTCAGCCGAGATCTTCTTGTTCAGCTTCACATAGCTCTCGAAGTCCGACACGACGGAGCGACCGAGCGCTTCGGCTTCGACCGACTTGGCATCGGTGTCCTCGAGCGCGACGGCGGTGGCTTCGTAGTAGTCGGCACGATCGGTGTATTTCTCGACGCGCGCGCGCTCCAGGCCTTCGACCAGCACCTTCACGGTGCCGTCGGGCAGCTTCAGGAGTTGCAGCACGCTGGCGAGCGTCCCGGTCTCGTAGATCGCATCCGGAGCTGGATCATCATCGGACGCATTCTTCTGCGTCGCCAACATCACGAGCGCGTCGTTCTTCATCACCTCTTCGAGGGCGCGGATCGATTTCTCGCGGCCGACGAACAGCGGCACGATGTTGTGCGGGAAGACGACGATGTCGCGGAGCGGCAGCACCGGATAGGCGTGGCTCTCGCCGTAAACGATGGTCGGCCGGGGTTTAGGGGTCGTCATGGCCTGTTCCTTTTGTTTTGCCCCCTTGCACGCAGCCCGCCATCGTGCGCAACCGCCACAAGGTGCGATCTGATCCGGACTTCACTGAGGCGTCGAAATCGCCCGCTGGTTTCGGATCGTTTGGTGAGGCGAATCCCGGGATTGAGATTTGTAACGCCACGCGACATTAGGTGGCTATCGACCCGGGGGGTGTCAAGTATCGGAAAACACCCGCCAAATATGGCTTTACGCGGCGGGACGCTGAAACGCTGCGAGGCTGCGGACGCAACGTCCGCAGCGATCGCCAATCTGATGAAACAAGGTCGTCTGTCTATCGTACCAGCGCGGATCACGCGCTGGCGCTGCTTTCCACGGCGCGATCGGAACGATCGGCATAGATGTAGAGCGGACGGGCGGTGCCTTCGACCACCTCCCGCGAGATGACCACTTCCTCGACCCCTTCGAGACCCGGCAGGTCGAACATCGTCTCGAGCAGAATGCTCTCGAGGATCGACCGCAGACCGCGCGCGCCAGTCTTGCGCTCGATGGCCTTGCGGGCGACCGCACCCAGCGCCTCGTCGGCGAAGGTGAGCTCGATGTTCTCCATCTCGAACAGCCGCTGGTACTGTTTCACCAGCGCGTTCTTCGGCTCGGTCAGGATCTTCTTCAGCGAGTTCTCGTCGAGATCCTCGAGCGTCGCCACGACCGGCAGACGGCCGACGAACTCCGGGATCAGGCCATACTTCAGCAGGTCTTCCGGCTCGACGTGACGGAAGATCTCGCCGGTGCGGCGGTCTTCCGGCGCCAGCACCTGGGCGGCGAAGCCGATCGAGGTCGACCGGCCGCGCGCCGAGATGATCTTCTCGAGGCCGGAGAACGCACCACCGCAGATGAACAGGATGTTGGTGGTGTCGACCTGCAGGAACTCCTGCTGCGGATGCTTGCGGCCGCCCTGCGGCGGAACCGACGCAACCGTACCTTCCATGATCTTGAGCAGCGCCTGCTGAACACCCTCGCCCGACACGTCGCGGGTGATCGAGGGATTGTCAGACTTGCGACTGATCTTGTCGATCTCGTCGATGTAGACAATGCCACGCTGCGCACGCTCGACATTGTAGTCGGCCGCCTGCAGCAGCTTCAGGATGATGTTCTCGACGTCCTCACCGACATAGCCCGCCTCGGTCAGCGTCGTCGCATCCGCCATCGTGAACGGCACGTCGAGGATGCGCGCGAGCGTCTGCGCCAGCAGCGTCTTGCCCGAGCCGGTCGGACCGATCAGCAGGATGTTCGACTTCGCGAGCTCGACGTCCGAGTGCTTGGTCTGGTGATTCAGCCGCTTGTAGTGGTTGTGAACGGCGACCGAGAGCACCTTCTTCGCATGGTTCTGGCCGATCACGTAATCGTCGAGGACCTTGCAGATCTCCTTCGGCGTCGGAATGCCGTCGCGCGACTTGACCAGCGAGGACTTGTTCTCCTCGCGGATGATATCCATGCACAGTTCGACGCACTCGTCGCAGATGAAGACGGTTGGACCTGCGATCAGTTTGCGGACTTCGTGCTGGCTCTTGCCGCAGAACGAGCAATATAGCGTGTTCTTCGAGTCGCCCGTGCCGACCTTACTCATTCCTGTCTCCGTCCGCGGTTCGCTCTTGTCCGCTCGTTCGCTCCGATCCGGCATCGGCCGGACTGGACTGTTGAAAGAGCAAATTTCGTACCAAAATTAAGACCTTGTTCTTCACCCGTCGTGCACCCACGACTTGCGCGAATCCCCCAACGATCCATAACTGGACACTCTAGCCAATCATGCTGTCATCCGACTATCAAGAATTCGCTAATCGGAGGACAGACCCTAGACCGTGACATTACCGTGATTTTGGGGCTTGACACGGTAAGAACACGCAAAATCGGCCGAACGTTGCGTGTTTGCCACGCCTGTTTGCCAGTTGCACGGCAGGGTTGCGGCCCTTTTGGGACCCACCCGGGTACCTTTGCCGGCTGGAGCCGACAAAGGGAATGCCGTGACGTCTCGAGGCCCGGCCAGCGGGCCTCGTCTTACTCGCGTCGGCTCACTTGCCCATGGCCGACGGATCTTCCGGCCGCTTGTCGATCACCTTGTCGATCAGGCCGAACTCCTGGGCGGCTTCCGCGGTGAGGAATTTGTCGCGTTCCAGCGCATCCTCGATCGACTTGTAGGGCTGCCCGGTGTGCTTGACGTAGATCTCGTTGAGCCGCTTCTTCAGGTTCAGGATTTCCTGGGCGTGCAGCATGATGTCGGTCGCCTGGCCCTGGAAGCCGCCGGACGGCTGGTGCACCATGATGCGCGAATTCGGCAGCGAGAAGCGCATGTCCTTGTGGCCGGCGCAGAGCAGCAGCGAGCCCATCGACGCCGCCTGGCCCGTGCACAGCGTCGACACCGCCGGACGGATGAACTGCATCGTGTCGTAGATCGCGAGGCCCGACGTCACCACGCCGCCCGGCGAGTTGATGTACATCGCGATTTCCTTCTTCGGGTTCTCGGCCTCGAGGAACAGCAGCTGCGCGACGATCAGGGTCGCCATGCCGTCCTCGACCGGACCGGTCACGAAGATGATGCGCTCCTTCAGGAGGCGCGAGAAGATGTCGTAGGCGCGCTCACCGCGGTTGGTCTGCTCGACCACCATGGGCACAAGGTTCATATAGGTTTCGACGGGATCGCGCATGAATCACCCAAGGGTTGGACCAGCAGTTGAAGACGACCGGCCGCCGCAGGTGAGGCTCGTTCAACGAGCAGCGACGGACAGTGGCCCCGTGATGCAGAACTTCAAGACCGAGCCCACAGATATGGACCAATTTCCCGGTGACAAGACCGGGTCCTCTGGCCAACCGCGAGCGAGGTCGTTGCCCTGTTCAAGCTGATTCCCGCGGCGGCGGCCAGCGTCGGAACCAGGCTGACCGGCGCTTTTGCCGGTCAACCTTAATCATGCGCTGATGTCGCGAACCCGACCAGAGGTGCCCCGATCAGGCCGCCTTGTCGCTGTCGTCGTCCTTGAACAGCTCGTCCTTGGAGACCTTCTTCTCGGTCACGTTGGCAAGCTCGAGGATGAAGTCGACGACCTTGTCCTCGTAGATCGGCGCGCGCAGCTGCGCGAGCGCCTGCGGGTTGCTGCGATAGAAGTCCCAGACCTCCTTCTCGCGGCCCGGCATCGAGCGCGCCCGCTCGATCACGGCGCGGCTGACCTCGTCGTCGGTCACGGTGATCTTGTTCTTCTCGCCGATCTCGGAGAGCACGAGGCCGAGGCGCACGCGCCGATCGGCGATCGTGCGGTACTCTTCCTTCGCCTTGTCCTCGGTGGTGTTCTCGTCGGCGAAGGTCTTGCCGCTGGAGTCCATCTCGGCCTTGACCGAGTTCCACATCAGGTTGAACTCCTCGTCGATCAGCGACGGCGGCGCATCGAACTTGTGGGTCTCGTCGAGACGGTCGAGCAGCGCGCGCTTCACGCGCTGGCGGGTCGCCTGGTTGAACTCGCCGGCGAGACGGTCGCGCATCAACTGCTTCAGCTTGTCGAGCGATTCGAGGCCGAGCGTCTTGGCGAACTCGTCGTCGACCACCTTCGCTTCGGGCGCCTCGATCGCGGTCGCCGTGGTCTCGAACTCCGCAGCCTTTCCGGCCAGATCGTTGTTGAGATAGTTGGTCGGGAACGAGACCTTCAGCGTGCGCGTCTCGCCGACACCGATGCCGGTCAGCTGATCCTCGAAGCCCGGGATGAAGGTGTTCGAGCCGATCACGACGTCGATGCCTTCACCGGTGCCGCCGTCGAAGGCGACGCCATCGATCGTCCCCTTGAAGTTGATCTTCACGCGGTCGCCGCTCTCGGCCTTCGCGCCCTCGGCCTTGGCCGCGTAGCTGCGGTTGGCGTCGGCCAGGCGCTTGATCGCCTCGTCGACATCGGCGTCCGTGATGTCGGCGACCGGCTTCTCCACCGAGAAGGCCTTGAAGTCGGCGAGCGTGATCGCGGGCACGACCTCGACGGCCACGGTGTAGGTGAGGTCCGACTGGCCGGAGAGGATTTTCTCGACCTCGGCCTCCTCGGTCGGCATCGTCACCTTCGGCTCGGTCGCCAGGCGGAAGCCGCGCTCGGTGAAGATCTGGGTGTTGGTGTCGCGGATGGTCTGGTCGATGGTCTCGGCCATGACCGACTTGCCGTAGATCTTCTTCAGATGCGCGACCGGAACCTTGCCGGGACGGAAGCCGTTGATGCGGACCTTGTCCTTCAGGTCGACCAGCTTGGCATCCGCCTTGGCGTCGAGATCCGCCGCGGGAACGCTGATCTGGAACTCGTGCTTCAAGCCTTCCGACAAGGTTTCTGTGACCTGCATGGCGTCAATCTTCTTCCGCTACGGTCCGGACCCTTGCGATCCGAACACACCTGATTCAATTGTGGACGACGCGCGGCAACGAGCCTTGCGCCGGTGGGATCGGTGCCCCCGCTCTCCCATTGCAGGAGCGCGGATGCGCCGTGAAACTTGGGGCAAACGCTGAGGAAGCGCTTGGTGCGGGCGGAGGGACTCGAACCCCCACAACTTTCGTCACTGGAACCTAAATCCAGCGCGTCTACCAGTTCCGCCACGCCCGCGTGAACTGCATCGATAGCCCGGCCGCGATGCCGCGGGCGGCGCGGCTTATACCACGCGCGAAACTCTCCGCAGCAAAAAAATGGGCCTTCGACAGCGCCCGCGGCCGGCCCACCGGCCAAGCTCGCGGCACACATAAGGGAAAACAACGTGATCCGCATCCCCCTCAACGCACAATGTTTTGTCGCATGACGCAGCCTGTGGAGGGGGTCAGCCGCCGGACGCTGCTCGGCGGCTTTGCCGCAGCCTGGACCGTCACGTGGCCACGGATTGTGACGGCTGCCGAACGGATGTCCGTCGCCTTGGAGGCGCGGGCCGAATCTGCCGCGCTTGCTCCCGGCCGTCAGCCAACCCGGATCTGGCGGCTGGCCGGAGGCGCTCCGGTCCTGCGGCTGGCGCGTGGCGCCGCGCTCGATCTGACCCTGACGAACGGCCTTTCGATCCCGGCCGCTCTCTCCGGCCGCGGCCTCGCCATGGCTGCGCCGCTGATCGTGCAGCAGCCAGTTGGCCCAGGCGGCCGCGCCAGCGTCGCGGCGGCGGTGGGGGGAGCCGGGACCGGGCTGCTCGACCTGCGTCTGCTGGCCGATGGCGCGGCAGCCCCGATCCGGCCGCTGCCTCTGATCGTCGATGAGGCCGGTCCTGTAACCGCCGACCGCGACGAGGTTTTCCTGGTCGAGGATGTCAGGCTCAAAGCCGATGGCACCGCCCTGGCACCGGGAACGGAGGCAGGGGACGCCGAGCTGATCTACACCGTCAACGGCGAGATCCAGCCGGAGATCGCGCTGCGGGCCCAGGCGCGGGTCAGGCTCAGGTTCATCAATGGCTGCCAACGCGCTGTGATCGCGATCAAAATCGCCGACATCGACGCCGTCCGGGTGATGGCCATCGACAGCCAGCCGGCCGAGCCGTTCCTGGCGCGCAACGGCGCCGTGCTGCTGCCGCCGGGCGGCCGCACCGACGTGTTCATCGACATGCCCGCCGTGAAAGCGCCGCTGCCGGTGCTGCTGCACGACGGCACCAGCGCCCGGCCGATCGCCCGCCTGGCGCCGTCGAACGAACCGCCATTGCGGGCCGCCCCGCTTCCCCCGCCAGCGGCCTTGCCGTCGAACGGATTGCCCGACCGGCTGGACCTCGGCAAGGCCGTTCGCGTCGAGCTCGCACCCGACGGCCCCGACTGGAGGCCACCTGCGCAATTCAACGCGTCCGCGCCGCCCGCCTTCCAGGCCCGGGCGGGCCGGGTCGTCGTGCTGGCGCTTGCCAACAAGGCGAGCGGCGCCCGGGTCGTTCACCTGCACGGCCAGCCGTTCCGGCTGCTCGACCGCCTGGACGACGGCTGGAAGCCCTATTGGCTAGATACGCTGGCGCTGGAGCCCGGCCAGACCCAGCGCATTGCGTTTTCAGCCGAGACCGTCGGCCGATTCCTGATCGAGAGTGTCGCCACCGATTGGGCGGCGCCGCGCCTCGTGCGGTGGTATGAGGTCAGGTGAGGAAACGAACCAGGGAGAACTCCCATGACCATTGCCGCCATCACCGGCGTGACCGCGCGCGCCGTCGTCACCCCGATGAAGCGCCCGTTGCGCAACGCTTTCGGCATCATCGATTCCGGCCCGCTGGTGCTGATCGACGTGACGACCGATCAAGGGGTGACCGGCCATTCCTATCTCTTCGCCTACACCAGGCTCGCGCTGAAGCCGCTGGTGCTGCTGGTCGAGGAGATCGGCAGCGAGCTCAAAGGCAAGGCGCTAGTGCCGTTCGATCTGATGCGGCTGATGGACGCCAAATTCCGCCTGCTCGGCTGGCAGGGGCTGGTCGGCATGGCCGTGTCAGGCCTCGACATGGCGTTCTGGGATGCGCTCGGACAGATCGCGGGCAAGCCGGTCGTCGAGCTGCTCGGCGGCAGCGCGCGGCCGATCCCCGCCTATGACAGCTATGGCGTGCTCGATGCCGCGGCCGATGAGCGCACCTTGCGCAGCGCGCGCGACGAGCACGGCTTCCGCGCCATCAAGACCAAGGGCGGCCATGGCGATCTCGCCACCGATGAGGCGATGATCAACGGCCTGCGCGCCCTGTTCGGCCCGGACATGGCGCTGATGCTCGACTTCAACCAGTCGCTCGATCCCGCTGAGGCCACGCGCAGAATTGCGCGCCTTGCGGATTACGACCTGACCTGGATCGAGGAGCCGGTGCCGCAGGAAAACCTCTCCGGCCACGCGCAAGTGCGCGAGCGCGCGGAGATTCCGATCCAGGCCGGCGAGAACTGGTGGTTTCCACGCGGCTTTGCCGAAGCGATCGCGGCTGGCGCCTCCGACTTCATCATGCCCGATTTGATGAAGGTCGGCGGCATCACCGGCTGGCTCAACGTCGCGGGCCAAGCCGATGCGGCGTCGATCCCGATGTCGAGCCACATCCTGCCGGAGGCGAGCGCGCATGTGCTGGCGGTGACGCCGACCGCGCATTGGCTCGAGGTGCTCGACTTCGCCGGCGCCATCCTCAGCCAGCCGCTGCAGGTGATCGACGGCAAGGTGACCGCGCGAGGCCCGGGCCTCGGGCTCGCGTGGAACGAGAGCGCGGTGGCGAAGTATCAGGTCACGTGAGCGAAAAGCGGGAAGTGAGTTGTACCGGCACTGCCACACCCTCAGCTGTCATCGCCCGGCTTGACCGGGCGATCCAGTACTCCGAGACGCCGGTGATTGAATCGATAGGCCGCTGCGTACTGGATGCCCGCCTGCGCGGGCATGACAGTCTTTGCTGGGCAACAGCGCGTCAATACTCAATCCCGAACCGGTCATAGAGCCGCCGGAACACCGCCGGCAGCGTCTCCGTCAGGTCCTCCGCGATCAGGCCCGGCCCCGCCTCGGAGCCGGCCTCGCCATGCAGCCAGACGCCGATGCAGGCGGCCTCGAACGCCGGCACACCTTGCGCCAATAGCCCCGCGATGATGCCGGCGAGCACGTCGCCGGCGCCGGCGGTGGCGAGCCAGGGCGGCGCATTGGCGGCGATCGAGGCGCGTCCGTCGGGCGCGGCGACGGTGGTGTCGGCGCCCTTCAGCAGCACCACGGCGCCGCAGCGCGCGGCGGCCGCGCGCACCCGCTCGATCTTGGAGCGGCCGGGATATTTGTTGCTGAGATCCGAGAACAGCCGCGGGAATTCGCCCTCATGCGGGGTCAGCACGATCTGCGCGTCCGCCGTCGCCCTGATCTGCTCGAACAGCCGCTCCGGCGCATCGGCAAAGCTCGTCAGCGCATCCGCATCGAGCACCAGATGACGCTGCGCCGTCAGAGCCGTGAAGACGAGGTCGCGCGTGCGCTCGCTCACGCCGCTGCCGGGACCGATGATGCAGGTGTTATAGCGCTTGTCGCCGAGCAGCTCGCCGAACTCGATCGCGGTGTCGGCGGCGCGCACCATCACCGCCGTCAGCGCCGCCGCGTTGACGATCAGCGCATCACGCGGCGAGGCCAGCGTGACCAGGCCTGCGCCGGCCCGCAGCGCCGCGCGCGCGGCCAGGCGTGCGGCGCCGGTGGCCGCCACATCGCCCGACATCGCCAGCACATGCCCGCGCGCATATTTGTGGCCATCGATGCGCGGCACCGGAAACTGGCCGTGCCACAGCTCGGGATCGTTCTCGAACAGCTGCGGCCGGATCTCGCCGAGCACCTGCGCATCGATGCCGATGTCGGCGAGCCGGACCTGGCCGCAATGCTGGCGCCCGGGCAGCAGCAGATGCGCCGGCTTCTTGCGGAAGAAGGTCACGGTCTCGGTGGCGCGGACGGCGATGCCCATCACCGCCCCGGTGGTGCCGTTGATGCCGCTCGGCAGATCGACCGCGAGCACCGGTGCGCCATTGGCGTTGATCGCGGCGATCACCTCGTGCGGCTCGCCCGAGACGGGCCGGCTGAGGCCGGCGCCGAACAGCGCATCGATGATCAAGGCCGGCTTGCCGATCGCCTGCGGCGTGAACGGCAGCACCGGAAACTTCCAGCCCTTGGCGGCGGAGGCGGCGTCGCCCTGCAGCGCATCGCGCTCGCACATCAGGATCACCGAGACCTCGCGGCCCTGCGCCGCCAGCTCGGCCGCCGCGACGAAACCGTCGCCGCCATTGTTGCCGGGCCCGCACACGACCAGGATCGGCCCCTCCTCGACCAGGTCCATGGCGGCGGCCGCCACCGCCTGGCCGGCGCTCAGCATCAACGAGAAGCCGGGCGTGCCGGCTGCGATCGTCAGCCGGTCGGCGCGCTCCATTTCACTCGTGGTCAACACGTCCATTGCTGCTCATGTCCCCTGCAGCCGCCACGTCGCGCCGGCTGCCCGTCCTGTCTGCCCTGATCCCGCCCGCGCGCCCCGCCCGGACGCGCTGGCCGACTCCGGCCCCTGCCTCTCCTATTGCTGCGCCTGCCGCAAGTTCCAAAGACCGGATCGGTCGAATTGGACGGCTGACCACACCGGCAGCATCGCCTTTTCCCTGGGCATTTCGGTCCGCCCGCAGACGCCCCATCATCATCTGCACAACTTGTGGCCTGTTTGCCTAATTCGCAGGCTTCGGTATTCTGGGCACTCCCCAAGGGGAGTCGTCGGGTCTGCACCAAAGGCCCAGATATCCGCTCGATTCAGGCTCGTTAACGACTTGGCATAGACCCTGCTTTTGTGGAGCCACTTCGGCACGGGGCAAGACGGGCTGTCAATCACCGTGCCTCCGCCGGAGCATGTTGGGCCCGGTAACGAATGATCGAACAACCTGCGCGTTGGCGCAGCCTGACGATGACCCACCTGTTTTTTATAGCGGAATGCCCGGGAGGCGCTCAGTGAAGAAAATCGAAGCCATCATCAAGCCGTTCAAGCTCGACGAGGTGAAGGAGGCGCTTCAGGAAGTGGGACTTCAGGGCATCACCGTCACCGAAGCCAAGGGATTTGGCCGGCAGAAGGGCCATGCCGAGCTCTATCGCGGCGCCGAATACATCGTCGACTTCCTGCCCAAGGTGAAGATCGAGATCGTGATCGGCGACGACCTGGTCGAGCGCGCGATCGAGGCGATCCGCCGCGCCGCCCAGACCGGCCGCATCGGCGACGGCAAGATCTTCGTTTCCAACATCGAGGAAGCCATTCGCATCAGGACCGGGGAATCGGGGCTGGACGCGATCTAGCCCGCCGCGAGGGGCTTGGAACGGTCGCCCCGCCCCGAGCCTCGGATGGAGAAAATTTGTTGCGAAAGCAGCAGCGATGGCAGCTCAGGCGTCCTTCATGGGACGCCTGCAGGCGGCCGTTTTGGCGTTTCCGATGTTGTCTTGGACCCCGCGCGAGGCTATGGAGCATCACCCGCGGACGCCGTCCCGCGCCGGGCCGTGACGTTACAAGCCAAGAGGGGTATTCATGAAGACCGCCAAGGACGTCTTGAAAGCAATCAAAGACAACGACGTCAAATACGTCGACCTCCGCTTCACCGATCCGCGGGGCAAGTGGCAGCACGTCACCTTCGACGTCAGCATGATCGACGAAGATATTTTTGCCGAAGGCACGATGTTCGACGGCTCCTCGATCGCCGGCTGGAAGGCGATCAACGAATCCGACATGTGCCTGATGCCCGACCCGGTCACCGCGACGATCGATCCGTTCTTCGCCGAGACCACCATGATCATCACCTGCGACGTGCTCGAGCCGACCACCGGCGAGCCCTACAATCGCGACCCCCGCGGCATCGCCAAGAAGGCCGAGGCGATGGTGAAGTCGATGGGCGTGGGCGACACCGTGTTCGTCGGCCCCGAAGCCGAGTTCTTCGTGTTCGACGACGTCCGCTACAGCTCCTCGCCCTACAACACCGGCTTCCGCCTCGACTCCTCGGAGCTCCCGACCAATTCCGACACCGAATATGAGGGCGGCAATCTCGGCCACCGCATCCGCACCAAGGCCGGCTACTTCCCGGTCCCGCCGCAGGACTCGGTGCAGGACATGCGCTCTGAGATGCTGGGCGCAATGGCCCGCATGGGCGTCAAGGTCGAGAAGCACCATCACGAGGTGGCCTCCGCCCAGCACGAGCTCGGCATGAAGTTCGACACGCTGACGCTGATGGCCGACCAGATGCAGATCTACAAATACTGCATCCATCAGGTCGCGCACATCTATGGCAAGACCGCCACCTTCATGCCGAAGCCGGTGTACGGCGACAACGGCTCTGGCATGCACGTCCACCAGTCGATCTGGAAGGACGGCAAGCCGGTGTTCGCGGGCAACAAGTATTCCGACCTGTCGGAGACCTGCCTGTCCTACATCGCCGGCATCATCAAGCACGCCAAGGCGATCAACGCCTTCACCAACCCGTCGACCAACTCCTACAAGCGTCTGGTCCCGGGCTATGAGGCGCCGGTGCTGCTCGCCTACTCCGCGCGCAACCGCTCGGCCTCGTGCCGCATCCCCTACACCTCCTCGCCGAAGGCCAAGCGCGTCGAGGTCCGCTTCCCCGATCCGCTCGCCAACCCCTATCTCGGCTTCGCCGCGATGCTGATGGCCGGCCTCGACGGCGTGAAGAACAAGCTCGATCCGGGCCCTGCGATGGACAAGGACCTCTACGACCTGCCGAAGGAAGAGCTGAAGCAGATCCCGACCGTCTGCGGCTCGCTCCGCGAGGCGCTCGAGAACCTCGACAAGGACCGCGCCTTCCTGAAGGCCGGCGGCGTGTTCGACGACGACTTCATCGACAGCTACATCGAGCTGAAGATGACCGAGGTCGCGCGCTTCGAAATGACCCCGCACCCGGTCGAGTTCGACATGTACTACTCGGGCTAAAGCCAGATCAGATCGGCGGAGACGACATCAGGGCGCCCCTCGCGGGGCGCCCTTTTGTTTGGTGGCGCGTTGCTTGTTGAAGAGAGATCACGGGCCTCGTCCTTCGAGACGCTTGGCTTCGCCAAGCTCCTCAGGATGAGGGGATGGATCTCGTCGTGTTGATGGTCCGCTGTGCGGCGCCACCGTCAGCGCTTCATCCTCTCCATGAGGTTGCTGTCGGAAGGTGGCAGCGAACTCATGGTCAATGTGCAGTGCCGATCCCGGCTGTTTCCCCTCATGGTGAGGAGGCGCGCGCCCATCAGCACGTGGGAGGAACGAACAAAGAACCGCGCGCCGTCTCGAACCATGAGGCCCGCTCGTCAACACAGCAGCTGCTATTTCTCGGGGAAGCGAACCTCGATCTGCTCGACCACCGGCCCCCATGTACGCATCGTGGCGTTGTCGGATGCAACCGGATCGCCACCGGGCGCGCGCCTGCCATCCTTGCCCCGCCCGAAGCGCACCACGATTTCGCACCCACCCGGCAGCGGACGACCGAGCACGCCGCCCTTCCAGTTGACGACGAAGCCGCTGAAGTCCGAGTCGATCCCGGTAATGAGAAACGGCTTGCGGTTGATCTTCTGAACCTCGGCCAATGTCGAGCCGATCGTCACCCCAGCCACGTTCCAATGACTGGTCTTGGCATCTCGCAACGTCAGCCGCGCGACGCGGCTCATGGCTTCATCGGCGAACAACACGTCGATGCGCCACTCAGGGGAGTGCGGCAGAAGCGTAACGCCTCGGTAGGTGATGTCCTCGACACCGGTGTAGAGATCATCTGCGATCACCGCCTCCTGACCAAAGCGCTGCATGAGGCCCTTGGCGGAGTCCGCGACCGACACCGGCGAGGTGCAGGTGATCGGCCCGTCGGCTGGCGGCACGGTCTGCGCCGCCGCTGGCGTGAAGGCTATCAGCATCAAGAGAACGGCCGTGCTACGCATGCTGCTCCTAAGCTCCTCCCCCCGCAGCGTCACCATCCTTCGTGGCAAAATTCGCACCGACCGCGCCGCTGATCTGTCTCCTCGCTCAAACTGCGGATCGTCCGCTAGTCCAGGAGCGCAGCGAGGCTCTGGTACAGCTTGCGCTGCGCCGCCTTGGCCCCCGGCTTTACTCCGGCGCCGAACGCCGGGTCGAGGTGGTCGAGGGACCTGCCGGCGACGTTTTCGACGCGCTCGAAATACCATTTGCCTTTCTCAATCGATTGGCCGCCCAAAAATCCTTCCTGGCCGATCGACTCCCGGCAGTGGGTGAAGGGGAAACGCTGTGAGATCGTGCTCACGGCGCCATCGTTCTCGCGCCATGCTGCGATCCGAAGCTCCGGCGTCCTATTCCAGTCCTGCAGGGGAAGAGCTTCGGCAACGAAGTCGGCCCTGTCGGCCTGATAGATCGCGGTCGCCAGCAGCAGCGGGTTGATTCCAGGATAACGAATTGGAAGCGGGATGCCGAGCACGGTTCGCCTCGCCGGCATGCTGGTGACCAGCGAGAGATAATAGGTGGTGGGATTGATCTTGAACGCCGCATTGGCGTCAAGGCAGCCCGCCAAGGTCAGGTCATGCGCAAGATTGTCGCGGCCGCGCGCGAAGGCATCCGTGTCGATCCACTGCTCGAGCCAGGGATCGATTCCCGCCTGCGGAAGCTGGGGCAGGAAGTCGACCAATTTGACGGCCGTCTCAATCAACCGTTCCGGCTTCTGGACGAGGTTGCCGGTGGCGGGATCACACCCGAACAGGTAGGTCAGCGTCGAGCCGTTCAGCACGCCTGAGATACAGATGATGGCTTCGATCCAATTGGCGTTCGATTTCACCTCGAAGAAGTCCTCGGCAAGCAGCCGCTGCAGGGCGAGGCAGGTGTGAGCTCCCGCACTGTGCCCGACGAGGACGATCGGATGGTCTTGCGACCACTCGGGCAGCAGAGGCTGCGGCGGAACATGTTTGCGCTCGTTCCGCTCCACGACCGGGCGCTTGATGCCTTCCTGTCCATTGCCGTATTTGAAATGGCCGCCTCGGATCTGGGCGAACAGCTCGCAGGCACGATCATTGAAGGAGCTCACCGGCCCGCATTTGACTTCATGCACCTCGAAGCGTTCCCTCGGGAACTGCGCGAGCGCCTCGCCCCAATAGGAAAGCCCCACCAACTCGTTCTCGCCCCAACCGAAGATGCCGTGAACGAAGATGACCGTGCGCGACTTGAGGTTCAGACTCATTGCCACCCCTCCCGGCGTCTGGTGATGCGATCTCCCCCGCCTCAACGAAGCGCGGTCGTCGTCACTTCGCAGCGAAGTTCACGCTGATCTCGGTGACGACAGGTGCGAATTTCAGCAGTGAGGCATTGTCCGACGCCACCTTGACGCCGTCGCCCGAAAGCGCCTTCGGTACATTGCCGTCCCTGCCGAAGCGCACCGTGAGCGAGCAGCCGCCCGGCAGCATGCGGCCCAGCGCGCCGTTCTTGAAGTCGGTGACGAAGCCGCCATAGTCCCAGCCGAAGCCGCTCACGACGAACGGCTTGCCGTTGGCCTTCTGGACCGCGGCAAGGCTCGCACCAATCGTGACCCCGGCCACGCTCCAGCGGCTGGTCTTGGCCGTGTCGCGCAAGGTGAGGCCGGACACCGTGGCCGTCTTATCTTCGACGAAGCCGACCTCGATGCGCCGGTCCATCGCCCGCGGAAACAGCACCAGGCCCTTGTAGGTCTCGCCCTCGACGCCCGGCAGATCCTGCAGCACGGCGTCGTCGCCGTAGCGCTGCCTCAGGCTCTTCGCCGAATCGGTGGCCGCGACCGGCGACGTGCAGCTGATCGGGCCCTCCATCGGCGGCGTGCCTTGGGCGAAGGCCGGAGCGGCGAGGAGCACAAGGGCAACAGTCAGGACGTGGCGCATCAGGGATTCCCTGTGACGAGCTCACGATGAGCCGTCTCTGCAGTTTCGTCTGCCACGCAGGAAATCGGGTTCATCCCGACGTCAGGACGACAGCCGTCGCTTCCTCACCGCCTCACCGAACGCCTCGAACAGCTTGCGGTTGATCGGGTTCTTCTGCGGGTCGTACTCGGCATGCCACTGAACACCGAGCGCGAAGCTCGGCGCTTCGGCGATGCGGATGGCCTCGATGGTGCCGTCCTCGGCGATGCCCTCGATGACGACGCGGTCGCCGGGTTCGAGGATGCCCTGGCCGTGCAGCGAGTTCACCTTGATGCTGTCACAGCCCAGGATGGTGGCGAAGGCGCCGCCCGGCGTCAGCTTCACCTCATGGCGGTCGGCGAACACCACCGTGGGATCGGGGTGGATCTCGCCGTTCTCCAGCCTGGGCATGCGGTGGTTCATGCGGCCGGGGATCTCGCGGATCTCCGGATGCAGCGAGCCGCCGAAGGCGACATTCATCTCCTGCAGGCCGCGGCAGATGCCGAACAGCGGAATGCCCCTGGCGACGCAGGCCTCCGACAGCTGCAGCGCGACCTCGTCGCGGTGGACGTCGTAAGGCTCATGCTTGAGGCTCGGCTCGGTGTTGAAACGGGTCGGGTGCACGTTGGCGCGGGCGCCGGTCAGCACCACGCCATCGACGATATCGAGCAGCGCGCCAATGTCGGTGATCTCGGGAACGCCGGCAAACATCAGCGGCAGCGCGCCCGCCACCTCGGCCACGGCGCTGAGATTGCGCTCGCCCACCATCTGCACGGTGAACCTGTTCTCGACGCGATGGCTGTTGCCGATCACGCCGACCACGGGACGTTTCATGCCCTCTTTTCCGTTTCTCCACCCATGCGCTGCTCTAGCACTGAGACTGGCGACACAAGAAGGCACAAATCATGCCCGCGTCGCAAAGCCGGATCAATATATCACCGCGCGGGTCGCCAATGCCAATTCCGGACAACCCCGCGCCTGTCCTCTTGGAGACGCGATCCCCCAACCCCGCGCTTGATCCGGCAGCGGTTTTCGCCAATGTGTGGGGGCCGATCAGCACAGAGGACGAGCCATGACCGCCCCCGCAGACCCGCGCCTCCAGGCCCGCAGCGACCTGGCCTGGGCCATTGCCGTGGGCGGCATCGGCGTCATCCTGTTCATGGCCCTGCTGGCCTTCAGCTGGTATTACGCGGCCGCGATCTTCCTTTTGTTCTCGGGCATGCTGCTCGGCGTCGCGCTCAATGCGATGACCAGCCTGCTCGGGCGCGTGCTGCCCTGGCCGCATCCGGCACGGCTCGCCATCGTCTGCGTGGCCCTTGCCGCCGTGCTGGTCGGCATCGTCTTCCTCGGCGGCACCACCATCGCCGACCAGGCCAAGGTGCTGAGCGACACGATCAAGTCGCAGCTCGGCAACATCAAGGGCTTCCTCGACCGCAACGGCATCGACACCAGCTTCTTCGACTTCAACGCCGCCAGCACAGCCACCGCGCCGCCCGATGGCGGCTCGACCACGCCGACCCAGCCGTCGCACAGCCTGCCCGGCGGCCTGCCATCGCCGAGCGCGCTGGCCTCGTCGGGCGGCGCCATCGTCAGCCAGACCTTCAAGCTGCTGCTGGGCACCGTGAGCGCCGTCGGCAACTTCTTCATCGTGCTGTTCCTGGGGCTGGCCTTCGCGGCCCAGCCCGCGGTGTATCGCAGCGGGCTGTTGTTCCTGGCGCCGGCAAAGTACCGCGACCAGGCCACCGTGATCGTCGACCGCATCAGCTATACGCTGGAACGCTGGCTGATCGCCCAGATCACCACGATGTTCGCGGTGTTCGCCGTCACCTGGATCGGGCTCGCGATCATCGGTGTGCAGAGCTCGTTCATCCTCGGCATCCAGGCCGGCCTGCTGGCGTTCATCCCGACCGTCGGCGCCATCATCGCCGGCGTCATCGTAGTGCTGGCGAGCCTCGCCTCGGGCTGGGTCGCCGCGGTCTCTGCCTTCGTACTGTTCCTCGGCGTGCACGCGATGGAGAGCTATGTGCTGACGCCGCTGATCCAGCGTCAGGCGCTGGACATCCCGCCAGCCACGCTGTTCGCAGTCCAGATCCTGCTCGGCATCGTGTTCGGCGTCTGGGGGCTGACACTGGCGCTGCCGCTGATGGCGATCGCCAAGGTCATGATCGACTATTTCAAGAGCGACCGCAGCACCGAGGATGCGGCGGCCGCGATCTGACATCCTCCGGCATCCGGCTCGACCACACCTCGACCGAGCACGTTTTCCGAGCGGCATTGGCTCCCATGAAAATCATGGGTTCGTAGCTCCGTTCGCGCATGCCTCGGGCTTTCACATGCAGTCGATTTCTGCTACACGTTTTGGATGCGCAATCGCTTTTGGATCGATCTAGTTGCAGCGCAAACTCATTGTTTCAAGTGCGAAGTTGGTTTCAAATCCAGTTCAGAGCAGCGGCCGGGAAGCCGTCATCCAAGCCGAGCTGATCCAGGCCTGATGTTCGAAAGCCAGCTTCGCTGCGCCATTTTCAAGGGCGCGAGAGGCAAACGCGATGTCGGTTTTCCTGGCTGCAACATTGACCTCGTTTGCGATCTATTGCCTGATCGCCTTCTCGTATCCCAGCTGGGTGGAAGGCTCTCCGGCGCCAGGTCGCATCGGGTGGGGTCTACCGCATTGGCTCGTCAATACATTTCTCGTCGTCATCTGCGTCGTCAGCAGCCTCGCGCTGATCTTCGCGACGTTCCGGGGTCTCCATCCAGGATATAGCCCCGTCTTCGACGCCTTCGACGCGTTCACCGGCCGGCGGGCTCCCTCGCTGCTGCTCGGCGGCATCACTGGCGGCCTGCTCGGAGCATTCGTGTCGCGCGTGCTGCTCCTGGCACCCGGGAGCACCATCGAAGCCCGCGACAAGATCACCGTTGCCCTGCTGGTAGTGTTCTTCGTCCTGGGCATCGGTGGCGAGGAGGCCATTCGGAGCCTCGCGCAGCGCATCAGCAAGGTATCTGCGCTTGGAACGGAGATCGAATTCGCGGACGCATCGAAGTCGGCGTCACGGGCGAACTCGAGAGGCAGCGCATCGACAGCGGCAGTCGGAATAGCAAAAGGCGATGCAGCTGTCGGTCGAAAGACGCTCGGGGTACCCGGATCGTCCTACGGACTGGCGTTCCTGAGCAATCTTGGCGCGATGATCGAACGCGACCGGGCGTACTCCATCATTTCCGTCATGATTAAGCACGGTGACGCACAGGTGGCCGTGGGCTCCACGAAGACGATCGAACAGACACTGAACCAGCCCATGGAGTTTGCCCGCGTCCTGATCGAGCCCTTCGCAGAATGCCTGCAGACATTGCAAGCGCAGACCGGCGACGTCGACTTCGTGAACGATCGTCTGCTCGGGCTGGTCGGTGAGCTCCGAGTCCTGATCTCAAGCAATCCGCCCGACGGCAAGATGGCGATCCGGCTGACCGACTCGTATTTTCGAGAGGCGGACATCCTCGGCCGTTTCATCATGCGCACGACGCTAGGATCAAGAATAGGACGCCCCCCGGAGGAACGAAGCGACCGCGCCAAGGCTATCGGCAAGTCCTGCAACCGCTTCTACTTCCTGCTGTTCGAGGATGCATGCTGGCATGGCTCCGGTGCGCCCGACGAAAAGGCCTGCTGGCAGGCCAAGAAGGAGACGCTGCGAAAGCTCGAGGTCCCAGACGACTGGATCTGGCAGCAATCGGGCATTCGAGATTTCTACACCAATTCGGACGATCCGACCTCAGGCAATGTTGGCGCTCTCGATGTGCTCCCAAAGCCGCTTGGGACGAGCGCTGTCAACTACATGCGAGACATGATCTCCGAGTTCGCCAACAAGGGCAGCTATTCCGCACGCCCTTACAGCTCAATTATCTATGCGAGCATCATGGCGCAGGTCGGCCGCTACGAGGCCGCACTGGTGGAGTTGGACCGCTGGCTGCAGCTGGCCGACAGTAAAACTCGCAACGGCTGGTACGCGGTTCGTGCTCGGAATACCTTGTCCATATTGACCGAAGAATGGTTGCGGCGACCATCCACCAGCGTGCCGACGGTGCTGCGCCAGTATCACATCAACAACAACGAGGAAGTCGCTTCTCTCATCCGCAAGCTTCTGCATATGGAAGCGTTCCGCAGCAAGCATGCGATATTGCCGGAGCCCTTGGAGAAGTCGGGCTTTAGCAGCAGGCCGCAGGAACATCAGCCCTGTCAAAGGTCAATTGGCGAGCCATGGGACGATTTGAGTTTCGAGCAAATGCAGCGGGCATTCGCTACCTACGTCACGGCCCAGCTAATCGTGGCGCAGCACGCTCTGCTTCACCCGGGCTATCCATCCTTGTATTCACGCGAAGTGGCGAGCGCGCTGAAAGAAATTCTTGGCACGGATCTCTCCTGCGCCGCGATTTCCAACGGCATCGACGGCATCGATCATTGGCGGGCCGAATCCCTGCGCCTCTACGCGCTGATGAAGCTGCGCGATGCCAGCGTGATAGCGGAAACGAAGGGAAAAGACAGCGCCGCCTCGGAGCTACAACTGGGCCTGGATGCCGCTACGCTCGGGTTGGAGATCATCTATCCAAGTGCTCACCGAGATCAGGCATCGATCGACACTGTTGATAGCTCGGCACGCGATGAACCGATCTTCGCCCGCATATTGCCAACCAAAGCCATCGAGACTCTGGAAGAGACGAACCAGGTGCGAGCCCAGCTGATCGATGCGCGACGAGACCTAGCCACTTCAGACTAGGGCGGCGAGTTGGCCGGCGCGGCCTGTGCGATGGCTGTCATCGCAATGAGCGCGAAGACGGCAACCATGAAGAGTTGATACTTGATCGATTGGAGGTTCATGCCATCCTCCTCCAGAGAATGCGAAAGATAGTATGCGCGGATGACGTGAATGCAAGATGAACCGCACGTCGATGGCCTGATTTCTGACTGGGCGCCTGAGTAAACCCCGTGGCGGCCAGATGCCGGAACGCCCGAACAATGACGCCAATCCCTATTTAAGATATTGATATTAAACGGCTTTTTATCGAAGCGGGCTAAATCCCCCGGATACACGGACAGGCGACGGGCTTAATCCGGCACGGGGGGGTCCGCCGGCACACAGGCGGGCAACAAACTCCCAAGAACTGCGTGCCAGCGCCGAGGGGCTCAGCCGGCCGGCATCGCGGTCTCGACGAGCTTGGCCCAATAGCTGATGCCGTGCGGGATCACGTCGTCGTTGAAGTCGTATTCCGGGTGATGCACGCCCGCCCCATCACCGATGCCCATGAAGACGAAGGCGCCGGGACGGGCCTGGAGCATGTAGGCGAAATCCTCGCCGCCGAGCCGGGGCGGCATGTCGGTGATGACCTGATCCGGCCCGACGACGCTGCGCGCGACATCGGCCGCGAACGCCGTCTGCTCCGCATGGTTGACGACGACGGGATAGCCCCACTCGTAGTCGATCTCGACCTCGACGCCCATGCCGCTCGCCATCGCCGTGACGAGGTCCTTGAAGCGCTTGTCCATCAGGCGGCGCACCTCCTCGTCAAGCGTCCGCACCGTGCCGCCGATGACCGCCGTCTGCGGAATGATGTTGTCGGCCGACGTGCCCGCGTGAAACCGCGTGATCGACAGCACCGCGCTCTCGACGGGGTCGACATTGCGCGCCACGATCGTCTGCAGCGCGGTCACGATCTGCGCGCCGGCGATGATCGGATCGACGCACTTGTTCGGTCGCGCGGCATGACCACCGAGCCCCGTCAGCCGCACCTCGAACGTATCAGCGGCCGCCATCACGGCGCCGACGCGGGTCGAGACGTGCCCGAGCGGCAGGCCCGGCGCATTGTGCAGGCCGTAGACCTCCTCGATGCCGAAGCGTTCCATCATGCCGTCATCGACCATGGCGCGGCCACCGGCCCCGCCCTCCTCGGCCGGCTGGAAGATCACGACGGCGGTGCCTGCGAAATTGCGGGTCTCGGCGAGATAGCGCGCCGCGCCAAGCAGCATCGCGGTGTGGCCGTCATGGCCGCAGGCGTGCATCCGGCCGGGAATGGTCGATTTGTGCGGAATGTCCCTGATCTCCTGCAGCGGCAGCGCATCCATGTCGGCGCGCAGGCCGATCACCCGCGATGACGGCTCGCGGCCGCGGATGACGCCGACGACGCCGGTCCGGCCGATGCCGGTGACCACCTCATCGACGCCGAACGAGGTCAGCAGCTCGGCGACACGCGCGGCCGTCCGATGCACCTCGTAGAGCAGTTCGGGGTGCTGGTGGAAGTCACGGCGCCAGACCTTGGCCTCCTCGGCGAGTTCAGCGGCGCGGTTGATGATCGGCATGTCGAAATCCCTGGTCGTGAGCACGGCGCGATTCGGAGGCGAGCTGGAGGCGAATCGGACGAGATGATGAGCGCATGAAGCGCCGCAGCGTCCTCGTTCGACGACGGCGTTCGGTCTCATTGCACGTTGAGCGGTATTGAAATGCAAGCCTCATTCGCTCATGCCATGTTGCGCAGGTTGCATTCCGGCCGCCGATCGGAGGGCCGACTCCACAGCGGTTGCATCGGCCACGACGCCCGGCAGGCTGCGCCGGTATTCTCAGCAGCCTCACTTGAAATGCGCGCGATGCTCTGATCGGATGATGACAATTCGCTCTTGGAGCCGCGGATATCGCCTGATCATCGTCGTCTCCGGACGGTGTGATCGCATGACGGCCGCCGCGCAATTTGAAGACAATCTGCATGCGCCGTTCGGGCCGGGCCACTGTCGCGGCGCGTTCCTGGAATGCGCGCGCAGTCCACATGAATCCGACGGAACAGTTGAGCCATGCCACAACTATCAACCGAGGCGATGCGTCGTCGTGTCGTGGTCTCCTCGACCATCGGCAATGCGCTCGAATGGTTCGACTTCACGGTGTTCGGGCTGTTCGCGGCGGTCATCAGCAAGCAGTTCTTTCCGGCCGACGATCCGATGGCGTCGCTGCTCTCCACCTTCGCGGTCTTCGGCATCGCCTTTGCGGCGCGGCCGCTCGGCGGACTGGTGTTCGGTCTCTATGCCGATCGGCACGGGCGCAAGAAGGCTCTGGTGGTGATGATCACCATGATGGCTTTGGGCACCGGCCTGATCGGCCTCCTGCCGACCTTTGCGTCGATCGGCATTGCCGCGCCGCTGCTGCTGCTGCTGGCGCGCCTGATCCAGGGCTTTTCCGCCGGCGGCGAATTCGGTTCGGCGAGCGCCATGCTGATCGAATTCGCACCGGAGGGCCGCAAGGGTCTCTACGGCTCCTTCCAGACGGTGTCGCAGGCGCTCGCCTTCGCGCTCGGCGCGATGATGGCGGTCACCCTCGGCAAGACGCTGTCGGCTGCGGATTTCGCCAGCTGGGGCTGGCGGGTGCCGTTCATCCTGGGAATCCTGATCGGGCCGGTCGGCTGGTATCTGCGCCGCAGATGCGATGAATCGCCCGAATTTCAGGCCTACGCAGCCGCGAGAGCGGCCAGCGCGGCCACACGCAAAAGCACGCCCCTCGGCCAGCTGTTCGCGGAGCATCCGCGCGAGCTGCTGGCGTCGTTCGGACTGATCGCCGCCGGAACCGCGATCTACTATGTGGGCGGGGTGTTCCTGCCGGCCTATGCCGCGAGCGAGCTGAAGCTGCCGCTCGGCGACGCGCAGCTCGGGCTGCTTGCGGTCAGCCTCGCCAATGTGCCGCTCGGTCTCGCGTCGGGCCTGCTCTCCGACCGCGTCGGCCGGCGGAGCGTGATCGTGCCCGCGCTGCTGCTCTATCCGATCGTCTACTTCGTGCTGTTCAAGCGGCTGGTCGCGGAGCCCTCCGTCGACCATTTGTGGCAGCTGCAGGCCGTCGGCCTGATCCTCGGCGTTCTCGGCGGCGCGGTGCCCGCGTTCATGACCGAGATCTATCCCGTCGGCGTCCGCGCGACCGGGGCGTCGCTGATGTACAATCTCGGCGTGATGCTGTTCGGCGGCCTGGCGCCGTTCATCAATACCTGGCTGGTCCAGGCCACCGGCGACAAATCAGCACCGGTCTACTACATCCTGTTCGCCGCCGCGGTCGGCCTGCTCGGCTTGGCGGTCTATCGAAAAAGGGCGTGAGCGCGTCAGCTCGCCTGAGACTGCGATTGCAGCTCGCGCAGCTCGCGCGCGAGATTGGCGCGGGCCTGCTGGTCGAGCGCGGCGGCAAGATCCTGATCCGGATAGATCACCGGACGGCTGGCAAACCGCTCCAGCACGGCGGCGCGCCCCGCGCGATAGGCCTCATCCGGCACGTCAGCGTATTCGCGCCGGATCGCATGCGCGTAGGCGTCGTAGGTCACCTCGTCGGCGCCGAGAACGGCGAGATCGATGGAGACGAGCAGCGCGCCGCGCCGGTCGCCCGGCGCGACGTCGTGGGTCCGGGTCAGCCGGATCAGGCGTCCGACCTCCTCGCGCATGTCAGGCGCGACATGACGCTCGGCAAGAACAGCGCTCTGCTCCTCATTGTCGGATCGCCGTGGATCATAGACGACATCGTGCCACCAGATCGCCAAGGTCAGGATCTCGCGGTCGCGGGCGCTCAGACCAGCCACACGGTCGAGCCGTGCCAGGCAGTCCTCGATATGGCCGAGGTTGTGATAATGCCGCCCCGCCGCGGTGTACGCGGCGATCAGATCGTCACGGGTCATGGCGCGCTCCGCTGCGGCTTTTTGCAGTGGTTCAGCCGGCAGAGGTCAGCACCGTCTCGGTGTGCTCGACCTCCGGAGGCGATGCAAAATATTGCCCGACAAGGCCGCGCCATTCGGTGAAGTTCTCGGAGCCGCGGAAATCCACCGTGTGGTTCTCCAGCGTCTCCCACTTCACCATGAGACGATAGCGCTGCGGCTTCTCGATCGATTTGTGCAGCTCGAAGCCGTGGAAGCCCTTGGAGCGGCCGAAGGCAGCGCGCGCCTTGGCGACCGCGGCCTCGAAATCCGTCTCCGAGCCGGGCTTGACGTCGATCTGGGCGATTTCCGTGATCATGGTCTGGCGGCCTCCCTGATGTGGAGCGCCTGTCTAGCCCAGACCTCAGGCGAGCGAAAGCCGCGGGTCAGCCGGAGATGACGGCATGGTTGGAGGACGGCGGGGCGGCGGTCGCCGCGGCCGCGCGCTGACGGCGGTAGCGTTCAAGCGACAGCGGCAGCTCGGCGGAGGCCTCGACCCGGTTACGGCCGGAACGCTTGGCCTTGTAGAGCGCGGTGTCGGCAGCGGCGAGCAGCACGTCGAGATCGGTGCCCGCAGGTCCCCCCGCCACCCCGATGCTGACGGTGGTGTCGACCGGCTTGTCCTCGCACACCACGCCCGAGGCGGCGAAGGCTTCGCGGACGCGCTCGGCCGCGACCATCGCCTCCTCGATCGAGCACGGCAGGAGGGCCGCGAACTCCTCGCCACCGATCCGCCCGGACAGATCGGTCAGCCTGAGATTGTTGACCACGGCGGTGGCGAAGATCTTCAGCACCTCGTCGCCCTCGGCATGGCCGAAGCGATCGTTGATCGACTTGAAGTGATCGATGTCGAAGATCAGCACGCTGACCGGCCGCTGCGCCCGCGCTTCGCGTTCGATCAGTTGCGCGCAAGCCTCCGCGAAGCCGCGGCGGTTGAGCAGCCCCGTCAAGGGATCGGTGGTCGCCGCGCGCTTGTGGGCGCTGACGATGCGCTCGGACACCAGCATGAAGATCACGAACACGGTGCCGACCGCGTACAGCACGAGCTCGATCGAGAAGATCGTCACCCAGGCGGCGGCGAAGGCGCCGTCGGACTCGCGCAGCGCGTTGCCGAGCAGGATCGGCAGCATCAGCACGAAGCCGTGCATCGCCGGCACCAGCACTGCAGGCCAGCGCCTGTGCAGCGTGCGGCGCCGCTCCTGCCACAGCTCGGCCGCGGTGAGCGTGGCATAGATCACGACGATGGCTGCGCCGATCGTCAGCCGCAGCGCCTGCGCCGCGGGATCGAGTAGCATGCCGCTCGCGATCCAGACGATCGCGCCGAGCACGAGCCCTGCGAGGCTCGGCGACTTGCCGTGGAACACGCGCGCGGCGGTCCACACCATGGCGGTGGCGATCAGCCCGATCGAGCTCAGGAGCAGCGAGACCACCTCGCCATAGATGTCGGCGACGAGCGTCCACAGCGCGATCGCGGCGGCGCCGAGGATGTAGGCGGCGCCCCACCAGCGCAGCGCCGGCGTATTCTCCTGCCGGCCGAAATGCAGCAACATGGCGCCAAGCAGGGCCGCGACCATCGTCGCTACGATGTCGAGCGTCAGGCTGTCGAGCGCCATCCGTCACCTCAGTTGCTGCGGCAGCGCGGAACTTAGGTTAGCGCGGCCTTATCTCGAGCAGCGTACCGGGTGGCCTGTTCGAAATGGGTTTGCACGCACGCGTCAGTTTTCTGGAAAACTCACATCAACTCGCCGGCAATTTGCCGCGCAGATTCCTGCAAACAGGATTCAATAACGAGAGGCAGGCGAGAGATCTGCGCCCGTCTCGGTTGCGCCCATCGCATCATCTCTCATTAGTAGTTGCACGTCGAGTCGATCAAACCGCCGATTTCGGCGGGTTGCAGCAAAGCCTCACCGAAACGATAAGAAACCTTCTCAAATTTGAGATCATCCCTCCCTAACAGGATGCGGTCGCGGCACGACGTGCCGCTCGAGGGTGGGACGATCATGTCTTTCGAAAACGATTCATCGAACGATAACCACGCCGCAGGCGACGAGTCATCGCGCGAACCGCAGCGCGTCGACCGCCGCACGCTGCTGCGCAACGCCATGGGCGTCTCGGCGCTCGGCCTCGGCGCCGGCCTGCTGCCGGGCCAGGCAGCGCACGCGCATTGGCGCATGCTTCACCACCATCACCGGGTCACCACCAGCTTCGCGCTCGCCGTGCTGCCCGATACGCAATTCTATTCGCGCTATGCGACATCGGAGGAAGGCCAGGCCTATCAGCGCCAATATGGCAGCACGCCCTACCCGGCGCAGACGCAGTTCATCGTCGACAATGCCGCGAAATACCACATCCCGTTCACGATCCATCTCGGCGACGTCGTCGACCAGTCCAAGCATCCGCAGCAATGGGCGGTCGCCGATGCCGCGATGAAGCTCTTGGAAAATGTCGGCCGGCCCTATTCGGTGCTCGCCGGCAATCACGACGTGCTGCAGGCCTTGGAGTTCGAGAGCGCGGCGAGCCAGAGTTCGGGCACCGACGCGCAGCGCGGCGCGTCCGAGCCGTATTTGTCCTGGTTCCCGACCAGCCGCGCCGCGAAGCAGCGGACCTTCCTGGAGCGGCATCCGAGCGGCTGGCACGAAGCGCATGTGTTCCACGCCTGCGGCGTCAGCTTCATGGTGCTGTCGCTATCGTGGCGCGCCTCGGACGACGCGATCGCCTGGGCGCGCAGCATGATCGCGCGCTACCCGATGCTGCCGGTGATCCTCGCCAACCACCAGCTGCTCAACATCGCCAATGACGGCGTCAGCCCGCTGGAAGTCGCCTACGGCCAGTATCTGTGGGACAAGCTGATCCGCAGCAACGACCAGATCTTCATGACGCTCAACGGCCACTATCACGGCGGCGCGCATCTTGTGAAGTTCAACGACTTCCACAATCCCGTGCACGAGATGGTCGTCGACTATCAGATGGCCTATCAGGGCGGCAACGGCCTGATGCGGCTGTACGAGTTCGACTTCACGGCCAACAAGATCGACGTCGCCTCGTTCTCGCCCTGGGTGGTCGAGAAGCCGAAGGACAGCCTGAAGCAGTTCGACCGCGCGTGGCTGACCGAGGACAACCACGCGTTCTCGATTCCCATCGACTTCCAGCGTCGCTTTGCGCGCTTCACCCATTTCTGCCACCTGCCGGCCTTCGCCGGCACGCCGATCCTGCCGCGGGTGAAGGAGGACCTCTACGCCAACTACACCGAGGCGCCCGATCCGGTCGTGGTGCCGCCGGCCAACGCACAGGACTATCCTGTCATCGCCGAGACCGTCGCGCATTGGCGGATCGATGCGACCGCGATCGGCAAGGCCGTCGCCGCCGGCACCGCGCTGGCTGATCTCACCGCCGCCAATCCGATGCAGCGTGCCTCGCTCGCCGGCGCGGCGCAAGTCGCCGACGTCGTCTTCACCACCGACAGGCACCGGCTGTCGTCGGCGCCGGGCAGCGTGCAGTTCCTCAACACCACCCACCAGGGCGCCGGCCGCTTCAGCTGGTTCACCACCGCCGTCAACGCGCCGATCAACGCGGCGACGTTCGCGGCGGGCTACACGGTCGAAGCCTTCATCAAGATCGATCCGAACTGGAAGGCGGCCGACCACGCCTGGTGCAACATCCTGACCCGCTTCGGCAACCGCGGCTGGCTGCCGGGCTATGCCGGCGGCGATCTGGAATCGCCGCCGATCCTGTTCGCGATCTCCAACCTGCGCGAGGTGCAGTGGGAGGTGGTGCCGTCGAGCGCGACCAAGCAGCCGCAGACCGACTGGTCCGGCGAGATCATGCTCGACACCTGGTATCACCTCGCGATCGTCAACGATCCCAGCGACAATTCGACCGTGCTCTATATCGAGGGCGCGCCGGTGGTGCGCAGCGTGATCGGCGGCAACGGTCTTGCCAGCGTCGCGGCGTCGCAGCCCTGGGCGCTCGGCTGCGGCTGGTGGGATCGCGCGCCGTCGGACGGCTTCATCGGCAGCATCGGCGAGGTGCGCGTGGTGGCGAAGCCGCTGGCGCCGAGCCAGTGGCTGACGGCGCGCCGCGCCAGCGCCTGATCAACCCACGCAAATCAACCCACGCAAAACAAAACGGGCGCCCGCGAGGGCGCCCGTTCGTATGGGTAACTGACGGATCCGGCCACAGCCGGATCGCCAAAATCAGCGCTTCGAGAACTGGAAGGAGCGGCGGGCCTTGGCCTTGCCGTACTTCTTACGCTCGACGACGCGCGAGTCGCGGGTCAGGAAGCCGCCCTTCTTGAGGACGCCGCGCAGCTCCGGCTCGAAATTGGTCAGCGCCTTGGACAGGCCGTGACGGACCGCGCCGGCCTGGCCGGACAGGCCGCCGCCGGCGACCGTGCAGATGACGTCGTACTGGCCCTTGCGGGCGGCGACGACCATCGGCTGCTCGATCATCATGCGCAGCACCGGACGGGCGAAGTAGACCTCGATGTCGCGGGTGTTGACGGTGACCTTGCCGGAGCCCGGCTTGATCCAGACGCGGGCGACCGCGTCCTTGCGCTTGCCGGTGGCATAGGCGCGGCCGAACTTGTCGACCTTCTTCTCATACTTCGGAGCGTCCGGAGCGGAAACCGCGCCCTTGAGCTGCGACAGCTGATCGAGAGACTGGATGCTTTCGGCCATCTTATGCGGCCCTCGTGTTCTTGCGGTTCAACTTCGCGATGTCGAGCTTCTCGGGGCTCTGCGCCTCGTGCGGATGATCCGGTCCGCCATAGACACGCAGATTGCCCATCTGCACGCGGCCGAGCGGCCCGCGCGGGATCATGCGCTCGATGGCCTTCTCGATCACGCGCTCCGGGAAGCGGCCCTCGAGGATCTGGCGCGCGGTGCGCTCCTTGACGTGACCGACATAGCCGGTGTGCTTGTAGTACACCTTCTGCTCGCGCTTGCGGCCGGTCAGCACGGCATGCGCGGCATTGACGATGATGACGTTGTCGCCGCAGTCGACATGCGGGGTGTAGATCGGGAGGTGCTTGCCGCGCAGCCGCATCGCGACCAGCGTAGCGAGACGACCGACGACCAGACCCTTGGCGTCGATCACGACCCACTTTTTCTGGACCTCGGCCGGCTTTGCCGAAAAGGTTTTCATGAGAGATATCCGTGACAGGGAGAATGCGGCGCGGCTGACGCGCCGAACTGGTCGCAGCTTCTAGAGAAGCGCCCCGCATTCGTCAACGCCACCAACGCAAAATTACTTCAATAAAATCATGCGCTTATAAATATGGTGCAATAATACCCTCGAAAACCTCACGCATTCGGAATGGAATAGGTGGCCGTGACATGGGCGATCGGATCGGGCGATTCCCCTGACAACAGCGTGACTTCGCCGACCGCCAGCCGCTTGCCGAGCTTGAGCAGCCGCGCCTCGGCGAACACGTCGGCGCCGGCCGCGCCCTTGCGCAGGAAGTTGATGTTGAGATTCGTCGTCACCGCGAGCCCGACCGGGCCGATCGCCGACAACAGCACCACGTACATCGCGAAATCCGCCAGCGCCATCAAGGTCGGTCCGGAGACTGTGCCGCCGGGACGCAGCATGCGCTCATTGAAGCGCTGGCGCATCCGGCAGCTCTTGCCATCGGCGCTCTCGATCGAGATGTCGCCGCCGGTGCGGAACGCCTGCGGAAATTCCGCGTGCAGGAACGCTTCCAGCTCCGCGATCGTCATCTTCGCCGTCATGTCTCCCCCTGCTCTCGCCTTTGCGCTTGTGTTACATCAGCGCCAACCACCCGCCCACACGGAAATCGCATGTCTGCTCCTGCCCTTGCCGATGCTGCCCACGCGCCGATCCTGTTGCGCGCCATGGCCGGTCCCGTCGCGGTGCTGACGCTGAACCGGCCGGCGCAGCGCAACAGCCTGTCGGAGGCCTTGATCGCGGAGCTGCACCAGGCGCTGGCCGAGATCGGCGCCGACAAGGCGGTGCGCGCCGTGGTGATTGCCGCCAATGGCCCCGCCTTCTGCGCCGGCCATGACCTGAAGGAGCTCACCGCACGGCGCAGCGATGCCGACCGCGGCCGCGCCTTCTTCGCCAAGCTGATGAACGCCTGCAGCGCGATGATGCAGGCGATCGTGCAGCTGCCGAAACCCGTCGTCGCCTCGGTGCAGGGCATCGCCACCGCCGCCGGCTGCCAGCTGGTCGCGAGCTGCGATCTCGCCGTCGCCTCGGAAGCGGCGGCCTTTGCGACGCCCGGCGTCGACATCGGCCTGTTCTGCTCGACGCCGATGGTGGCGCTGTCGCGCAACGTAACGCGCAAGCAGGCGATGGAGATGCTGCTCACCGGCGAGCCGGTTCCCGCCGCCCGCGCCCGCGACATCGGCCTGATCAACCGCGTGGCTCCGCCGGGCACGGAACGCGACGCGGCGATTGCGCTGGCTCAACAAGTGGCGCGCAAGTCCGCCTATACGATCAAGCTCGGCAAGGAGGCGTTCTATCGCCAGGCCGAGATGAACCTTGCCGACGCCTATCGTTATGCGGCAGAGGTGATGACGCAGAACATGCTCGCCCGCGACGCGGAAGAAGGCATCGGCGCCTTCATCGAGAAGCGGACGCCGATTTGGCGGGATGAGTGACCTCCGCCCTGCTCTCTCCGCCGTCATTGCGAGCGCAGCGAAGCAATCCAGAGTCCCACCCGAGCCCCTGGATTGCTTCGTCGCAAGTGCTCCTCGCAAAGACGGCTTCTGTAACCTCGTCATTCCGGGGCGCCCGGAGGGCGAGCCCGGAATCCATACTCCCGATCGTGGTTATGGATTCCGGGCTCGTGCTGCGCACGCCCCGGAATGACAGCAACTAATAAGAAGCGCAGACCGCCCATGAATCACGACACCTATCCCGACGACTACATCCGCGGCATTCTCAACGGCGTGAAGGTGATCGCGATGGTCGGCGCCTCGCCGTCGGAGATCCGGCCGAGCTTCTTCGCCTTCAAATATCTGGTGCAGCGCGGCTACGACATGATCCCGGTGAACCCCGGCCATGTCGGCAAGAGCCTGATGGGCCGGCCGTTCGTCGCCTCGCTCGCCGACATCGGCCGTCCGCTCGACATGGTCGACATCTTCCGGAGCTCCCAGCACATCATGCCCGTGGTCGACGAGGCGCTAAAGCTCTCACCGCTGCCCAAGGTGATCTGGATGCAGCTCGGCGCGCGCGACGATGCCGCGGCGGAAAAGGCCGAGGCGGCGGGGATGAAGGTGGTCATGAACCGCTGCCCCAAGATCGAATATGGCCGGCTGTCGTCGGAGATTTCCTGGATGGGCGTCAACTCCCGCACCATCAGCGCCAAGCGCGCGCCGATCCCGACGCAAGGGATGCGGCTGTCGCTGAATCGCACCAGCGTCGGCGGCGGCACCACGGCAGCGGCCGACCGCGCCGCAAAGGACAGAAGCGATCCCACCTGACGCATCTGCGAAAGGAACCTGTCGCGACGACGCCGCGACACAGCAACGCATTTCAAATCCGACTGATCGTCGCTGCCCACCTTGACGCCATCCCGGCCGGTGGCAAATGTCCCCCGCCGGGATGACGCGGAGGCGCACGAAGGCGCGCTATCGACACCGTCTCCCATCATCGTCCCCGTGCCGGCCGGCGCCGCCGCGCGAGGGATCAAGCCCACGAGGAAACACCATGACCGAACGTGCCCCCGGATTTGCCACCCTCGCCATTCACGCCGGCGCCCAGCCTGACCCGACCACCGGCGCGCGGGCGACGCCGATCTATCAGACGACCTCATTCGTCTTCAACGATGCCGACCACGCCGCCTCGCTGTTCGGCCTGCAGGCGTTCGGCAACATCTACACCCGCATCGGCAATCCGACCAACGCCGTGCTGGAGGAGCGCGTCGCAGCGCTCGAGGGCGGCACCGCCGCGCTCGCGGTCGCCTCGGGCCATGCCGCGCAGGTGGTGGCGCTGCAGCAGCTGCTGTCTCCTGGCGACGAATTCATTGCTGCGCGAAAACTCTATGGCGGCTCGATCAACCAGTTCACGCATTCGTTCAAGAGCTTTGGCTGGAACGTGGTGTGGGCCGACACCGATGACGTCGCGAGCTTCGAGGCCGCGGTGAGCCCGCGCACCAAGGCGATCTTCATCGAGTCGATCGCCAATCCCGGCGGCACCATCACCGACATCGAGGCGGTCGCGCAGGTCGCGCGCAAGGCCGGCGTGCCGCTGATCGTCGACAACACGCTGGCCTCGCCCTATCTGATCCGCCCGATCGATCACGGCGCCGACATCGTGCTACACTCGCTGACCAAGTTCTTAGGGGGGCACGGCAACTCGATCGGCGGCATCATCGTCGACGCCGGCACCTTCGACTGGGCCGGCAGCGGCGACAAATATCCGATGCTGACGCAGCCGCGTCCCGAATATCACGGCATCCGGCTGCATGAGACGTTCGGCAATTTCGCCTTCGCCATTGCCTGCCGCGTGCTCGGCCTGCGCGACCTTGGCCCTGCGCTGTCGCCGTTCAACGCCTTCCTGATCCTGACCGGCATCGAGACCTTGCCGCTGCGGGTGCAGAAGCACAGCGACAATGCCAAGGCGGTCGCCGAATATCTCAGCAGGCATCCGGCCGTCGCCGCCGTCAACTATGCCGGCCTGCCCGAGGACAAATATCACGCGCTCGCCCGCAAATATTCGCCGAAGGGCGCAGGCGCCGTGTTCACCTTCTCGCTCAAGGGCGGCTACGACGCCGGCGTCAAGCTGGTGTCGAACCTGAAGCTGTTCTCGCATCTGGCCAATGTCGGCGACACCCGCTCGCTGGTGATCCACCCGGCCTCGACCACCCACAGCCAGCTCGACGACGCCTCGAAGATCAAGGCCGGCGCCGGACCAGACATCGTGCGCATCTCCGTCGGCATCGAGGACAAGGAAGATTTGATCGCCGACCTCGAGCAGGCGCTGAGCGCGTAAGGCGCGGCTGTCCCGGCGAACGATCCTCTCCGTTGGTTATTCCGTCATGCCCGGGCTTGTCCCGGGCATCCACGTCGTGCTCAGCATGCCGAACGACGTGGATGGCCGGGACAAGCCCGGCCATGACGAGTGGAGAGAGACCAGCAAATAGCTGCGATCTTGCAATGCGAGGTCACTGCGTTCACCGAGGCCAACCTTGCAAACCATCCAAACAAAGAGAGCGCGGGCGCCCCCCTGGGCTTCCGCGCTCTCCTTCGTCCCACGGTCGGGCCGTTGCCGGCTTCTCGGACCGCGCCCTCGTTAACTCGTCATGATCGTTTCATCAGGTGCAGCACGCTGTCCTGGGCGTCGCCGGCGAGCGCGAGCGCCGAAGCTGCGATGCGCCGCCGCACCGACAGCGCCTGCAGACAGGCCGCGTCCTCGTCGGTGGCAGTGAGGCCAGGAGTCGATAGGCCGGTCCGTGACAGCAGCTTCTGGCGCGCAGACGCCGAAAACACGATGACCGACATGCTCGAACCCTTCTGGTCTGAGACTCTGATGAAATGCAGCAGAGATTTTTTCCCCCGGATACAGCGGCGAGGCTGCATTCGGCCGGCCTTCAAAATCGCCGGCGGAAGTAAGCTTGCACCCGCAGAACTTAACAAAAGCTGAAAAAACCCGTCCTTCTACGGAGGATTGCAGCCGGGGTCCGGCGCGGGAAAGTTTTCGTTAACCATACCCGGCCCATCCTGCCGACCATGGAATCGCGGCAAGCGCCGGCGGCGAACGGACCCCCGCGAACGATGCACCAGAAGGCAAGGAGAGCAGGATGCGCATGTTGGTCATCATGATGCTGCTGGCAGCCACCGCGGCGAACGGCGTCGTGCTCGCCGCCGACCTGCCCGCCGTCCACGACAAGATCGTGCACTACAAGGCGCGCCGCGCCGTCAAGGCGCCGCCGGTGGTCGTCGTCGTCAAGGACCAGGACTCGCTGATCTCGCCGATGCTGCCCTCGACGCCGCTGCTGCTCGGCCGCCAGGAGCTGCCCGGCTATTACGGCCGCGCCTTCTCCTACGACTACCAGGGCCCCTATTACGGCGGCGACGGCTATACCAACTACATGTTCCGCCTGCCTTATGCGTGTGGTGTGACGGGATATTGCTGAGATAGCACAAGAAAGTCGGTCGCTGTAGCCCGGACGAACGAAGTGACGTTACGGCCGCAAAGAAGCCCGTAGATCGAAGGTTCGCGGAGGGCTACGCCAACCAATAACCGCTGACCTATCGGAGCGGATCATCCGACCTTTTGCCGACTTCAAATGAGGTTCTGCTGGCTCGACCGACCCAGGGACGCCCCAACGGTCGCTCGCCATCCGTTGCGATCTTCTTGGCGACGGCAAGGCCGCCGGGCTTTACGCAAAACGCCGCTTCCGGCTTCAGGTAAAGGTCGTAGCTCCCGGTTTCGACACACCGGATCCCACCATCCTTGACGAGTCCGACCACGGCGCCGAGGTCGCTTCGGTCGATGCAACAGCTGTTCTCCACCCCGCACTTTTCGAGCGATCGAGTGAAGAGGCCGCCGAGCCTGTTGGATTCCGCGAGGAACTCACGGCGGAAAGCGCCCTGGTCGATACAAACCCAATCGGCTCCGCCGATGATCTGCGTCTCCGCAAGGCTCCGACCCGAAGCGAGAACTTCCAGATCACGGCGCAGCTTGTCATCGAGATCAGGCATCGCACAATACGCGACGAGCCCCTGTGAAATCACGACCAGCACGGCGATCGTTCTCCAACGGATCGAATTGATTCTGTAAGGATCGCGTGACATCGGCTCACTGGATGTGACCGATCAAGTCATGATATATATCGTTGATATCTGCAATGGACTTCTATTTTGCATAGGCGCCGGCATAACGCCCCGCGCGGATGCTCGCCAGGATCTCTGCTTCACGCTGCTCCTGCGCGCGGGCGGCCTCGAGCAGCTCGGATGCGAGCGCCGGCGCGAAAGCGACCACGCCGTCGGCGTCGGCAACCACGATGTCGCCGGGCGTGACGACCATTCCGCCAATCGACACCGGCACGTTGATCGCGCCCGGACCGTTCTTGTAGGGGCCTCGGTGATTGGCCGCCCGCGCGAACACCGGGAAGTCGGATTGCATCAGCACGCCGGAATCCCTGATCGCGCCGTCGACGACGATCCCGGCCGCGCCGCGTTGCCGCGCGATGGCGGCGATGATCTCGCCGACCAAAGCGCGCGTCTCGTTGCCGCCGCCATTGACGACGAGGACGTCGCCCGGCTTGATGAGATCGAGCGCGCGATGGATGAAGAGATTGTCTCCCGGCGCGGTGTTCACGGTCAGCGCGATCCCGGCCATCGGCGAGCCCGCATGGAACGGTCTTAGACCGTCCGCACCGGACAGCCGCTGCAGATTGTCGCTGATGACAGCCGTGGAGACGCTCCTGAACGCGGCAATGATCGCGGCATCGATCGGCGCGCCAGACTGCGCTTGTCCTTGTCCCATACGTGCTCCCCGTCCTGCACCGTTCAGCGGCATCGCCCGATCGCGACGCGCCGCCGGTGTAGGACTGGCCATGAATTCAGAAAACAGATAAATAGAGATATCGATTGATCGCTTTTTTGAATGCCGGAATGGTCACGCTGAAGCAGCTGGAAGCGCTGAACTGGATCGCGGAGCTGGGCACGTTCGAACGCGCCGCGGCCAAGCTGAACACGACGCAATCGGCGATCTCGAAACGCATCCAGGAGCTGGAGGCCTCCGCGCGGGTTCCGCTGTTCGACCGCAGCCAGCGCGGGGCCCGCCTGACGGAGCGTGGCGAGCAGATCCTCGCTCTGGGCCGGCAGATGCTGGCGCTGCAGGACCAGATCCTGGAGCTGAAGGACGGCCGGCAGGCCCCGGCCCGCCGTCTCCGCCTTGGAGCCACGGAGCTGTCCGCGCTGACATGGCTGCCGCGTCTGGTCTCGGCCATCCGCGAAGCCTATCCGGCGGTGATGATCGAGCCGGAGGTGGACACCTCCCGAAGCCTCCACGACCGGCTGATCGAGGGCAGCCTCGATCTCATCGTCATCCCCGATGTCTTCTCCGACCCGGAGGTCACGTCGGTGCCGCTGGCCGACGTGCAGAACGTCTGGACGGCACGCCCGGGCCTGGTCAGATCGCGCCGGGCTCTCGATTTCGACAGGCTGAGTGATCATACGATCCTGATGCAGGGCCGCCGCTCGGGCTCCGGCCTGTTCGTCAACAAATGGCTCACGGCCAACGGCGTCTCCTTCAAGCGCGCCATCTCGGTCGACAATCTGACGGCGCTGGTCGGTCTGACCGTGGCCGGCCTCGGCATCAGCTATCTTCCGCAACGCTGTTTTCGTCCTCTGTTCGAGCAGAAGAAGCTGGTGATCCTGCCCGTCAAGCCGACGCTTCCGGCCGTGCCCTATGCGGCCATGTATCGCAACGACAGACCCTCGGCCTTCGCGGCCGCCATCGCCGATCTGGCGCGCCAGACCTGCGATTTCGGCCGTCAGCTCGAAGGTTAGGCGGGCATAGGCGGCAGCGCCGTGACGCGGCGATCCATCACCTCCAGGAATGATAAATAAGGCGCTTTTATCCCTTTTCATCCAGGCCGGACACAGCGAGGCTGCATCACCGCTGTGCGTGCAATGCTGCACGCACGAAGAGGATTGCTGCGAGGAGAGGCTTTGATGCGCATTTGGGGACTTCTGCTGACGGCAGCGCTCGCTGCAAACGCCGCCGGCGCCGAGGAACTGACGGGCACGCTCCAGAAGGTCAAGGAGACGAACAGGATCTCGATCGGCTTCCAGGAATCGTCGGTGCCGTTCAGCTATCTCGATGGCAACCAGAAGCCGGTGGGCTACGCGCTCGACATCTGCGCCCGGATCGCCGACGCCGTCAAACAGGAGCTCGGGCTGCCCAACCTCACGATCGAAACCGTTCCGGTGACGTCCTCCAATCGCATCCCGCTGATGACCAACGGCACGATCGACCTGTTGTGCGCATCCACCACCAACAACGCCGAGCGCCAGAAGCTCGTGGCCTTTGCCAATACGCACTTTCTCAGCGCCACCCGCTATGCAGCCAAGAAGTCGCTCGCGCTCCAGACGATCGACGACCTCAAGGGAAAGACGGCCGTCGCGATCGCCGGATCGACCAACCTCGCCCAGCTGAACAAGGTCAATGTCGAACGCAAGCTCGGCATCACCATCGTTCCCGCCAAGGACCAGGCCGAGGCGTTCCTGATGATGGAGACCGACCGGGCTCAGGCCTATGTGCTCGATGACGTCCAGCTCGCCGTCGCCATTGCGCGGTCCAAGGACCCGGCGGCCTACGCGATCAGCGCCGACGCCTTCTCCAAGCCCGAACCGTTCGGCATCATGCTGCGCAAGGACGACGCGCCGTTCAAGGCCATCGCCGATCGGGTGACGGCCGAGCTCTATCAAAGCCCAGCCATCGAGGCGCTCTACAAGAAGTGGTTCGAATCGCCGGTGCCGCCGACCGGGGTCAACTTCAACTACCCGATGCCGGCCCCCTTGCGCGCCGCGTTCAAGACGCCCAGCAGCAGCCCCGACCCCGACGCGTATGCGCCCAATTGATACTCGCGATATCAGGGCCAGCAGCAGCGGCGGAGATAGCCTCCTCCGCTGCAGTGGCCTGGAACACGAAGGCCCTTGGATATTGCGGGAGCGCTACGCCATCGCGCTCTCGTTGATCGCCTTGATGGTCTCGAACAGATTCACCACCCTGCTCTCGTCGAACAGCTGCTCCGGCCGGTCGTGATGCCCGTGAACGGCGGCTCGTAGAGCAGCGCCGGGTCCATCATGCTACGGGATAGACCTTGACTGCGCTGCGACGGCACGGACCTCGAGATGAACGCTGGTTTCGGCCTGCAACGCACTGATCACGCCGAGGAGGTTCTCCGCCGTAGGGTTGCCCGACGGTCCGAACATGTGCATCAAGCTCTTCTCCGGCCGTCCCAGGACAACGCTCAACCGCTCGATTCCGATGGTCGCGTTGATATAGGCACGCAGGCCAGCGCGTCCCTCGGCGACCTCTCGGCGCAGCAGTGCACTCACGGCGTCCTGAAACAACGCCTCGCGAAACTCCGGATCGCGGCTTGCACGCGCCCGCACCGTCTCTCGGAAGTTCCTCGCCAAGGTCATTGTCAGGCCCGTCTCTCCAACGCGCACAAGGCGTTATTTCGTAGCCTCAATGCGGCGAATGTCCTCCTTCAGCAACGTGTTGACCAGTTCGTTCAAAGAGACGCCGCGCGCGGTGGCAAGCCCCGCGAGATGATCGAGCAGGTCCGGCTCCAGATGCACCGGCGGCACGACGCGCGCGTCCTTGCGGAAGAACTTGCCGCGCTCGGCGTTCGAGAAGTCGTATTCGTTCTTCATCGGATCATCCATTCTCATAGGAGCGGATTTCACGCCGGGTCGGCCGACGAGCAGACATGATACGAATCGCTGCGCGATCTGCCGCCAGCTCCCGATAGGTATGAACGGCCAGCAGCAGCTCTTGGGCGGCGTTGCGTCCCATCGTAACCCAACGTTCCTCGGCAGCGCCAGACTCGTCGTCCAAGCGCGACAGGGCGAGAGGGTCGTTGAAGATGCCCATCGCCTGCGCGAAGGCAACACCGTGCTTGCGCCAATTGCTGTCTGCCTTGGCCGGGTCCCAATCGAATTCGAACCGCATGGTCAGCCCAAGCGAAGAAACTTCTGAATTGGCGAATTACGCGCTTGCCAAACGACGCAACTCAGCTTACGTTCCCTTTCTGTTCCTGTCCAGCCGAGGGGCGCTTCCGGGTCGTCCAGTTGCGTGGGATTGGGAATGCGGTGGACGTGGCGGGCCGTGCGTGGGCGAAAGTTCGCGCGGACGAGCGGCCTGTCATGGACGGCGAAATCGCGTGGTCCTGGCGCCCCGATGCTGGCGCCAAGTCTCGTGCCGGTGCTCGACGCATCGTGCGAGGTGACGGGGGCAAGACAGCCGGTCCCCGGGGAGATCGCGTATAAGCGTTAAAACCATCGCGCGGGGAAGGCCGGGTGTTTCCGGCCGTACCTGTGGTGACCGCCGCGTGCGTTTTTCTTTGCACGCGGGCCATGGGTGCCGGCCAGGCATCCGGCCTTCCCCGCGCCCTCGCGTTTTCGAGGGCGAAACGACCGGCATGGCTCGGCGCGACGGCGCGCGAGGATGAGAACTGATGTCTCCACGTCATTGCGAGCGGAGCGACTTGTCCGCCATAGCCTGTAGGGCGACGGCGGAAGCAATCCAGAGTCGTGGGCGGGACTCTGGATTGCTTCGTCGCCTTCGGCTCCTCGCAATGACGGAAGAGAGACCCTACCCTGCCTGCCCAGCGGCCACGGCCGCCTGCGGCACCGCCACCGTAGCGATGCGCCGCGGCGACAGCCGTTCGGCCTGCAGCACGGCAAACGTCAGCACGATGAGCGCCGTGCCCTGATGCAGCAGCGCCAGCGAGATCGGAACCAGCGCCAGCAAGGTGAGAATGCCGAGCACCGCCTGCACCAGGATGGCGGCGAGCAGCCGGTGAGCGCCGCGCACGACCGCGCGGCCGGCGCCGCTGCGCATCACGTCGAAGGCGTGCCACGCCGCCAGCGCGAACAGCGTGTAGGCGGTCATGCGATGCATGAACTGCACCGTCAGGTCGTTCTCGAACAAATTGATCCACCACGGCGAATGGATCCACAGATTGGCCGCCGTCGGGATCAGGCCGCCATCGATGTCGGGCCAGGTGTTGTAGACGAGCCCGGCGCGCAGGCCGGCGACCAGCGCGCCAAGATAGAGCTGCACGAAGGTGATTCCGACCAGCACCCAGGCGGTCAGCCGCAGCCGCGCCGGCACCTCGGCCTCCTCGCGCGGCGACAGCCGGCGCAGGGTCCAGACGATCGCGGCAAAGATCAGAAGCGCGAGCGCGAGATGCGTCGCCAGCCGGACCGGCGCCACCTCGGTGCGCTCGGTGAGGCCCGAGGCCACCATCCACCAGCCGACCGCGCCCTGCAGCGCGCCGAGGCCGAAGATCAGCCACAGCCTGCGGCCAAGCGGCCCGGACACGGCGCCGCGCCACAAGCACCACAGGAACGGCAGCAGATAGACCATGCCGATGACGCGGCCGAGCAGCCGGTGGCTCCACTCCCACCAGAAGATGGTCTTGAAGTCGTGCAGCGTCATGCCGGCATTCATCTGCCGGTACTGCGGGATGGTCTTGTAGGCCGCGAAGGCGTCGGACCAGGCCTGTTCCGACAGCGGCGGCAGGGCGCCGGTGACCGGCTTCCATTCGACGATCGACAGCCCGGATTCGGTCAGCCGCGTGGCGCCGCCGACCAGCACCATCAGCGCGATCAGGCCGGCCACGATTGTGAGCCAGATGCGGATCGCGGCGAGATCTTTGGTGACGGGAACCGTGGTCATGGCGCTGAAGTCATGGAGTTGAACGCTCGATTGAAGCGGGGCCGACAGGCCCTTATAATCCCGGTGAAATCACGCGCAAGCCGCTGCCCTCCCAACGCAGGCTGACATTCCCGTCATGACCATCCGCACCCGCAAACTGCTCGGCGCCGTCGCGCTGCTCCTGCTCGCTTTCGCCTGGTCGATGATGGGCATGGTAATGGCGCAATTCCCCCTGATCGCCAATTCCGGCTGGATGCAGGCGGTGTATTACGTCGTGGTCGGGATGGGCTGGGTGCTGCCGGCGATGCCGATCGTGAGCTGGATGCTGCGTCCCGATCCGGAGCAGCAGCAGAGCTGATCAGCCGAGATCGAGCTTAGGCCGCGGCGCGGCCTTCGCCTTGGGCAGGGTCACCCCGGCCATCAGCACCTTCAAGGCGCGCAGCGAGCGCGAGCGGCCATCCCAGGCGATGCGCGGCAGCATGTGCAGATGGGTGCGGCCTTCGCTCTGCACGACGCCAGAGATCGCCGTGGCGGCGCTGACGAAGCCCGCCTGCTCGGCGAGCACGACATCGCTGCGGCGGAACGACTCGCGGTCGCCGAACGGATACGCCAGGTGCCGGACCGGCCGGCGCAGCGCGGTCTCGAGCACGGCCTTGCCCATCGCGATCTCGCGCTCTGCGTCGGAATCCCTGAGATTGGCGAGCACAGGATGATGCACGGTGGCGCTGCCGATGGTGACGTTCGGGTCCGCCGCGAGGCGCGCGATGTCGGCCCAGTCCAGCGACGCTTCGCGCGTCAATGCGGCGAGATCGATCGCATGGCGCGAGCAGAGGTCGCGGATCGCGACCGACAGCTCGGCCGCCGGCAGCCTGCGCAGCCAGCCCGAGAGATACGCGAACAGCTCGTATTTTTCCGCCGGCTTGAACACGGAAAAGCGCTGCTCGCGATGATCGATCACGAGGCTGATGCGGGCCTCGCGCGCGATCACCGCTTCGAGGCCGAGCCACCAGGCTTCGCCGAGCCCGTCCGGAAATGCGCTGGGCAGGTACACCGTGAACGGCACGCCATGGCGGGCCAGCACCGGATAGGCATGCGTGATCAGGTCCTTCGCGCCGCCGTCGAAGGTCAGGCAGGCGAAGCGGCGGTGATCGGCGAGCCGCACGGCGCGGGCGCAGGCCTCGTCGAGCGAGACGATGTCATAACCCCAGCGCTTCAGCGCGCGGATCACCTGGTCGAGAAAGCGCGGCGTGATCTCGGCCTGCTTGAGCGGCTGGAACGCCGCCTTGCGGCGCGGCCGCACCCGCTCGAAGCGCAGGATGGCGCCGGCGCCGCGGGTGGCGCGCGAAGCCGTGAGCGTGCGGCCCGTGAAATAGGCCAGCTCGAGCCGGGCGCTCCTCAGCCAGCTGTTGTCCGACGACAAATCCCGCGCCCCTTCCGCAAAACCCACTTGAAACGAAGCCGTCCGCGCCCACCTGATGTTGATCGACGATGGCGCGATCGCGCGCCTGTCGCCGACACCTGATCTTTAAGGTCATCCACCCTTAAGATCGCGTGGCTCGAGCCGATTTGAACAGGTCTTTTGCTGACGTCTTTCCCGATTTGGGACGATGCGATTGCCATTACCTTTTGTTGAGACTTCTTTGCGAGGGTCTGCCGACCCAGAGCAACAAAATTCCAACACGACAACGCAGGTTGCGCGATGACCATGGCCGCCGTGATCGAGAGCCGGACGGCGCAGGCGCCTGCGCAGCGGCGGACGTCGGGTATCGCTCGCGTCGACATCGTCTCCGATCTCGCCGCAGCCGATCCGGTCTGGCGCGCACTCGAAGCCCCGGAGCATGTCTCGACGCCCTATCAGCGCTTCGACCTGCTCGGCGCCTGGCAGCGCGAGATCGGCGCCCGCGACCATGCGACGCCGTTCATCGTCGTTGCGCGCGACGCCGAGCAGCGGCCGCTGGCGCTGCTGCCGCTGACATTGCGACACGCCTTCGGCGTTCGCATCGCCAGCTTCATGGGCGGCAAGCACACCACCTTCAACATGCCGCTGATGGACCGGGACTTCGCGGCGCGGGCGGGCAGCGGTGATCTCGACGCCCTCCTCACCGGGCTGCGCCTGCATGGCGGCGCCGATGCCCTCGCCTTGACCCAGCAGCCCGCGCGCTGGCGCGACATGGACAATCCCTTCGCACAATGGCCGCACCAGCCCTCGGTGAACGACTGCCCGGTGCTGCTGATGCCGCCGGGCGCCGCGCCGACGGCGCTGCTGTCGAACTCGTTCCGCAAGCGGCTGAAGAGCAAGGAAAAGAAGCTGCAGGCGCTGCCCGGTTATCGCTACATGATCGCGCGCAGCGACGCCGAGATCACCGAGCTGCTCGACTGGTTCTTCCGGACCAAGCCGGTGCGGATGGCCGAGCAGAAGCTGCCGAACGTGTTCGCCGAGCCCGGCGTCGAAAACTTCGTGCGGCACGCCTGCATGGCCGAGCTCGGCTGCGGGCGCCGCGTGATCGAGATCCACGCGCTGCGCTGCGAGGCCGAGATCATCGCATTGTTTGCGGGTGTCGCCGACGGCGATCGCTTCTCGATGATGTTCAACACCTACACGCTGTCGGACAACGCCCGCTGGAGCCCCGGGCTGATCCTGATGCGCTCGATCATCGATCACTACGCAAAACAGGATTTTCGCGCGCTCGATCTCGGCATCGGCTCGGACGACTACAAGCGGATGTTCTGCAAGGACGACGAGCCGGTGTTCGACAGCTTCGTGCCGCTCACGATGCGCGGCCGCGCGGCTGCGACGGCGATGGCCGCGGTCGGGCGGGCCAAGCATGCGGTGAAGCACAGCCCGGCGCTGTTTCGTCTCGCGCAACGGCTGCGCGGCGCGCTGCAGCCGCGGGCCGGCGCGGCCAGGAGCGAGACGGACGACGATTAGGCGGCGACGCCGCGCGAGGTCGGCTGATTGCGGTTGGCGCCCCCGGCCGGCGTCTTCAGCATCGTGACGGCACCGAAGCCGACTTCGCGCAGCTGCTCGCTCATCTGGCCGCGCGCGTCGGCAGACATCGCCGGATCGGGCACCACGACGGCGCGCGCGCCCGCGGTCAGGAGCTCGGCCGGCAGGTCGGAGGCGTTGCCGGCGTCGAGCAGCACGTGGTCGTAGACCCGCAGCAGCGCGTCGATCGCGAGCCCGAGCCGCGGCGACTGCAGCTGATTGCGATCGGCGCCGGGACGGCCGGCATTGACGAGATGCAGCCGCGAGCCGCGGTCCTTGGTGATGATCGCGGCAAACGACGCTTCGCCGAGCATCAGCTCGATCAGGCCGGGGGCGGCCGGATCGACCGAGAGGCCGGCCAGCAGCTGCGGGCTGCCGGCGAGGTCGACGAGCACCACGCGAGCCTGCTGCTGGGCCATGGCGCGGGCGAGCGTCAACGCCGTGGTGGTGACCGCCTCGCCACCGGCCGTGCCGAGCACGGTGACCTTGCGGGCGCCCTCGCCCGCGGCAAGCAGGCCGGCGGCGAGCTGCTCGATCTCGCTCAGGGGCAGCGGCGCAGGCTTGACCGGCTCGGGTGCCGGCGGGGCCGGCGGCGAAACCGCGGCGGGCGGCGGCGTGACAGGCGTGGACGACGGGGTGACGACTTGAGCGACCACGGGAGACGCGATGGGCGCCGGCGCTGTGATCACTGGTGCGGCAGAGACCGGGTGTGCAGGAGCGGCCATCACCGGCTCGACCCGCCCTGCCGGCGCCGTCGCGGCAACGACGGGAGCGACCGGCGTCGGGTTGGCGGCGCGAGGCGCGGTGAGTCGCAGCAGCTCGCCGGTGATGACCACACCGGAGGTGAGCATCAAGGTGGCCAGCGTGGCGATCAGCACGATCGGCAGCTTCTTCGGGTAAGCTGGCGTATTCGACACCACCGCCCGCGAAATGATCCGCCCCTCCGCCGGCGGCGTATCCAGCGACTCACGGGTGTTGGCCTCGCGGTATTTGGCAAGATAGGATTCCAGCAGATCACGCTGCGACTTGGCATCGCGCTCCAGCGCCCGCAGCTGGACGTCCTGGCCGTTGGTGGACGTGGCCTGCTTCTTGGCCTGGTCGAGGCTCTGGCTCAGCATCTGCACCCGCCCCTCCGCGATGCGCGCATCGCTGTCGAGCGAGCGCGAAATCTTTCCAGCCTCGTCGCGGATCTGGCGATCGAGATCAGCCAGCTGCGCCTTCAGCTCCTTGATGCGCGGATGGTTGTCCAGCAGCGTCGACGACTGCTCCGCCAGCTGCGCGCGCAGGTTCACGCGCTGCTCCGACAACCGCCGCATCAGCTCGGAATTGACCACCTCGGATGCCTCGATCGGCTGCCCGCTCTGCAGCATCTCGCGGATCAGCCGCGCCTTGGTCTCGGCATCCGATTTCAACGCGCGCGCGTTGTTGAGCTGGGTGTTGACCTCCCCCATCTGCTGGTTGGACAGCGAGGTGTTGTTGGTCCCCATGAAGGAGTTCGATTTCGACCGAAATTCCTCGACCCTGGATTCCGCCTCCTCGACCTTCTTGCGCAAGCTCTGGATCTCCCCGGCCAGCCACTGGCTCGCCGACTTCGCCTGTGCCTGACGGGCATTCTGCTGGACGACGAGATAGCCGTCCGCGATCGAGTTCGCGACCTTGGCGGCGAGCGCCGGATCCTGCGACTGGAATTCGACGACCAGCACGCGCGACTTGTCCACGGCGTAGACGGTCAGGCGCTCATAATACGCGTCCATGACGCGCTCGTCCGGGCTCATGGCGAGCGGATCCTTGACCAGCCCGATCATCGCGGCAATCGACTTCAACGGCGATACCCCGCGCAACACGGGATCGAACTCCGGCAGCTCGCCAAGCTTGTTGGTCCTGATGATGTCCCGCGCGAGATCGCGCGACAGCACCAGCTGCACCTGGCTCGTAACCGCCTCGGGATCGAGCGCAGCGCGCTCCTCGATGCGCTCATTGTTCGGACGCAGGAACACGTTCTCGCGGCCATCGATCAGGATGCGCGCTTCGGATTTGTAGCGCGGCGTGATCATGTTGACCGCCGTCACCGCCAGGGCCAGCGCAAGCAGCGTCGGCAGCAGAATGAAACCGCGCTTCCGCGCCAGCGCCCGACCGACCAGCCGGATATCGAGATCGCCGGGCGCCACAGGATCTGCCGCTAGAGGCACGCTCACCTTCGATGGCGCGGACGCCTTGTCAGCCCGAACCTTCTTGCTGGCACGCCAGAACGCCAACCGCATCATCCACTCCCGCGACCCACGCCAAACTGCTACCCTACGTGGTACGATTACACTCTATTAAGGTTGCCGACCGGTTAATCGAAGCGCATTGCGTTCCGGCAGTTGCGCAATAAGGCTCGGCACGCATCGGAGCGTAATAGGAAGAGACTTCCGTCACTATTTTCAAACGAACCAGTTTGGCGCGATGCGAAGTGAAGCTTTGTTAACCATCAACGATCTATCCAGATCTATCATCGAAGGAAATTGCGCGAGAAACGCCGTGCTCCCTTTATCTGCCAGTCGTCAGATCAGCTCGCGCAGCGGCGCCTGGCCCACGCAGGTACAAGCCGACGATGAGGATCACCGCGACGTGACGCCATCGCCGGACAGGCCGCTCAAAATCCTCCATGCGGTGAGAGCTCCGGTCGGCGGCATATTTCGGCACATTCTCGACCTTGCAAACGGCCAGGTCGATCGTGGGCACGACGTCGGCATCGTTGCTGATAGCCTGACAGGTGGCGAACGCGCGGATGCGGCGCTGGCGCAGATCGCGCCTCGATTGACGCTCGGCGTCCATCGAATTGCCATTCATCGCGAGCCCTGGCCGACCGACGTCTTGGCGCTGAGCCGGTTCTATCGCCTGGCGCATGCGCTCGATCCGGACGTTCTGCACGGCCACGGCGCCAAGGCCGGCGCCTTCGTCCGCATGCTTCCCCACCGGCCCGGAACCATCCGGATCTACACGCCCCACGGCGGCTCGCTGCACTATCCGCGCAACACGCTGAAAGGCGCCCTCTACGGTCGCCTCGAACGCGCGCTGATGAACCGGACCGAGCTGTTCCTGTTCGAAAGCGTGTTCGCCCGCGATACCTATGAGCGCATGATCGGCCATCCCCAGGGCCTGGTCCATTGCGTCTTCAACGGCGTGACGGCCAGCGAATTCGATCCCGTGGCCCGCGCCGAGGATCAGACCGACCTCGCCTATGTCGGCGAGTTCAGGCATATCAAGGGCGCCGACCTGCTGATCGACGCCGTGGCACAATTGCGCGCCAAAGGCCGGGCGCTGACGCTCACGCTCGGCGGCGATGGCGAAGAGATGTCCAGCCTCAAGGCCCAGGTCGACCGTCTTGGTCTTGCGTCCGCGGTCCGCTTCATCGGACACGTGAAGGCGCGTGACGGCTTTGCCAAGGGACGCCTGCTCGTCGTTCCCTCGCGTGGCGACTCCATGCCCTACGTCGTGATCGAAGCTGGAGCCGCGGGAGTGCCGATGATCGCGGCGAGAATCGGCGGCATCCCTGAGATCTTCGGCCCGCATGGCGAGGCGCTGTTTGCGCCCAGCAATGTCGGCGCGCTGGCCGACGCCATCGCAGCCGCGCTCGACGATCCCGCCACCGCGCAGCTTCGCGCCAAGGCGCTGCGCGAGCGCGTCTTCCAGCACTTTTCGCAGAAGGCCATGGTCGAGGGCGTGCTCGACAGCTACCGCGAAGCGTTTACCAAGACCTGACCTCATTTACTATCGCTAACCGTTTCTTCCGATTTGCCCCTTAATCCCGCCGGTGGGGAATTTCCCCCGGCGCTATCGGCGCTTACATGACCACAAATACTAACAAACATAATCCGGGCTTGTACGACCGTGGAACCAATCAACGCTCGCTCGATGTTGGATGCTGCTGCGGCCTCGGCCGCGTCGACCGCCGGGGCCGGCCAGCCGGCCGTTGAACGGCGTCGCCGCCTCTCGCCGGCTGCGCAGGCCGTCGCCAATCAGAAGGTCCACCGCGCCTATTCTCCGATCGTCCTTGCCGGCATCGTCCGGATTGCGGACTTCGTGCTGCTGAGCGTCGTCGGCAGCGCCATCTATTTCGGCTACGTCGTACCGCTGAGCGGCTTCCATTGGGAGTATCTCGTTGCCATCGTCGGCCTGGCAGTCAGTACCGTGGTGTGCTTCCAGGCAGCCGACATCTATCAGCTCCAGATCTTCCGCGCCCAGGTGCGGCAGATGACCCGGATGATCTCGTCCTATTGCTTCGTGTTCCTGCTGTTCATCGGCCTGTCCTTCTTCGCCAAGATCGGCAGCGAGGTCTCGCGGCTGTGGCTTGCGGCGTTCTTCTTCGTTGGGCTCGGGGCATTGATCGCGAGCCGCGTCGTGCTGCGCAGCCTGATCCGCAGCTGGGCCAAACAGGGGCGGCTCGATCGCCGGACCATCATTGTCGGTGCCGACCAGAGCGGCGAGGATCTCGTGCGCGCGCTGAAGGCACAGGACGATTCCGAGATCGAGATCCTCGGCGTGTTCGACGACCGCAACGACTCCCGCTCGCTCGAGACCTGTGCGGGCGCGCCGAAGCTCGGCAAGGTCGACGACATCATCGAGTTTGCCCGCCGCACCCGCATCGACCTGGTGCTGTTCGCCCTGCCGATCTCGGCTGAGACACGCATCCTCGACATGCTGAAGAAGCTGTGGGTGCTGCCGGTCGACATCCGCCTCTCGGCCCACACCAACAAGCTGCGATTTCGGCCCCGCTCCTATTCCTATCTCGGCGCGGTTCCGACGCTCGACGTGTTCGAGGCGCCCATCACCGATTGGGACCTGGTTCTGAAGTGGATGTTCGACCGGCTGGTCGGCGGCCTGATCCTGCTGCTTGCGATGCCGGTGATGGCGCTGGTCGCGCTCGCGATCAAGCTCGACAGTCCCGGTCCGGTGCTGTTCCGGCAAAAGCGGTTCGGCTTCAACAACGAGCGCATCGACGTCTTCAAGTTCCGCTCGCTCTACCACCATCAGGCCGATCCCACGGCCTCCAAGGTCGTCACCAAGAACGATCCCCGCGTCACCCGCATCGGCCGCTTCATCCGCAAGACCAGCCTCGACGAGCTGCCGCAGCTGTTCAACGTCGTCTTCAAGGGCAATTTGTCGCTGGTCGGTCCGCGGCCGCATGCCGTCCAGGGCAAGCTGCAGAACCGGATGTTCGACGAGGCGGTCGACGGCTACTTCGCCCGTCACCGCGTCAAGCCGGGAATCACCGGCTGGGCGCAGATCAACGGCTGGCGTGGCGAGATCGACAACGAGGAGAAGATCCAGAAGCGCGTCGAGTTCGATCTCTATTACATCGAGAACTGGTCCGTGCTGTTCGACCTCTACATCCTGCTCAAGACGCCGCTGGCGCTGATGACCAAGAGCGAGAACGCCTATTGACGTCGGGGATCCGGAACGGGCGCGAGCCCGCTCCGTGGATTTGTAAGGCCGGTCCCGCCACGCGTTGCGTATGAGTGTGAGTTCGTGATGGCCATGACGGCGGCAGCCGAAGAGTTCGCGTCGCAGCCGATCGCCCCTCCGGGCGTCGTCGCGCTGCAGCGCGCGCTGGTATGGCTGGTCGGAGCCTCCGGCGCGATCGTCTTCATCGAACCGAGCCCATATGAGCTCGTGACGCTCGCCTCTGCCGCGGTCTTCATTGCGACTGGCCTCAGGCTCCGCCTGGTGTTCCTCCCTCTTCTGCTGCTGCTGTTCCTCGTCAATCTCGGCTATACGATCAGCGCCGTTCCGCTGCTTGATGATTCCAAGATCGCAACCTGGATCGCGACCTCGTGGTACATGGCTGTCACGGCGCTGTTCCTCGCTATGGTGACCTCGGAGGACACCGCGGCGCGGCTCGACATGCTCCGGCGCGGTCTCGTCATGGGCGGCGCGATCGCGGCGCTCGCAGGCGTCGCCGGCTACTTCCACCTGGTGCCCGGTGGCTATGATCTCCTCACGCTGTATGGACGCGCACGCGGTACCTTCAAGGACCCGAACGTGCTCGGCGCGTTCCTGATCCTGCCGGCGCTGCTCGCGCTGCAGAACGTCGTCACCGCCCGCCTCGCCGCGACGCTGCGGGCCAGCTTCGCGCTTGGCATGATGGCGCTCGCCATCCTGCTTGCCTTCTCGCGCGCGGCCTGGGGCGGTCTCGTCCTGACGGCCGCTTTCATGCTCGCGCTGATGGTGTTGACCAGCACGTCGCCCCGCGAACGCTCCCGCATCATCGTCATGACGCTGGCCGCGGCGGTCGCCGGCCTCGTCCTGATCGGCGTTCTGCTCTCCATCGACTCCATCGCCGACATGTTCAAGCAGCGGGCGAGCTTCGACCAGAGCTATGACGAGGGCCGGTTCGGCCGGTTCGGCCGCCACATCCTGGGCGCCGACATGGCGCTCGACCTGCCGTTCGGGATCGGACCGCTGCAGTTCCACAACTACTTCCCCGAGGACACCCACAACTCCTATCTGAACGCCTTCATGTCGGGCGGCTGGGTGTCCGGCATCTGCTATCCCGCCCTCGTCTTCACCACCGTCATCCTCGGCTTCCGCTACCTGTTTGCGCAGGTGCCGTGGCAGCGGACCTACATCGCGGTCTTCTCCGCCTTCCTCGGCACCGTCGGCGAAAGCTTCATCATCGACACCGACCACTGGAGGCACTTCTTCCTGATGCTCGGGACGATGTGGGGCATGATTGCCGCCACGCGTGCCCACCAGGCCGAGGCGAGCCGAGCCACTGCGATCGCCCTGTCACAGCCTCGCTCCTAATCCTCCACCGTGAACGTCAGACCGGCATGATCGACCAGCCGCTTGATCAGGCTATCGCCGAGCGCAGCGCCCGGCGTCCAGAACCCGCCTGTCACATCGGCGCCATCGCGCAGCAGTCCGATCGCGCATTCGCTGATCATCCTGGCCGTGAGACCGTAACCGGGATCGCCTGTTCCCTTCACGGACGCGGAAACACGCCGTCCGTCAGGACACGAGGCGACGTACAACAGGTCGAAATATCCGTTGTCGAGCGCGTCCTTCGACGGTCCCTGGCCGACCTTGGGCGCATTCGGACCGGTCTTCTCGGCGTTTGCCGCCATCACCAGCTTGGCGTTCGCCTGTCCCTGCTCGCCGTCGCCGGTCAGCACCATCTCGTCGTAGATAAAGTCTTGGCCGTAAGGAAAACCCATCAGCATGTTGGAGCGATGGGCGTTGCGCGTGTTGACCAGCGCCATGGCGAACGGCGCAGCCCATGATTTGAAATCCTCTTCGTAGAGCGGCCGGTTGCCGGGCGGCTGCTTCGGCCCCTTGAAGCCGGGGGTCAATGCGAACGGATCCTTCATGACGGCAACCAGGCTCAAATCGCTGGTGAGCGCGGCGGCCGTCGCCTTGGCGCTGGCAGCGGTGCCGCCTGAAAGCGAGCCGCTCATGCCGCGTATCCGGCCCTTCACCCGCGCCGCCGGTGCACCGAACTCCCTCTTTGCCTGCTGCTGGACGACGTAGACGCCGAGCTCGAACGGCACGGAATCGAAACCGCAGGAGAAGAGAATGCGTGCGCCACTGTTTTCCGCGTCGGCCTGATGCCTGCCGATCATCTGGTGCATCCAGATCGGCTCGCCGCAGAGATCGACATAGTCCGTGCCGGACGCCACACAGGCGTCGAGCACCTCCGTGCCGTAGAGCTGATACGGACCGACGGTCGTCAGCACGAGCCTCGCCTGACCGACCATCGCGCGAATGGATGCGGGATCGCTGGAGTCAGCGACGATCAGCGGCGTATCAACGGGTGCGCCAATCGCATCGCGGACTGCGGCGAGCTTGGCGAGGCTCCGGCCAGCCATCGCCCAGCGCAACGAAGCATCGCCGCGATATTGCATGGCCAGATATTCCGCCACGAGCTGCCCCGTGAACCCGGTCGCGCCATAGATGATGATGTCGAATTTGGGTGACGTCATTCTCGCTTCCTAGAGATCGAGGCGGATCAGCGTCCGCCAGGCTGTGGCGAGCGGATCCGCCGCGATCGGTCTGGCGCCGCCTCCTAATCCTCCACCGAGAACGTCAAGCCGGCGTGATCGACCAGACGCTTGATCAGGCTGTCGCCGAGCGCGGCCCCCGGCGTCCAGAAGCCGGGCTTCACGCCAGCACCTTCGCGCAGCAGGCCTATCGCGCATTCGCTGATCATCTTCGAGGTCGAGCCGTAGCCGGGATCGCGGTCGCCCTTCACGGACGCGCGGACCTGGCGGCCGTCGGGTGCGATCGCAACGAAGAGGAGATTGTAGTAGCCCTTTTCGCGCTCCTCCTTCGACGGCCCCTCGCCCGGCTTCGGCGCGCTCGGACCGGTCTTCTCGGCATTCGCCGCCATCACCTTCTTGGCGTTGGCTTCGCCCTTCTCACCGGCCCCGGTCAGCACCATCTCGTCGTAGACGAAGTCCTGGCCGTACGGAAAACCCATCAGCATGTTGGAGCGATGGACGTTGCGGGTGTTGATCAGCGCCATCATGAACGGCGCCGCCCAGGACTGCAGGTCCTCCTCGTAGAGCGGCTTGTTGCCGGATGGCTGCTTCGGCCCCTTGAAGCCCGGCGTCAGCGCGAACGAATCCTTGAGGATCGCGACGAGGCTGAGATCCTGGGCCACCGCATCGAACGTCGCCTTGGCGCTCGCCGCTGTGCCGCCCGACAAGGTGCCGCTCATGCCGCGGACGCGGCCCTTCACGCGCGCCGCCGCCGCCCCGAACACCTTCCTGGCCTGCTGCTGCACGAAGTAGACGCCGAGTTCGAACGGCACGGAATCGAAGCCGCAGGAGAACACGATGCGCGCGCCGCTCCGCTCGGCGGTTGCCTGATGCCTGTCGATCATCTGCCGCATCCACACCGGCTCGCCGCAGAGGTCGACATAGTCGGTGCCGGTCTCGGCGCAGGCCGCGACCAGCTCGTTGCCATAGAGCTGATAGGGACCGACGGTGGTCAGCACCAGCTTGGTCTGCGCCACCATGGCCTTCAGCGACGCCGGATCCGAGGCATCGGCCGCGATCAGCGGCGTATCGGCGGGCGCGCCGATCGCATCGCGCACCGACGCGAGCTTGTCGAGGCTGCGACCGGCCATCGCCCAGCGCAGCGAGGTGTCGCCGCGATATTGCGCGACGAGATATTCGGCCACGAGCTTGCCGGTGAATCCGGTGGCGCCGTAGACGACGAGGTCGAATTTGGATGACGTCATTCTTGTTCCCTAGCGATCCGCTGCAGTTTTGATTCTCCGTCATTGCGAGGAGCGAAGCGACGAAGCAATCCAGAGTCGCGTCCACAGCCCTGGATTGCTTCGCTCGCAATGACGGAACATGTCATTTCTTCCCATACGACACGCTCATGCCCGCACGCACGTCGTTCTGGATGCCATAAGGCGCGATCGGATAGCGCAGGCCGTTCTTGGCGAGCTGCTTCATGCCGGCGATCGCCTTGGCGAGATCCGCGGGCTTCAGCGCCATCAGCATTTCCTCGTCCGGCACGCCGCCATAGCGGCGCTCGGCGAAGCATGGCAGCGACAGGCTCGGTTCACCCGTCTTGAGCGCCCGCCCCCAGGAATCCGCACACGCCGTCTCGCCGACGACGCCCCATTCGAACTTCTTGTAGCCGACATATTGCAGGCCGTTGATCAGGATGATCATCTGCCCCGGCGTCGCATAGACGAGACAGATGTCCGGCGGATCGAGCCGCCCGCTTGAAAGCGGGCTCACCGCCATCGCCTGGTAGCGGCCGAACGGCACGACATCGAGCGCCTCCTGCCGCTTGCGGGCGTCCTCGGCCGTGCCGTGCCAGATCCCGACATAGTTCTCGCCCTTCAGCCAAGTGTCGTCCTGCGGGCCGAGCCCGATCACAGCGCGGCATTGCGCGCCGACCAGATCGTCACCGGTGATGCCGACGGTCCAGCCGAGGCGTGAGGCCATGCTGACGATCTGATCGGTGGTGTGCACGGCGTTCGGGCGGCGGATCTTCTCCACGGTCTCCATGTCCTCGACACGGGCGAACATCTTGATGCCGATGACGGTCGTCTTCAACCGCAGCAGAGCGTTGAGGTCGGCGACCATCGCCGCCAGGTCGAGCCGTTCGGAGGCGTTCGTCTGCTGCATATGGCGCTCCCTCTTTGCCGCACGGTCGAAGCCTGCGGTGTCTGGCCTCGCGAGGCGTGGTTCGACTTCGCGGCGCTTGTTAGACGCTCGCGGCCCGGGAGGCCAGCCCTTCCGCCGCCCCGGCTCGCACGCCGTACCATGATCCTTCTCGATATCACGGGAATCACTTATGAATTTTGGATTCTCGGACAGGATCCAGCGATGAGCCGCAGCGACCGGAAGACAGGCGCCAAAAGCGCGACGGCCGGCCCGGGAACGGCGCCGCCGCTGTCGCCGGCCGCGCTCTACGAGGCTGGCATGCATCACCTCGGCGCAGGCCGTCTGCTCGATGCGCAGGTCTGCTGCGAGCAGGCGCTGGCCGCGGATCCGAACCATGCCGACAGCCTCTATCTGATGGGCCTCGTGTCGCTGCAGTCGCGGCAGCATGACCACGCGGTGGCATGGCTGTCCCGTGCCATCCGGCAGATGCCGAAGATCGATTATCTCACCACCCTCGGCTTCACCCTGAAGCAGATGGGCCGGCTCGATGATGCGTTCGCCGTGTTCGACAAGGCGATCCAGCTCAAGCCCGACGACGCCGAATTGTGGAAGCATCTCGGCGGCGTGCTGCTGGCGCTCGATCGGGGAGCAGAGGCGCTGCTGAGCTACCAGCACGCCCTGACGATCAATCCCGCGCATCGCGAGGCGGCCTTCCAGAGCGGCCTGCTCCTGCAACAGCAGCAGCGACATGACGAGGCCATCCAGGCTTTCACGGTGTGCCTGACCGCGCAGCCGGACGACCTGCAAACGTTGCAGAGACGCGCCAAGTCGTTCCGCGAGCTGAAGCGCTACGATGATTACCTGGTGGATTGCGAACGCGCGCAAGCGCTGGCGCCGGCTGATCCGCTGGTCTGCAACAATCTCGGTGACGCGCTGGTCTGTCTCCGCCGCTTCGATGAGGCGCTGTCCTGGTTCGACAAGGCGCTGGCGTTGCGGCCGGGCTTCGTCGACGTGCTGCACAACAAGGGCTTTGCGCTGCTGCAAGGGCTGCGCTTCGAGGCGGCGGCTGCGGTCTATCGCGAGATCCTCGCGATCGAGCCCGGCAATGCCAAGGCTGCCTGGCAGCTCGCCCATATCGAGCTGCAATGCGGCGACTACGCCGCCGGCTGGGGCCGCCGCGAGGCGCGCTGGAACATGCCGGATTTCTCGCCTGACTATCCGCGTTTCGCCCAGCCGAAATGGCTGGGCCAGGAGGATATCGCCGGCAAGACCGTCCTGATCGAGGAGGACGAAGGCTACGGCGACAACATCCAGTTCGCGCGCTATCTGCCCATGGTCGCGGCGCGCGGCGCCAGGGTGATCCTGGTCGTGCGCGAGCCGCTGCGGCGGCTGATGACGGGGATCGCGGGCGTCGCGCAATGCCTCGCCTTCGCGCCGGACCTGCAGCGCCCTACGTTCGACATGCATTGTCCGATCATGAGCCTGCCGCTCGCCTTCGGCACCACGCTCGCCACCATCCCGTCGGCCAGCTACCTGCCGCCGCTGCCGGCCGATCGCGTCGCGGCCTGGGAGCAGCGGCTCGGTTCGCATGACCGGCTGCGCGTCGGTCTCGTCTGGTCCGGCAACCCGCACCAGGCCAATGACGGCAACCGTTCGATGCCGCTTGCGACGCTGCTGCCGCTGCTCGATGTCGAGGCTGACTTCATCAGCCTGCAAAAAGAGCTGCGGCCCGCGGACCGGGCGATGCTCGCGCAGCAGACCCGCATCCGCGATTTCACCGCCGAGCTGACCGACTTCGCCGACACCGCGGCCCTCATCTCCCGTCTCGACGTGGTCGTCACCGTCTGCACCAGCGCCGCGCATCTCGCCGCGACGCTCGGACGTCCGACCTGGATCATGCTGCCTCATCTCGGCGACTGGCGCTGGCTCAGGGACCGCGACGACAGCCCATGGTATCCGAGCGTGCGGCTGTTCCGGCAGGATGCCAGCTGCCGCTTCGAGCCGGTCGTCGCGCGCGTGCGTGGCGATCTGGCGGCGAAGGCAGCCGGCTTCGGCAGGACGACGACTTAGGTCGGTCCCGGAAACAGATCGTCGGTGCGGCCGCGCAGGCGGTAGGCCAGCAGCCCGACCCATTCGCGCACCGCAATGTCGGCGCGCCGCAGGCCGAGCAGCGAGACGCCGTCGACATCGAGCACGCGGCCGACGCGCCAATCCACCGGATAGGGCTCGACCGGGAAGCCCGCTTTGCGGAATAGCCCGACGGAGCGCGGCATGTGATAGGCCGATGTGACCAACAGCCAGCGCTCGCCGGGTTTCGGCGCGAGCATCGCCTTGGAGAAGATCGCGTTCTCGTAGGTGTTGCGCGACTGCCGCTCCAGCAGCAGCCGCTCCTTGGGCACGCCGAGGCTCTCCAGGATCTCGGCGCCGACATCGGCCTCCTTGGCCTCGGTCGCGATCAGATTGGCGCTGCCGCCGGTGAACAGGATCTTCGCATTCGGATAGCGCCGCGCCAGCACCGCAGCCTGGATCACCCGGTCCGCGCCAGCCACCGTCACCGGCATGCCGTACATCGCCGACAGATCGGAATCGACCGGCCCGCCCAGCACGATGATGCCGTCCGGCGCGCCCCTGGCCGGATCCCATTTCGGAAACCGGCTCTCCAGCGGATACAGCATCAGGCTGCCGAGCGGCGTCAGCCCGACGATGGCCAGCAGCAGCATGGCGGACACCACGAGCCTGCGGCCGAGCACGGCAAAGCGGGTCAGCATCAGGAGTGCGCCGAGCAGCCCCAGCGCGATCATGAAATTGGTCGGCAGCGCCAGCAGGCCGAGCGTCTTCGACAGCACAAAAAACATTCACGACTCCGGCGCGGGGTGAGTGGCCACGGCCGCCCTCATACACGACGGCAGCCCTGCGTCGCCATCTCTCTGCGAACGCCATCTGATGCGCTATGCTCGTGGCCGAACCGCTACGAATGAGAGGACCATGGCCCATCACCATCTGCACGCGAGCCCCGAGACCTGCCATTGGGGCTTCTTCGAATCCCGGCTCAAGCCGGTGCTCACGGTCGCCAGCGGTGACGAGGTCACGATCGACACCATCAGCGGCGGGCCGGACGTGCTGCCCGATACCAGCCAATTCTACGTACCCCCGGAGCTGTTCGAGGTTCATGCGAGGTCCGAGCGCATGGTGCCCGGCCACATCCTGACCGGGCCTGTCGCGGTTGATGGCGCCGAGGTCGGCGACGTACTGGAGGTCGACATCCTCGACGTGCAGCTGCGGCAGGACTGGGGCTACAATCTGATCCGGCCGCTGGCGGGCACCCTGCCCGACGATTTCCATGAGAGCCGGCTCCTGAACATCCCGCTCGACCGGACGCGCATGGTCGGCAAGATGCCGTGGGGCCTGCAGCTGCCGCTGGCGCCGTTCTTCGGCGTGATGGGCGTAGCGCCGCCGCCGGCCTGGGGCCGCATCACCTCGCTGATCCCGCGCGCGATGGGCGGCAATCTCGACAACAAGGAGCTCGGCGCCGGCGCCAAGCTCTATCTGCCGGTGTTCGTGCCGGGCGCGCTGTTCTCCTGCGGCGACGGCCATGGCGTGCAGGGCGACGGCGAGGTCTGCGTCACCGCGATCGAGACCGCGCTGCAGGGCCGCTTCCGCCTCACCTTGCGCAAGGACATCAAGCTCGACTATCCGCGCGGCGAGACGGCCACACATTACATGACGATGGCGATGGACCCCGACCTCGACCAGTGCGTGGTCCGGGCGCTGCGCGACATGATCGTGCTGTTGGGCGAGAAGCGCAATCTGTCGCGCGAGGACGCCTACACGCTGTGCAGCCTCGCCGCCGATCTGCGGGTCACCCAGACCGTCAACGGCTCCAAGGGCATTCATTGCATGATCGCCAAGGCCGTCGTGCACGGGTGACATTGGCGTCAGGCACGCACGCTGGCGCCCCTCCCACCGCCGTGGGGGGGGGGGGGGGGGGGGGGCGCCGGGCGCCGCCGGGGCGCGGGCCGGCCCCCCCCCCCCCCCCCCACACCGGTCGGCGGAGCCAGATGCCGCCATCCGCCCTGCAGATCATGTCCTGCGGTCCATCCTGCAGACGGAGCATCGAAGGGAACGCACAACTCTCCTCCGTCATTGCGAGCGCAGCGATGCAATCCAGAGTGTTTCCGCGGAAGGATTCCTGGATTGCTTCGCTGCGCTCGCAATGACGGTGGGGCGGCATCTCGCACTCCTAGTGTAGTACGGCTGCGGCAAGCTTCCGAAGACGCGCCTCCGCAGCCCCGCGGCAGATCCTGCCCAGGTCATGCTGCAGCCTCTCGCCCTCGATCAATCGGAGGGCGCAGGGAAGGCCAGGCGTCGGCTGACGCCTGCGGCCCGCCTGCGAGAAAAATGCAGGCGGCAGGTACCACAGGTGCAGCCGGACACGCCCGGCCTTCCCTGCGCGATGGTTTCACGCTTATACGCAATCGCCCTGGTGCGCCGGCTTGTTGGCCACCATGATCCGCGCGGCGCCTCGAGCGCCGCCGCGAACGTAACACCAGCTTCGGGGTGTCAGGCCGCTGCGACTTCGCGTCCGCGCCGAGCCGTTCGTCCGCGCATCACAAGGACACGCTGCGGCTCCATCGCGGCCATCGCTCCCCGCCTCGCGTGTCGTGACGATCGCGCGCAACGCCCCTTCCGAGTGAGGCGGGATGGCGACATCAGATCATGATTTCCGGAAAAGCGAAAGCTTTATTTTCTGAATCAGCGAAATTTGTCGCCGCCGGCGGTCGCCGTGTCGCGCGGCGGCAGAACCGTTGCGTACAACCGGCAACAGAGGATCGCAGGGCGCGCGCGACGCGGGCGCCGGCCAGCTTCCGGGACGGGTCGCGCGAATCCTCCAGCCGGCTCCGCTCCGTACCATTCCGGCCCCGGACTCGCGGCACGCGCGGAGAGTCACCGTCGCGACCGCGCAGATTCGTCATATTTCCATAAAATTCAATATCTTAACCACTTATCCCCAGGCCGCTGTACAACCTATTGGATTCCTAATAGAGTCTAAAAAGTTACTTTTCTGTACACCGGTTACGGACTAGCTTTTAGGCATGGCGACGGAAAAAGCCGAAACTGACCGCATCCCCGTAACCCTAGCCCTGGCAACCATCGGCTATCTCGAAAAGCTCGTGAAACAGGGAACCCACGGCACCAGCGTTCCGGGTGTCTGCAGAACGTTGATCGAAGAAGGCATCCGGCTCGCCATCAAGGACGGGCTGCTGTCGATTCGCGACAACGGACGGGCGTAACAGGGACACACCACGCGGAAACAGTTTCGGTGCAGCCGTTGGCCAGGACGATCCAGGACGGATCAAACTTGGAAGCGACACATGCCCGCCGAACGACAGACCCAACCCACCTGGACCGAGGAACGGCTCCAGGCCCTGAAGCAGCACTTTGAGGCCGGGCTGACCTGCCGAGAGATCGCCGCCGAACTCGGCGTCAGCCGCAACGCCGTGATCGGCAAGATCTCCCGCCTGGCGCTGACCCGCGACAATGGCGGCGACAGCCGGCGCGTGGTCCGTGCCGAGACGACACGCGACGGTTCGCGCCGTCCCGTGCCCAAGCTGCGCCGCCGCATCCTGCGCGCCGTCAGCAACGATCCGCCGCCGATCATGGTCGAGGAGCCGCCGGCAGGTCCCGTCGAGAACGGCTGCTCGCTGTTCGAACTCTCCAAGGAACGCTGTCGCTGGCCGATCTCGACGCCGGGCGCGGATGATTTCTGCTTCTGCGGGTCGAAGCCGATCGACGGGTTGCCGTATTGCCCGAGCCATACGCGGATGGCGTACCGGGTGGCGTCAAGGTAGGTACCGTCTGGCGCAAACCTCACGCATGATCGGTTGTGGGGCGCACCTTCACGCTTCGCTCGGTCGCCGCGTTCTGCGGGGACGGCGCGACGCTCTCGTCTCCCCTCCCCCTTGCGGGGAGGGGTCGGGGGTGGGGGTCCACGCGCGCTGAATGTCGTGAAGTACGCCTTCGATATTTCCCAGCACCTCGTTGTTCCAGAAGCGAAGAACGCGATATCCGAGCGCCTCGATTTCTTTTGTACGGGCGGCGTCTTCCGCCTGCTTCCAATCATGCTGGCCGCCATCGACTTCGATGATCAATTTGGCTTTGCGGCTGACGAAGTCGACGATGTAAGGCCCGATCTGGGCCTGACGGCGGAAGTGAGAGCCGGCCAGCTTAATGTCGTGACGAAGACGTTGCCAGAGAACATGCTCGGCCTCGGTCGGCTCGGCGCGCATCCGGCGGGCGAATGATTGCTGGCGACCGTCCATGGTAGTCTGTCTCATCACTGATAGCGCGACTCGTGGACCCCCACCCCCGACCCCTCCCCGCAAGGGGGAGGGGAGCTCACCGTCTTCGGGGCGAGAGATTCTGTCCCAACTAAACCGATGGACCTGCCCTACCCCAGCTTCCAGCCCGCCTCTTGCGCGAAGCGCTGGAAGAACTCCGGCTCATACGCCTGCTCCGGCGACTGCCGCACGCGCATGTCCAGCAGCTTGGCGTCCTCGCCGACGAGGATGCGCCATTGCTCGGCTTTGACGCCGTCGAGGATGATCTTCGCGGCCTGCGCCGCCGTCGTCGGAGCGTCCTCGAGGAAGCTGCGGGCGCGTTCGCGGGCGGCGTTCTGGATGTCGGCGTCGCTCTTCGCTGACACGTCGATGCCCATGCCCGTCATGCGCTGGCGGGCGAGCGCGATCTCGGTCTCGCTGAGCTCGTCGGTGTCGGTGCCGCTTTGCATCTTGCGGGAGTTCGACACGATCGAGGTGCCGATGTGGCCGGGCATCACCACCGAGCACTTGATGTGCGGCGCGTTGAGGCGGAGGTCGTTGATCAGCGCCTCGGTAAAGCCCTTCACCGCGAATTTCGCGGCGCTGTAGGCGGTGTGCGACACACCCATGCCGACGGAAGCCCAGAAGCCGTTGACGCTGGAGGTGTTGACGATGTGGGCCTCGTCGGCCTTGAGCAGCAGCGGCAGGAAGGTGCGGACGCCGAGATAGACGCCGCCCCAGCAGATGTTGAAGGTGCGCTCCCACTGTTCGCGGGAATTGGTGAACAGGCTGCCGCCGCCGCCGATGCCGGCATTGTTGAACAACAGATGGATCCTGTCGGTGGCCTGCTGCTCGATCAGCTCGTCGCGGAAGCGCTGCAGCTGGGCCTCGATCGAGACATCGGCGACGTGGGTGGTGACGCGCAGGCCCTGCGGCAATCCCTCCGCTTCGCATAGCCGCCTGGTCTCGGCCATGGCCTCCGCTGAGACGTCGCACATCGCGACGTTGCAGCCTTCGGCGACGAGCTGGCGCGCGAGCTCGCGGCCCATGCCCGTGCCGCCCCCGGTGATCACGGCGATCCTGCCGGCAAAATCCTTCATCGATTGCACTTCCTTCCCTTGCTACGGGATGGCCTTGCCACCCCAGCAACTTCCTCGTTCTCTTCGCGGAACGCGGCATCAGCTTAGGACGTTTGACGGGACTGACCAGAGCAGATCTCGATGATCCACGCTGCAGTGCACGACCGAAAGATTGCGCTCTGGGGTTGAACCCGCGGGCCGGCCGTCCGACTTATTCCATGGGGAGGCAGGCTCGAGGAGGTTCGCATGGCGTACCAACAGGGGCACTGGCACGACGATGGCTGGCGCGACACGATGGTCGATCCTGCAGGATCAGACGACGGCGCCTATGTCACGGGCTGGACGATCAGCGGGCTCGCGGTGATCGGCACCATCGTCGCCGTCTGGCTGCTCGGCATCTGAGAGCCGCAGTGGAAACGCGGGGCGCTTGCGCATCCGCGTAGGGCCTGAGCGGAGCCATGGGGCGCGCTGTGGCTGCGCGACGTCTCACCTTGCCCAACTTTCAAGTCGTCGCAGCGGACCATGCCGACCGACTCCGCAACGGTTGGCGGTGGTCCCGTGCGGCCGAACTCGTTGCATACAATTGAAGTCGATTGATTAAATCATAGGCTGAATTCTGCCGCGCGGTTCCGCTGCCCAAATCAAAGCCATTCACAAATCAGAGGTATTTCAGCGACTTACCCCTCCTGCCCGCTCGGTCGGCCCTGGCACAAAGCTTGAAAAGCTCCCTCCGAGGCTCCGCCGTGCCGGTGAAGCCGAGATGAGAGGCGCGAGCCCGGAGCTCGCCGAGGGAGCACACCAATGGACTTTGGCAGGATTTCACGACGGCATCTGTTGCAGGGTGGCGCGGCGCTGACGCTCGGCGCAGCCGCGGGCCTGCGGCCGGCCTTCGCCGCCGACACCACGATCGGCTTCATCTATGTCGGCTCGCGCGACGACTACGGCTACAATCAGGCGCATGCGCAGGGCGCGGCGGCACTGAAGAAGCTGCCTGGGCTGAAGGTGATCGAAGAGGAGAAGGTGCCGGAGACCGACGCGGTCGAGAAGACGATCGAGTCGATGATCAATCTCGACGGCGCCACGCTGCTGTTCCCGACCTCGTTCGGCTACTACAATCCGCACATGATCAAGATGGCCAACAAGTACCCGAAGCTGCGCTTCGAGCACTGCGGCGGCCTGTGGAGCGAGAAGGATCCGAAGAACGCCGGCTCCTATTTCGGCTATATCGACGAGGCGCAGTACATCGCCGGCATCGTCGCGGGCTACACCTCGAAGAGCGGCAAGCTCGGCTTCGTCGCGGCAAAACCGATCCCGCAGGTGCTGCGCAACATCAACGCCTTCACGCTCGGCGCCAAGCTCGCCAACCCCAAGGCCACCACCCAGGTGATCTTCACCGGCGACTGGTCGATGCCGGTCAAGGAGGCCGAGGCGACCAACAGCCTGATCGACCAGGGCGTCGACGTGCTGACCTGCCATGTCGACGGTCCGAAGACGATGGTCGAGAACGCCGCGCGCCGCGGCGCCTTCGTCACGGGCTATCATGTCAACCAGTCGCCGCTGGCGCCGAAGGCATATCTCACCGGTGCCGAGTGGAACTGGGAGGCGCTGTATCCGAAGTTCGTCAAGATGCTCCAGGCCGGCGAGAGCATCCCGAACTTCTATCGCGGCGGCCTCAAGGAAGAGGTGGTCAAGATCTCGCCCTATGGCGAGGCGGTGCCGGAAGCTGCGCGCAAGCACGCCGACGAGATCAAGGCCAAGTTCATGGGCGACGGCTACACCATCTTCAAGGGTCCGCTGCTGGACAACAAGGGCAACACCGTGATCACCGCCGGCACCGAGCGCGGCCAGAAGGATCCGGAGCTCGAGAAGATGGACTATCTGGTCGAGGGCGTGATCGGAGCGACGTCATGACATCAGAGGCGGCCGATCCGGTTGATGCGGCCGCCATCGCGCCGGCCGCCGATGCAGGCTTCCTGCAACGCTGGGGCACTGAAATCGAGTACATCCTGATCCCGGGCGCGGCGCTGGTCGCCGCGCTCCTGGTGTTCGGCATCTTCGTCGCGCTGTTCGGCAAGAACCCGCTCGACCTCTATTGGTACATGTATTACGGCGCGTTCGGCACCTGGTTCTCCTGGCAGAACACGCTGAGCCGCGCCGCGCCGCTAATCCTGACGGCGCTGTGCACCGCCCTGCCCGCGCAATTGGGCATGGTGATCATCGGCGGCGAAGGCGCGCTTCTGATCGGCGCCTTGGCCGCGACGTCGGCCGCGCTGGCGCTGCAGGGCATGCCGCCGCTCGTGGTGCAGATCGCGATGGTGATCGCCGGCATGACCGGCGGCGGCTTGTGGATTCTGCTGTCCGGGGGCTTGCGGCAGTATCGCGGGGTCAACGAGACCATCTCCAGCCTGCTGCTGGTCTACATTGCGCTGGCGATCCTCAACCACCTCGTCGAAGGCGCGATGCGCGATCCGGCCAGCCTCAACAAGCCGTCGACCCGCGAGATCGGCGCCGCCAACATGATCGGCACCATTCCCGGCACCGACGTGCATTGGGGCCTGGTGTTCGGGCTGATCCTGGCGGTCGCGTCCTACATTCTGATCTTTCACACCACCTTCGGCTTCGCCGCGCGCGTCGCGGGGGGCAACATCCGCGCCGCCAAAATCGTCGGCCTCTCCGTCGGCAAACTGATCCTCACCGTGTGCTTCCTCGCGGGCGCCTGCGCGGGCCTCGCCGGCATGGTCGAGGTCGCCGCCGTGCAGGGCCGCACCAACGCCAACCTCGCGGTCGGCTACGGCTTCACCGGCATCCTGGTGGCATTTCTCGCGCGGCAGAATCCGCTGGCGATCATTCCGGTTGCGATCCTGCTCGGCGGCATCAACGCCTCCGGCGGCCTGCTGCAGCGACGGCTCGGCCTGCCCGACGCCTCCGTGTTCGTGCTTCAAGGCATCATCTTCATCTCCGTGCTGGCGAGCGACGCGCTCTACGGACGCATCGGCTTCCTCAAGGGAAAGTCCTGATCCATGGCTGACGGCAACATCGGACTCTGGACCGTCCCGCTCGCGGTGCTCGGCGGCGCCATCCGCGTCTCCACGCCGTTCCTGTTCGTCAGTCTCGGCGAATGCATCACCGAGCGCTCCGGCCGCATCAATCTCGGCCTCGAGGGCACGCTGGTGATGGGCGCGATGAGCGCGTATGGCATCTCCTACCTCTCGGGCTCGCCATGGCTCGGGGTGCTCGCCGCCGGCCTCACCGGCGCGCTGCTCGGCGCACTTCACGCCGGCATCTGCTCGCTGCCGCGCGTCAACGACGTTGCGGTCGGCATCTCGCTGATGCTGTTCGGCACGGGCCTCGCCTTCTTCCTCGGCAAGCCGCTGATCGAGCCGACCGCGGCGCGATTGCCGGCGATCGATTTCGGCTGGTGGAGCGACGTGGCGCAGGTCCGCGCCGCGTTGCGCATCAACGTGCTGTTCCTGCTGGGCGTGGTGCTGGCGCCAATCCTCTACTGGGCCTTCAAGACCACGCGCTGGGGCCTCCTGATCCGCACCGCCGGCGAGAGCGCGGACGCGGCGCGCGCGATGGGTCATTCGGTGCTGATGATCCGGCTGCGCGCCACCATGGCCGGCGGCTTCCTCGCCGGCATCGGCGGCTCGTTTTTGTCGCTGTTCTATCCCGGCAGCTGGAACGAGGGCCTGTCGTCGGGACAGGGCATCACCGCGGTCGCGCTCGTCATCTTCGCCCGCTGGGACCCGATGCTCTGCCTGTGGGCCTCGCTCGCCTTCGGCGGCGCCGCCGCGCTGGGGCCTGCGCTGCAATCAGTCGGCGTCACCTCCGGCTATCATCTGTTCAACGCCGCGCCCTACATCCTGACGCTGCTGATCATGATCATCACCTGCTCGCCGAAGCGCACGCTCAGTGGCGCGCCGGCCGAGCTGTCCATCACGCGGTGATAGGCAGTTGGCCATGAGGACAGACGTTGGAGCGGGCACTTCCTTCGCGGCCATCCTTCGAGACGGCCGCCTTCGGCGGCCTCCTCAGGATGAGGAGTCTCTGCGCGGCGACATGCCCACCCTCATGGTGAGGAGCGTCGCACTTGCGACGCGTCTCGAACCATGAGGCCCCAGACGGCGCCGCAACGCCAAGTACCGATGGCCTCGAACTTTATTGGAGCCCAATCATGACCCAGCGCACCATCCGCTCCGAGCCCTATGCCTGGCCCTACAATGGCGATCTGCGCCCTGAGAACACCGCGCTGATCGTGATCGACATGCAGACCGATTTCTGCGGCGTCGGCGGCTATGTCGACAAGATGGGCTACGACCTCTCTCTCACCCGCGCCCCGATCGAGCCGATCAAGAAGCTGCTCACGGTGATGCGCGCTCAAGGCTTTCTCATCATCCACACCCGCGAGGGCCACCGCACCGACCTCTCGGACCTGCCCGCCAACAAGCGTTGGCGCTCGCAGCAGATCGGCGCCGGGATCGGCGATCCCGGCCCGTGCGGCCGCATCCTGGTGCGCGGCGAGCCGGGCTGGGACATCATCCCTGAACTCGCGCCCCTGCCCGGCGAGATCATCATCGACAAGCCTGGAAAGGGCTCGTTCTGCGCCACCGACCTCGAGCTGATCCTGCGCCTCAAGGGCATCCAGAACATCGTGCTCACCGGCATCACCACCGATGTCTGCGTCCACACCACGATGCGCGAGGGCAACGACCGCGGCTTCGAATGCGTGCTGCTGTCGGACTGCTGCGGCGCCACCGACAAGGGCAACCACGACCACGCGCTGAAGATGATCAAGATGCAGGGCGGCGTGTTCGGCGCGGTCGCAACCTCAGCGGCGCTGATCGAGGCGCTGTCATGATCGGCGAGGATCCGACGCCATCATCCGCGTTCGGCGTCGAGGCGATCGCGATGACGATGCGCTTCGGCGCGTTCACCGCGCTCGACAATGTCGAGCTGAAGGTGAAGCCCGGCTCGTTCCACGCGCTGCTCGGCGAGAACGGCGCCGGCAAGTCCACGCTTGTCAAATGCATCATGGGCTACTACCGCCCGACCGAAGGCGACGTGCTGATCGCCGAGCGCGAGCGCGCCATCAGTAACCCCAAGGATGCCCACGCGCTCGGCCTCGGCATGGTCTACCAGCACTTCACGCTGGTGCCGGCGATGACGGTCGCCGAGAACCTCGTGCTGGCGCGTGACGACGTGCCCGCCGTGGTGAACTGGGCGCGCGAGAAGCAGGAGCTGGAAGCCTTCCTGTCGCGCATGCCGTTCCGCGTGCCGCTCGACGCAAAAGTCTCCGACATCTCCGCCGGCGAGCGGCAGAAATGCGAGATTCTCAAGCAGCTCTATCTGAAGCGGCGCTTCCTGATCCTGGACGAGCCGACCTCGGTGCTGACGCCGGGCGAGGCCGACGAGGTCTTGGGCATGCTGCGCAAGATGGTCGAGGCCGGCGAGCTGACCATCCTGATGATCACGCACAAATTCCGCGAGGTCATGGCGTTCGCCGACGAGGTCACGATCCTCAGGCGCGGCAAGCTCGCCGGCCGCGGCAAGGTCAGCGAGCTCACGCCCGACGACATGGCGCGGATGATGATCGGCGCCGAGCAGTTGACGGTGCAGCCCGCCCGCACCGGCGAGGCCGGCACCGTCAAGCTCGAGGTCGAAAAACTGGTCGCGCTGGACGATGCCGGCGGGACGGCCGTACATGAGCTGTCGCTGACCGTCCGCGCCGGCGAGATCGTCGGCATCGCCGGCGTCTCCGGCAACGGCCAGCGCCAGCTGGTCGAGGTGCTCTCGGGCCAGCGCGAGGCCGAGAGCGGCGCCGTCAGGGTCTCCGGCGCGCCCTATTCCGCGACCCGCGAGGAGATGCGGCGGCACAAGATGTCGCTGCTGCCCGAGGAGCCGCTGAAGAACGCCTGCGTCGGCGGCATGAGCGTGGCCGACAATATCGCGCTGCGCGAATTCGACCGCGCGCCGTTTGCCCGCGGCGGCTGGTGGCTCAACAAATCAGCGTTCCGCGCCGATGCCACCACCAAGATCAACCGCTACAAGATCAAGACCCGCACCCCGGATACGCCGATCTCGGCGCTGTCGGGCGGCAACGTGCAGCGCGCCGTGCTGGCGCGCGAGCTCGGTCACGACGTCGAGGTGCTGATCGCCGCCAATCCCTGCTTCGGCCTCGACTTCGCGGCGGTGGCGCAGATCCACGCCGAGATCATGGCCGCCCGCAACCGCGGCGCCGCCGTGCTCTTGGTCAGCGAGGATCTCGACGAGCTGCTCGAACTGTCAGACCGCCTGGTCGTGATGTTCCATGGCCAGCTGGTCTACGAAACCCGCGCCAGCGATGCCGACCTGACGGAGATCGGAAGGCACATGGCGGGACATTGAGGCGAGGGTCGATGCGTTTCGGGACGAGGAAGCCAGCAAACTGCCGCGCTGCTCCTGACGTCCATCACTTTCACCGCGTCATTGCGAGCGCAGCGAAGCAATCCAGAGTCCCACCCGAGCCCTGGATTGCTTCGCTGCGCTCGCAATGACGGTGGAGGGAGTTGGGCCCGCTCCGCGGGACATTGCGCCGCACCCGGACAAACGATCTCAACGTGTTGACGACTATTTCATCCCGCCGAGGTAACATGGCCCTCGGCGGGTTCTTTCATCGGCCTGTGATCGGCCGGACCTGCCGGCATTTTTCTTATTTTGTTTCAAACCTTTAAATGGCGGGTCGATATCATGAAGGCCTATTTCATCGGCGGCGGAATCGGTTCTCTTTCAGGCGCAGCATTCATGATCCGCGACGGCGGCGTGGCCGGGCGCGACATCACTCTTTTCGAGAAGCGCCTGCCCTATGGCGGCAGTCTCGACGGCGCCCGTCTTCCGGACGGCTCCTACTCGATGCGCGGCGGGCGCATGCTGACGACCGAGCAATACGAGTGCACCTGGGACCTGCTGTCGACGATCCCGAGCGCCTCCCAGCCGTCCGAGAACATCCTCAGCGAAACCGAGATGTTCAACAAGCTGCACGTCACGCATGCGCAGGCGCGGCTGGTCGACGGCAACCGGCACAAGGTCGACGTCTCCACCATGGGCTTCTCGATGCAGGACCGCATCGAGATGACCAGGCTCACCGAGACCTCGGAGGACAAGCTCGGCAACTCCCTGATCTCGGACTGGCTGTCGCCGCCGTTCTTCACCACGAATTTCTGGCTGATGTGGCAGACGGCGTTCGCCTTCCAGCCGTGGCATAGCGCGGTCGAGTTCAGGCGCTACATGCGCCGTTTCATGAACGAATTCCCGACCATGAATACGCTCGGCGGCGTCAAGCGCACGGTCTACAATCAGAACGACTCGATCGTGAAGCCGCTGATGCGCTGGCTGGAGGATCACGGCGTCAACTTCGTCGGCGGCGCCGATGTCACCGACATCGCGATGGTGACGGAGAACGGCAGGCATCGCGCCACGCGGCTCGACCTGACCCAGAACGGCGCAAGCCGCAGCATCGATCTCGCCCCCGACGATCTCGTGTTCTACACGGCGGGCTCGATGACCGATGCGACCAGCCTCGGCAGCCATGACAGCGCGCCGAAGCAATTGACCAAAGAGGACAGTCACGGCTGGGCGTTGTGGGAGAAGCTCGCCGCCGGCCGGCCGGAATTCGGCAATCCCGCGATCTTCAACTCCAACATCCCGGAATCCAGCTTCGAATCCTTCACGGTCACCTGCCGCAATCCGCGCTTCTTCGATGCGATGCAGAATTTCAGCGGCAATGTCGCCGGCACCGGCGCCCTCGTGACCTTCACCGACTCCAACTGGCGGATGTCGATCGTGCTGTACGCGCAGCCCTATTTCCCGGATCAGCCCGCCGAGATCCAGATCTTCTGGGGCTATGGGCTCTATCCCGACCGCGTCGGCAATTTCGTGCCCAAGCCGATGTCGGAATGCACAGGCGCCGAGATCCTGAAGGAGCTGTGCGGCCATCTGCGCTTCCCGCTCACGGTGTTCGACGACGCCACCTGCGTGCCGTGCTGGATGCCCTACATCATGAGCATGTTCATGCCGCGCAGCTATGGCGACCGGCCGCTGCCGGTGCCGCTGACGTCCAGGAACCTCGCCTTCATCGGCCAGTTCGTCGAGCTGCCGGAGGATGCCGTGTTCACGATCGAATATTCGGTGCGCGCATCGATGCACGCGGTGTATCAGCTGCTGAACATCGACCGCGCCATTCCCCCGGTCACCCCGTATGACAAATCGCTGAAGGTCCTGCTGCAATCGGTCGTGAAGTCCTTCGCCTAAGGCACGCGCGAGATCGTGATCGCTGTGCCTGCGCGAGTTGACCTGGATCAGTTCCGCCCCTGCACTCAGCCGCTAAGCCCCGGATCGTAACAGACGATCCGGGTGAATCATCATGAGAGCGTATTTCATCGGCAGCGGCATCGGCGCGCTGGCTGGCGCGGCATTCCTGATCCGCGACGGCGGCGTCGCGGGGCGCGACATCACCATTTTTGAAAAGCAGACGTCGTTCGGCGGCAGCCTCGACGGCACGCAATTGCCCGACGGCTCGTTCTCGCTGCGCGGCGGACGCATGCTGACCACCGATCACTATGAGTGCACGTGGGACCTGCTGTCGACCATCCCAGGGGGCAGCGATCCCAAACGCACCGTCCGCGACGAGACGATCACCTTCAACAAGTCGCATGTCCCGCATTCGCAGGCCCGCCTCGTCGACCGCAACCGGCACAAGGTCGACGTCTCGACCATGGGCTTCTCGATGCAGGACCGGCTCGAGCTGGTCAGGCTGACCGAGACGCCCGAGGACAAGCTCGGCAATTCCCGCATCACCGACTGGCTGTCGCCACCGTTCTTCAGCACGAACTTCTTGTTCATGTGGCAGACGACCTTCGCCTTCCAGCCCTGGCACAGCGCGGTCGAGTTCAAGCGCTATCTGCACCGCTTCATGAACGAGTTTCCGCGCATCGAGACGCTCGCCGGCGTCAAGCGCACCGTGTTCAATCAGTACGATGCGATCGTGGTGCCGCTGATGAAATGGCTGGAAGGCCATGGCGTCAATTTCGACGGCGACGTCGACGTCACCGACATCGCGATCGCGACCGAATCCGGCAAGCATGTCGTCAAGCAGCTGACGCTCGACCGCAACGGCCGCGCGGAGGTGATCACCCTGTCGGCCGACGATCTCGTCTTCTTCCAGAACGGCTCGATGACGGATGCCACCAGCCTCGGCTCGCAATATGCGCCGCCGCCACGCCTGACGCGGCATGAGAGCAAGGGGTGGACGCTGTGGGAGAAGATCGCGCAAGGCCGTCCCGAGTTCGGCAATCCCGCCTCGTTCAACTTATCGATCCCGGAATCCTGCTGGGAGTCGTTCACGGTCACCTGCCGCAATCCGCGCTTCTTCGATGCGATGGAAGCGTTCACCGGCAACGCGGCCGGCACCGGCGGCCTCGTCACCTTCACCGACTCGAACTGGCTGATGTCGATCGTGCTGTATCACCAGCCGCATTTCGTCGGTCAGCCCCGCGACGTTCAGGTGTTCTGGGGCTATGCGCTGCATCCCGACCGCATCGGCAATTTCGTGCCCAAGGCGATGGCCGATTGCGGCGGCGCCGAGATTCTCAAGGAGCTGTGCGGCCACCTCAATTTCGAGCTCTCGGTGTTCGACAGCGCGACCTGCGTGCCCTGCCGGCTGCCCTACATCACCAGCATGTTCATGCCGCGCAACAGGACCGATCGGCCGCTGCCGGTGCCCGCGAACTCCAAGAATCTCGCCTTCGTCAGCCAGTTCGTCGAGATCCCCGACGACGTGGTGTTCACGGTGGAATATTCGGTGCGCGCCGCGCAGATGGCGGTCTATCAGCTGCTGGGCATCACCCGTGCCATTCCGCCCATCACCCGCCACGACAAGTCGTTCCGGGTGCTGATCGAAACGGTGGAGAAGGCGTTCGCCTGAGCCAGCGGCAAGCCGCATTCAGTTGGCAGCGATACAGCGTCGCTGCCTCTGAATGGTCAACCGGTTCGACCCGCCGCGCTACGGATAGCGGAACGGGAAACACTGCCCGCCGGCGCGCTTGAGCGATGCGCAGGTCGCGCTGGCCTCTTCCTTCGTTGCGAAGGGGCCGAAGGCGGCGCGGTACCTGACACCGCCCTTCTGGCCCAGGTCCTGCCGCTTGATGATCGGCTGATATTGGCGAAGCACTGCCGCGTACTTGACCTGCAACGCCTTGAACGACGCGATGGCCTCGGCTTCGCTGGTCTGGACCGAGATCACCACGAGATAGCTGCTGCTGGCCGTCGGTTCCGCGGCGGCCGGCGGCGCCGATTGCGCCGGCTCGGTCTTGTGGCCGCGCTGCGCGGCGCGATCCAGGTTCTCCGCAGCCATCTTTTTCAATTCGACGCGGGCCAGATCGGCCGGCCGCTGCGCGTCCGAGGTCCATTCCAGTCCATCGCTGCGGATGAAGTCGGAGGACTCGCGGGGATCGAGCCGCGCATACGCACTCCCGCAGCCGATGCAACACACCCACACCACGACGGCGATGAACCGCAACGCCAGCACGAATCACTCCTGGTCAATCCAAGCGAGGGCAGGATAATCAGGCGATCATCAAACACCAGCCGGAACCCCCGCGATGGCGGATGGCCTCTTTGCCATCCGAATCACCAAGCTCCTGCAACCGCTGGACGAATGCGCGGCGTCAGCGCACCACGACCCACCGGTCCAACGCGCCACGCCCAGTTGTGCACGCCATCATGCAAATGACGCAGGCTCCATCCCAGAACTAATAGCCCAGCAGCGCCAGCCCGACCCAGCTCATTGCGAACAGCGAAATGACCGAAGTTGCAGCGGCAAAGACGGATAATGAGACTTTCAAAGTCTTGAGGACCATACGCGCCTCCTTCAACGACAAAAGCTGCATCGAGACAAACCCCGACGCTGGTCCAAAAATTCCTGAAAAATCGGCTCGCGAGCGGAGCCGAGAACATCAGGTTGGTGCGCGCATCAGGGCAAAGGTTCAATGCCAGGGTGCAAGCCCCCGGCGGCGATTGCAGCGTCAACGACGAGGGGGCGCGATGGGTTCCCGGACGGAACTGGAACCTCTCAAAACTGCGCGCGAGCGAACTCACGACGCCCCGGATCGCGATTGGTTTCGGAAGCGAGTGCGTCCGAATGCGCGGCTTGCCGGCTACGGCAATCTCTGGAACAGTTCCGCGAACGGAACTAAGCAGGTCGAGGGCGATCGGCCGCGAGGGGCCGCTACGGATCGACCGCCGTCACGATCCAGAACGCAGCGGGCACCATGACGCCCTGCCCCTTGGCGTACCGCGCGAGCGCTTTGCCGACGGCGGCCGTGGCCGCTGCCGCCGCCTCGGACGGCTGCCCGGCGACGGCACGGCCGGCCGGTCCGATCGCGAGCGCCGTCTGCACCGCGCCTTCGAGGCCCGCACCGGCGGCGAGATCGAGCGCGACGTCGCAGCGCTCCAGCCGGACCCGGCGCAGACCGGCGTCGGTCAGCACCTTCTCGATCCACTCGGCGGCTCCGAACGCGAAATCGTCCGGCGCATGCGGCCGCAAGCCCGGCAGCTTCGGCACGTGATCATAGGCCGCCTGCAGCGGCTCCAGCGCCCAGGGATTGTCGCGCAGCTCGCCCCAGCAGGCGAAGGCGACGCGGCCTTCCGAGCGCAGTGCGTTGCGGATGTTGAGCACGGCGCGCACGGGATTGGCGAAGTACATCACGCCGAGCCGCGAGAGCACGAGGTCGGCGCTCGCGGCCTTGAAGTGATGCACCATGGCATCGCCCTGCACGAAACTGACGGGAGCGTCGGCGGGCGCAAGTTCATGGGCCGCGGTCAGCATGGCGGCGGAGACGTCGAGGCCGAGCACATGGCCGGCCGCGCCGACCTTCTCGGCCGCCGCGATCATGGTCGCACCACAGCCGCAGCCGATGTCGAGCACCCGCTCGCCCGTCTGGATCGCCGCCCGCTCCAGCAGCGCCTCCTGCACCGGCACCAGCATCGCGTCGATTTCGGCGCGGCGCGCCACCCAGCGCTCACCTCCGGCGCCGTTCCAGAAGGCGATCTGCTCGGCATTCTCGAAATGGCCGAAGGAGGTGTCGGTCACGGCGGCGTCCATGGGGGAACTCGAATCATTCGTCGGATATAAAAAAGCGAGCTCCGTCACTGAACGAGCGCCGGAAGCCCGGGCACGGAGTTTAGGCGGCAGCCGGCGCGTTGAAAAGCCGACGTTGCGATGCAATCGCCGGCTCACGCCAGTTCAGGGTGACTGCGAAGAGATCGCAGCGGCGGCGGACGCCGAAGGCTTTTAGGTTGCATTCCGAAAATTCACAATCGAGCACGACGGTCGGCCTCCGGCTGCTTGCGGAAGTGCCGCGAAACGATGCCGAGAATTCGAAATCCAATTTGCAAACCAGCGGCCCACCATGTCAGAATTCAGGAACTAATGAGGGGGAATGGATGAGCGACGTTTCTATCAACGAGGCAAGTACGATCGGCGCCCCGTTTCGGGTCGGCTCCGCGCTGAGCAAGACCTTCTCGGTCCTCGGCGGCAGCCCAGGGAGCTTTCTCCTGCTCGCGCTGATTCCGCTCACGCCCCTGCTCGCGATCAAGATCTTTGCGTCCATCGGGCCTGCGCCCGCCCGCGCCGGCGCGCTGGGAGGGCTGGCCGGAATTTTGACTTTCGTGCTGGGGATCGTGGCCCAGGCGATGACGCTCTATGCGGCCTATCAGCGGATGGCAGGCAAGCCCGTCAACATCGTCCAATCCCTGAGCGCAGGTCTCGGACGATGCCTTCCGGTGATCGGCGTGGCGCTGTTGTCGGCGCTGGGGATCGGGCTCGCATCCTTGTTCTTCCTGATCCCCGGCGCGATGGTCTACTGCGCGCTCTACGTCGCCGTTCCCGCCTGCGTGATCGAGAAGGCGGCCGTGTTCGACAGCATCAACCGAAGCTCCGACCTGACGAAGGGCTATCGCTGGCAGATCTTCGGTCTGATCCTGCTGGTGTCCGTGGTATCCCTCATCGTCCTGATCCTGTTCGGCTGGTTCGGCGGCATCACGCTGTGGGGCGGGCTGCTCTATTTCGCCTGGCAGGTGGTGACGACCGCGTTCGGCGCGGTGCTGGCGGCAGTCGTCTATCACGACCTGCGCGTGGCGAAGGAAGGCATCGACGTCGACAGTCTGGCCCTCATCTTCGACTGAGGCACCGACCTCCTCCGTCCCAAGCCGTGCGGCTATCGTCGCGCGGCGGGCAATTCGGACTTGTCGGCGCGAAAGCGTCCGAACAGCTGCTCGCGCTCCAGATGGGCGCGTTCGGCGGTATAGAACGCCTGCAGGAATTCGGCCGTCTTCTCCGCCGGCACCGGCTCGGTCCAGCCGATCTTGCTGCAGATCTTGCGACAGACCTGCTGCTGCACCTGTGACGTGTCGAGCGACATCGGACGGCGCAGCAGTTCTTCCAGCACCTGCAGCTCGAACGCGCCGTAGACCTCGAGCTGGCTTCGGCTGAACGCGTAGGCCGCCTCCGTCGCGACCAGCTCCGCGAGAAGCTGGCGGCGCGGCACCGAGATCACCATGGTGCCGGCGATCAGATCGCCGGCCCGCAGATGATCGCGATTGAAGAAGGGCAGCGCCGCGATCAGGAGGACCCAGCCGAGGCAGGCCGCGGAGTACCAGAAATAGGCGCCGGCCGAGGCGGCCGGCTGGGAGAAAAACAGGCCGAGCGGCAGGAATATCTCGACCTCCCGGGTCAGGTTTCGCGCGACGATCGCGCCCGGGAGCAGCGGGCCGCCGCCGCGGTCGATCACCCGCAGATGGGTGATCCGCTTGCCCGGCGTCGAGCCCTGCGAGGCCAGCTCGAAATGGATGAAATACAGGTTTCGCAGCAGGAAGGCGATGAAGAGCACGACCGTCGTCGCGACCGCGCCGCTCAGGCGCTCGACCATCAGCAGCCCCAGCATGAGATACAGCAGGCCCGTCGCCACCATCCAGAAGACGAAATCGATGATGAATGCGATCAGCCGTTCGCCGTGATTGGCGACCTCGACCTCCAGAACGATGCCCTCGGGGCTGACGAGCTCGCGGCGGCTGCGTGAGGCGCCCTCGAGGAAGGTGTTGATGCGGTCAAGTCGCTGGGCCATGGCCCGTGCTCTCGCGGTTCGACAGGAAGTAGGCCATCCAGAACGCGCCGGTCAGAAACCCGATGGCGAGACGCGCCGGCGTGCTGCCGACCAGCTGCCGCAGGCCACCTTCGATGATGCCGGCGACGAACAGCATCAGCACCGCGCCGCCGGCCAGCGCCGCCGCAAGCGTGCCGTGCCGTGCCAGATTGGCGAGGCGCGCATAGCGGCCGGGAAACAGAATCTTCTCGGCGATGACGAGGCCGCCGGCGCCGCACACGACCAGCGATCCGATCTCGGTGACGCCGTGAATCGAGATCCAGCCGATGAAGTCCAGCAGCAGCCCGCGCTCGGAATGCAGCGCCAGGAACGCTCCGATCACCAGCCCCTGATAGCCCAGCAGCAGCAAGGTCGGCACGCCGCCGGCGATGCCGAGCCCGAAGATCATGATGCCGATGGTGGCGTTGTGCCGGAACAGCGCGTTGGCAGACACCACGAACGAGTCGATGAACCCGGGCCAGGGCGCGAAGATCTCCTTGTCGCGCAGGTCGGCTGCGGTGCTGGCCGGCCCGCGCCCGCCGGCAAGCCCTTCCGGCACCACGGCGCTGAACCAGGCCTCGTTCGACTCCACGAGCACGATGCCGACGACGATCCCGGCGGCGATGGTGGCCGCGGCGAGTACGAGGTGCCAGACGGCGCCGCGCACGGCTTGCGGAAACCCCTTGCGCAGAAACTGTCCGAGCGCCTCCATGATCCCGACCCGCGGCCCGTAGACGACGAAGAACGCCCGCAGCACCAGGTTCTCGAGATAGAGGATCAGGTTGCGGTCGAGCGCGATGGAGCGCGCGACGGACAGCGACGACGCGGTTGCGCGATAGAGCAGCGGCAGGCTTTGCAGCTCCTCCGCCGACAGCTGCGTGATGCCCTTGCCCTCGACGCGCGAGATCAGGTCCTCCAGCGTCCGCCACGCCGGCTCGCGGCTATTGCGGAATTCGGCGCTGCGCAGCGTGATCTTCGGACCGGACGCCGCCGGCGCTGCCTCGGCTGGTGCGATCGTCTCTATAGCAGCCCCCTCTTCTTGATCGTGAGATAGCGGTTGATCAGGCCGACCGCGAGGCCGCGCGGCGGCACCTCCAGGCAGTGCACGCCCATCCGGCTCAGCCGTTCGAGCACGACGGCACGGTCGCGCAACAGATCGTGCGCCACCACGGCCTCGGCGACGTCGCGAAACTGTGCGGGCTGCGCATCGACCAGATTGGGCAGCAACGGATCCCGCAGGGTGACGAAGATGACGGCGTGGCGGTTTGCCATCCGATGCACGCTTTCGAGCAGCAGCCCGGCGGTCGTCGTGTCGATGAACTCGGTGAACATCACCACCAGGGCGCGGCGCTTCAGCCGGAAATTGAGCTCGGCCAGGCCGAGCGTGAAGTTGGTCTCCTCGGTGTGATAGGCGAGCTGGCTCGAGCCGCTCTGCAGCTTGACGAAATACGGCATGCCACGCGAGGGCTGCAGGAACTGGCGGACCTTGGCATCGAAACCGAAGCTTCCGACATAATCGCCGTTGCGTAGCGAGATCCATCCGAGCAGCAATCCGGCATGGATCGCATGATCGAGCCGCGGCAGGCCGTCGATCGGCTCCGCCATCAGATGCCCGGTGTCGAAGGCCAGCACGATCTGGTGATTGCGCTCGACGCTGAACTCCTTCGACAGCAGCTTGAGATGCTTGGCGGAACGCTTCCAGTCGATGAAGCGATTGTCGAGCCCCGCAGCATGGTCGCGCAGCGACTCGAATTCCGTGCCCTCCCCGCGCTGCTGCTGGACCTTCACTCCCTCGATGGCATCGCGGCTGAAGAACTGCACCGCTGCGGACGAGATTCCGCGCACGTCGGGCAGCACGTCGATGGTCGCATCGAGCGGAATGCGCTGCATCCGCTCGGCCAGTGCCAACGGCCCCCGCCAGCGCAGCCAGATCGCATCGAGGTAGATCCGGCCGCGGCGCCTTGGCACGATCGGCAGCAGGCCGGACGCCGGCTGCTGCGGCGTGCCGGTCAGACGCCTGAGCGCCGGAGGCGCGAGCTCGCCCCGCTGCTCCAGCAGCGCCTCGAACGTGACCGCGCGCGCGCCGGTCCGAGGCGTGATCGTGAGCCGTAGCGCGGCCTCGTTGCCGACGAACAGACGGGCGGGCGTATCGTAGGCAACGTCGAGATTGCGGAAACCGGTGCAGAGCAAGGCGTCGATGCCGATCAGCGCGAGCACGAACAGGCCGAGATCGATCGCGACAGGCCAGAGCTCCGGCCGCAGCACCAGCACGACGAGCGTCGCCGGAACCGTCGCGGCGAACAGCAGCACCGCACGGAGCGTCGGCCGGATCATCTGGGGGCTGCGGTCTGGTCGAGAATCTCGATCACGACCGCGTCGCTCGTCAGTCCGTCGATCTCGGCATTGGGCGCCAGCACCAGCCGATGCCGCAGCAGCGGCACCGCGAGGAACTTGATGTCGTCCGGAATCACGAAGTCGCGGCCCTGCGTGGCGGCCTGCGCCCGGCTCGCCGACGCCAGCATGTTCGCCGCGCGCGTCGAGGCGCCAGTCTCGATGGACGGATGGTTGCGCGTATTGCGGATGATGTCGACGATGTAGCCGACCAGCGGATCTCCCAGCCGGATTTCGGCAACCATCGCCCGCGCCGCCAGCAGATGCTCGCGCGAGACCACGGGGGCGAGACCAAAATCCGCCAGCGTCGGCATCGCCGCGCGCGTGCCGTGCCGCGTCACGATCTCGCACTCCTCCTCCTTGCTCGGATAGCCGAGGATGACCTTGAACAGGAAGCGATCCAGTTGCGCCTCCGGCAGCGGATAGGTGCCCTGCTGCTCGATCGGGTTCTGGGTCGCGACCACCATGAAGGCGTCGCCCAAAGCATACGTCACTCCGTCGACGGTGACGTTGCGCTCGTTCATGGCCTGCAGCAGCGCAGCCTGGGTCTTGGGCGGCGTGCGGTTGATCTCGTCGGCGAGCAGAATGTCGGTGAAGATCGGCCCCTGCGTCAGTGAGAAGCTGGAGGTCTGGAAGTTGAACAGATTGGTGCCCAGGAGATCGCCGGGCATCATGTCCGGGGTGAACTGCACGCGGCCGAACTTCAGCGACAGGCTGGCCGCGAAGGATTGCGCCAGCAGCGTCTTCGCGGTGCCCGGCACGCCTTCGAGCAGGATGTGACCGCCGCAGAACAGGCCTGTCAGCATGAGATCGATCACGTCATCCTGCCCGACCACCGTCTTGCGGATCTCCTGGCGGATGCTGTCAGTGATCGCCAAGACGTCCTGAAATTCCATGGAGCATGTCCTTCCGCAGATGATGTATTGTGCGCGCTTCGCCGAGCAGCGGCGCAGGATCCTGTGAGGCGGCCGCGACGCGCGCGATCGCGGCGGCGCAGCCGGTCCGCAGTCCACGCCTTGCCGCGGTCTTGTCCAGCCACGCGGCCAGCTCGTCGTCACTCAGTCCGGCCGGTGCGCGCAGCATTCGTCCCATGTCCTGCACGACCATGCCGACATAGCGCCTGAGCACCGAGGCATGGTGGCCGGCATGATCGAGCAGGACCGCGGCGTTGCTGATCAAGTCGCGCTTGCCGGTCTGCAACGCGCGGTCCGGAAGCTCGGGCTTTCCGAAGCGCGCCGTCGAGGCCATCAGCAGCAGCACGACGCTGAAGACGATCTGGAGCGCGATCAGGTTGTAGGGAAACTCGAGCAGGAAGGAGAGCACGCTCGGCGCGGTGTGACGAAAGCCGTGCAGCGTTTCGTCGAACACCAGCGCGCCGGGCTTGTCGGCCAGCATCCTGTAGAAGATCGTGGCTGCGAAAGCGAGATTGTCACCTTTGCCGAAGCCGTGGTTTTCGAACGGATCGGGATCGGCGAGCACCCAGATCGTGCGCTGGCCCTCTTTCAGCTCGCCGAGCAGGATGCCGCCGTCGGCGGACACGATCGGCTTCAGCCTGGAGCCCTTGATCAGCTGAACCTGCCGCTCGATGGTCGGAACCGGGATCGAAAGGCTGGTCTTGAACGTCGGCGGGCTCTCGCGGCGAACGATATCGCCGGCACCGGCGACCGAATAGAGCACGATCCGCGCCGTCGATTCCGGGATCAGCTGCGCGCTGCCGATCCAGCCGTCGTGCTCGGCGTTGCGCTGCACGTCCCACTTGGGAAGAACCACCAGGATCTTCTCGGCGCCGAGCAGGTTGTCGCCGCTGCCGCCGCCGGACACGCTGCGGGTCGGCTCGGCCAGCACCAGGATTCCGTTGCGGCCGAGCAGCGCCAGGACCTCGCGTTCGCCGCGGACGGTCTCATAGTCGAGCTTCTTCAGCACATCGAACAGCCCGAGGTGGCCGACGGCGGAATTGGAATAGGTGTTGGCTCCAACCCGGTTGCCGGCCTCGTGACGCTCGCTGCTGCCGGCCAGCAGCAGCGAGGCCGCGAACAGCGCAATTGCGACGGCGACGAGCGCGACGACGATCCTCGGCTCGAAGGGCGATTGATCGTTCATGCAGCGGTCGCAAGCGAATGTTTGAGCGTCTCGAAATTCTGCCGGCACGCCGAGTAGTCGCCCAGACCTGCATGCCCGCCGCCAAAATAGGTCCGCTCGACGTTGCGGACGATCGAGGTCAGCGATTGCCGGCCGACGTCCGTCAGCTGGACGCGACGGAGGATTTCGCGGCTCGTCAGCGAGACGGCGAAGCTGGTCCCGAGCACCGCGCGAATCTCGCTCAGACTGTTCAGCAGCAGCAGGTGCATGGCGTCGGCGTAGCGGCCTTGCCGTGCGAGGGCATCAGCCTCGATTTGGGCCTCGTCCATGCGGTCGGCCTGCGTCTGCGGTGGCGCATCCGGGTCACGGGCCACGATTCTCCGGGAACGGCTGATCACCGGCAGGCTGTCGCGGAGCGACCAGGCGATCACCAGCGTTCCGACGATCACGGCCCCCCACAACAGGAGGCGGCCCAGCTCTGGAGGAATCTGGAAGTCGTACCCGCGCCCCTTGTCGTCGTCCTGGCGGGGAGTGGACGGCGTGAGCGGCGCTTCGGCCGATGGTCCCGGCACGGGCGCCGATTCTCCCAGCAGCTCGCCCGCTTGCCCGCCAGACCCCGGCATCTCCGTCTGAAGCCGATGCCGCTCGACCGCGTCACGGATCAACTCCTGCTGATCCGTCGCCGCCAAGACAGCGGGAGCGGCGAGCGCCGAAAGCAGCAACACAACCAATGCGAACGAAACCGTTTTAAGCATATTTATAGTTGTATTTCGGCTCAACTCGCGGGACGCTGAGCCATCAAACGAGCGCCTGGACAATCACCCACCCGCATTCTGGCCCGGCGTTCCGGAAACGCAATGCTCGCGAACGGAAATCTGCGGAAATATCGGCGAAGTCCATATCCAAACGGCCTCCCAATGCGAAGGGAGTTGGGATTGACGGCTTCGCTCCGCGCAATCCTCCTGAAACCCATCCCGCGCGCCTTGCATCCCGCCCCGATCACGGCTAGAGGATCGGCCATCGGAGCGTGGCGCAGCCCGGTTAGCGCACTAGTCTGGGGGACTAGGGGTCGTGGGTTCGAATCCCGCCGCTCCGACCATTCCAACGATTTCCAAGCCTGAAGACGTCGTCCTTACGCTCCTCGCTTGCCGTGAGAGGCGAACAGCGAATCGCAGCACGAAAATCGCAGGCTTTTTGCGGCGGGCGTCTTGGCTCGGTCCGCCTCTGCTCGGGCAGCTGGCCGACCAAGGCCGGTCTTTTTGCCCAAGCCCAACCCCGCCCTCACACCTCTTTCATCGCGCGGTCGAGCAGCGCGCGGCAGTCGATGAGGTCCTTGAGCAAGGCTTCGAGCTTTTCGCGCTCCTCCGGCTTCATGCCGGCGCGGGTGGGAGGGCCGACCCGGAAGGTGTCGAGGATGTCGTCCTCGGTGTCGACGAAGCGGAAGTCGATGCCTTCCTCTTCGGAGGCCTCCTCCTCATCATCCTCCGATTCGGCCTCGGCCTCGCCAACCGGCTCCTCCTCCATCATGGCCTGGCCGAGGGTCTCCTCGAGGGCGCCGAACGAGACCGCGGCGGAGCTGTCCGCCAGCCCCTGGACCGACTTGATGCCGTGCTCCTTCAGGATCCGCTGCACGCCCTTGATCGTGTAGCCTTCGCTGTAGAGCAGACGGCGGATGCCCTTGAGCAGGTCGACGTCGTCGGGCCGGTAATAGCGCCGGCCCCCGCTCCGCTTCATCGGCTTGATCTGGGCGAACCGGGTCTCCCAAAACCGCAGCACGTGCTGCGGGATGTCGAGCTCCTGCGCGACCTCGCTGATCGTCCGAAACGCATCCGGCGCCTTGTCCAAATGCCCGTTCCCCTTCGATCGTGCTGCCAAGACAGTGGGAGATTACGCTGAATATGCTGGAAAATTCACCACGGCCGACGCCACACTCCGCGCAGTTCGGGGCAGCCGGTCCGCTATTCCGGCTCTGCACCGAACTCGGCACTGGCCTCGCCATTCATCTTGCCGGACGAGGGCTGGCCGTTGATGCGCTGCTTGAGGATCGCGGATGGCTTGAACACCATCACCCGCCGCGGCGAGATCGGCACTTCCGTGCCGGTCTTGGGGTTGCGACCGATGCGCTGCCCCTTCTTGCGCACCATGAACGACCCGAACGATGACAGCTTCACCGTCTCGCCGCGCTCCAGGCAGTCGGTGATCTCCTTCAAGACCAGCTCGACAAAGGCAGACGACTCCGTCCGCGACAGTCCCACCTTCTGGTAGACGGCCTCGCACAGATCGACGCGTGTGACTGTTTTTCCGGTTCCCGCCATCGCCTGCCCCAAACTCACGGCGAATAATTCGCTCCGGAAATTAAGAGGTTAAGCGGCGATGGTCAACAGCAGCGTGAACAGAAGTAGAGGCTCGGTCGCCGATCTCTGGGCATAATCCCGCCGTACGGGAGACTCACCAGCGCACCAGCGCCGAGCCCCAGGTGAAGCCGCCCCCCATCGCCTCCAGCAGCACGAGGTCGCCCTTCTTGATGCGGCCGTCCTTGACGGCAACGTCGAGGGCCAGCGGAATCGAGGCGGCAGAGGTATTTCCGTGCCGATCGACGGTCAGAACCACCTTTTCCGGCGCGATGTGCAGCTTGTGCGCCGAGGCGTCGATGATCCGCTTGTTGGCCTGGTGCGGCACGAACCAGTCGATGGTCTCGGCCGACTGGCCGGTGGCCTCGAACGCGTCGACGATCACGTCGGTGATCATGCCGACGGCGTGCTTGAACACCTCGCGGCCTTCCATGCGCAGATGCCCCACGGTCTGGGTCGAGGACGGGCCGCCATCGACATAGAGCTTGGATTTGTGGCGGCCATCGGAGCGCAGATGGGTGGTCAGCACGCCGCGATCGGCGGCCGTGCCGCCGCCCTGCTCCTGTGCGTCCAGCACCAGCGCGCCGGCGCCGTCGCCGAACAGCACACAGGTGGTGCGGTCGTTCCAGTCGAGGATGCGCGAGAAGGTCTCGGCGCCGATCACCAGCGCCCGCTTGAACGAGCGGCTGCGCAGGAAATTGTCGGCGGTCGCGAGCGCAAAGACGAAGCCCGAGCAGACCGCCTGCAGGTCGAACGCCGCGCCATGGTTGATGCCAAGCCCGTGCTGGACCGCCACGGCGGTGGCCGGAAAGGTGTTGTCCGGGGTCGAGGTGCCCAGCACGATCAGGTCGATCGACTGCGGATCGATGTCGGCCGCGGCGAGCGCCGCACGGGCCGCATTGATCGCAAGATGGGAGGTGAACTCGCCGTCGGCTGCGACATGGCGCTCACGGATACCGGTGCGCTGGACGATCCAGTCGTCCGAGGTCTCGATGCGGCTTGCCAGTTCGGCATTGGTCACGACCCGCTGCGGAAGATAGGAGCCACAGCCGAGCACGACCGAACGTATTGTCACGAGACAGCCTCCTGGGCGACGGGTGCGGACGCCAGCGCTCCGCCGTCGCGATTGAGTGTTTGATTGATCTTGGTCAGGAGATCGCAGCGGGCCATCTCATAGCCAACCCTGACGGCCGAGGCAAAGCCCTCGGCGTCGGTTCCGCCATGGCTTTTGACCACGATCCCCTTGAGGCCCAGCACGACGCTGCCGTTGGATTTGCGCGGGTCGAGCCGGGCGCGCAGGGCGGCAAAGGCGCCGCGCGCGAACAGGTAGCCGATCCGGGCGAGCAGACTGGCCTGGATCGCACCGCGCAGGAATTCGGTGACCTGGCGGACCGTGCCTTCGGCCGTCTTCAGCGCGATGTTGCCACTGAAGCCTTCAGTCACGACGACGTCGGCCGCGCCCTTGCCGATGCCGTCGCCCTCGACGAAGCCGATATAGTCGAGCTGCGGCAGGTTCATCGCCCGCAGCTGCTCGGCCGCCTCGCGGATCTCCTCGTGCCCCTTGATCTCCTCGACGCCGATGTTGAGGAGGCCGACGGTCGGCCGCGGCTTGTTGAACAGCACGCTGGCCAGCGCGCCGCCCATCACCGACAGCGCCACCAGGTGCCGCGCATCGCCGCCGATGGTCGCGCCGAGATCGAGTACGACCGATTCGCCGCGCGCGGTCGGCCAGATCGCCGCCAGCGCCGGCCGGTCGATGCCATCCAGCGTGCGCAGACAGAAGCGCGCCATCGCGACCAGCGCGCCGGTGTTGCCGGCGGACACCGCAACGTCGGCGTCGCCTTTCTTGACTGCCTCGAGGGCGAGCCACATCGACGAGGTCTTGCGGCCCCGCCGCAGAGCCTGGCTCGGCTTGTCCTCCATGCTGATGGCGACATCGGTGTGGACCACCCGCGAGACCGCCTTCAACTTCGGATGCTGGTCGAGCTCCGGGGCGATCCGGGCGCTGTCACCGAACAGCAGGAACTCCGTATCCGGATGGCGGCCGAGCGCGATCGCGGCACCGGGAATGACGACCGACGCGCCGAAGTCCCCGCCCATGGCGTCCAGCGCGATTCGAACCTTTTGAGGCATGACGTCCCGGAAACCTGATCTCGAGCTTGATCTCGTCTTGACCTAGACTTGGCCTCGACTTGCTTGGCCGTAGTTTGGCGGTCGTTCAGAGGCACTGCGCGGCCAGGGGACAAGCCCCACGACCGGCCGAGCATTTTCGTCGCACCCCCGACCCGGCGCGACAATAGCGTCTCTCTGTGTCGAAACAACCTCCTGGGGGCGATGCATTTTGCAACCGGGAGGCGGCACCGGCGGGACCGCTGGCCTTTGCCATCGAAATCAACAACTTGAGACGATTTCGGGAGGCGTCGTGACAACACTTGGGTGCAGTTCGCCGGCCCATTCGGGCCTCAATCCTCACCCGTTTTCTTCGCCTTGGCCTTCGCCTCATTCTTCGCCTTGGCCGCGCCGGGGGGATCGCCCGCGGCCGATTTCAGCGCTTTCAGCGCCGCGAAGGGGTTGTTCTCCGGGTCGTCGGATCCGGCGGGCAGCTCGAACACCGCGCCCGGCTTGCGGGGATAGGGATCGATGCTCAGGAACAGGGCGTCGGCGGCGAGCCGTCCCAGGTCGATCTGGCCATTGATGATGGGTTCCGGCGGATCGGCGGTCTCGACCTCGCTGTTCGGATCGTCCTCCACGAGCTCGGCAAGCTCCGGAATCTGGTCCGGCGGCGCGAACATCTGGTCAATCGGCTCGTCGATCTCGGTTTCCATGGGGTCGAGGCTGACCACGCAGGTCTGGCCGATCCGGGCGCGCACCCGGCCCTGGACATGCACCTTGCCGTCGCGCTTCTGGACCACGTCGAAGGAGGCATGCGCCGAGACCACCTCGCGCAGGTCGGCGATGGCGGCGAGCGCTGCGCGGGTGGCCGCATCGGCCTCGATCTCCCGATGCAGGCCGGCATCCGGGATCTGCGCCACGATCACCGGCGGCGCGCGCCATGGATCCTTGGCGGGACCCCGAGCCGTCTCGCGCGGAAGGTTCTTGTCTCTGCTGCTCATGTCGCTGATCCCTGCTGCACCGGGGCCGGGAAGCTCCAGCTCGCGCCGAGCAGCCTGACGTCGTCGAGGGCGGCAAGGTGGACGGCCACCCGCGCGGCATAGGCAGCGAGGCCGGCCGCGCTGTCCGGATGCTCTCCGTTCAAGATATTCTTCTGCAGCGCCTCCGCCAGCCGGGCCTCGCTCTCCGACCAGGCCAGGTCGTAGGCGGCCGTGCGGCCATAGAAGGCCTCGCCGAACTTCTGCATGCGCTTGGGCACGGTCAGATCCCCCACCCCCATCTCGCGCAGATTGTCGTCCATATCGTCGCAGAACCGGTCGAACAGCGCCTGCGACAGGTCCGCACCGCTGCCGCGCAGCCGGCGCAGCACCAGCCAGAGATGCAGAATCAGCAGATCGAACCGCCCATCGACCGTATCCGGGACTTTTAAGTGTCTATAAAACAATGGCTCTCGGGTTTGCGCCACGATCATGCCATAGATCGGCTCGATGGTCCCGCGCGGGGACGGTCGGAGTTTCCTGAGATGGTTGAATGGCCAGAGCATGAAGGTTCCGCGGCTTAAGTTTCCGTGACCCGGTTCGGGGGGCATGTTGCAATCCGCAAGTTTGCCCGGTACGTCAACGCCCTGCCCGACGCAAGGGGACGGGATCCGATCTTAAGAAGATGACCCAGACAATGCGAACGACTGCCCGCCTTTTCACCCGCGGCCTCAGCACCCGTCTGTGCACCCTGGGTGCGATCGCGCTGACCTGCCTCGCGCTGGCCGCCTGCACCGGCGAACAGTTCCAGAAGGGCTACATCATGCCGCCTGGGGCGCTGGAGCAGATCCCGATCGGGGCCAGCCAGGACCAGGTGCTGATCGTGATGGGCACGCCATCGACCGTCGCGACCCTGGATGGCGAGGTGTTCTATTACATCTCCCAGCGCGCCGAGCGCCCGGTCGCGTTCATGAACCAGAAGGTCGTCGATCAGCGCGTCGTCGCGGTCTATTTCGACAAGAACCGCCAGGTCCGCCGCCTCGCCAATTACGGCATGAAGGACGGCAAGATCTTCGACTTCGTCAGCCGCACCACGCCGACCTCGGGCCAGGAGCTCAGCTACCTGACGCCACTGTTCAAGCTGCTCAGCTTCAACTGATCCAGGGCTGATCGCCGCCGCCCGGAATATGATTCCGGGCCATGGCATGACGCGCTCGGCTGCGCTGATTGGCGCAGCTTCCGCGCATCCCAGGCGCTTGCTCTGGCACTGCAACCTTCCCTACCCTCCCGCTCAACAAAAGCAGGGAGGAATCATTGGCTCATCGCATGGCGCTGACGCGCCGCAGGCTGCTGTCCGGAGCCGCCGCGCTCTCGACCGCCGCCATTCTGCCGCGCACGAGTCTCGCCGACTGGCGCCCGAGCGAAACCATCCGGCTGATCGTACCCGCCGCTCCCGGCGGCAGCACCGACGTGATGGGTCGCTTGCTGGCGGCGCATCTGCAGACGGCGTGGGGACAATCAGCCGTGGTCGAGAATCGCTCCGGCGGCGGCGGCACGATCGGCACCGCCGAGGTCGCCCGCAGCGGCAAGGGCGACGGCTACACGGTCCTGATCGGCAATCCCGGCCCGAACGCGATCGCCTATTCGATCTTCCGCAACCTCGCCTACAAGCCGGATCAGCTGCAGGCGGTGTCCAACATGATCCGCATCCCGAACATCGTCTCGGCGCATCCCTCGACCGGCATCAAGTCGATCCCGGAGCTGATCGCCTTTCTCAAGGCCAATCCGGACAAGCTGAACTACGGCTCGTCCGGCGTCGGCCAGAGCCCGCATCTGACCGGCGCGTGGTTCCTGCAGCTCACCGGCCTGAAGATGACGCACATCCCCTTCCGCGGCGCCGGGCCCGCCTTGCAGGCCGCACTCGCGGGCGACATCCAGATCCTGTTCGACAATTTGTTTCCGTCGCTGCCGCAGGTCCAGGACGGCAAGCTGACCGGCCTCTGCGTGACGACGCCGGAGCGCAGCGCCAATGCGCCGGACTTGCCGACCATGCGCGAGACCGCGCCGGAGCTGGCCAAGTTCGACGTGTCGTCCTGGTTCGGCGTGTTCCTGCCCAGGGCCTGCCCGCCGGAGATCGTGGGTGCGCTCAACCTGCAGATCAAGGCGATGCTGGCACGCGAGGACATCGGCAAGACTATCGCGGGCATGGGCGCCCAGGCCGACTACGGCACCCCGCAGCAGTTCGGCGACTTCGTCCAGGCCGAGACCACCAAATTCGCATCGATCATCCAGAAGGAAGGGCTGCAGATGGACGTGCAATAGGCGTCGGCCACGCTGTCCCGCGCGCCCGGCAGTAGCCGAATACAGGCAAGGTGTAACGGCACCTTAAGCGAGATGGTGCGATAGATGGCGACCGCGTGTCTTTGATCTGGTGACAGCATACCCTCGGGGGATAGCGGGCCGACAGCCTCCCCAGGCTCAGGCCCGATGACCGCCCGAGGGGCAGGCAGCGGCGATACCGATCGCATGAGCCCGTGTCTTGCCCAACGACGTCCTGCATCAGCTCGAAGACATTCTCGCCAGCCGCTACGTCTCACGGCGCGCGGAAATCCTGGAGCGCGTGACCGACCTGTTCGTGGTCGGCTCCGGCAAGTTCAATGAGGAGCATGTCGATCTGTTCGATCACGTGCTGTTCAAGCTGCTCGACAACGTCGCCGTCGCGGCGCGGGCCGAGCTCGGCAGCCGGCTTGCGGTGCTGCCGGACGCGCCACCGCGCCTGATCAAGCTGCTTGCCAACGACGAGACGATCGCGGTCGCCGGTCCCGTGCTGCGCCAGAGCGACCGGCTGGATGAGAAGACGCTGGTCACAACCGCGCAGGCGAGAGGCCAGGAGCATCTGCTCGCCATCTCCGGCCGCAAGATCCTGACCGAAGCCGTCACCGACGTTCTGGTCGATCGCGGCGATCAGGCCGTGGTGTCGAACACCGCCAACAATGACGGCGCCCGCTTCTCGGATCACGGCTTCTCCGGCCTGGTGACAAAGGCGTCCGATGATCCCGGCCTGGCGCTGAAGCTCTGGAGCCGGCCCGACAGTCCGCGCGAGGTGCTGGTCCGGCTGTTCGTCGAAGCCTCCGACGCCGTGCGCAATCAGCTCGCCTCGGCAGACAGCGCCCGCTCCGAAATCGTCGAGCAGGCGGTCGCCCAGGCCTCGGGCCATCTGCAGTCCGCGGCGCGGACCCGCTCGACCGACTTTGCCAACGCCCAGGCCTATGTCGAGCAGTTGCACGCCACCGGCCAACTGAACGAGGCGCAGCTCCACGGCTTCGCCAAGGAAGGCAGCTTCGACAAGGTCACGCTGGCGCTCGCCCTGATGTGCAGGCTGCCGCTCGACATCGTCGAGCGCGCCTTCGTGCGCAAGCAGCCGGATCAGCTGCTGGTGCTCGCCAAGGCGCTCGACCTGTCCTGGGTCACGACGACGACGCTCCTGTTCATGCAGGCCAGCGCCAGCGGCAGCGCCCGCCCGCAGCTCGACCAGCATCTGGCCAGCTTCTCGCAAATGCAGCCGCGCTTGGCGCAGAGCACGATGCAGAGCTACCGGGTGCGACAGCGCGCGGCGGAGTAGCCGGCAAAAACCGTTTCGTCGCTCGAAAAAAGATGAAATTCCGTTGAGAGCCCTTGAACCCGGGGAATGGGTGCATACCTGCTATGGGCCTAGCGACGCTGGGCAGCAACAGGCCCGGAAGGCGGTGGAAACGCCGACCGGGCCATCATCCCATCCTCACGGCTGGAACGTTGTGATCACGAGACGATATGTAACGCTGAGCTTAGAACTGTCAAGTGAACACTTGGTTTCACGCCGCTGGGGTTTTCAGAAGGACTTCGGAATGGCTAGTAAGATTGGTGAGATCACGGAAGAGGAAGTTGCGCTGATCGCAGTTGCGATCGGATCAGAGCGGACTGATGGAATTGCGTCCTATTCTGCTCTCCGGAAGGAAGTGCCGCGACGGCACCGGCTTTCGGCTTTGGACATGATTCAGTCGACCAAACGTCCCCGCGAAAAGATGTGGGAGCAGAAGATCCGCAACATTAAATCTCACCACGAGACTGCGGGCAACTTCATCTGCGAGGGTTACCTGACCCACGTGCCGCGGGTCGGCTATCGCGTGACGGAATCGGGTCGCAAGCTGCTGCGTCGTCAGGCGGCGGCGTAGCGCGCTCTATAGCCGGGCTTGAACCACCTCAACTCGGTTCGGCCCGGCGCTTCCTTGTCCCAGACGAACCAAGCATATGCAGTTGTTCCGCTACCCTTCGGCTGAACACCGCTGGGATAAAACGTTATCCGCTCGCTAAAGACCCACACACGTGCGGGCGGATTGCGCGTAAAGATTGTATTTGCCCGATTGGCTCCCTCAAGAAAGGCTAGGCGCAACAAGAGAGCGAACTTCTTCCTAGCGTGTTTGACGCCACTCGCAACAAACCCTTCGGCACAGTTGTACGGAGGGTTCGTGACAATGTTATCGGATGACCACTGGGGCGTGAGAAAATCAAATCCGACCTCCCCATAGCCACGATCGTACAGATCCGAACTCCTAACGCGCTGACCTGTCTCTTCGAGAACGCGCGACATGCTGCCGTCACCGCATGCGCTCTCCCAAATCTCGCCCTTGAAATCCTCGTTATCAATCAGCGCAAATGTAGCCCATCGCGGGGTGGGAAAGAAATCTGGGCCATCCAGATCTGCAAACCGCTTGGTGGTCGGCTTGAAACCGCCATTGAGGTTGTAGGTTGCGTCGGCCATACGAATCTCCTGCTTGCCACAGACTAGCAGATACATCGCAGCCGCGAGGATTCTTGGTGCGCCAATTAGACTCACCACCTTCAAAGACGACCTTGAGAATCGGTATTCTCGCTGGAGTTAGAGACCTGCGGATCAATGCCGCAGGTCTCTAGTCGTCGGCGGTGACACCTCAGTGTGCGAGGATCGCCAACAGCAGCAGGGCCACGATGTTGGTGATCTTGATCATCGGATTGACGGCCGGGCCGGCCGTGTCCTTGTAGGGATCGCCGACGGTGTCACCGGTGACGGCCGCCTTGTGGGCATCCGAGCCCTTGCCGCCGTAGTGGCCGTCCTCGATGTACTTCTTGGCGTTGTCCCAGGCGCCGCCGCCCGAGGTCATCGAGATCGCGACGAACAGGCCGGTGACGATGACGCCGAGCAGCATGGCGCCGACCGCCGAGAACGCCGCCGACTTGCCGGCCGCGCCACCGCCCGCGATCGCGTAGATCAGGAAGTACACGACGATGGGCGACAGAACCGGCAGCAGCGAGGGGATGATCATCTCCTTGATCGCCGCCTTGGTCAGCAGGTCCACGGCCTTGCCGTAGTCCGGCTTGTCGGTGCCCTGCATGATGCCAGGCTTCTCGCGGAACTGCCGGCGCACCTCCTCGACGATCGCGCTGGCGGCGCGTCCGACCGCGGTCATGCCCATCGCGCCGAACAGATACGGCAGCAGGCCGCCGAACAAGAGGCCGACCACGACGTAGGGGTTGTTCAGCGAGAAGTCCGGCTTGACCCCTGCGAAATAGGGATGCTGCGCCGAATCCGCGATGAAGAACTGCAGGTCCTGGTTATAGGCCGCGAACAGCACCAGCGCGCCGAGACCGGCGGAGCCGATCGCGTAGCCCTTGGTGACCGCCTTGGTGGTGTTGCCGACCGCGTCGAGCGCGTCGGTCGACTTGCGGACCTCCTTCGGCAGGCCGGCCATCTCGGCGATGCCGCCGGCGTTGTCGGTGACCGGACCGAAGGCATCGAGCGCGACGATCATGCCGGCCAGGGCGAGCATCGTCGTGGTCGCGATCGCGATGCCGAACAGGCCGGCCAGGCTGTAGGTCACCAGGATGCCGGCGATGATCACGATCGCGGGCAGCGCGGTCGATTCCATCGAGATGGCGAGGCCCTGGATCACGTTGGTGCCGTGGCCGGTGACCGAGGCCGCCGCGATCGACTTCACCGGGCGGAAGTCGGTGCCGGTGTAGTACTCGGTGATCCAGATGATCAGGCCGGTGACGATGAGACCGACGATGCCGCAGATGAAGAGCGCGGTGCCGGTGTAGTCGACGCCGTCGAGCTTGCCGAAGCCGATCAGCCAGCCAATGGCGATCGCCACGCCGCCGAGCGAGAGAACGCCGGTTGCGATCAGGCCCTTGTAAAGTGCGCCCATGATCGACTGGCTGGCACCGAGCTTGACGAAGAAGGTGCCGGCGATCGAGGTGATGATGCAGATGCCGCCGATGGCGAGCGGCAAGGTCATCATGTTGGCGAGCAGCGACGATTTGGCGAAGAAGATCGCAGCCAGCACCATGGTGGCGACCGCGGTCACCGCATAGGTCTCGAACAGGTCGGCGGCCATGCCGGCGCAGTCGCCGACGTTGTCGCCGACGTTGTCGGCAATGGTCGCGGGGTTGCGCGGATCATCCTCGGGGATGCCGGCCTCGACCTTGCCGACGAGGTCACCGCCGACGTCGGCGCCCTTGGTGAAGATGCCGCCGCCGAGACGGGCGAAGATCGAGATCAGCGAGGCGCCGAAGCCGAGCGCGACCAGCGCATCGATCACGGTGCGGCTGTCGGGTGCGAGCTTCATGACCCCGGTGAGGATGCCGAAATAGATGGTGACGCCGAGCAGCGCGAGGCCGGCCACCAGCATGCCGGTGATCGCGCCGGCCTTGAAGGCGAGCTCGAGGCCGCCGGCGAGCGAGGTGGTCGCCGCCTGCGCGGTTCGCACGTTCGCGCGCACCGAGACGTTCATGCCGATGAAGCCGGCTGCGCCCGAGAGGATCGCACCGATGGCAAAGCCAATCGCGACGAGCATGCCGAGGAAATACGCAAGGAGCACGAAGATCACGACGCCGACGATTCCGATCGTCGTGTACTGGCGGCGAAGATAGGCCTGCGCGCCCTCGCGCACGGCTGCCGCAATTTCCTGCATCCGCGCATTGCCGGCGTCCGCGCTGAGCACCGATTGTGTGGCCCAGATCGCATAGACGATCGACAGCGCTCCGCAGAGCACGATCACCCATAAAGCTGACATTTAGTTTCCTCGGCTCTTTGCTTTTTCTAACTACGTCACGCCGCGATTGTGCGACGCACGCCCCCTAGTCGGGCCGCTCCGGGCGGAGCCGCCGAACGGCATGGACCTTGCCAAAATCGCCATGATGACGCAACGCCGCGACGCCTGAACCGCTCCAAATTCAGACGCTTCTTTGGTCGCAATGTGCGGCTGCGAACGCTACTCAGAAGTGGCTGAAGGACAGCCGTTTCAGCGGCACCGGACGGCCCTGCCCGTCCAGGAAGCGTGGCGGCCGCGCTCCTTCGACGATGGTGCCGATGTCGGTCACGGCAACGCCGGCCGCTGCAGCTGCCGCGCAAAACACGTCGCATTGCACTGCGGGAACAGTGCAGAGGATCTCGTAGTCGTCGCCGCCGGAGATCAGAGTTTCCAGCTCGGCCGATCCCGCAGCAAGAAGCTTTGCAGCCGCTGATGAGATCGGGACCTGTGACAGCGCGATGTCGGCGCTCACACAAGAGGCAGCACAAAGCTTGGTCAGGTCACCCGCGAGGCCGTCGGACACGTCCATCGATGCGGTCGCGAAGTCCCGCACCGCGCCCGCCAGCGCATGGCGCGGCTGCGGCACGTGATAGCGGCCGATCAGCATATCCCGCGCGGCGGGATCGTCGGCCAATGCGACAGCCTCCGCTTTGCCCTGAAGGATGCGCAGGCCAAGGGCGGCATCGCCGATCGATCCGGTGACCACCACCCGGTCGCCGGGACGGGCCCCGAAGCGGTGCACCATGCGCCCCCGGGGCACCCGGCCCCAGGCGGTGATCGAGATCATGACCGGGCCCGGCGTCGACACGGTGTCGCCGCCGAGCAGCGGGCAGCCGAAGCTTGCTGCGTCCTCGCCGAGGCCACGGGCGAAGGCCGCGAGCCAGGCTTCGTCCCTCTCGCGCAGCGCGAGCGTCAGCAGGAAGCCGGCGGGGACCGCGCCCTTGGCGGCCAGATCCGACAGGTTCACCCGCAGCGCCTTGCGCGCGATCGTGTCGGGAGGGTCGTCCGGCAAATAATGGACGCCTTCGACGATGGCGTCGGTGTTGACCACGAGGTCGTCGCCATCGGCCGGAATGATCGCGGCGTCATCGACCAGGCCAAAGGCGCCGGGATCGGTCGCCAGCGGCTTGAAAAAGCGGGCGATCAGGGAGTCTTCGCCGGAGGGAGCATCCTGAGTCATGGGCGCCTGCCTCACGCTCCGCTGTCATCGCCCGGCTTGACCGGGCGAACCAGTACGCCGCAGCCCTTCCGTATCCCTCGGGCGTCTCTGGAATACTGGATCACCCGCTTTCGCGGGTGATGACAGTCGAATGAACAAGCTGGCAGGGCTCCGGTCCGCAACGATTTTGGTCCGGCGCCCCCCATGACTACCTCTGCCCCATCTCGTCGGCGCGGTATTGCCGGGCGAGTTGCTCCAGCACCGCATTCACCATGCCGGTCTCGTCGCGCTCGACGAAGGCGTGGGCGATGTCGACATATTCGGAGACCACCACGCGCGCCGGAATGTCCTTGCGCCGCTCCAGCTCATAGGCCCCGGCGCGCAGCACCGCGCGCAGGATCGCCTCGATCCGCTGCAGCGGCCAGCCGCGCTCCAGCGCCGTGTCCAGCACCGGATCGATCTTGGTCTGGTCGCGCACCACGCCAGAGACGATGTCGCGGAAGAAGGCGGCCTCGGCCGGCAGATACTGCTCGCCCTCGACCTCGTTGCCGAGCCAGTGGCTCTCGAACTCGGCGAGCACGTCGTTGATGCCGGCGCCGGCGATGTCCATCTGGTAGAGCGCCTGCACGGCGGCGAGCCGCGCGGCGCCGCGGCGGTTGGCCTTGCGATCGTTGGTTCGCATCGGGCCTTTGAAGGGCTTGTTGCTGCTCTCGGCCATGTCAGCCTCGCGCCAGACGGCGTTTGATGCGCAGCACGGCGAGCGCCGCGCGCGCGGCGTCGCCGCCCTTGTTCATCTCGGAGACGCGGGCCCGCGCCCAGGCCTGGTCTTCGTTGTTGACGGTCAGGATGCCGTTGCCGAGCGGCAGGCCGCGCGCCACCGACAGGTCCATCAGCGCCCGCGAGGATTCCTGCGACACGATCTCGAAATGGATGGTGTCGCCGCGGATGACGCAACCGAGCGCGATGGCCGCATCATAGGGCGTGCCGTTCTTTGCAGCCGCGTCGAGCGCGATGGCGATGGTCGCCGGAATCTCCAGCGAGCCTGTCACGGTCAGGACGTCGTAGGTCACGCCGGCCGCCTTCAGCTCGGCGGTGGCGCCTTCGAGCATCGCGTCCTGGAGGTCGTCGTAGAAGCGGGCCTCGACGATCAGCGCCCGGGCGCCGGAAATGTCGGTCTGGTCTTTGAGCGGCGCGCGCCGTGCGTCTGCCATGGTTGTGTTTCCATTGTCACAGGTGACTCACCCTGCGCAGCGGCGTTTTGGCCGCGTCTCGAAGGGGAAGATGAAAAATCGGCCCTCGTGGTTCGAGACGGCGCGCCGCCTTACCATGAGGGCTGGCCTTGTAGGCGTCACAGCCGGCAAAGCCAAGACTGAAAGGCCCCGCCAGGGGCGTTACTTCATTTCCGTGAGGCGCGCGGCGTAGCGCGCCATCAGGTCGACCTCGAGATTGATCTCGCTGCCGCCCTGCCAGGACGACAGCGTGGTAACCGACAGCGTATGCGGAATGATGAGAACCGAGAAGTTCAGCTCGTCGACGGTGTTGATCGTGAGCGAGACGCCGTCGAGCGTTACCGAGCCCTTGGTGGCGATGAAGCGCGCCAGCTCCCGGGTGGTCTTCAGCACGAAGCGCGCCATGTCCGGCAGCTCCTCGCGGCTGACGATGGTCGCGATGCCGTCGACATGACCCGAGACGATGTGGCCGCCGAGCTCGTCGCCGATCTTCAGCGCCCGCTCCAGGTTGAGCTTCGTCCCGACACGCCAGTGCTTCGCGGTCGTCAGCGCCAGCGTCTCCGCGGCAGCATCGACCTCGAACCATGTCTTTCCGTCGGTCACGCCCGACTGCACAACGGTGAGGCAGACGCCATTGTTGGCGATGGATGCGCCATCGGCGATGCCGGCCTGATCATAACGACAGGCAATGCGCAGCCGATGCAGCTTGCCTTCCGTCCGCGGCGTCAGGCTGACGATCTCGCCAATGTCGGTGACGATGCCTGTGAACATTACACGCGCTCGTAAATCGTAAGTGTGTCGGGATCGAGCGTTTCGCTAGCACGAACCCGATAGGCCGGCGACTGCGTGATTGCGGTCAGCGGCAATGCGTCCAGCGCAGCAATCCCATCGGCGCCGATCTCGCCGGGGCCGCGCAGGAGCCAGATTTCATCGACCAGGCCGCTCGCCATGAAAGATGATGCGACGCGGCTGCCGCCTTCGATCATCAGGCGCGTGATGCCTTTCTCGGCGAGAGCCTTGAGCACCGCCGGCGGCTCCAGCGCGGAAGGGTCGGCCTGCGGCGGCACCCGGATCACCTGTGCACCGGCAGCCCCAAGCCGGGTCGCCGTGGCCGGCTCTGCAACCTCGGACGCAACCAGCCAGAGCGGCGTGGTGCGCGCCGACTGCATCAGGCGCCTGGCGGCCGGAAGCCGCAGCATCGGATCGAGGACGACCCGGACTGGCGAGCGAGCCTCCATTCCGGGCAGCCGGCAAGTCAGCAGCGGATCATCGGCGATCGCGGTGCGCACCCCGATCAGGATGGCGTCGCTCTGGGCGCGCAACAGATGCACGCGGATCCGCGCTGCCTCGCCGGTAATGGCCACCGGCTTGTTGTCGGCGGCAGCGATCTTGCCATCGGCGGAGACCGCGAGCTTCAGGATCACGTGCGGCCGGCCATCGCGGATGCGGCGGAAAAAGCCGGCATGGTCGCGCTTGGCGTCGGCCGAGCAGAGGCCGACCTCGACCTGGATGCCGGCGGCGCGGAGCCGGGCATGCCCCTGCCCCGAGACCTCGGGATTGGGATCCTCGATCGCCGAGACGACACGGCTGATCCCGGCCGCGATCACGGCATCGGCGCAGGGCGGCGACTTGCCGAAGTGCGAGCATGGCTCGAGCGTCACGTAGAGCGTGGCGCCCTTGGCGGCCGCCCCGGCGCGGCGAAGCGCCTCCGGCTCGGCGTGCGGCCGTCCGCCCGGCTGCGTCCAGCCACGGCCGACGATCACGCCGTCCTTGACCACCACGGCGCCGACGGCGGGGTTCGGCCAGGTCCGTCCCTGCCCGCGACGGCCGAGCGTCAGCGCCAGCTGCATGTAGCGGCGGTCGGCGTCCTTTTGCGCCTTCAGCTTCTCACCGACCTGATCGACCAGGATCCGGAAGATCATTTGCGGACCGGCGCAAGCCGCGGCGTCTCGTCCTCGGCCGAGAGCTCGCCGAGCACGGCCTCGAAATCCTTGGCCTCACGGAAATTGCGGTAGACCGAGGCGAAGCGGACATAGGCGACGTCGTCGAGGTCGCGCAGATGCTCCATCACGATCTCGCCGATCGCCTCCGAGGACACTTCCGATTCGCCACCGCTCTCGAGCTCGCGCACGATCGCCGACACCATCTTCTCCACCCGCTCGGGATCGACCGAGCGCTTGCGCAGGGAGATCTGCACCGAACGCATCAGCTTGTCGCGGTCGAACGGCACGCGGCGGCTGTTGCGCTTGATGACGGTGAGTTCGCGCAGCTGCACCCGCTCGAAAGTCGTGAAGCGGAAGTTGCAGGTGACGCAGACTCGCCGCCGCCGGATCACCGAGGAATCCTCGGTGGGGCGGGAGTCCTTCACCTGCGTATCGAGGCTGTTGCAGCTCGGGCAGCGCATCGTGGCTTCAAGCCTTACTGATAGATCGGGAACCGGTCGGTCAGCGCCTTCACCCTCTCCTTGACCGCGGCTTCCACCAGCGGCGCGCTGCCGTCCGGACCTTGCGCGATCGCGTTCAGCACCTCGGCGATCAGGCTGCCGACCTGCTGGAATTCGGCCACGCCGAAGCCGCGCGTGGTCGCCGCCGGGGTGCCGAGCCGCAGGCCCGAGGTGACGAACGGCTTCTCGGGGTCGAACGGAATGCCGTTCTTGTTGCAGGTGATGCCGGCACGGACCAGTGCCTTCTCCGACGCGTTGCCCTTCAGCCCCTTCGGCCGGAGGTCGACCAGCATCAGATGGTTGTCGGTTCCGCCGGAGACGATGTCGAACCCCTGCGCGCGCAGCGATTCCGCCAGCGCCTTCGCATTCTCGACGATGTTCTTCGCGTAGACCTTGAACTCCGGCCGCAGCGCCTCGGCAAACGCCACCGCCTTGGCCGCGATCACATGCATCAAGGGGCCGCCCTGCAGGCCCGGGAAGATCGCCGAGTTGAGCTTCTTGGTGAACTGCTCGTCGTTCCACAGGATCAGGCCGCCGCGCGGGCCGCGCAGCGACTTGTGGGTCGTGGTGGTGACGATGTGGGCGTGGGGAATCGGCGAGGCATGCGCGCCACCGGCGACGAGGCCGGCGAAATGCGCCATGTCGACCAGGAAATAGGCGCCAACGCTGTCGGCGATCTCGCGGAAGCGCTTGAAGTCCCAGGGGCGCGAATAGGCGCTGCCGCCGGCGATGATCAGCTTCGGCTTGACCTCCTCGGCCTGCTTCGCCACCGCATCCATGTCGATCAGATGGTCGTCACGCCGCACGGTGTAATGCGCGGCCTTGAACCACTTGCCGGACATGTTGACCGGCGAGCCATGGGTCAGATGGCCGCCTGCGGCGAGGTCGAGGCCCATGAAGGTATCGCCGGGCTGCAAGAGCGCCAGGAACACCGCCTGGTTCATCTGGCTGCCGGAGTTCGGCTGGACGTTGGCGAAATTGGCCCCGAACAGCTTCTTGGCGCGGTCGATCGCGAGGTTCTCGGCGACGTCGACCCATTCGCAGCCGCCGTAATAGCGCGCGCCCGGATACCCCTCGGCATATTTGTTGGTCATCACCGAGCCCTGGGCCTCCAGGACGGCTCGGCTGACGATGTTTTCCGAGGCGATCAGCTCGATTTCGTGCCGTTGCCGACCGAGCTCACCCTTGATGGCGGCGGCGATCTCCGGATCGGCCTCGGCCAGGGTGGCGGAAAAGAAGGAATCGACGGACGAGGCGGGCTTGGCGCTTGAAGCGGTCATCGGCGGAATATCTCCACGTCCGCAAAGCCTTAAGTGGCCTGCGGTCGGTTCGGTGAAGGCGGTCGGAAAAGACCCCTGCCCTTACCATACGGGCGGCGGCAGGCCAAGGGATAGGCCAAGCGGTTGCGGGTCAAACCCGATATTTGCGCCAGATATGGTGGACGGCCGCGAGGGCAAGCCTCTGTTCAGGCCCCGCCGCAGGAGTGCCAGCTTTCCGACATCTGCCACGTTTCCTTCGTCCGGAGATTGGTCGCCTTGTAAATTCGCCCCCTATCATCGCCCGGCGGGCACTTCTTCGGCTTCCAGACGGTGCAGAGCCGCACCGGATCCCCAAGTTTGGAATGGGCGACGCCGGCGATCCATTCGGCATCGATCTGCTCCGCGCCGTTTTGGTACTGAACGTAGGTCCCTTGATCCATCAGGGGTTCACCATCCTCGTCGAGCTTTTCCCCCAACTTGAACGGGGTGGGAGACAAGGGCTTCTCGCCGCGATCAGAGATTTTCGTGATCGTCGTCTCAGCGCAGGCGCCAATCTTTCCCAGCGCCTTCCACTCTTTCGTGAATTGCGGTGCAGCGACCGTTTCGGCCGAGCTCGTCGACAAGTTCGACTGTGCGCACACGACAGCCAAGTTCACCGCCAGACCGACGACCCAGGACGCCAAACGCATCGCTCCCCCCAAAACAAAACAACCTGCATGAAACCGGACGGTCTCATACAGGTTGTCGGTATCATGAGGCAAGCGCGCGGCGCGAGCAGCCGATGTCAAAGGCCGGTATAGCCCGCCTTCACCGGATCCACCCGGCCATCGAGCTGGCGCAGATAGGTCAGGCCGCACACGGTCAGGCGATGCGGATCGCGCTCGCCGGCCTCGAACAGTGTCTTGATGTATGCACTCACCTTGCGCCGCGCCTCGTCGCTGGCCGCAGCGGTGCGGTTCGCCAGCAGGTCGTAGGTGTGCATGATGCGATCGATGGCGGCTTCCATATCATCCCCTCTTCATGGTCAGGCGTGATGGGCCATCTCGAACATCGAGATCGCCTTGTTCGCGAGCCTGAGCTTGTTGAATTCTCCGCGGTGGATCAGTTGCACGATGATTTCGACGAGCCGATCGTCCGGCGTGATCCTGTCCGGCAACGCCCCGGTCAGCCGCAGATAGTTGGCCGCAATCGCATAGGCGTCGCTGACCAGCTCCACGTTCATGACCTGCATTCCGGCATCGTGCAGCATGGCCCAACCTCCGGCCGAGACAAGCGCTGGCGACGGGATTGGTTCCAGTTGGGAATGGGTGTTTTTGCAGCAGCGAAGCAACAACAATGATCTAGGCAAAGAAAATGCGCCGGCCCAAAAGGGCCGACGCAAAGGGCGAACTCAGACGATCACGGATGGCCGGTCTTGGATCTCCGATCGCGGAGGCCGGCTCAACCGAAACGAAATACGCGTCTCAAAGCCGATACAGGATCTGATCGGTCCAGAACCGCTCGAGGCGATGCAGCGACTTGTTGAGCGTGGAGAACTCCTCGCCCGAGATGCCGCCGACCTGCTCCACGGTCTTGACGTGCTTCTGATACAGCGAGTCGACGATGCGGCGGATCTCCTGGCCCTGCGGGGTCAGGCGGATGCGGACCGAGCGGCGATCGACGCGTGAGCGCTGGTGATCGAGGAAGCCGAGCTCGACCAGCTTCTTCAGATTGTAGGAGACGTTGGAGCCGAGATAGTAGCCGCGCGTGCGCAGCTCGCCCGCGGTCAGCTCCTTGTCGCCGATGTTATAGAGCAGCAGCGCCTGGACCGAATTGATGTCGGAACGACCACGGCGATCGAACTCGTCCTTGATGACGTCGAGCAGGCGGCGATGCAGCCGCTCCACCAGAGTCAGGGCTTCCAAATACAGCGACTGCACAGTGCCGCCCTGGCCGGGCGCAGCAGTCTCCACGGCCGTCGCAACGGCTTTCATCATGACACTTCCCCTGTCGTCGTTTTTGTCGACTTATTCGACGAAACTTTTGTCCCGTCTGATAGAACGAACTTAAGAGGGGTGCTTTGAAGATCGCCTTAAATAAGAGCATAAAGAGAGAATGAATCGCGGAGAGTGAATTCTCTTTTAAGCCTGTAATTACAGCAGCTTTTGCAAGAGTCCGTTGACGGTCGAGAGGCGATGTTCGCGCTCTGTTTCACCCCCCTGTCGCATTCCAAAACAGCATGGGGTCCGCCCGCTAAGGTCTCTGTAACAGCTGTGGCGGACGCTCTTAAGGTGTTCGAAACATTACCCACATTGCGCTGAAAGGATTTACGCCGAGCAACGAATGCGATCCTCCACCTATGGTGGTCGTTCGCGCGCCGCCATCCAGGCCAGCACGAGGTAGGCGGCAAGCATGACCGCCTCGCCGGCGACCACCAGCAGGTTGCCGCCATAGATCCCGGGGAACATCAGCTCGATCACCGCCATCGACACGACCGTGGTGAGCCACACCACTGCGCCCCACGGCGTCGCCAGCCACAGGCCGACCGCGGCGACGAGCTCGATCACCGCGAAATAGACCGTAGCGGCCTGCCAGGCCATCGCCTGGTTCTCGAACGCGTCGTCCTCACCGCCGATGAAGCCGGTCACCTGAGCCCAATGATAGAGGCCCTTGGCGATCGAGAGCATCGCCATGACCCGCAGGAACAGCACGAGCCGGCGCGTCCAGACGTTCTCGTCGCTCTCCTGCCGTTCAGCGGACAGCGCCGCCACCGACATGGCGGCGTTGTCGCGTGCCAGATCTCGTGCCGAAGGGATGTCAGGCATGGAGGCTCAAGTGGGTCGGACGGGTCATCATGACAGGCTTCTCAAGGAGCAGGACAATGGCGATTCTGGGCCCTCGGCCGCACCGTGAAACCGACCGGGTCGGAAATCAACGGCGCAGCTTGCGTCAGGTCAAGTGACGCGCGGCCGGCAAAGTGCTACAGATTGTTGGAATTACAACAAATCAAATCCTCCGGCTCGCCGGCCAGTTCAAGGAGCCAGCACCCCATGGCGATCAAATTCGGGCGCCCGATCGACGTGCGCGACGTGACGCGCAGCCCGGCCACGGCAACGCCGGCGCTCGACCTGACCATCCGTCCCCGCCGCAACCGCAAGGCCGAGTGGGCGCGCCGCATGGTGCGCGAGAACGTCCTGACCACCAACGACCTGATCTGGCCCTTGTTCGTGGTCCAGGGCGACCGCACCCGCAGCACCGTCGCCTCGATGCCCGGCGTGGAGCGGCTGAGCGTCGACGAGATCGTGCGCGATGCCGAACGCGCCGCCAAGCTCGACATCCCCTGCATCGCGCTGTTTCCCTATACCGATCCGACGCTGCGCGACGAGCACGGCTCCGAGGCCTGCAATCCGGACAATCTGGTCTGCCAGGCGGTCCGCGCCATCAAGGCCGAGTTCCCGGAGATCGGCGTGCTTTGCGACGTCGCGCTCGATCCGTTCACAAGCCACGGTCATGACGGGCTGGTCAAGGATGGCCGCATCCTCAATGACGAGACGGTCGCGGTGCTGGTGCGCCAGGCCCTGGTCCAGGCCGAAGCCGGCTGCGATATCATCGCACCGTCGGACATGATGGACGGCCGGGTCGGCGCCATCCGCCAGGCGCTGGATCAGGCCGGCTTCCTCGACGTGCAGATCATGGCCTATGCGGCCAAGTACGCCTCCGCCTTCTACGGCCCGTTCCGCGACGCGATCGGCTCGGCCAAGACGCTGACCGGCGACAAGCGCACCTACCAGATGGACAGCGCCAACACCGACGAGGCGCTGCGCGAGGTCGAGCTCGACATCGCTGAGGGCGCCGACATGGTGATGGTGAAGCCCGGCATGCCCTATCTCGACGTCGTCCGACGCGTGAAGGACACCTTCGCCATGCCGACCTTCGCCTATCAGGTGTCCGGCGAGTACGCGATGATCACGGCGGCAGCCAGCAATGGCTGGATCGACGGCGACCGCGCGATGATGGAGAGCCTGCTCGCCTTCAAGCGCGCCGGGGCCGACGGTGTCCTCACCTATTTCGCGCCGCAGGCCGCCGAGCGGCTGCGCCGCCAAGGTTGAACTGCAAGACTCTCCGCATAAGAAATCGCGAAATCGCCGGAAATTTGCCGCGTGCATTGCAAGGATCGCCCCTTGCAAGCGCGCGCGCTGCTCCCATGTCTCGGTTGCCAATTCGAGAGGGACCATCAATGGCATATTCGGGCCCAGGCAATGGCGGCAACGGCGAGACCGGCCTTCGGCCACATGCTTACGATCCCCATCTGCAGCCCGAGTTGTTTCGCGGCGTGCTGATGCGGCGGGCGATTGCCTTCTTGATCGATCTCCTGGTGCTGTCGGTGCCAGTGCTCCTGGCGCTGATCTTCATTACCGTGTTCGGCGTGATCACGCTTGGGCTTGGCTGGGCGCTGTTCTGGCTGGTCTCACCGGCCTCGGTGATCTGGGCCATCGTGTATTACGGCGCCACCATCGGCGGCCCGAACTCGGCGACAATCGGCATGCGGGTGATGGATCTGCAGGTGAGGACTTGGTACGGCGCGCCCGGCTACTTTGTGCTCGGTGCCGTGCATGCGGTGTGTTTCTGGATCTCGGTATCGGCCCTGTCGCCCTTCGTCCTGCTGATCGGGCTGTTCAACCGCCGCCGCCGGCTGCTGCACGATTTCGTGCTCGGCACCGTCGTGATCAACACCTCGGTGCGCGCGCAGCTGGCCGAACCGGCTCGAACCTGGTGAGACATCGGGTGATGCAGCAAAAGCGATTGACCGGCCGCTTTCGGAGCGCAATTCTGTTGATGACCGCCTCGGAGGCTCACGACGTTCCTTGACCCAGCATTCGCGTGACACCCCGCAATTCTACCTGACCGCGCCGTCGCCCTGCCCGTATCTGCCCGGGCGGCAGGAACGCAAGGTGTTCACGCATCTGGTGGGCGACAAGGCGACCGATCTGAACGACCTGCTCACCCATGGCGGCTTTCGTCGCAGCCAGTCGATTGCCTACCGTCCGGCCTGCGACCAGTGCCGGGCGTGCGTGTCCGTGCGGGTGATCGCCAACGAATTCCGTCCCTCGCGCAACTTCCGCAAGGTGCTCGCGCGCAACTCGGATCTGGTCGGCGAGCAGCGCAGCGCCGTGCCGACCTCCGAGCAATACTCGATCTTCCGCGGATATCTCGACCAGCGTCATCGCCACGGCGGCATGGCCGACATGACGGTGCTCGATTACGCGATGATGGTCGAGGACAGCCATGTCGAAACGCGGATCATCGAATACCGCCGCCGCAACCTGAGCAACGGTCCGAACGCGCGCGGCGGCGAGCTGGTCGCGGTCGCCCTGACCGACGTGCTCAGCGACGGGCTCTCGATGGTGTACTCGTTCTTCGATCCGGCCGAGACCACGCGCTCGCTCGGCACCTTCATGATCCTCGACCACATCGCGCGCGCCCGGCGCCAGGGGCTGCCTTACGTCTATCTCGGCTACTGGATCGAAGGCTCGAAGAAGATGGACTACAAGAGCCGCTATCTGCCGCAGCAGCGGCTGGCCGCCGCCGGCTGGCTACGTATCGATGCCGAGGGCGATACGGCGCCGGAGCCGCAGGAGTGATGTAGGCGAATGGCGAATAGGGAGTAGCGAGTAGAGTTATTCGAATTCGCTATTCGCCTCTTCTCATCCCGTCGCCAGATCCCACACCAGCTTGGCATTGAGGGCGATGATCACCACCGCAACCAGGGTGGCGATGGCCGTCAGCCAGCGCGGTGCCACGAACTGCCCCATCTTGGCGCGGCTGGCCGTGAGCAGCACCAGCGGCACCACGGCGAATGGAAGCTGCAGGCTGAGCACGACCTGGCTGAGGATCAAGAGCTGACCGGTGGCTTTCTCGCCGGCCCAGATCGTCACCACCACGGCCGGCACGATCGCGATCATGCGGGTGATCATGCGGCGCAGCCACGGCGCGATCCGCCACTGCAGAAAGCCTTCCATCACGATCTGGCCCGACAGGGTCGCGGTGATCGTGGAGTTCAGGCCGCAGCACAACAGCGCAATCGCGAACAGCGTCGGCGCAATCGTCGATCCCAGCAGCGGCGCCAGGAAGGAATGCGCCTGGTCGAGCTCCGCGACGTCGTGCTGCCCGGTGCGGTGAAACGTGGCCGCCGCCAGGATCAGGATGGAGGCGTTGATGGTCAGGGCCAGACACAGCGCGATCGTCGAATCGATCGTCGACAGCGTGATGGCCTCGCGCTTCTCCTCCGGGCTGTCGCCATAACCGCGGGTCTGCACCAGTCCGGAATGCAGGTAGAGATTGTGCGGCATCACGGTCGCGCCGAGAATGCCGAGCGCCAGATACAGCATTTCGGGATTGGCGATCAGCTGGCCGCTCGGCACGAAGCCCTTCGCCACCTCGGCCCAGTCGGGATGCGCCATCGCGATCTGGACCGCGAAGCAGAGCGCGATGATTCCGAGCAGCGCGACCACGAACGCCTCGATCCAGCGGAAGCCGAAGGCCTGCAGCGCCAGGATGAGGAACACGTCCAGCGCCGTGACGCAGACGCCGATCGACAGCGGCAGCCCGAACAGCAGGCTGAGGCCGATCGCCGTGCCGATGACCTCGGCGAGATCGGTCGCGGTGATCGCGATCTCCGCCGACAGCCACAGCGGCACCGAAACCCAGCGGGGGGTCGAATCGCGGCAGGCCTGGGCCAGGTCGCGGCCGGTCGCGACGCCGAGCCGGGTGCACAGCGACTGCAGCACGATCGCCATCAGGTTGGACAGCAGCGCGACCGACAGCAGCACGTAGCCGAACTTGGATCCGCCGGCGAGCGAGGTCGCCCAATTGCCGGGATCCATGTAGCCAACCGCGACCAGATAGCCGGGCCCCAGGAACGCGACCAGCTTTCGCCACAGCGAGCCCTTGGCGGTGGTCCGCACCGAACCGAACATGTCGCCCAGCGACGGCTCGCCGCGTTCATTGCGCCACCCGTCGCTCATCAGGCGGTCGCCCGACGGAACCATGGCATGCAGCTGCGAAAGGTCTGACGATTTTGCGTCCATGGCATCATCCTGAACGAAACCGACCTTTAATGCAACTTACTTGCAAGAGCGCAGTGTCGGGATGATGGCGCCAGCCCGGGCTGGAAATATCCACGTACCGCTTCATCATCGGGATCGCTCGTCCCAGCCGATTCGTGCCCGATCTGAGCGCGGCGCGCGGCAGATGCGGGCGTCATGGCCCCCTGGCGAGATCCAACATGCTGTCTACCCAACTCGGTCTCCGACCCATCTCGAACGCGCCCGTGCCCTGCAAGATCTGTGACGGTCCTGCCAACCTCTACGGGGTCGTCGACATCAACCGGCCCTGCCAGACGGCGCACGCGCTCCGCTCTCCGCTTGCCGGCGTGCCGATCTACTACCGCCGCTGCACCGATTGCGGCTTTCTGTTCACGGATGCCTTCGACGACTGGAGCATCGAGCAATTCAAGACCCACATCTATAACGACGGCTACGAAGCCGTGGATCCAGACTACCGGGTCAAGCGGCCGACTGACAATGCGGCGGCCGTGGCCCGCTTCTGGGCGCCTCACAAGGCGACGATGCGGGTGCTCGACTTCGGCGGCGGCAACGACGTGTTCTGCACCAGCCTGCGCGCGCACGGTTTTGCCGAAGCCATCACCTACGATCCGATGGTGCCGGAGCATGCGACCTGCCCTGACGGCAAGTTTGACCTCGTCACCTGCTTCGAGACGCTCGAGCATGTCCCCGATCCTCTCGCGTCGATTGGAGCCATGGCGGCCTGCGTGGCCGAGCCGGGCGCGGTGTTCTACTCGACATTGACGCAGCCCGACGACTTCGACAGCCAGGGCATGTCCTGGTGGTATGTCGCACCACGCAATGGCCATATCTCGATTCACACCAAGCAGTCCCTGGCGCTGGCCTGGCACCGGTTCGGCTTCAAGACCGCACCACTGAATTCCGGCACCCATCTGGCGTTCCGCACCCTGCCTGAGCAATGGGGGCTCGCCGAAGCGCCGGGTGCAAGCTAGCCGGCCCCACCCGTCAGAGGCTGACGCGATGATCGGGAAGCGGGTGGGCGCGACGCGGCCTTGCGCCGATGGTGACGGCATCATCACATCAGGTTGTCCGACATGCCCCTCGCCGCCCTGCCCGCAAGCTTCCACCGCCTCGCCTGGTCCAACCTTACCGCGCAATCGGCCGAGCAGATCGCGCTCGCGGCCGCGCCGATCGTCGCCGTGCTGGCGCTCGGCGTCGGCGAGGGCGAGACCGGGCTGTTGCAGACGGCGCTGACAGCGCCCTTCGTGCTGTTCGCCATCCCGGCGGGTCTGCTCGCCGATCGCATGCCGCGACGGCTGCTGATGGCTGCGGCGGAGACATTGCGGGCGCTGGCCCTGCTTGCGATCCTCGTCGCTTTTGCAACCGGGATGCTCACACTGCCACTGCTCGCCGCGCTCGGCTTCGCTGCCGTGTGTGGCACAGTGGTGTTCAGCGTCGCGGCGCCCGCTTTGGTGCCGAGCCTGGTTCCCCCGGCCCAGCTGGCCGCCGCCAATGCACGGATCGAGCTTGCCCGCACCATCGCTTTCGCCGGCGGCCCCGCGCTCGGGGGCATGCTGGTCGGCTGGATCGGCGGCGCGCCGGCCTTCGGCTGCGCCGCGGCGCTCTCGCTGGTCGCAGCCCTCTGCCTGTCTGGGATCGCCGAACCCCGCCGCCCGGCCATCCCGCGCCGCCATCCGTTGGCCGACATCCGCGAAGGTGCGGCGTTCGTGCTGAAGCATGCGCTGCTGCGGCCGGTGTTCGTCACGCAGTTCATCTTCAACACCGCGCATTTCCTGCTGCTCGCGGTGTTCGTACCCTATGCGGTGCACCGGCTCGGCCTGTCGGCCGCTGGCGTCGGCACGGTGCTGTCGATGTTCGGCGTCGGCATGGTCTGCGGCGCGCTGCTGGCGACGCGCATCATGCGGCTGCTGCCGTTCGGCACGGTGATCGGGCTCGGACCCGTGACCGGCTTTACGGCAGCCCTGGTGATGGCGCTGACGACGCTCGTCCCCTCCCCTTATCTCGCGGCGCTGAGCTTCTTCCTGCTCGGCGCCGGGCCTATCCTGTGGGTGATCTCGACCACCACGCTGCGGCAGTCGGTGACGCCGGCCGGGCTGCTCGGGCGCGTCTCGGCCATCAACATCCTCAGCTACGGCGCCCGCCCGCTCGGATCGCTGCTCGGCGCCATCGTCGGGGGCCACTACGGCGCCGACGTTTGCCTCTATCTCGTCGCGGCCATCTTCGGCCTGCAGGCGCTCGTCATCCTCACCTCGCCGGTGGTCGCGATGGCGCGCCAGCCGGAGCCGCAGCCGGCCTAGCGATAGACCAGGATCGGCACGGTCGAATGCGTCAGCACCTTCAGGGTCTCGCTGCCGAGCAGCGCCGAGACCCCGCGCAGCCCGTGCGAGGCCATCAGCACCAGATCGCAGTCCGCGTTGCGCGCGGTCTCGACGATCGCCTCATACGGCTTGTCGTGCTCGACGCAGAGTGTGTCGCAGGCGACGCCGGCCTGCTCCGCGTCCTCCTTGACGTGGCCGAGATATTTCGCGGTCTGATCGGCCACCAGCGACTTGTACTGGGCCAGCGCCTTGGTCGCCGCGTGGGGATCGACGACCAGCGAATGCAGCGGCGTCGACACCACGAGCGCGGTGATCTTGGCGCCGGTCGCCTTCGCCAGCGCGACGCCGTGCCTGATAGCAGCCTTGGACAGGTCCGAACCATCGGTCGGCAGCAGGATATGCGTGTACATGAGCTTCACCTCCCCGGCTGACGATGCTGGGCAGACTCTCACGGACTGGTCATTGACGTGGGTCAATGGTGCGACATCTCGTCTGCGAGGTAGTTCTCATACGCCTTCGTCGCCGGTGAGCTCGCCGCGATCTCCGGATCGAGCGTGTAAAGATCCTGCGCGCGGCCGATGCCGCGCAGCGCGTAGCGGCCGGTCGACACCAGATAGCGGCGGCCCTCGTCGTCGAGCCCCGCCGAGAACTCCGAGGACGCCAGGAGCTCGCGATCGACCGAGCGGCACATCGAGGCGATGCGGCTGACCTCGTTGACGGCCGGACCGACCACCGTGAAGTCGAGCCGGTCCTCGCTGCCGATATTGCCGTAGAACACCTCGCCGACATGCAGGCCGACATAAGCCGAGGTCACCGGCCTGCCCTCGCCCGACCGCCGCGCATTGAGCCTGGCGATGTTGAGACGGAAGCTGTGCTCGGCGCGCAGCGCAGCCCGGCGGGCCGCCCCCATGTCGCTGCCGGTGAAGATCGCCAGCACACCGTCGCCGATCAGCTTCAGCACGTCGCCGCCGGCCTCGTAGATCGCGTCGATCGAGGCTTCCGCATAGTCGTTGAGCAGCGGGATGATCTCGTCCGGCGAGATGCTCTCGGAGATCGCGGTCGAGCTGCGCAGGTCGGAGAACCACAGCACGGCATTGATGCGCTCGGTGACGCCGCGGGAGATGCGGCCGCGCAGCACCTGCTCCGACGCATCGCGCCCGAGATAGACGCGACCCAGCGTGCGCACGATGTCGACCTGCTGCGCGGACTTGATAGCGAGACCCAGCAACGGGATGAGATCGCGCAGCGCCGCCATCTCCAGCTCAGTGAATCCGCCGTCGCGACGCGTCAGCCAGTACGAATAGAAGCAGTCCATCTGGCCCAGCGTCCCCGCCTCGCCAAACTGATGCACGAAGGCCAGGAAGTGCCGGTGGCCCTTGGCCGAGAGATCGTGGATCATGATGAAGTCGAGATGCGCACAATCGGTCAGATCGATGCTGAACTCCTCGTGCCCCTTCTCCAGCATGTGGTGAAACACCGAGCGCCGCCAGTTCTGCGCGGCCTCGCCGTCATTGCTGGAGCCATATTCGAAGCTGTCGGACTCGTTGCTGGCGCTCTCGTTCCAGCGGAAGCCGCGTCCCTCGAAGATCGGATGCAGCGTGTCGATGAAGGTCAGAGCGCGGGACAGCTCCAATCCGGCTTCGCGGCAGCGCTCGCAGAAGCCGCGCAGAATGTCGTTCTCCGGTACACCCGTCAGGCTCTGGGCGACGAGCCAGTTGATCAGATCCAGGCGGGCTGTGGTGTCCATGCTTCCACTCGTCGATGTGTCGTTGTGCAAGACGTCACTTGGCGGGCCAGCTCACCACCTCGCCGTCCTCCTTCGTGAACGACGAGACGGGATGGTCGAGCAGATCGAACACGAGCTCCGAGGGACGGCAGAGCCGCGCGCCCTTGCCCGTCACCACGATCGGCCGGTTGATGAGGATGGGATGCGCGAGCATCGCCTCGATCAGCTGGTCGTCGGTCCATTTGGCATCGCCGAGCCCGAGTTCGGCGTAGGGGGTGCCCTTCTCACGCAGCAGATCGCGCACCCTGATGCCCATCGCATTGATCAGCGCGATCAGCTGCTCGCGGCTCGGCGGCGTCTTCAGATACTCGATCACATCAGGCGCCTCGCCCGAGGCGCGGATCATCGCCAGCGTGTTGCGCGACGTACCGCAGGCCGGATTGTGAAAGATCGTCACGGGCATCAGAGCAGGTCCTCAATCTCGATCGCAGCGCAGGTCTCAGGCATGCAGGCCGTGCTCCACCTCGACGGTGACATGGCTCAGGCCGTGCAGATCCCTCGGGCGCTGCTTGTACATGGCCGGGGCCAAAGGTGAACTAGAGACGATCGAAACGACGGCGGCCCGGTGCCCCGGGCCCGACCTGCCACAGATGCAGGTCGGTGACGGCGCGTTATCGACTTTACCACAGAGCCGAGCGAACGCCCTGCACCGCGATTGACAGAGCAAAGCGGTTCCGCTGTAATGACGCACATGGGGACCTCGCGATCTCCCCACGAGGCGACATGCCCAAGTATCGCGTCCCGTCATTTTGACACGAGGACGCATCATGTCATCCTTCGCATCGATTTCTCCTGACAAGCTCAGCCGCCTGATCGGAACCCCGCAGGCTCCGATCCTCATCGACGTCCGCACCGACGAGGATTTCGCCGCCGATCCGCGGCTCATTCCCGGCGCGATCCGGCGCCGTGCCGTGGAGGCTTCGCAGTGGAGCGCGGATTTCGCCGGCCGCTCCGTGATCGTGATCTGCCAGCGCGGCGCCAAACTGTCGCATGGCGCTGCGGCCTGGCTGCGTGTCGCCAAGGCGCAGGCCGAGAACCTGGAGGGCGGCTTCGAGGCTTGGGCGGCTGCAGGCCTGCCGCTCGTCCCCGTGGCCCGATTGCCGCCGCAGGACGCGCAGGGGCGAACCGTCTGGGTGACCCGCGCCCGCCCGAAGATCGACCGCATCGCCTGCCCCTGGCTGATCCGCCGCTTCGTCGATCCGCAGGCCGTGTTTCTGTTCGTCGCGCCGTCCGAGGTCATGGCGGTGGCCGAGCGCTTCAAGGCCGCCGCCTTCGACGTCGAGAGCACGTTCTGGAGCCATCGCGGCGAGCTCTGCACCTTCGACGTGATGATCGAGGAATTCGGACTGGCGACGCCGGCCCTGCAGCGGCTCGCCACCATCGTGCGCGCGGCCGACACCGCGCGGCTCGACCTCAGCCCGGAGGCGCCCGGCCTGCTCGCGGCCTCGCTCGGCCTGTCCCGCCTCTACGACGACGACCTTGCGCAACTCGAGGCTGGCCTTGGGCTCTATGATGCGTTCTATCGCTGGTGCCGCGACGCGACGGGCGAATCGCACAACTGGCCGACGAACAAGGTGAAGCCATGACCGAGCTGGTCTCATCAACTGCCCCCACGGAGGCTGACGCCGGTCACGGCGTCAGCTTTGCCGAGGCGTTCAAGGTCTGGCTGCGGGTGGCGCTGCTGTCGTTCGGCGGCCCGGCCGGCCAGATCGCTGTCATGCATCGGATCATCGTCGACGAGAAGCGCTGGGTGTCGGAGAGCCGTTTCCTGCACGCGCTGAACTACTGCATGCTGCTGCCGGGCCCGGAGGCGCAGCAGCTGGCGACCTATATCGGCTGGCTGATGCACCGGACGGCGGGCGGCCTGATGGCCGGCGGCCTGTTCATCCTGCCGGGCATCATCGCGATCATGGCGCTGAGCTGGATCTATGTCGCGTTCGGCCATGTCTGGTTCGTCGAGGCGCTGTTCTTCGGCCTGAAGGCCGCCGTGCTCGCGATCGTGATCCAGGCGGTGGTGCGCGTCGGCAGCCGCGCGTTGCGCAACAACGTCATGATCGGCATCGCCGCGGCGGCGTTCATCGCGATCTTCTTCTTCGCGGTGCCGTTTCCACTGATCATCATTGCCGCCGGCGTGATCGGCTATCTCGGCGCGCGCGCCGGACGGCCTGAGTTCGCGGCAGCCGGCCATGGGTCCAGCGGCAACGGCGATGGCGACAGCGCGCTCGGCGAGGTCCTGCCGGAGCATGCCCAGCCGAATGCGCGGCGCACGCTGCTCACCGCGCTGGTCTGGCTCGCGCTGTGGCTCGTGCCGGTCGCGGCGCTGCTGGCGGCGCTCGGCCCGGCCAATACGTTCAGCCAGATCGCACTCTTCTTCAGCAAGATGGCGATGGTGACGTTCGGCGGCGCCTATGCGGTGCTCGCCTATGTCGGGCAGCAGGCGGTCGAGCATTATCACTGGCTCAAGCCCGCGGAGATGCTGGATGGGCTCGGCATGGCCGAGACCACGCCCGGGCCGCTGATCATGGTGCTGCAATTCGTCGGCTTCATCGCCGCCGCGCGCGATCCCGGATCGCTGTCGCCACTGATCGCCGGCACACTCGGCGGGCTGCTCGCGACCTGGGTGACGTTCGCGCCGTGCTTCCTGTGGATCTTCGTCGGAGCGCCCTATATCGAGCGTCTGCGCGGCAACAAGGGATTGGCGGGCGCGCTGGGCGCGATCACAGCGGCGGTCGTCGGCGTGATCCTCAATCTGTCGATCTGGTTCGCGCTGCATACGCTGTTTCACCGGACTGTTCCGGTCAGCGGCTTCGGCCTGGATTTCGACGCGCCGGTGCTGGCGAGTGTCGATGGGCCGGCGCTGGTGCTCACGGTCGCCGCCGCGGTTGCCATCATCCGCTTCAAGCTCGGCATGCTGACGGTGCTCGCAGCATCGTGCGCGGCCGGCGTGCTGCTCAGACTGGCGGGGTGGAGCTGATCCATCGCGGCTCATACGACATCGGCAGGCGCCAGCTTGCAGGCGCAGCCGTCGGCCTCGATCTGCAGGGTCGGATGCTGGATGTTGAAGCGATGCGACAGCTCGGCACAGACGCGGTGCAGGAACGCATCATCGGTGCCGCCGGGCCGCACCAGATGCGCCGTCAGCGCGGTCTCGTTGGTGCTCATCGCCCAGATGTGGAGGTCGTGCACCTCGCTGACGCCGTCGAGCGAGGCGAGATAATCGCGCACTGCCGGCAGCGCGATGTCGCGCGGCACGGCGTCGAGCGCGAGGTTGACGCTGTCGCGCGCCAGCTCCCAGCCGCTCACGAGCACGACCAGCGCGATGACCAGGCTGACCATCGGATCGATCCATAGCCAGCCGGTCCAGATCGTGATCGCGGCGGCAACGACCACGCCGAACGACACGGCCGCATCGGCCGCCATGTGCAGATAGGCGCCGCGAATGTTCAGGTCGCTGTCGCGGCCGCGCATGAACAGCAGCGCGGTCGCGCCGTTGATGATGATGCCGAGCGCGGCGACCCACAGAACGGTGGTGCCGGCGACCTCGCCCGGATTGCGCAGCCGGTCGAAGGCCTCGACCGCGATGCCGCCGACCACGAGCAGCAGCAGGCCGGCATTGATCAGCGCAGCCAGGATCGAGGCGCGGCGATAGCCGTAGGTATGGCGATCAGTTGGCCGTCGCCCCGACAGCCACAGCGCGCCCCAGGCAAGGAGCAGCGACATCACGTCGGAGAGATTGTGGACCGCGTCGGAGATCAGCGCCAGCGAATGCGCGGCATAGCCGAACACGAGCTCGGCAATGACGAAGGCGGTGTTGAGCGAGACCCCGATCGCGAACGCTGCGCCAAAACTCGCCGGGGCGTGGCTGTGGCCGGCATGGCCGTGCGAATGAGAGTGGGCGTGACCATGGGAATGATCATGGTCGTGGTCGTCATGATGGGAATGTGAGTGCGCCATACGACCTACCACTCGCTGCCGATGACAGCTCTCGATGTCGTCCCGGCGAACGCCGGGACCCATAACCACCGGCGGCAATCGGTTCGCACGCGCGTCGTTCCAGCCTGCCCCATCCCACGTCCTGTGATTATGGCCCAGGTCGGCGCCCCACGCGCCGCGCGCGCGGGGCTTGCCCGGGACGACGACCTTATTTGTCGGCCCGGTGATGGCTCATCGAACAGTCGTGCAAAGTCCAATCGTCGCGCATCTCACGCCTGCTCGCCTCACTCGATCGGCCGGTTGAACTTGTTCGACTTCGGCAGCCCCTGCGCGACGCGGCCGGCGTCGGCGCGGTTGCCGCGGTAGTCGGCCAGGTCCTTCCAGCTCAGGCCCTGGTCGCGGCCGGCGGAATCCTTCCAGGCCAGCCCCTGCTTCTGCTCGAAGGTGGTGACGTCGGAGAGCTGCGCGCTGGAGTATTTCTGCAGCCGCACGCCGCGGCCGCGCGCCATCTCCGGCACCTGGTCGAGGCCGAACACCACCATCTTGTGGTTGGAGCCGATGACCGCGACCTGGTCGCCCTGGACGACCGTGATCGCGCGCGCTTCGGCCGGCGCCGTGACGTTCAGCACCTGCTTGCCCTTGCGGGTGTTGCTGACGCAGTCCTCCTCCTTGACCACGAAGCCCTGGCCGTCGGACGCCGCGATGAGGAACTTGCGCTCGCCCTTGCTGACGAACATCGACACGATCGAGGCGTCCTGATCGAGGTCGATGAACATGCGGATCGGCTCGCCATGGCCGCGGCCGCCCGGCAGCTTGCCGACGTCGAGCGAGTAGAACTTGCCGTTGGAGGCGAACAGCAGCACCTTCGAGGTGTTCTCGGCAAAGAACGCCTGGCCGAGCTGGTCGTCGGTCTTGAACTGCAGGTTCGACAGGTCGGCGACGTGCCCCTTCAGCGTACGCACCCAGCCCTTGTCGGAGACGACGACCGTGACCGGCTCGCGCTCGATGAAGGCCTCCTCGATGGCGGCGAGATCGTGCTCCGGTGCGTCGGCGAAATTGGTGCGGCGCTTGCCGAGCGGCGTCTTCGGCCCGAACATGTCGCGCACGGTCTTGACCTGGTCGCCGACCTTGGCCCACTGCAGCTGCTCGGAGGCGAGCAGTTCGTTGATGCCCTTCAGCTCGCCGCGCAGGTTCTTGTCCTCGGTGCGGATCTCCATTTCCTCGAGCTTGCGCAAGCTGCGCAGGCGCATGTTGAGGATGGCCTCCGCCTGCACCTCGGTGAGCTTGAAGGTCTTCATCAGCACCGGCTTCGGCTCATCCTCGGTGCGGATGATCCGGATCACCTCGTCGATGTTGAGATAGGCGATCAGGTAGCCGCCGAGGATCTCCAGCCGGTTCTCGATCTGCTTCTTGCGATAGTTCGAGCGCCGCAGCAGCACGTCGCGCAGATGGTCGAGCCATTCGCGCAGGCACTCGGCCAGACCCACCACCTTCGGGATCTTGCCCTTGATCAGCACGTTGAGGTTCAGCGGAATCTTGCTCTCGAGATCCGTCAGCCGGAACAGAGATTCCATCATCAGCGCCGGATCGACATTCTTGGACTTCGGCTCGATCACGAGCCGCACGTCTTCGGCGGACTCATCGCGGACGTCGCCGACCAGCGGCAGCTTCTTCTCGTTCAGCAGCTCGGCGATCTTCTCGACCAGGCGCGACTTCTGCACCAGGAACGGGATCTCGGTGATGACGACGATCCAGGTGCCGCGGTTGCCCTCCTCCTGCTTCCACTTGGCGCGGACCCGGAACGAGCCGCGACCGGTGGTGTAGGCCTCGATGATCTGCTCCTTGGAGTCGATCACGGTGCCGCCGGTCGGGAAGTCCGGGCCCTTGACCCAGCGCAGCAGCGCGCGCGACTTCGCGTCGGGCTTCTCGATCAGATGCAGCGCGGCGTCGCAGAGCTCGGCGGCGTTGTGCGGCGGGATCGAGGTCGCCATGCCCACAGCGATGCCCTGCGCGCCGTTGGCGAGCAGGTTCGGGAAGCCGCCGGGCAGCACCACCGGCTCCTTGGACTGGCCGTCATAGTTCGGGCGGAACTCGACGCCGTCCTCGTCGATGCCTTCCAGGAGCAGCCGCGCGACATCGGTCATGCGCGCTTCGGTGTAGCGATAGGCGGCGGCGTTATCGCCGTCGATATTGCCGAAATTGCCCTGGCCGTCGACCAGCGGATAGCGCGAGGAGAAGTCCTGCGCGAGACGCACCATCGCGTCGTAGATCGCCTGGTCGCCATGCGGATGGAACGAGCCCATCACGTCGCCGACGATCTTGGCGGACTTCTTGAACGCGGTGCCGGGATCGAGCCGCAAGAGCCGCATGCCGTAGAGGATGCGCCGGTGGACGGGTTTCAGGCCGTCGCGCGCGTCGGGCAGCGCCCGGTGCATGATGGTCGAGAGCGCATAGGCGAGATAGCGCTCTTCCAGCGCCTCGCGCAGCGCGACCTCGTGAATCTCCGCCGGCTCCGGCGGAATCAGTGATTTTCCCATTAGCGTTGAGCTTTCAGTGGGTTAGCCCATGAGCTTGAGCTGACGTGAACGATTTGGGAACAGGCTTTATGCGATGACGCGGCAGGGCGCAATGACGCGGCGGCCCGGTTCCGTGAGGAAAACGGCGGGAATCCGGCCGTGGAACCGCAGCGGCGTCCGAAAATCAGGCCGGCCAGCGCGCGTCCTGAGGTGAAGCCGCACGGCCCCAAGGCGTGGCCAGCCGACCTTCGACCGCCGGTTTGCCGGCCGACGCCACCCCTTGCTCGTCATGGCCGGGCCTGTCCCGGCCATCCACGCAGCACCGGATGCGCCGAACGACGTGGATGCCCGGGCCTTCGCCGCGCCGAAGCGGCTTCGGCCTCGCAGGCGGGACAAGCCCGGGCATGACGAGTTCGGGGTGGGAGGTGTGCACCGTCGCGAACATCCGGACCTTGTAGAACATAGCTTCGCAGTCTCGCGGCACGTTTCACGCCCGAGCTATCAAATCGGAGCCCCCTCTAAAACAGAAGGCACAGGGAAGGCCGGACCCCGACTGAGGTCCGTGGCCCGCCTGCTCAAAAAATGCAGGCGGCAGGTACCACGGGTCCAGCCGGACGACCCGGCCTTCCCTGCGCAATGGCTTTAACGGCTGCTTCGCGTTCTCCCCGGTGTCCGGCTCGTTAGCCACCGTCGTCAGCGCGACGCGTCAGCATCACCACCGACTTGATACCAGCATCGGGGTATCAGGACCACGCGACTTGACCGTGCGTGCCGGCCCGTTCGTCCGCGCAATGTCACTCACGCTGCGAGCCGACACGCCCATCACATCCCGCTTCCCACGTCTCGTGACGACCGCGATACGCCCCTCATGTGGAGGCGGGATGCGCGGAAACATCGTCCTGATTTGCCCGACGACACAAGTCACGAAGGCTGCGTCAGATTGGCTCGACGGGCAATTGGCGCATGGGAGATCGCGCCATTCTGCATATCAGAAAATAGGACGGTCCGATCGGCGATCGCGCGAATGAGGGAACCGACAGCGCACCAGGCCGTTCTCTCCTCATCAACGTAACGCGTATCCGATATCCACCGAAGCACGACCCTGCTGGCGGGCATCATTCCATGAAGAATTTTTCAGATGCGTCCTTCTCACCTGACGTCATCGCGCTGATGACCGAAGCACTCGACGCCTCGGTCGCAGCGCTGCCAGAGCCGGTGAGCTCGACAAACGTGAGCCTGCTTGCCGAAGCCGTGCTGCGCGCCGCCAAGTCCGGCGAGCGCGACGTCACCGCGATGCAGCGCCTCGCGCTGCTCGAACTGCAGATCATGCCGCGCGTGTAAAGCGGATCGAACACGAGTCGCGTGCTCATGGAGAAATCGTTTCGCTCTATCGCCCCGCACGACCGTCACTCCTCACCCTGAGGAGACCGCCCTAAGGCGGTCGTCTCGAAGGGCGAGGCCTCACTGGGGCCTCATGGTTCGAGACGCGCCGCGAGCAGCGATCTTACCTCGAATTGACAGACTGGGCGCGGCGCTCCTCACCATGAGGGGTAAAAGCCGAGGCACTGCACACCGGACCATGAACACGCCGAGAGGCGTGTTCATGGAGAGGTTCAGGTTCCGAGATCGACGCAGCAGGTTGGTCATCAGCCGCGTGTTCATGGAGAGGGTCGAGCTCCGAAGCGGGCACGGCCCATCGACAACGCACCAGAAGCATAGAACAAGCCCACGTTCCGGCGGCCACCGCCGCATTGTGCGCCGCATCCCGCCTATTCGTCATTGACAAATTAATTCGTCAATGACTAACTCACCGCACCGCCGACAGAGCGGAGCAAAATGGGAGGATCTTGATGCGACGGCAGCTGCTCGCCTGCGCGTTCCTGGCAACGACGTCATTGATTGCAACGAGCGCGTCCGCTCAGGTGTCCGACGATGTGGTGCGGATCGGCGTGCTCACCGACCTCTCCAGTTGGGGGCGCGACAACAGCGGGCCGGGCTCGGTCGAAGCGGCGAAGATGGCGGTCGAGGAGTTCGGCCCAACCGTGCTCGGCAAGCCGATCGAGATCATCAGCGCCGACCACCAGATGAAGACCGATGTCGGCACCACGATCGTGCGCGACTGGTTCGACAACGGCAAGGTCGACGCCGTCGTCGACATCCCCAATTCCGGCATCGCGATCGCCGTGCACAACATGGTGCGCGAGCGCAACAAGATCGCCCTGCTCTCCGGCCCCGGCGCGAGCTCGCTGACCGACGAGATGTGCAGCCCCAACACCGTGCACTTCACTTACGATACCTATGCGCTGTCCAAGGTGACGACCTCGGCTGTCATCAGCCAGGGCGGCAAGTCCTGGTACTTCATCACTGCGGACTACGCGTTCGGCCAGCAGCTGGAGAAGGACGCGACGCGCCTCATCAAGGAGCTCGGCGGCACCATCCTCGGCGGCGTCAAGCATCCGACCAACACCGCCGACTTCTCGTCGTTCGCGCTGCAGGCACAGAGCTCCAAGGCCGACGTCGTCGCCTTCGCCAATGCCGGCCAGGATACTGATAACGCGATCAAGCAGTCCGGCGAGTTCGGGCTGGTCAAGGGTGGCCAGAAGCTGGTCGGCCTCCTGATGTTCGACACCGACGTGCATGCGATCGGGCTCGAGGCCGCGCAGGGCACCTACATGACCACGGCGTCCTACTGGGCGATGGACGACAACACCCGTGCCTGGTCGAAGAAGTTCTATGCCCGCACCAAGGTGATGCCGACGATGATCCAGACCGGCGTCTACGGCTCCGTGCTGCATTATCTCAAGGCGATCAAGGCCGCCGGCACGGATGACCCGAAGGCCGTCATGGCCAAAATGCGGGAGCTGCCGATCGAGGACACCTTCGTTCATGGCGGCAAGCTGCGCGAGGACGGCCGCGTCATCCGCGACATGTATCTCGCTCGCGTCAAGACGCCGTCGGAGTCGAAGGAGCCGTGGGACTATCTGGAGATCGTCAAGACCGTGAAGGGCGAGGATGCGTTCCGGCCGGTCTCCGAATCCAAATGCCCTCTGTTGAAGAAGTAGGAGCACGCGCATGAGCGGAGCTGATCCCCGAACCGGCGAGACCTATGATTGCGACGTGCTGGTGGTCGGCTCCGGCTGTGCCGGGCTCTCGGCGGCGGTCACCGCCGCCCATGCCGGGCTGAAGGTCGTCGTCACCGAGAAGGAGCCGCGCTTCGGCGGCACCACCGCGCGCTCCGGCGGCTGGCTGTGGATTCCCGGCACGTCGCTGGCCAAGGCCTGGGGCATCGACGAGAGCCCTGAGCTGGCGCGCACCTATCTGCGCCACGAGGCCGGCAACAGTTTTGATGCGGCGCGGGTCGATGCGTTCCTGACCAAGGGGCCGGAGGCGGTCGACTTCTTCACCAGCAAGACCGCGCTGAAGTTCGACATGCCGCTGACCTTCCCGGACTATCACGCGGAGGCGCCGGGCGGCACGCAAGGCGGCCGCTCGATGGTGACGCGGCCGTTCGACGGCCGCGAGCTTGGGCCTCACATCAAGGATCTCGGCCAGCCCCTGCCCGAGCTCACCGTGTTCGGCATGATGCTCGGCTCGGGCAAGGAGATCATCCATTTCATGCGCGCGACCAAGTCGCTGGCGTCGGCGTTCTACGTCGCCAAGCGGCTGTCGAAGCACGCGCTGGACGTGCTGCGCCATGGCCGCGGCATGACCTTGACCAACGGCAATGCGCTGGCCGGACGGCTCGCCAAGTCGGCGTTCGATCTCGGCATTCCCCTGTGGTTGTCGTCGCCGGTGGCCGAGCTGATCCGCGACGGCGAGGCCGTACGCGGCGCCGTGGTGACGCGGCAGGGCAAGCGCATCAGGGTGAATGCGCGGCTCGGCGTCGTGCTCGCCTGCGGCGGCTTCCCGCATGATGTCGAACGGCGCAAGGCGATGTTTCCGCATGCGCCGACCGGACAGGAGCATGCCTCGCCCGGCCCTGTCGGCAACACCGGCGATGGCCTGCGGCTGGCGGAAGCCGTCGGCGGCCGCATCGAGGACGGGCTGCCGCATGCCGCGGCGTGGGTGCCGGTGTCCGTCACCACGCGCAAGGACGGCAGCAAGGGCGTGATGCCGCACTTCATCGACCGCGCCAAGCCGGGCGTGATCGCGGTGACCGCCGACGGCGTGCGCTTTGCCAATGAGGGCAACTCGTACCATGATTTCGTGCAGGCGATGGTCAAGACGGCGAAGCCCGGCCGCGAGATCGCAGCGTGGCTCGTCACCGACCACCGGAGCTTGCGCCGCTACGGCCTCGGCTGCGTGCCACCGTTCCCGATGCCGCTCGGGCATCATCTCAGCACCGGCTATCTCAAGCGCGGCGCGACGCTCGCCGAGCTGGCCAGCGCCACCGGCATCGATGCGATGTCGCTGGAGGCCACCGTCGCCGCGTTCAACGCCGATGCCGCGCTCGGCCAGGATCCGAGCTTCGGCAAGGGCTCGCGCGCCTACAACCGCTACCAGGGCGATGCGCTGCATGGGCCGAACCCGTGCGTCGCGCCGATCAAGGACGGGCCGTTCTATGCGATCAAGATGGTGATCGGCGATCTCGGCACCTATGCCGGCATCCGCACCGACGAGCATGCCCGCGCGCTCGACGCGCAGGGCCAGCCGATCGAGGGGCTGTATGCCGCCGGCAACGACATGGCGAGCATCATGGGCGGCAATTATCCCGGTGCCGGCATCACGCTGGGACCGGCGCTGACCTTCGGCTACATTGCCGGCCGGCATCTCGCCGAACGCGCACACCAAAGGAACGCCGCATGAGCGACAGTCAGATGCTGGCGGGGAAGCTCGCACTGGTCACCGGCGCGGCGCACGGCAACGGCCGCGCCATCGCGCTGGGGCTCGCCGGCCGCGGCGCCGATGTCGTCATCACCGACATCGACATGGACGGAGCCGAGCGCTGCGCCGCCGAGATCCGCGAGCACGGCCGCAAGGCGTGGGCGCATCGGCTGGATGTCACTGACGCCGCCGGCTGCAAAGCGCTGGCGGCGCAGCTGCGCGCCGAGGTCGGCGCGATCTCGATCCTCGTCAACAATGCCGGCATCATCATTCGCGAGAACATCGACTCGCCGCGCGCCGCAGAGAACTGGCAGCGCGTGCTCGACGTCAATCTCAACGGCGTGTTCAACGTCACCTACGCGTTTCTCGCGGCGCTGCGCGAGACCCGCGGCACGATCGTCAACATCGCCTCCGTCGCCTCCTTCATCGGCATCAGCAACACGCTCGGCTATTCGCCGTCCAAGGGCGGCGTGAAGTCGCTGACCCAGGCGCTGGCGCGCGAGCTCGCCGCGGACGGCATCCGCGTCAACGCCATCGCGCCCGGCGTGATCGCGACAGCGATGACGGAATCGACCCGCAACGATCCGGAGCGGCTCAAAGGCTTCATGAGCCGCACGCCGCTCGGCCGCGTCGGCCAGCCGGAGGAACTCGCCGGTCCCGTGGCGTTCCTGGTGTCGGACATGGCGTCCTACGTCAACGGCGTCACGCTGCCGGTCGACGGCGGCTTCCTGGCGGTGTAGGCAACGGCCGACCCCGCAACGCACAAGCAGCAGGCATGAGCAGAGAGAGCCGCGGCATCCAGTCGATCGAGGTGGGCGGCGCGCTGCTGCAGGCCTTAGCGCGCAGCGGCGAGCCGATGATGCTGCGCGACCTCGCGCGCGAGGCCGGGCTGCCGCCCGCCAAGGCGCATCCCTATCTCGTCAGCTTCTCGCGCATCGGCCTGATCGAGCAGGACGAGACCACCGGCCGCTACGAGATCGGCCCGCTCGCGCTCGAGCTCGGCCTGATCAGCCTGCGCCGGCTGTCGGCGGTGCGGATCGCGACGCCCAAGATCGCAGCGCTCGCCGGCGCGATCGATCATGCGGTATCGCTGGCAGTGTGGGGCACCAACGGCCCGACCGTGGTGCGGCTGGAGGAGCCGAGCCATGCCGTGCATATCGTGATGCGCGTCGGCTCGATCATGGCGCTGCTGGAGACCGCGACCGGCCGCGCCTTCGCGGCGTTCCTGCCGCCGAAGACCGTGAAGGCCGCGCTCGACGCCGGCCTCGACCGTCTCGGCGTCGGCTACAATCCGAAGCGCGCGCCGAAGAGTCCGAAAGTAACGGAGATGCTGGCCGAGGTGCGCGCGCAAGGCCTGGCGCGCGCCGTCGGCGATCCCCTGCCCGGCGTCAATGCGTTCGCAGCCCCCGTGTTCGATCACGCCGGCCATGTCGCGCTCGTCATCACCGCGATGGGCCCGGCCGGCACCTTCGATGCCGGCTGGCAATCCCCACTCGCCGACCGCCTGCGCGCCTGCGCGGCCGAGATCTCCAAGCAGCTCGGCCACGGCACGGTGGCGCCGTAAAGGCTCAGGCTGCGGCGGAGCGCTTCTCCGGCCACGGCTCGGCCCAAGCCGGCAGTCGCATCAGCCCATCGAGCCAGCGCACGATGTTCGGGAACGCTTCGAACGGCATCTCCGCCTCGCGCCAGTCGGTAGCCATCGATGCCGCCGCGAAGTCGGCAATCGTCAGCCGGTCGCAGGCGATGTGGCTGTGGTCGCGCAGATACGCGTCGAGCACGGCTGCAACGGTCTTGAGCGGCGCGACCTTGGCGACCAGCGATGCGCGGTCCGGGGCGCCGAGGCCGAACGTCTTGCGCACGATGTGCTCGAAGTAGAACGGCGCGACCGCCGGGTTCCAATGACTGTCGGTCCAGGCCAGCCAGCGCAGCACCTCGACCTGCTCCTGCGGATGTCGCGACGGCCACATGTCGCAGCTCTCGCGGATGCACAGATGCGCCATGATGGCGGTGGACTCCCACAGCACGGTGTCGCCATCGACCAGCACCGGCGCCTTCATGTTGGGATTGAGCGCGGCGAACTCCGGCGTCTTCAGGCCGCGACTGATGTCGATGAACTCGGCGGGAACGCCGAGATGCTTGACCAGCGCCAGCACGCGGCGCGGGGCCTGGGCCTTGATCCAATAGATCTTCATGACGGGTCTCCTTCCCTGATGCCTTGAAGACGAACGCATCGACCCCAGATCGACAGCGGCCCGTAGAAAACTTCTTATGGCACGGATATTGCTGCATTGCGGGAGCGGAAGAGACCGGAGGGCGCGAGCCGTCCGGCGCCGAAGGAGCAACCGCCCCGGAAACTCTCAGGCACAGGGGACCGCACTCGTTTCGACACTCTGGAAAGCGGAGCTCTCAGCTCCCGCCGACGGTGTAAGCCTGCAGCCGATTCACGGCCGCAGGTGAAGCTCTCAGGCCAATGACAGAGGGGGCATGCTGCCCCGCGCAAGGATGCGCGGGCTTGGAGACCACGCATGTCTACCCCTGAAAACACCCATGTCGCCGTCATCGGTGCCGGCATCGCCGGCATCACCACTGCCTACAATCTCGCCAAGCGTGGCTGCCGCGTCACCATCTTCGACCGCCATCCCTATGCGGCGATGGAGACCTCGTTCGCCAATGGCGGGCAGTTGTCCGTCTCCAATGCCGAGGTCTGGAACAGCTGGGCCACGGTCTGGAAGGGCATCAAATGGATGACGACGCCGGGCGCGCCGCTGCTCGTCAACCCGACGCCGACCTGGCACAAGATCAGCTGGATGATGGAGTTCATCGCCAACATCCCGCGCTATGAGGAGAACACGGTCACCACCGTGCGGCTGGCGTTGGAGGCGCGCGAGCATTTGCGCCGGATCGCCACTGAGGAAGGCATCGACTTCGACTGCGAGGACCGCGGCATCCTGCATTTCTACGAGACCAAGAAGGAATTCGACTCGGCGGCGAAGGTGTCAGCGCTGCTCGCCAAGGGCGGGCTGGAGCGCCGGACCGTGACGCCGTCGGAGATGAAGGCAATCGAGCCGGCGCTGCGCGGCACCTATTATGGCGGCTTCTACACGCCGAGCGACTTCACCGGCGACATCCACAAATTCACCATCGGACTTGCGAAAGCGTGCGAGAAGCTCGGCGTCTCCATGCGGCTGTCGGACGAGGTGCTGTCGGTGTCGGCGAGCGATCGCGGCGTGACCGTGATCAGCCAGTCGACCGAGCCGCAGCTGGAGAAGACTTCGCCGCCGACGGAAGTGCATCAGTTCGACCAGATCGTGGTCTGCGCCGGCGTGATGTCGCGTCAGTTCGCGAAGTCGCTCGGCGACCGCGTCAACATCTATCCCGTGAAGGGCTATTCGATCACCCTGCAATTGCCGGAGAAGTCCGACCAGGAGGCGGCGCCCTGGGTCAGCCTGCTCGATGATGCCTCCAAGATCGTCTCCAGCCGACTCGGTCCGACGCGGCTGCGCGTCGCCGGCACCGCGGAGTATAACGGCTACAACCGCGACATCCGCGCCGAGCGCATCTCGCCCTTGATCAACTGGTGCCGCGCGCATTTCCCGGGATTGTCGACGCGGCAATCGGTGCCGTGGACCGGCCTGCGGCCGATGATGCCCGACATGCTGCCGCGCGTCGGCCGCGGCAACAATCCGCGGGTGTTCTACAACACCGGCCACGGCCATCTCGGCTGGACCCTCGCCGCCGCCACGGCGGATGCGCTGTCGGCGCTGGTGACGGCGCGGCCCAACGCAGCGTAACGCTGGCGGCAATATCGGAGACTCGTTCCCTCCCCGTCGTCATTCCGGGGCGCCCGCAGGGCGAGCCCGGAATCCATAACCACGACTGAGGGTGAGGAAACGCGTGCGCGGCCACGGCGATCTCGCGCCACGATGACGGCCTGTGAGTATGGATTCCGGGCTCGCCCTGCGGGCGCCCCGGAATGACGGGCGGAGAGGGTTGTGCCTTGCACATGTAATAAGTTCGTTGCACGAATTATCGCGTGACGATGGGAACGTCCTTCACATCGCCCGCACCGCGGCGCGCGCGGTGAGGATGCAGCCGGGCAGGAACGTGCCTTCCAGCGAGCGCTTGCCGGAGGCGCCGCCGCCGCCGAAGCCTGCCGCTTCGCCCACGGCATAGAGGCCGCTGATCGGCACGCCCGCGGCATCGAGCACGCGGCTCTGCAGATCGGTCTTGAGGCCGCCGAGGCTCTTGCGGGTGATCAGCTGCATGTGGATCGCAATATACGGCCCTGCCCCGCGCATCTGCAGCGGCGCGGGCTTGCAGGTGCGAAGCTTGTCGGGGCCCCATTGCCGCGCATGCAGGATGCGGCGCAGCTGGTCGTCGTTGTGGAGCTTGTCGCCGTTCTTGAAGTTCGCGTCGAAAGCATCCGCGGTCGCCTGCAGCACCTCGGGCTTGACGTCGTCGGTGCCGGTCAGCGCATTCATCCTGGCGGCCAGACCTGCGAGCGTCTCGTCGACCAGGAAATGCCGGCTCTCCTTCTGCATCTGCCTGATCAAACGATGATTGCCGAGCAGCGTCTCCTTGAGGAACATCGGCATCTGCCGGTCGCGGATGCGCGGATTGTGCTCGGCGCCCGAGATGGCGAATTCCTTGGCGGCGATGCGCCAGTTGAGCAGATGCCACGTATACGGCTTCTCCTGCGCGGCGACGCGCTGGCAGAGGGTGTGGGTGTCGAAACCGGTCACCAGCGGCTCGGGCCCGATGCGCTCCCCCCGGTGGTTGAGCCAGAGCGCCGATTTGCACGGCACCAGCGACAGGCCATGGCCGTCGAAATGCGGGAACGGATGCGGGATGCCGGCGGCGTAGTTCCACATCTCACCGGCGTGGCTGATCTGCGCGCCGAGGCTGTCAGCGGCGTGATGATGCAGCTTGCCGTCCGCAAACGGATGCGCGCCGTTCAGCATCGTCGCCGGTAGTGGCCGGCCCTTCACCCAGTTGGCGCGGGTCTCGTCGTGGCCGCCGTTGATGCCGCCCATCGCCAGCACCGTCAGCGGCGCAGCGATACGGGTCTCCGCGCCGGTCTCCTCGCTGACAACAACGACACCGGACACAGCGCCGCCGTTGCGATCGAGGCTGACGACGCGATGACGATGCAGCACCGTCAGCCGTCCACCGCTGTCCGCCGCGCGCATCGCGTCGATCATCACGCGCGTCAGCCGCTGCGAGGTGCCCCAGACGATGTGATAGCGCGGCAGCGCATTGCCGTCGCCCACGAGGCCGCGCTCGACCCAGTTCACCGCGGGCATGAAGGTCACGCCGTGCGAGGAGAGCCAGTCGTAGACGTGGCTGCGCGAATGCTCGACGTAGTAGCGCGCCCATTGCAGCGGCCAGTGCTCGCTCGCATCGAGCTGGCCGAACCGGATCCAGTCGCGGAGCGCGATCTCGGGCGTATCCGGAATGTTCATCCGCGCCTGCAGCGGCGTGCCGACCAGCGCCATGCCGCCGAACGCCCATAGCGCCAGCCCGCCGAAGCGCTCCGGCGTGTCGCGGTCGACGATCACGACCGATTTTCCGGCGCGCAGCGCCTCGAGCGCGGTGACGATGCCGGCGAGACCGCCACCGGCGATGACGACATCGGATTGCAGCATCGCGCTCATGGCGCGATCTTGCGCTTGAGCATGCGCGCCACCGACAGCGGCATGCGGTCAAGCGATCCCAGCAGATGCGGCAGCAGCTTCAGCTTGAGCCCGCTCAGCGCCGGCGGCACCATGGCCTCGATCAGATGCGGCCCCGGCCGCGCCAGAGCGCCCTCCAGGGCATCGGTGAACTCATCCGGCGTGGTGACGCGGGTCGCGCGCACGCCCATACCGTCGGCGATCTGCGCGAACTTCAGCACCGGCCCGTGCAGATCGAGCTGCGCCCGCGCCTTCGGGCCGATGCGCTCGGCGCCGACCCGCTCCAGCTCGACGTTGAGCACCGAGTAGGACGCGTTGTTGAAGATGATGGCGGTGACGTCGAGCCGCTCGCGCGCGATCGTCCACAGCGACTGGATCGTGTACATCGAGCTGCCGTCGCCGATCAGCGCGATCACCGGCCGGTCCGGACAGGCGATCGCGGCCCCGATCGCATTCGGCAGCCCCTGCCCGATGGCGCCGCCGGTCAAGGTGATCAAATCGTGCCGCGGCGCGCCGGCGGTGAATTTCGACAGCATCAGGCCGGAGCTGATCGCCTCGTCGACGATGATGGCGTTCTCGGGCAGCAGGCGGCCGACGGCCTTGCAGACCTTTTCCGCCGTGAGCTTGTTGCCGCGTGGGCGTCCGGGCCGCGACGGTGCCGACAACACCGGCGCGGCAGTCTCGGCCGCAAGCGCCTTGACCAGTTTGGCGAGGCTCCCTGCCGCATCCTCGGACGGCGTCGACAAGGTCAGCACCTTGCAGCCGTCATGGGGCAGATAGCTCTTCTTGCCGGGATAGGCGAAGAACGACACCGGTGGCTTGGCGTCGACGAGAATGAGCGTGTCGATCTCCTTGAGCTGGATCCCGGCCATCTCGGCGAGATAGGCGATGCGGTCGATCGCGGGCAGACCGGCGCCGCGCTGCATCCGGGTTGGAAAGGTCTCCGCGTAGATCTTGACGCCTGACGTCGCGGCAATGCGGGCGGCCGCCAGCAGCGCCTCCTCCTGCAGTGCCGTGCCCCCCAGCAGGATGGCGCTGCGGCCGCCTGCCTTGATCGCGTCGGCGACCGCCTGGACCGCGGCGTCGTCGGCCACCGGCGGCGGCGCGATCACCGGCGCCGGCTCGGGAACGCCACCCTCGCCCCAGGACACGTCGGCCGGCAGGATCAGGGTCGCGACCTGACCGGGCCAGGAGCACGCCGCCTTCACGGCCGCGACCGCGTCGCGGCACAGCTCGGAGGTGACCTGGGAGGTCCAGACGTAGCCGGGCGAGACGTTGCGTGCGACCGTCTCGATGTCCGACTGCAGCTGCGCGTCATACTTCACGTGATAGGTGGCGTGGTCGCCGACGATGTTGACGACGGGCACCTTGCCCTTGCGCGCATTGTGCAGGTTGGCGAGGCCATTGCCGAGGCCGCAGCCGAGATGCAGCAGGGTTGCCGCGGGCGTGCCGGTCATCCGGGCGTAGCCGTCCGCAGCCCCCGTGGCGACGCCCTCGAACAGGCACAGCACCGCGCGCATCTCGGCTGCGGAATCCAGCGCCGCGACGAAATGCATCTCCGAGGTGCCGGGATTGGTGAAGCAGACCCGCACGCCGGCATTGACGAGGGTCCGGATCAGAGCTTGTGCGCCATTGGGCATGAACAGAGCCTGTTGCCGCGGGGCGAACGACCTTTGCGCGACCGGCCGGCCTCGCTTCGGCATTTCCCCATGTTGTTTGCGCCATTGTGGGATTGACGCGCTCAGAAATCCAATGAATTGTTATGGCGTTATCAATGCATTGAAATCATCAATGGACAGTCCGACCCTGCGCCAGCTGCAGCAACTGGTCTACCTCGCGGAAGAGCGGCATTTCGCCCGTGCCGCCAAGCGCGCGCATGTCACGCAGTCGGCGCTGAGCCGCAGCCTGCAGACCTTGGAGGATGCAGCGGGGATGCGCCTGTTCGACCGCAGCTCGCGCTCGGTCGAGATCACCCCGGTCGGCGAGCGGCTGGTGGCGCATGCGCGGACCCTGCTCTCCGGCGCCGCCGATCTCGGCCGCGAAATGCGCATGCTGCGATCGGGAGACGCCGGAGAGGTTGCCGTGGGCGTCGGCGCGTTCACCGGACTGACGCTGCTCCCCGACGCGATGGCGCGGCTCTATGCCAAGCATCCCTCGGTCAGCGTCACGCTGGTGCAGGACAATTGGCGCGCGCTGATGGCCTTGCTGCATCAGGGCAAGCTCGATTTCTTCCTGGCGCACACCTCTGATATCCCTACCGACGACAGCGTCGAGCGCGAGCCGCTCGGCAGCCTGCCGGGTCACTTCTACTGCCGGCCCGCGCATCCGCTGGCAGGCCGCGCCGGGCTCTCAGCCCGCGATCTCGCCGGCCAGCACTTTGCCTCGGTCATCATTCCCGTGGAGTACAAGCGGCGCCTGAACGCGCTGATCGGCGCTCCCGACGGCAACGGCTTCGCCGTCACACTGGAATCCGAGAATGTCAGCCTGCTGACGCAGGTCGCGATCCGCTCGGATCTCATCCTGCTGGCGGGCGACGCCGTGCTCACCCAGGAGCTCGCGTCAGGGCAGCTGGTCCGGCTCAATGTCACGGAGTCGCAGGAGACCCGCGCCTCGGGCCTGCTGATGGCACAGTTCGGCATGCTCAGGCTGAAGGGGCGCACATTGTCGCCAGCGGCCATGATGCTCATGGAGCTTGTGCGCGCGGAGGCTGCGAGGATTCTGGATCCGCCGCGGCGGAGCCCCGTCACCACGAACCCGCCGCGCCGCGGCAAGCAGCCCTCCCCGCGTGGCAAGCCGGCCACCTCGCCGCCTCGGCGGACGGCGGCCGTCGCGAAGCGCAAAGGCTGACCGGAGGGCGGAGACTTGCCCGGCCTCGCCGCGCATCACTCCGCGACAGATCGCCGGGACATCTCCCGCAGCCGCAACAACGCCTCGTCGGCCCGATGCTCCGGCACGAACAGATGATCGTGGTGAAATGCCGAGACCGCGTTGACGCTGATCCCGGCGGCGGCCAGCTCGGTCGTGACGGCGGCCAGGAAGCCGATCGCATCCAGCGCGGACTGCACCGAGAGCGTGATGAGGCGGGCGGCGAACTGATGGGCGAGCCCTGCCTGCTCGGCGTCCTCGCGGCGCACGACGAGCGTGACCCCTTCGCGCTCGCGGAACAGCAGCAGCGGCGCCGGCATGGCAGCAAGATCGGCATCGGCACCGAGGGTGCAGAACACGAAGACGCCGTCCTGCAGCTCGGGCGTCATCGTCCGCAGCAGCGTTGTCAGATCACGCTCGGCCGGCATGATCCCGTCCCCTCTGCATTGAGGCTCGCTGCATTCTCACGCCGCAGACAGTCGCTCGCGCCCATGCGGTGCGGTGAAGTCCTGCAGCGGTCCGACCGGGACAATGCCGGTCGGATTGATGGTGCGGTGGCTCTCGTAATAGTGCCGCTTGATGTGCTCGAAATTCACCGTCGCGGCGATATCGGGCCACTGGTAGAGATCGCGCGTATAGGCCGCGAGATGCGGATAGTCCGCGATGCGGCGGATGTTGCACTTGAAGTGCCCGACATAGACGGCATCGAACCGGATCAGGGTGGTGAACAGCCGGATGTCGGCCTCGGTCATGACGTTGCCGAGCAGGAAGCGGCGCGTCGACAGCCTCTCTTCCAGCCAGTCGAGCGTCGCGAACAGCGGCCCGATCGCTTCCTCATAGGCTCCTTGCGTGGTCGCAAAGCCGCATTTGTAGACGCCGTTGTTGAGCGTGTCGTAGACGCGCGCATTGATCGCGTCGATCTCGCCGCGCAGCGCCTCTGGATAGTAGTCGCCGGGCGTAGCGCCGAGGCCGTCGAAGGCCGAATTGAGCATCCGGATGATCTCGGACGACTCGTTGTTGACGATGGTTCGCTGGGCCTTGTCCCAGAGCACGGGCACGGTGACACGGCCGGAATAAGCGGGATCGGCGGCGGTGTAGATCTGATGCAGGACCTCGGCGTGATTGAGCTGATCGGGCACCACGCCCGGGCCGTCGGCGAAGGTCCAGCCCTGCTCGCGCATCAGCCAGTGCACCACAGACACCGAGATCATGTCACCGAGCCCTTTCAGCGCGCGCATGATCAGGGTGCGGTGCGCCCACGGACAGGCGAGACTGACATAGAGATGATAGCGCCCGGCCTCCGCCTTGAATCCGGCCGAGCCGGTCGGGCCGGGCTTGCCGTCGGCGGTGACGAAGCTGCGAAAGGCCGAGTCCTTGCGGATGAAACGACCGCCGGAGGCCGCCGTTTCGTACCAGACGTCGTGCCATTGGCCGTCGACCAGAAGTCCCATCACATTCTCCTCACCGTCGCGCCGGGGCTGCGCCACCGCACCGGCCGCAGCAGAGGAGTACACGGCGTCCGGCCACAGCGCCAGCGCAGGAGCCCGCGCCGCTCGGGGCGCGGGCTCCGTCACGGGTCAGGACTGGAACGGGATGGTGCGGCCGGGCTGCGACGCCTGTTCGCGGGTATAGGACACGCCGTGCACCTTCACGCCCGCCGCATTCAACAAGGTGATGATGCCACCCTTGTTCGACAGCGCGACCGGCGCCGCGATCGGCACCACCAGGGTGGCGCCGCGTGCGATCGAGCCCTTGAGGCGCATCGCGTTCTTCTGCTTGTCCTTGAGCTGCCAGCCGTCGAGATCGATGTCGACATCGGCGGTGTTGAGCAGGGTCACGGTCTCGTGCTCCGGCGTGCGCACGTCGTTGACATAGGCCGCGATGATGCGGACCAGCCCGTCCGGGACGTCCAGTGGCGGGATGTGGTCGCGGTCCGGCGGGGTGTGCGGCGCCTTGGGATGATCGGGATCGCGCGGAATGATGACCTCGCCGCTGGTATCGTCCGAATGCCAGGCCTGGGTCTGGAATTTCAGGAAGATGGCGACCCATTGCTGCTGATCGGGAAACTCGAACATCAGCCCGCCATCCTGCCAGGGACCGTTGTCCTTGGCATATTGTCCCGGCGGATTGCCCTGATTGAAATGGATGTCGTGAATGCCGCGGCCGGGCTTGAAACCGAAATAGCGATCAGCCTTGTCTTCCGGTTTCCAGGCGATGCCGAAAGCGTAGATGAAGGCCGCCTCATCGGACATCGCACGCTGCACGTAGGAGTCGATCTTCTCGTTGAGATCGTTGTCGGGGCCGGCGGCCGACAACGGCAGCGGCTTGAGCTCCCACGGCTGCATCAGATTGCCCCGGATGAAGTCGAGCGCGACGCCGCCCGGCTTGCTCTGCAGCGGGTGCAGCCCTTCGGACAACGACTTGATGCCATCGGTGATCGGGTGCTCGAAGCGCGAGCGTACCAGGAACTCGACCTCACTGCCGTCCTGCGAGCGAACGTTGATGGCAATGCGATAGAGCTCGCCGTCGGCCGAGACCAGCACCTGGTAGTGCGGACTGCCGCCGGTCGCGAGACGGTTGTTGATCGGTCGACCCTTCAGCAGCGAATAGTCTTTCAGTGGCATCGTTGCCTCCCGTTGGCCTTGTCCGCAATGCGGATGGCTGCGCGCATGCGCCAGCCTGGACGATCAGCCCCTGTGCCAGACTACACTACTCTTTCGACGGGTCTGTGAACGAGATCACGCGCGGAACGTGTTTCGCGGCTGCAGGCGCCAGGCGCTCATTCCGCCGGCCGCGCCAGCCGCACCCGGGCGCGCATCACGGCATTGATGAAGCCCTCACGCGCATCAGAATGGCCCTGCCCGCGCGGCTCCAGCACGTGCCGATGCAGAAACAGGCCGGTCAGGCGGAAGCCGTCGACGAGGTCCTGGTCGGACCAGCCGTGGTCCTCCTCGCCGTCGCGCAGGAAGCGCGGCAGCGGCAGCAGCCGGTCGGCCCAGGGCGCGCCGGCGGCGCGGGACACGGCGCCGCCGGACTTCGGCGACACATAGATGAGCTCCGAGGTCTCGCCGGTCGCCGCGCAGGAGTCGAGATCGAGCCCGAAGCCGAGCTCGGCCAGGATCGCGAGCTCGAAGCGCACGATGTGCGCGGCGGCGCCGCCGGCCTCGGCGAAATCGTCGAGCGCGTGCTCGAGCCGGAGATACATGTCCTCGTGCGGATCGCGCTCCGGCAGCAGCCGGGCCAGCGACGCCAGATGGGTGATGCCATAGGCGCCATGCGAAGCGGACATCAGGTCGGCTGCGCGCAAGGTCAGCCCGTCGATCGCGTACATGCCGAGATGCTCGTCGAGCCGCGCTCGCCAGATCGCGCGCACGGTGTTGCCGGGCTGCAGGACCGGCCGCATGCGCTTGCCGCTGGCGCCGCGCACGAGGCCGAGATGGCGGCCATGCTCGCGCGTCAGCAGCTCCAGCACGGCGGAGGACTCGCCATGCCGCCGGATGCCCAACACGATGCCGTCATCCGTCCATTCCATCGCTTCTGCTGATCCTGCTCCGCCAGACTCACTCTTCGCCGCAAGCGGCGATGCCCGGCTCCGGGCTCATGATGGGATAGTAACGGAGAATACGCGGGCATGCAGCCCCGAAGGCCGGCTACCTCTTTGCGCGGCCGAGCCATGCATCGTGACCCGCGTGCCGGCGGGCACATGTGCTGCTTGACAGCGCACAACCTGAAGATGATGTTCCTTGTGACCGCACAATTGCCTGCAGGGAGCAGAGGTGATGGTTTTGCCCGCCGCCGGCCCGGCTCAGAAGGGCACGTCGCAGCGCGAAACGTTCGTCCGCCAGCTCGCGACCATCGAGCGCCTGACGCTGCAATTCTTCGGCATGCTGCTGGTGCTGATCTTCCTCTACGCGATGGCGACCGCCATTCACACGTGGCTCCTGGCGGACTTCTTTCACACCACGGGAATGTTGCTGGCGCTGAGCCTCGCGGCCGCAGGAGCTGGTGGCTTTCTCGGATTCCTGTTCGGAATTCCGCGCGCGCTGCAGCGTTCACCGCCGGCGCCTGTCACGGCCCCGCCGCAGCCGGCCAATACGGGGGCTGGCGGCGGCAATGCTGATCCCAATACCGATCATTCCGCCGTCAGCGCCCGCGCGGCGGCTTCGAGCCGCCTCTACGGCAGCAACACCAACCTGGAGGACATTTCCGACTGGGTGACGAAGATCATCGTCGGACTGGGTCTCGTTCAAGCCGGCACGATCTACAGCAAGATGTGGAATGCCGCGGCGAGGTTCAAGGAGGCGATGCCGGGCGCGACCGGCGCTGACGTCCTGTTCCTCTTGATGTGCGTTGCGGGCGGCATCGGCGGCTTTCTCTTCTTCTATCTCGAGACCAGGACCCGCATCGTGCTGCTGTTTGCGGATGCCGAGAGCGTCGCGGACGCGCCAGACCGCAGCGATGCCGAGGCGGTGATACGCGTGAACGAAGCGCCGATTCTCAACATCTCGCCGGCAGAGGGTGCGGGCGCGCGCCTGCCTCGTGTTGCTCCAGCCTCGAAGGAGGATCCCAAATTCCTCAACATCACGATCGACAAGCTCAAGGATGCCGACCAGTTTGCGGCCTGGGCTTCCGCACAGGCGCGCGCCGGCAACCTGCAGGCAGCCAATACCGCCTTGCAGCAGGCCATCGCGCTCAAGCCGCACGACAAGGATCTGCTCGTCAAGCTCGCGGAGACACAGGCCCTGCAGGGACGCTGGAGTGATGCCGCGCGTGCCCTGACCGAGGCCGAGCAGGACAAGAAGGACGACCCCGAGCTGCTCAGGCGCGACCTGTTCGTCAGCCTCTATCTGCGTCCGCCGGACAGCTTCAATCGCGCGATCCAGATCGCTGCAAGACTGCTGGCGCTTCCCAGCGGCATGAACGACCCGCGCGTTTATCTGTGGCTGGCCGCGGCGCAGGGACAACGCGCCGCCTACTACAAGGAACGCGATCACGATGAGTATGACGAGGCCTATGCCGATGCGCTCAATGCGGTCCGGAAAGTCGTCGAGTTGGAGCCGGACCCCGCCGGATCCTGCCGCCGGGCGCTGCGCGGCATGCTGGATCCGGCGCGCGAGGGCACGCCGGCGGAGGACAATGACCTTGAGATCTTCAAAGGCGATCCGGAGTTCGAAAAGCTGATCCTGGGCTCAGCTCCAGGTCGCTCGGAAACTGGACCGCCGCCATGAGTGTACGGTCCAGCAACGTCGGATTTTGCCGAGGAGCCGCGAGGGGATGGGAGTGAGGCGCGTGCCGATCAGCCCGCGGCTCAGGCGTTGAACCAGCCCCGCGCGTCACCGGTGAACGAGTAGTACAGTCCCATCGTCGTCAGCGCGCAGGAGATCACCTCCAGGCCGGCATCCAGCGTCATGCCCTTCTCGCCGATGATCTGGACCAGCGACATGCCGGAGAGCAGCAGTGCCGCGAGCAGCACCCAGCGCGGCCAGTTCTTGCGTCGCTGGGCCGCCAGATAGACGAAGTAGAACATCAGCAGGATGACGACGCCGTTCAGAATGGTCTGCGCGGTGATCATGTCCTCGGTGATCTCGAAGGTCGGTGTCCGGTCGGACACCGCAACCGACAGCGCATCCAGCATCAGCGAGATGTAGAGCAGCACTTCGAACCACAACACGTTGCGCGGCACGCTCATCATCATTCCCTGGGAAACTCGAGCCCCATTTCCCGGTAACGGTCGGGATCGTCGCCCCAGTTCTCCCGCACCTTCACGAACAGGAACAGGTGCACCGGCACTTCGGTGATCGCGGCGATTTCCTTACGCGCCTGCGCGCCGATCGACTTGATCGTCGCGCCGCCCTTGCCGAGCACGATCTTGCGCTGGCTGTCGCGCTCCACGAAGATCGTCTGCTCGATGCGGATCGAGCCGTCCTTGCGCTCGGTCCAGCTGTCGGTCTCGACCGTGGACTGATACGGCAGTTCCTGATGCAGATGCGAATAGATCTTCTCGCGGGTGATCTCGGCCGCGAGGTGACGCATCGGCGCGTCCGACATCTGGTCTTCGGGATAATGGAACGGTCCCAGAGGCACCATCTCCGCCAGCGCCCGCCTGAGATCGTCGACGCCGTCGCCGGACAGCGCCGAGATCATGAAGGTGCGCGCGAAAGACAGCTTCTCGTTGGCCGCCGCGACCAGCGCCAGCAGCTTCTCGCGCGGCACCAGGTCGACCTTGTTGACCACCAGGATCTTCTCGTGGGCGACGGTCGCGGCCTTGTCCAGGATCGCCTGCGCCTCGTCGTCGATGCCCTTCTTGGCATCGAGCAGCACGCAGACGAGATCGGCGTCATGCGCGCCGCTCCAGGCCGTCGTCACCATCGCGCGGTCGAGCCGGCGCTTCGGCGAGAAGATGCCGGGCGTGTCGACCAGGATGATCTGCGAGGCGCCTTCGATGACGATGCCGCGGATCAGCGCCCGCGTCGTCTGCACCTTGCGGGAGACGATCGTGACCTTGGACCCGACCAGCCCATTCACCAGCGTCGACTTGCCGACATTGGGCGCGCCGATCAGCGCGACGAACCCGCAGCGAGTGCCGGCGCCGCGTTCGGCCTGTTGCTCAGCCGTCATTGCTGCCGCCGCTGACGCCTTCACGTTCGATCATCACGGATGCCGCTACCTTTTCTGCCGCCCGTTTGGAGCCGCCGACACCTTCGGCCGGCTCGAGGCCCGGCAGATCGACGGCGACGCGGAACTGCGGATCATGATGCGGGCCGGTGCGCTCGACCTCGCGATAGACGGGCGTCGGCAGGCCCTTGCCCTGCGCCCACTCCTGCAGCACCGTCTTCGGGTCGCGCAGCGGACGCCGCGGCTTGTGCATGCGCTCGGTCCAGTTGCGCTCGACGAAGCCCGAGGCCGCAGCGTAGCCGCCATCGAGGAAGATCGCACCGATCACGGCCTCGCAGACGTCGCCCAGCACCGATTTGCGCAGCCGCGCCCCGGCGCCGGCACCGACCGCACCGAGCTTGATGTCATCGAGCAGGCCCAGCGACTTGGCGACGTCGGCGCAGCTTTCCTTGCGCACGAGGTCGGCAAGCCGCTTCGACAGCTCGCCCTCGTCCGCACTGGGAAACGAGCGGTACAGCATGTCCGAGACGATCAGGCCGAGCACGTGGTCGCCGAGAAACTCCAGGCGCTGGTAGCTGTCGCCGCGCTTCTTGGAGGACTTCAGCGCCGAAACATGGGTGAAGGCGGTGCTGAGCAGCGAGGGATCGGCGAATCGGTGGCCGATGCGCGCCTCGATCGCGGCATTGGCGGCCTTCTCGGCGCCCTTGGCGGTCTTGGCCGCGCCGGTCCCGGCGCTCTTGGTGCGTCGGCCGCTCTTCGCCTTGCCGCGCGGCTTGCCATCCGGATCGGTCTCGGCATCCGGCGCACTGATCTGCGCACCGCTCTCCGTCGTTTCGGTCGCAGATTCGACGACGTTCTCGCTCCTGGCTTCGGCCTTCGTCTCGCTTCTGGCTTCGATCTTCGTGTCCGCCTTCGCTTCCGCTTTGGGCTCAGCCTTCATCTCAGGTTTTGAGCGTGCAGCCGCCTTCGGCGCGGCCTCGACGTTGCCCGCGCCGGATTGCGGGCTCGCCGGGGCGGCCTGCGTGGTCTGGATCTCGGGTGAGTCGTCGATCATCGCACGATTTTGAACAGACGTTCCCAACGGATGGACATCGGCCAGCGCCAGAACGCCCAAGCATGCTCACCCTCTCGAATGGAGAAGAAGATCATCTGGGCGCGGCCGATGATGTTTTCGAACGGAACGTAGCCGACCGCCAGCGGCACGCGGCTGTCCGTCGAGTTGTCGCGGTTGTCGCCCATCATGAAGAAGTTGCCGGGCGGCACCGTATAGACGTCCGTATTATCGTAAGGTCCGTGGTCGAAGCAATCCAGCGACTCGTAGCTGACGCCGTTCGGCAGCGTCTCCTTCCAGCGCTTCACGCGCGCGATCGAATCGGCGGTGCCGCAGGGATCCTCGCCGACGAAATCGGTCAGCCGCTCGCGCTGAACCGGCACGTCGTTGATGTAGAGCAGGCCGTCGCGCATCTGGACGCGGTCGCCGGGCAGGCCGATCACGCGCTTGATGTAGTCGATCTCGGTGTCCTTCGGCAGCCGGAACACCACGATGTCGCCCCGCCTCGGCTCGGAGCCGAAGATGCGCCCCGCGAAGATGTTGGGCGACTGCGGAATCGAGAAATGGCTGTAGCCGTACGAATATTTCGACACGAACAGATAGTCGCCGACCAGCAGCGTCGCCTTCATCGATCCAGAGGGGATGTTGAAGGGCTGGAACAGGAAGGTACGGATCACCAGCGCGATCAGGAGGGCATGAACGACGACACGAACGGTTTCACCGACGCCGCTGTCAGTCTTGGTTCCGGAGGTCACGCTCATCGCTCTTTCAATGTCCCTGGGCGAATGGTCCGACGATTCGCCAGCCGTTGCATAACACCCCTCCGTCCGCGAACAACGTACCGTTCCGCGGCTTAAGGGAGTCTGTCCTGATTCTGGTGGTTAAGGCCAATTCCGGTTGCGCCGGAATCCGCCTGTGGTGCTGCCGGTTCGATCCCAGCGGGTTTTAGACGACTGCGCGGGGCCGCGCAATCAAGGGCCGCATCAAAATAACATAACACGCTGGAATCAATTGCATTTTTGTTTTCGTCGCCCCCCGGGCGACGTCACGACGGCCCCCTGGGCACCGCCGATATGATGACGAAAGCCTGCGCCAGCGGCCAGTCGTCGGTGATCGACAGGTCGATCCTGGCCTCGAGCCCCTCGGGGGTCAGCGCCTTCAGCCGTTCGGCTGCGCCGCCCGTGAGGTGCATGGTCGGCCGGCCGCCCGGCAGGTTGACCACGCCCATGTCGCGCCACCACACGCCGTGGCGGATGCCGGTGCCCAGCGCCTTGGCGCAGGCCTCCTTGGCGGCGAATCGCTTGGCATAGGTGGCGACGACCATCTTCTCGTTCTTGGCCCGCCGCCCGGCCTTGGCACGCTCGGTGGCGGTGAAGATACGGTTCAGGAAACGCTCGCCGTGACGCTCCATCACCTCGGCGACGCGGCGGATGTCGATCAGGTCGGAGCCGATGCCGATGATCATGCCGCCGTCCCCAGCCGGGCGCGGCCGCGATCCATCGCCGCGCGCATGGTTCGCACGCTCTCGGCCAGACCAACGAACAGCGCCTCCCCCATCATGAAGTAACCGATGTTGAGCTCGCGAATCTCGGGCAGCGCCGCGATCTGCTCGGCGGTGGCATAGTCGAGCCCGTGGCCGGCATGGACCTCGAGCCCTGCCGCATAGGCCTGCCGGGCGCCGGCCACGATCCGCTCCCACTCCGCCGCAGCCTTGTCATGATGGCCGTCGGTGATCGCATCGCACCAGCCGCCGGTATGAATCTCGATGACGGGCGCGCGCAGCCGCGCGGCCATCTCGATCTGGGCGGGGTCCGCGGCGATGAACAGCGAGACCCGGATGCCGGCCTCGCTCAGCCTGGCGATTGCGGGGGCGAGCGCGTTGTGCTGACCGACCACGTCGAGCCCCCCTTCGGTGGTGAGCTCCTCGCGCCGCTCGGGCACCAGGCAGCAGGCATGCGGCCGGGTCGCGAGCGCGATCTGCACCATCTCGTCGGTGGCGGCCATCTCGAAGTTCAGCGGCTTGGAAATCTCGGCCTTCAGCCGCGCCATGTCGTCATCGCGGATGTGCCGCCGGTCCTCGCGCAGATGCGCGGTGATGCCGTCGGCGCCGGCCTCGATCGCGAGCAGCGCCGCGCGCACCGGATCCGGCGCGCGGCCGCCCCGCGCATTGCGCAGGGTGGCGACATGGTCGACATTGACGCCGAGGCGCAGCGGGAGAGCAGTGGGCATGGCAGGCTCGCGGAGGTCTTAGGGGTGGATGCTCGATGTCTACATCATCTTCCGCCGGGAAGCCGCAGCGAAAGCTGCAGGGCACCTTTGACCGATCCGGCCCGCTCCGCCGTCCGTTTCGGATCAAGCCGTCGGGATGTCAGGCTCGGAAGCGAGGGCGGCGCCATTGAAGAACTCGATCAGCCCGAATGGAGCATCGTCGCGGAGGCAAAGTCCGAGCATCTCATGCGCACCCGCGGCGGTTGACCTGCTGCGCGAAAACATCGCCGCCTCGTAGACGGTCAGCGCTGCGTCGGCATCGTCCGGGTGCGCCGCGATGGCCTGCGCAAGCTCGGCGCCGTCCAGCATCGCCAGATTGGCGCCGTCGCCCGCAGGCGGCATCAGGTGCGCGGCGTCACCGATCAGCGTCACACCGGGAACGCGCTCCCAGCGATGCCCGATCGGCAGCGTGTGGAGCATGCGCAGGACCGGCCTGGTCTCGCTGGCCGTTATGAGCGCGGTCAGCGCCGGCGACCATCCGTCGAATTCGGCCGCAACCCGCGCGATCGCTGCGCTGGCATCGTCGAAATCGATGTCGGCAAACCATTCGGCGGGGCGGACCAATGCCACATAGGCGTGCAGGACGTCATCGGGCTCGCGATGCGCCATGATGCCCCGTCCCGGCGCCAGCGCAAACAGTGCGCCATCGCCGACAGCAGCCGCGGCGGCGGCATGATGCCGGTCGACGTCATGCAGACGGGTTTCGACGAACGACGTGCCGACATAGCTGGGCTGGGCGGCGGACAGCCGTGACCTGACCCTCGACCAGGCGCCGTCGGCTCCGACGAGGAGATCGGTGTCCACCATCGCGCCGTCGGTGAAGGTCAGCTGGTGCCGGCCTCCTCCGAGGGACCTGACGCCGACCACCTTGCGGCCCCACTGCACGGCTCCCTCCGGCAGCGACTCGAGCAGGATGCGCCGCAACTCTCCGCGCAGCACCTCGGGACGGCCCTTCAGGCCATCGTCGGGCTGTTCGAACAGCAGCCGCCCCTCGCGATCAGCTACCCGCGTCGCTGCTTTGCCATGGCAGATCAGATCGACGAACGCATCGAACAGACCGGCCGCCTTCAATGCGAGCTGCCCATCCTCCGCATGGATGTCGAGCAGACCGCCCTGCTCGCGCGCGCCGGCCGACGGCTCCGCCTCGTATACCGTGGCTTCAATGCCATGCACATGCAGAACGCGCGCAAGAGTGAGGCCGCCGAGACCCGCCCCCACGATCGTGACCCGACTCATTACAGCGCCCTCCTATTTGAATGGAACAACGTTCCATTGCTTTAGTGTTGGAACGTCGTTCCAGTTCTGTCAAGATGCCGGCGATGACGACCAGACCTCAGCAGGGCCGACGGCGCGCCCACGCGCTGTCGAAGGCGCAGATCGTCCGCGCCGCGATCGAGATCCTCGATCGCGACGGCGAGCATGCTCTCACCTTCCGCGCACTTTCAGCCCGCCTCGCAACCGGCAGCGGCGCCATCTTCTGGCACGTCGCCGACAAGGAAGATTTGCTGGCAGCGGCAACGGAGGAGATCATCGCCCGACTTGTGGCCGAGCCCGGCAACGATATGGAGCCGAAGCGAGCAATCCGCGCCGTTGCGCTCGCCGTGTTCGACGCGATCGACGCGCATTCCTGGCTCGGCGGCCAACTGTTCCGGAATCCGGCGCAGCCGGCCGCGTTGCGCATCTCGGAAATGATCGGCCGCAGCGTGCAGGCGCTCGGCGTGCCCGAGCGCGCTTTGTTCAACTGCTGGTCCGCACTCATCAACTACATGCTGGGCGTCGCCGCACAGAACGCGGCCAATGCGCGCCAGGCTCACGCCGAAGCGGACCGATCGGCGTTTCTGGCCAACGTGGCGAACCGGTGGGCGCACCTCGACCCAACCGAGTTTGCCTTTGTCCGGCAGGTCGCCGACGAGCTGCGCGACCACGACGATCGGGAGCAGTTTCTTGCCGGCATCGACCTCATCCTCGCCGGCATCGGCACACTTACGCGACGAGCAGATCCGTCGCCCTAGCCATTCACGCGGTCGACCCTCGCCACGATGGTCTTGGCGCGCAGCTGGTTGATGATCGCCGAGAGATGCTTGAGGTCGTAGACCTCGAGATCGATCGTCAGCTCGGTGAAGTCCGGCGAGCGGCGGCTCATGCTGATATTGTCGATGTTGCCGTCATGCTCGGCGATCACGGTCGCGACCTGGGCGAGGCTGCCGGGCTCGTTGACGTTCTCGACGCGGATCCGCGCCGGGAAGCGTTGCGGCGATGTCTCGTCGACGTCCCAGCGCACATCGAGCCAGCGCTCCGGCTCGTCCTCGAAATCCTTCAGCGCCGGCGACTGGATCGGATAGATCGTGATCCCCTCGCCCGGCGTGACGATGCCGACGATGCGGTCGCCGGGAACGGCGCCGCCATTGGGCGCGAACTTCACCGGCAGGCCGGAGTTCAGGCCGCTGATTGGAATCGCGAACGGACCGCGGTGAGGCTCGGTGGCCGGCGTCGTGGGCGACTTGGCGGCGGTTGCCGGCGCGGCCGTCTTCTTGGCGCCGTAGCGCACGACGCGCTCTTCCTTGTAGTCCGGATACATCGCGCGGGCGACGTCGGAGGCCTTGATCTCGCCGCGGCCGACCGCCGCCATCACGTCCTCGACCGAGGCGCGCGCCAGGCGCGGCAACGCGCCCTTGAGCTTGTCGTCGGCATATTCGAGCTTGGTGCGCTCGAACAGGCGTTCGACGATGCGGCGGCCGAGCCCGGCATATTGATCGCGCACGGCGGTGCGGGTGGCCCGCCGGATCGCCGCCCGCGCCTTGCCGGTGATGGCGAGCGTCTCCCAGGCCGAGGGCGGCGCCGACTGCGCATCGGAGGTCAGCACCTCCACCTCGTCGCCGTTCTGCAGCTCCGACGACAGCGCCGCGAACTTACCGTTGATCTTGCAGCCGACGGCGCTGTTGCCGACGTCGGTATGCACGGCATAGGCGAAGTCGATCACGTTGGCGTGGCGCGGCAGCGCGATCAGCTTTCCCTTGGGGGTGAAGCAGAACACCTGATCGTGAAACAGCTCAAGCTTGGTGTGCTCGAGGAACTCCTCCGGATTGGCGCTTTCGGAGAGAATCCCGATGGTGTGGCGCAGCCAGGCGAAGGCGTTGGATTCGCGCTTGAGCCGCTCCGTCGGCGAGGCGACGTCGTCCTTGTAGAAGGCGTGGGCGGCGATGCCGAGCTCGGCGATCTGGTCCATGTCCTCGGTGCGGATCTGCAGCTCGACGCGCTGCTTGCCGGGGCCGATCACGGTGGTGTGGATCGAGCGATAGTCGTTCTGCTTGGGCGTCGAGATGTAGTCCTTGAAGCGCCCCGGCACGACCGGCCAGGTCGTATGCACGATGCCGAGCGCGCGGTAGCAGGATTCGAGATCCGGCATGATGACCCGGAAACCGAAGATGTCGGACAGCTGCTCGAAGCCGATCGACTTGCGCTCCATCTTCGTCCAGATCGAGAACGGCCGCTTGCGGCGGCCGAACACGCGCGCGGTCAGGCCGTGGTCGCGAAACTTGCGCGAAAGCTGGCTCTCGATCTCGCCGATCAGGTTGCGGTTGCGATCCGCCAGGGCGTCGAGCCGCTGCATCACCACGCCATAGGCCTGCGGATCGAGCGTTCGGAACGAGAGATCCTCGAGCTCCTCGCGCATCTCCTGCATGCCCATGCGCCCCGCCAGCGGCGCGTAGATGTCGAGCGTCTCCTCGGCGATGCGCCGGCGCGAGGCTTCCGGCACGAATTCCAGCGTGCGCATGTTGTGCAAGCGATCGGCGAGCTTGACCAGCAGCACACGCACATCATCGGCGATCGCCAGCAGCAGCTTGCGCAGGTTCTCGGCCTGCTTGGCCTCGCGCGAGACCAGCTCGAGCCGCTTCAGCTTGGTCAGGCCCTCGACCAGCGCGCCGATCTCGGGCCCAAAGAAGCGGTCGATCTCCGCGCGGGTCGCCTCGGTGTCCTCGATGGTGTCATGCAGCAAGGCCGCGACGATGGTGGCATCGTCGAGCTTGAGGTCGGTCAAAATGGCCGCGACCTCGAGCGGATGGGTGAAATAAGGATCGCCCGAGGCGCGGGTCTGCGACCCGTGCGCCTTCATCGCATAGACATAGGCCCGGTTGAGCAGATCCTCGTTCGTATCCGGATTGTAGGAGCGGACCCGCTCGACGAGATCATACTGCCGCATCATGCGCGAACGCGGCTTCTGCGGCCGCGGCCGCTCAGCAGCAGGCGGCGCAGGCGCCAATGCGGCCGATTCGGCCGCCGCCTGCATCTGCTGAGGAGTGTGGCCCGGAACCACCATGGAAAATGACTAAACCTTTATCTTTGGGACCGAATCCGCCGGACGGCAGGCGACTGCCGCGTTCCTATGGTAATCACGAAATCACGTTCAAATGCAAAGGCCCGGACGAGGTCCGGGCCTTCACATTCTCACAAGTTGATCTGATCTCACGCGGACGGTGAGAAGAGTGCGTCACTCATCCTCTTCCGGCTGCTCTTCCGGCGGAGCGAGACCCTCGAGACCCTTCAGCAGCTCTTCCTCGGTCATGCGCTCGACGGCGACCTCGGTGTCGTCGGCATCGACGCTGGCGCCGGCGGAGCCGATCAGCGGCACCGTGTCGGGCTCCGGCTCGTCGACCTCGACGAACTTCTGCAGCGAATGCACCAGTTCTTCCTTCAGATCCTCGGGAGAAATGGTCGAATCCGCAATCTCCCGGAGTGCAACAACGGGATTCTTGTCATTATCTCTATCAATTGTAAGTTGTGAACCGGACGAGATCATGCGCGCGCGGTGCGCGGCCAGGAGGACCAGGTCGAACCGGTTGTCGACCTTATCGATACAATCTTCCACAGTGACGCGCGCCATTGTCGCTCCGGTCCTTTGTGTGCTTAATATGCTGATTATGTTGGGCTAGTTATAGAGACTGACCGGTTTTCGCAAGGCCAAACTGGCGGCCGGTCTCTTTAACCAGCGAAGGGTTTCGCTTCCGAGACCCTGCTGGCTGGCGTTCCGGAGCCGCAGAACATGGCTTTGGACAAGAAAACGCTTCATTGCGCGGTCACAAGTGCGCCTTTGTTGCCCCGATCACTCCCGTTTGCGGTAACGTCACACCAGACCAACCGCGCCGTGCCTTGGCGAGTATCCCTTGGCAGTATCTTGACATGGAATGCGCGACCGACGTGAGTTGCGCCAAAAAACAGAAGCTAACCGAACGCGAGACACTGAATGTCATCTTCGACCAATAAGATTGCGCTCTTCATTGACGGCGCCAACCTATATGCGACGGCCAAGACTCTCGGCTTCGACATCGACTACAAGCGCCTGCTCAAGGAATTTCAGAGCCGCGGCACGCTGCTGCGTGCGTTCTATTACACGGCGATCATCGAGGATCAGGAGTATTCCTCGATTCGTCCCCTGATCGACTGGCTCGACTACAACGGCTATACCGTGGTCACCAAGGCGACCAAGGAGTTCATCGACGCCAGCGGCCGCCGCAAGGTCAAAGGCAACATGGACATCGAGCTCGCCGTCGATGCCATGGAACTCGCCGAGCACATCGATCAGATGGTGCTGTTCTCGGGTGATGGCGATTTCCGCTCGCTGGTGGAAGCGATGCAGCGGCGCGGCGTCCGCGTCACCGTGATCTCGACCATTTCGAGCCAGCCGCCGATGATCGCCGACGAGCTTCGCCGCCAGGCGGACGTCTTCACCGACCTGGTCGAGCTGCAGTCCAAGCTGGGTCGCGATCCGTCCGAACGCCCCGCCCCGCGCGAGCCGCGCCACCACTCCCCTCAATTCCTGCAGCGCTCGACCGTGCCAGCCGCACGCACCCCGACGACGACCGCCACCACGTCCAGCGATGACGATTTCGAGGACTAAGACGGTCGCCCGCGGCGCCCGAAAGACTGATTCGGACTCAGGTCCCCCAGCAGCCCATCCGGCCGATCCGGACCGCGACTGTCCGCTGTGTCCCCGTCTGGTCGATTTCCGCAACACGCAGCGGGCGCGCGAACCGGCTTGGTTCAATGCGCCCGTTCCGTCGTTCGGCGATGCGAGCGCGCGACTGCTGATCGTGGGGCTCGCGCCGGGCCTGCAGGGCGCCAACCGCACCGGCCGGCCGTTCACCGGCGACTATGCCGGCGAGCTGCTGTACGGGACATTGCTGCAGTTCGGCTTCGCCAAGGGCAAATTCGAGGCGCGTCCGGACGACGGGCTGACGCTGGTGGATTGCCGGATCAGCAACGCGGTGCGCTGCGTGCCGCCACAGAACAAGCCCCTGCCCGCCGAGATCAACCAATGCCGCAGCTTCCTCGGCGCCAGCATCGCCGCGATGCCGCGCCTGCGCAGCATCGTCGCGCTCGGCCGCATCTCGCACGACACGATGCTGAAGCTGCTCGGCCTGCGCGCCGTCGCCGCCCCCTTCGGCCATGGCGCCGTGCACCAGGCCGGCGGCATCCGGCTGTATGACAGCTATCACTGCTCCCGCTACAACACGAACACCGGCGTGCTCACGACCGAGATGTTCCACGCCGTGTTCGCGCGCGTGAAGGCGGATCTGGATTAGGTCGTCATTGTGTAGGGTGGGCAAAGCAGCCGCCGCAGGCGGCAGCGTGCCCACCATCGATCGGCGCACTCATCAGCAAGGTGGTGGGCACGGCGCCATCGCGATCCCGCGTGTGGAAAGAGCGAGGCAGCGCCTTTGCCCACCCTACTCGGCCTCGCGTTGAACTACGCAGTAGCCACGCGGTTGTCCTTCAGCCACGCCAGCACGTCGCCGGCGTTCCTGTCCGGCGGGAACACCGGATAGAACACGTGGGTGATGCGCGCAGCGTCCACGATCAGCGCGAGGCGCTTGATCAGGACCAGGCCGGCGATCTCCATCGTCGGCAGGCGCAGCGCGTTGGTCAGCTCGAGCTTGTCGTCCGACAGCACGGGAAACGGCAGATGCAGGCGCGCGGCCATTTCGGTCTGATAGGCGTTGCTCTGCGTCGACAGCCCGAACACATGCGGCGCGCCCGCGGCCTTGAGCTCGCCGAACAGGTCGCGGAAGCTGCAGGTCTGCGGCGTGCAGCCGCGCGCGCCAGGAATCATGTCCCAGTCCTCGACCAGAGACACCTTGCCGGGCTCACCGGTTCGCGGATAGGCGAACACCACGGTGCGCCCCGGCAGGGCCGACAGATTCACCAGCGTGTCATCGGTGGCGCGCAGCGCGATCGGGGGAATGCTCATGCCGACCAGATGATCGGCTGCACCGTCATCCGTCGGCGCCGGGATGAGACTCCAATCGACGTTCAACAGGTTTTTCTGATTCATCGGATGCTTGCCCAGGCTTGAAGCGTCCCGCCGAGGAGAGCGCGGCAACGGCTAAAGCCTCGTTACCCGCGCGCCCGCAGCAACCGCCCCTTCTCGCGGCCCCAATCGCGCTTCTTCTCGCTCTCGCGCTTGTCGTGCAGCTTCTTGCCCTTGGCGACCGCGAGCAAGAGCTTGGCGCGGCCGCGCTCGTTGAAATAGAGCTTCAGCGGGATCAGGGTCATGCCCTCGCGGTCGACGGCCCCCATCAGCTTGTTGATCTGCTTGCGATGCAGTAGCAGCTTGCGCGGCCGCTTCGGCTCGTGATTGAAGCGGTTGGCCTGCAGATATTCGGGAATATTGGCGTTGATTAGCCAGATCTCGCCATCGCGCGAATCCGCATAGGATTCCGCGATCGTCGACTTGCCGCTGCGCACCGACTTCACCTCGGTGCCGGTCAGCGCGATGCCGGCCTCGATGGTGTCCTCGATCGCATAGTTGAACCGCGCCTTGCGGTTCTCGGCAGCAACCGTGATCTTGGGCTCGTTCTTGTCTGCCACGTCAGGCTTTCTTCAGGAGATCCCTGATTTCGGTCAAGAGCTCGACTTCGGCGGTCGGCTTCGCCGGAGCGGCGGGCGCAGCCTCCTGCTTCCGCTTCAACTTGTTCATCAGGCGGATGATCATGAACATCACGAAGGCGACGATCAGGAAGTTCAGCGTGATCGTCAGGAAGCTGCCATAGGCCAGCACCGCGCCCTGCTTCTTCGCATCGGCCAGGTTGCCGGCGTTGACGTTCTTGGACAACGCCACGAAGTAGTTCGAGAAATCGAGGCCGCCGGTGATCGCGCCGATGATCGGCATGATGACGTCGCCGACCAGCGAATTGACGATGGCGCCGAAGGCGGCGCCGATGATGACGCCGACCGCGAGGTCGACGACATTGCCCTTCATTGCGAATTCGCGGAATTCCTTCAACATGCGCGTCCCCCCCGTTGGTTTCTTTTGCTATCAAGCCTCGCGAACGTGCCCCTTGCTCGAATTCTGGTCTTATCTCAGTTGATCAGCCCGGCATGAACCATGGCCTCGCGCACCGCGACCCGCGTCGGCTCCGACACCGGCACCATCGGCAGCCGCAGCTTCTCCTCGATCTTGCCGAGCAGCGACAGCGCGTACTTCACCGGCGCCGGATTGGACTCGATGAACAGGTTGGTGTGCAGCGGCATCAGCTTGTCGTGGATCTTGAGCGCGGTCGCGACATCGCCCTTCTGCCAGGCGGCGTGGAACTCCGCGCACAGCCGCGGCGCCACGTTCGAGGTGACGGAGATGCAGCCATGGCCGCCATGGGCCATGTAGCCGATGATGGTGGCGTCCTCGCCCGAGAGCTGGTTGAACTCCTCGCCCAGCGCGGCGCGCTGCTGCGACACCCGCACCATGCTGGCCGTGGCGTCCTTGACGCCGGCGATGTTCTTCAGCTCGAACAGCCGCTTCATGGTGTCGACGGACATGTCGATCACCGAGCGCGGCGGGATGTTGTAGATGATGATCGGAATGCCGATCGCATCGTTGATCGCCTTGAAGTGCTGATACAGCCCTTCCTGCGTCGGCTTGTTGTAATAGGGCGTCACGACGAGCACGGCGTCGGCCCCGGCCTTCTCCGCATGCTCTGCGAGCTCGACGGCCTCCTTGGTCGAATTGGAGCCGGCGCCGGCGATCACGGGGACCCGTCCCTTGGCCTCGGCGATGCACCACTCGACGACCTTCTTGTGCTCGTCATGGCTGAGCGTCGGGCTCTCGCCCGTCGTGCCGACCGGCACCAGTCCGTTGGTGCCTTCGTCGATCTGCCAGCTGACCAGGCTGCGGAACGCCGCCTCGTCGACGGAGCCGTTCTTGAAGGGGGTCACCAAGGCGGTGAAAGAGCCTCGGAAATTCGTCTTGGCTGCCATGAAACTCCCTCCCAACGCGCGTTGCCCCAGAGCGAAGCGCACTTCATACCGGGTCTGGACACAAGGCGGAAGGGCCGCCCTGATCTCGGCTGCCTTCTCAACAGGCACGCGCACCTTTCGAATCAGCCTCGTCCGGCATCGATCCACCGCATCGCCCGCAGCGGCACGAGGTACCGTCCACGCCCGCTTTGGCCGCCGGACCGCTCCTCCGCCGCGTCGGACGGCCGCACCGCCGCCCTTCGGTCGTGATTTCGCCGCGGTGTTGGCGCAGGTTGCAAACGATCCCGGTATATTTAGTATTTGTTCACCTTTTCGATAGACCAAGGTCGTCAGGGATCGAAGTCATCCGCCGCAAAGGAACGCCGTGCCCTTGTCTGCCCGCGCCGCCGCATTGCGATCGACTGCCCTGTCGATGTCTGTCTCGGTGTCTCTGGCCGCCGGCCTGACGCTGGGACTCGGCCTTGGCGCCGACATCGCTCTGGCCAAGGACAAGGTTCCTCTGCCGAAAGCGCGTCCGATCGGGCGCGGCGTGGTTCCCACGACAGCGCCAAAGGATGCCACTGAAGCCAGGAGCAAGGTGGACGCCCGCGCGGAAGCCAAGACGGACATCAAGACAGACACCAAGAGCAGCGCCAAGAACTCTGCGGAGCCGCCCCGGACGGCCCCGAGAGACATCACGCCCGGCGCGGCACCAAGTCTGCCACCGCGGCAGCACGCCGCCCTGCCGGCGCCCCGCAAGCCGACGGCCCCTGCTGCGATCGCGGCGACCTCATCCACGTCGCAATCGGACAAGGATGCGCTCGAAAACGTGATCGAGCTGGTGCGCAAGCGCAAGCCCGACGACGCCACCCAGGTCGAGCAGGCCATCTCCGATCCCGTGGCGCGCAAGCTCGCCGAATGGGTGATCCTGCGCAGCGACAACAACAATGCCACCGTGGAGCGCTACCGCGCCTTCATCGTCGCGAATCCGAGCTGGCCGTCGCAGAATTTCCTGCGCCGCCGCCTCGAGGCGGCGCTGTGGGACGACAAGCGCGACGATGCCGTGGTGTGGTCGTGGTTCGAGAACGAATCGCCGCTGTCGGCCAAGGGCCGGTTTGCGCTCGCCCGCGTCATGCTCAACCGCGGCGACCGCGCCAATGCCGAGCGCCTGGTGCGGGAAGCGTGGCGCGGCGATGCGATGTCGGAGGAGACCGAGAACATCGTTCTCGACCAGTTTGGCGCCCTGCTCTCCGGCGGCGATCACAAGGCGCGGATGGACAATCTGCTTTATGGCAGCGAGCACGAGGCGGCGTTGCGCGCCGCCAAGCGGCTCGGATCGGGTCATGTGGCGCTGGCCAAGGCGCGGATCGCGACCTACCGCAAGGCCGCCAACAGCCAGTCCCTGCTCGAGGCCGTGCCGCGCGAGCTCCATGGCGATGCCGGCTACATCTTCAGCCGCATCCAGCTGCTGCGGCGCGACGAGAACTTCGCCGAGGCCGCGCAGCTGATGCTGAACGCGCCGAAGGATCCCGGACGCCTGCACAATCTCGACGAATGGTGGATCGAGCGCCGCCTGCTGGCGCGCAAGATGATCGACACCGGCGAGTACCGCAGCGCCTATCTCATCGCGCGCGATGCCGCGCTGCCGAATCGCGACATCTACAAGACCGAGCAGGAGTTCACCGCCGGCTGGATCGCGCTGCGCTTCCTCAAGGACCCGGCGACGGCGGCCCAGCACTTCGCCCGAATCGGCGTCGGCAGCGTCAACCCGACGACCCTGGCGCGGGCCGGCTATTGGCAGGGACGCGCGGCGGAGGCGATGGGGCGCATGCAGGAGGCGCGCACGGCCTACACGGCCGCAGCCGAGCAGTCGACGAGCTATTATGGCCAGTTGGCGCGGGCCAAGCTCGGCCTGCCGCAGCTCGGCCTCAACGCCGCGCCGACCGGCCGCGGGCGCGGCGTGGAACGGCTGGAAGTGGTGCGCGCGGTGCAGCTGCTGTACGACCTCGACGAGGGCGAGGTCGCGATCCCGATGTTCGCCGACATGGGCGACAATGGCGATCCGGACGTCCTGCTGGGGCTGGCCGAGGCCGCCGGCCGGCAAAGCGACGCCAGGGCGATGCTGCTGGTCGGCAAGGCCGCGCTCAACCGCGGGCTGCCGTTCGATCATTACGCCTATCCCGTCAGCGGCATCCCGGCCTTCCGGTCGATCGGGCCCGAGGTCGAGCAGAGCGTGATCTTCTCGATCGCGCGCCAGGAGAGCGCCTTCAACCAGGCCGTGGTGTCGCCAGCGCAGGCCTATGGGCTGATGCAGGTGACGCCGGATGCGGGCCGCTATGTCTGCAAGCGCGCCGGCGTCAGCTTCGACCTGAACCGGATGAAGACCGATCCTGTCTACAACGCCCAGCTCGGCGCGGCCGAACTCGGCGGCCTGCTCGAGGACTATCGCGGCTCCTACATCATGACGTTCGCGGCGTACAATGCCGGCCGCGGCAGCGTGAAGAAATGGATCGACCGCTATGGCGACCCGCGCGATCCCAATGTCGACGCGGTCGACTGGGTGGAGCTGATCCCGTTCGCGGAGACCCGCAACTATGTCCAGCGCGTCATGGAGAATCTGCAGGTCTATCGCGCCCGCTTCGGCGGCGGCTCGCGGCTGCAGATCGAGGCCGATCTGCGCCGCGGCGCTGTCGTCGAGTAGCGAGTAGCGAGTAGCGAGTAGCGAGTAGCGAGTAGCGAGTAGCGAGTAGCGAGACTGCACTGGGATGGCCAGTCAACCGCTATTCGCTACTCCCCACTCCCTATTCGCTATCCCCTACTCGCCCATCATCACCAGTTGCGCTGGGCGCGCAGCAGCAGCGAGACCGAATCCTGGTCCTTCAGCTGGTAGGTGGTCGCCGGCTTCGCGACGGCTGCAGCCGCCGGCGCGGTCGCCACGCCTGCGAACTTCTGATCCAGACGGGTCCAGGCGACGTCCGCCGAGAAGGTCAGGTTCTTGACCGGCGTCCAGCGCGTGATCACACCCAGGGTCGAGATGTTGAAGTCCGGGTTGCAGTTCGCGCCGGTGATGCCGAGCGCGACCATGCCCGCACCGTTACAGATCAGGCCCTTCGCAGTCCCGTTGTACCTGACCGCGCTCCAGGAGCCGTAGACCGCCGAGTTCCAGAACGGATCCCAATTGTGGGTGAAGGCGCCGCGGAAGCCGTAGGTCGTCGTCAGCTGCTGCTGAGTGCCCGCGCCGAACACCGAATCAGACACGCCGGCAAAGCCGAGGCTCTGATAGGCGCCGGCCAGATTGCTGCTGCCATACATCGCGTAGTTGATCGGAGCGAGGCTCTGGAAGTTGTAGCGGCTGGCGCCGTTGGTGTAGACGCCCTGGATGTTGAGGGTGTCGCCGGGCCCGGTCGGGATGTTCTTGACCGAGAGGGCGAGCTGACCGGCGAAGCCCCATTTGTCGGCGGGATGGCCGGTGGTCTCGTTCGCACCAAAGAAGGCGGCGTGATTGTCGTGGGCCGCGAAGGAGGCCTGGAACAGTCCCCACGCCTGGTCGACGCGCACCATGCCGACGATGTCGGGCGCAACGTTGCCGCCGAACGTCGACAAGCCGTAATTGCCGCCGATCACGCCGGCGGCGGTCTGCCCTGTCGTGTTCCAGATCTGCGACTGGCCGTACTGCGTCGCATCCTGGGCCGAGATCGCCGCCGTGATGCCCGAGCCGAAGTCCGCCGTGTAGGTGAACTGGTTGACGCCAGTGATGCTGCCGCCGCCGCCGGTCAGGCCGTCGAAATTGTTGCCGGGATAGTTGCTCCAGGGCGCGTCGAACTGCGACACGGCCTTGCCCATGGTGAAGCCCGCAAACTGGATGAAGGCGTAGAACACGCCGAGCGTGCCCCCCGCAATGGCGCCCGCATTGGCGTTGTTCGGTGCAACCGCACCGGAGACACCGGTGCCACCGCCGATCTGCGAGTACACCGTCGAGCCGTTGCCATTGGCGTTGCCGGTGTTGCTGTCGGTCGTCCACTGGAACACGGCATCGAAGAAAGTCCGGACCACGCCGTACTCGGTTGCGGTGCGCGTGTCGATGTTGAAATCGGCGCGCGAGCGCGTCGTATAGTAGTTGCTGAGACGGTTTCGCGCGCCACCGGGCCCGTTCACCGCATTCTGGAACAGCGCATTGGTGCCCAAGCCGGCTTCGGCCCGCAGATATCCACCGAGCTTGATGCACGTGTCCGTACCAGGGATGTAGAAGAACCCTGCTCCGTACATGGAGCAGACCCTCACATATTCGACCGGCTTGGCCTTGATCGGAAGGTCGGCTGCTTGCGCCCCACTGATGGCGAATAGGGCCGCCGCTGAGCCCAGACCAAGGCTCTTCACGATCTTCATATGAACCTCCAAAATTGCTTACCCGCGCAGGCACCGACGAGGAGTCGATACCCGCACGCCCCGATTCAGCCACGTCCAGCGGCCGAACATTGCCCGCCTATAGCGTCGCAGTCGGAACGGTGGCTGGGCGTTTTTGGTATTTTATCGGACCATTATCGTGACGAGGGCCAAGCCCTGGTCGAGGGGCCGATGGTCACAGAACACCGTCGCGCCGGCGAGCGGCCGTCGCAGCGCCCGGATCGATCCAGAGATTCGCCACGATGGCTCCCGCGCGTCCGGGTCGAGCCGAAGATCTGTTGCCGATGATGCCTCGGCTCAGTGCCCCGATCGGGCTGAAGGAGGCCCACTATTGCGGCCGTGGCAGCGATGCTGCTCGGGTCGACCGTCGTGGGACGCAGCTCAGCGTCTTGATCGAACTCCTCCGCGGCTTTGGTTCCCCTGCCCTCAGCCCGGCCTCAATGAGTCCGTGCCGGTTCTCGATTTTTTTGCGCTGACGGCCACGACATTGCGGCAAGCGACATCAAATCGGCGGAGAGCAAATCGTGAAGCTGACCCGTGGCCTACGGAAAAGCGGGGGATTTGTGGATGGCCGGTCGCATCCGTGACGATGATACCGGAAACGGATGGGCGGCACGTTTGAACGCCACATCCAAGGACGGTGCGCGACCAAAAAGAAAAACCCCGGCGGTTGCCCGCCGGGGTTCGCGATCATGATGAGATGATCAGATCAGAAGTTGCGCTGAGCGCGGAGCAGCAGGCTGACCGTGTTCTGGTCCTTCAGATCATAGTTGGCGCCCGGCTTCGCGGTGCCAGCAGCGGCCGGCAGAGCGAGGGTGCCAGCATACTTCTGGTCGAGGTTGAGCCAAGCCACGTCCGCCGAGAAGGTCAGGTTCTTGACCGGAGTCCAGCGGGTGATCAAGCCGACCACACCCAGAGCGAAGTCGGGGTTGCAGTTCGTCATGCCGGCGGCAGCCGCCAGAGCGGTGATGCGACCGCAGATCAGAGCAGCGCCACCGTTGCCGTACTTAACCTGGCCGTAAGCACCGTAGACCGCGGTGTTCCAGTAGGCGTTCCAGTTGTGCGTGTAAGCACCACGGAAACCCCAGGTCTGAACGGTCCGAATGCCCGTGCCGGTGTCGAACACGCCGTCAGACACAGCAGCGAGACCGAGGCTCTGATAAGAGGTCGCGTTCACGTTGCTGCCGTACATGGCGTAGTTCTGAGTCGCGAGGCTCTGGAAGTTGTAGCGCGACGCACCGTCGGTGTAGACGCCCTGGATGTTGATCGTATCGCCAGGACCAGTCGGGATGTTCTTGATCGACAAGGCCAGCTGAGCAGCCCAGCCCCACTTGTCGTCCGGATGACCCGAGGTCTCCGACGCGCCATAGTAGGCAACATGGTTGTTGTGGGCAGCGAACGAAGCCTGGAAGAGACCCCAAGCCTGATCGATGCGGACCACCGCCTGGAGGTCGGGGGCGCGAGTGCCACCGAGCGCGCCGAGGCCATAGCCGCCGCCGCCGAGGCCGGCAGCCGAAATGCCCGAGACGTTGGTCAGGTTGCTCTGGTAGTAGGCAGTCGGGTCGACGGCCGAGACCGAAGCCGTGATGCCCTGGCCGAAGTCGGCCGTGTAGGACAGCTGGTTGACACCGGTGACGGTGCCGCCGCCGCCGGGCAGGTTGTCGTAGTTGTTGCCCGGATAGTTCTGCCAGGGCGTGTCGAACTGCGACACGGCCTTACCGATCGTGAAGCCGGCGAACTGGATGAAGGCATAGTACACGCCGAGCGTGCCGCCGGCGATCGCGCCAGCATTGGAGTTGTTCGGAGCAGACGCACCGCCCACGCCCGTGCCGCCACCGATCTGCGAGTAGACCGTCGAACCGTTGCCGTTGTTGTTGCCGGTGTAGGTGTCGCTGGTCCAGCTGAAGGTCAGGTCAGCAAAGGTACGAACCACGCCGTACTCGGTCGCGGTGCGCGTGTCGATGTTGAGGTCCTGACGAGCGCGGCTGAAGTAGTAGTTGGAGAGGCGGTTGTTCGCACCCTGAACGCCGCCGGTGTTGTTGTTGAACAGACTGCCGTTCATCGAGACTTCAGCGCGCAGATAGCCGCCGAGCTTGATACAGGTGTCGGTGCCGGGGATGTAGTAGAAACCCGCACCATACAGGGAGCAAACCTTCACATACTCGACCGCTTTGGCCTTGATCGGAAGGTCGGCCGCCTGAGCTCCGGACATGGCGAGCAGAGCCGCCGCCGAGCCGAGGACAAGGCTCTTAACCGTCTTCATATAAACCTCCAAGTTGCTCTTTTGAGAAAGAACCGGATCAAGATCCCCCAGGACGACCCGCTTCCTCCGCTCCCGAAAAACCGCTCCAGTCGCTTCGCGCCATCGGACACACCCGCATCACGCGAGGGACTTAAGCGAAACCACCTGTCACGGGACGATCGAGTAACCCCCCACCGTCGTCAGGAACTATGCCTCCGCGCATTCGGTAAGCAAAATAGTTTATGCAGTCAGGTAATTGAATGAAGCCGAAATGTGTCTTGAGGGCAACACCGTGGCAGCTTGTTGTGCACCGCAAGGGGGCCTGCGCATTACCTCCTAGATAAGTGATTTTGCTATGGATTTTTTTTCACTAGGGTCACGGTTCGACTTGGAACTCCTGAGCAATGGCGCCCTCGAACAATACCTCTGCCGCACCTGTGGAAGCGGCCGAACCGCAGCAGATGACTGAACATCTGCCGAAGAATCGCGACGCCATCCTCCGGTTCGCCAGGGAGATCGCTACGATCAACGTCCACCTCGAGGAGCTGAGGTACTTCTGGGCCAAGCGAATCGGGATCAGCGGCCCGCAATGGATGATCCTGATGGCCATCTCCGAGCTGGATCAGGGCGAGGGTGTCGCCGTGAACGCGGCCGCCAAGCGGCTGCATGTCGACCCGTCCTTCGTCACGACTCAGTCCAAGCTGCTTGAAAAGAAAGCCTTCATGCAGCGCAAGCCTGCCCCGGACGACGCGCGGGTGGTCCGGATGTCGTTGACGCCCAAGACGCTGGAGCACTTTGCAGAGCTCGAAGCGCAGCAGTTGCAGGTCTTCGGCTTCATCTTCGAGGAGTTCGATGCGCGGGAGCTGTCGACGTTCACGGACAAGCTGGCGGCGCTGAAGGAGCGCTTCGAAAAAGCCAGCGCCAGGGTCTCGCTCGGCGTCTGACCCCGCGGCTGCGGGCGTGACGAACACGTCCCATGTTGTCTCAGGTTGTATTGTCGCGACTTGTATTATCACGACTTGTATCGTCGCGACCACAGAGCCGCCGGGGGGCTGCGGCCGCAGACGGCTCGGTCGATCTCGCAGCCGTCAAATTGCAGCCGCCGCGCCGTCAGCTCCGCAGCTTCGGCGCAGAGGCGAGACGCGCGGCAATCCAGTCCAAGACTGCGGCGCTGGCAGGTGCATCGTCGGATGCCCCGCCCCGCTGGCTTGCCAAGATCTCCAGCGTGACATCGAGATGCTCGCGCTTCATCTGCGCCACCAGCCGCGCGGCGATGTCGGCGCGCAGCCATCCCGATTCCGGGAAGGCCACCAGGACCGGGCACATGATTTGTCGCGCCACGCGGCAGTCGCTCGCGCTCGGCAGGCCGGCCCGCTCGTCCGGCGTCAGCCGACGCGACAGACAGACCCGCTCGTGAATGTCCCAGAGGCCGGCGTCACAGACCGCGGCGGCGTAGCGCGGATCGCGCGCGATGCCGCGCGCCACGAAGGACGAGCTCCAATCGTCGGCCAGGATCGCGATCCTGGCATCATCGACATCCTCGCGCTCGCAGACATAGTCCATGATGCTGCCGATCGCCGTTTCGAGGTCGCGCCGGCCGACGATCTCGTCGAATCGGCTGGCCGGGCCTGGTCCGAGCAGATCGACGACCAGCAGAGACAGGCCGCGCTCGGCGGCCTGCCCGGCAAACTTCACCAGGGACTTCTCCTTGCGTTGGCCGGGCTCGCACACGCAGACCACCGTCGGCGCCGGACCGTTCCGATCGGGCGCCGGCAGAAAATAGGCTTCGAGCGAATAATCGGCGCGCCAGGGGATCGTGACCACCTCGCCTTGCGGGACGCCGGCGTTGAGACAGTCCACGGCGCAGACTCGGATGCCGGCCGCAACCTCGGCCTGGCGCATGAGACAGCTGCTGAATGGCGATGCCGCGACATCGTAGAGATCGATGGCGCGCAGCCACTTCCGCCGCGCGGTGTCAGGTGATCCTGCGTTGGCCGCGGCGAAGGCCTCGGCCCGCATCGCGTCGGCCGATCGCATCCATTCCTGATACCAGGATTCCTCGTCGTGATCGTCGATACGCTGCACGATCGCCAGGCAATCGGCGAACTCACCCTCGCCTTCCGGAGACGTATCCAGCAAACGCATCACGGCCTCGGAGAGTTCTTCCCTTTGAGACCACGGTCCTAACGCTTTCAGAACGCCTTCCGACCTCATCACGCTCCTCGACCCGTGACGGCTCTAAAATCCGTCATCTGTTCGTCAGACTGTGCTGAAGCGCAAATTTGCGGTCAAGGCACATCAGGACGTTTTTTTACGGATCTTTGTGCTGATTTGGGTGCTTTGGGCGATCAATTGCAGGTGCGTCCGATCAGCGCGGCTTGGCTCTGCGCCGGCAGATCGGTGAACCGGTCCACGCCCTGGCCCGGAGAAAGTCTGATCAGAAACGAAGAAACCCCCGACGGGGCATCGTCGAGGGTTTCGGAGGCTTAACGTTGAACCGTGTCATTCAGCCTGTGCACACTTATCCCTAAGCAGTGACGTTTACAAAATTATCTTATCAACTCATCTAATTTCAATACCCAATCTTCGGAATCGGTAACTTTCTTCTAAGCCATTGTCCTAAATTGGATTTTTATCTACCCAGCCACCGTCCGGCAGCGTTTCCTTCGACCGGGTGACGACGAGTTCGGGTCAGGTGTCTCATCGGAGACAAGGCTCAGACGCCGGTACTGCCATGCCGAATCCGCTTCTCCCACGGCCGATCCCAGGGCGAATGGCGGAACCGCGTCCCTTCCCCTTTGTTGCCGCCGCCCGGCTGATGGTCGCAGCGCCAATCGTCCAGCACCAGCGCAGCGCAAACAAAAACCCCCGGCAGTTGCCTGCCGGGGGTCGTTGAAACCTGATCCGTCGATCAGGATCAGAAGTTGCGCTGAGCGCGGACCAGCAAGGACACCGAGTTCTGGTCCTTGAGCTGGTAGGTCGCAGCCGGCTTCGCGATGGTGGCCGAACCCGGATAGGCGATGTTGCCGGTGTACTTCTGGTCGAGGTTCGTCCAGGCAACGTCAGCCGAGAAGGTCAGGTTCTTGACCGGGGTCCAGCGGGTGATCAGGCCCAGCGAGGAGATGTTGAAGTCGGGGTTGCAGGTGAAGCCTGCGCCCGCGATCGTCGTCATCGCCGCGCTGCCGCAGATCAGGCCCTTGGCAGTGTCGTTGTACTTCACGGCAGCCCACGAACCGTAGAGTGCCGAGTTCCAGGTCGGGCTCCAGTTGTGGGTATAGGCACCACGGAAGCCATAAGTGGTGGTCAGCTGCTGATCACCGCCGTTGACGAACACCGCGTCGCTGACGCCAGCGAAGCCGAGCGTGCCGTAAACGCCGGCAGTGCTGCTACCACCATACATCGCGTAAGTGGTGGGGTTGAGTTGCCCCTCGTTGTAGCGGCTCGCACCGTTGGTGTAAGCGCCCTGGATGTTGATGCTGTCGCCAGCGCCGGTCGGAATGTTCTTGATCGACAAGGCCAGCTGAGCTGCCCAGCCCCACTTGTCCGACGGGTGACCCGAGGTCTCGGAAGCACCGTAGTAGGCGGTGTGGTTGTCATGCGCCGCGAACGACGCCTGGAACAGACCCCAGGCCTGGTCGACACGGACCATGCCGACGATGTCCGGAGCAACGTTGCCACCGTAGGAGCTGGAACCGTAAGCGCCGCCGACGATGCCGGCCGCGCTGATGTTCGAGACGTTCCAGAGGTTGGTCTGGGAGTTCGCGGTCCCATCCTGCGCCGAGATCGCGGCGGTGATGCCCTGGCCGAAGTCCGCCGTGTAGGTGAACTGGTTGACACCGGTGGTGTTGTTGGAGCCGCCCCACAGGCCGTCGAAGTTGTTGCCGGGATAGCCGGTCCAGGGCGCGTCGAATTGCGACACGGCCTTACCCATGGTGAAGCCGGCGAACTGGATGAAGGCGAAGTACACGCCGAGCGTACCACCGGCGATAGCGCCAGCATTGGCGTTGTTCGGAGCACTTGCACCGCCGACGCCCGTGCCGCCACCGATCTGCGAGTAGACCGTCGAGCCGTTGCCGTTGGCGTTGCCGGTGTAGGTGTCAGAGGTCCAGGTGAAAACCGACTCGAAGTAGGTACGGACCACGCCGTACTCAGTCGCCGTGCGCGTGTCGATGTTGAGGTCCTGACGAGCGCGGCTGTAATAGTAGTTGCTCAGGCGGTTGTTCGCACCGGCAACGCCGTTGACGGCGTTGTTATAGGAGCCGTTGCTGGCAAATGCCGTCTCGGCGCGCGTATAGCCGCCGAGCTTGATGCAGGTGTCGGTGCCGGGGATGTAGTAGAAGCCAGCGCCGTAAAGCGAGCAGACCTTCACATACTCGACCGCCTTGGCCTTGATCGGAAGGTCAGCTGCCTGAGCCCCGGACATTGCGACGAGAGCGGCCGCCGAGCCCAGGACAAGGCTCTTGATCGTGTTCATAGTGTTAAACCTCCAAGTTGCTCAGTCAGGGAAGGTTCGCCTCCGCTGGGTGTGAGACACCCTTGGGTTCGTACCGTTATCCCTCTTCGACCCGTCGCTCAGCCGCTTCGCGCTATCGGACACACCCGCATGAACGCGAGGGACTTGAGCGAACGACCTCAACGGGACGACGTCGGGATGCCCCCCTTCGTCGTGAGACGCAGAATTACCGAAGGCCTTTGCACACGCAACAAAGGAACCATCATTGCGGCCGCCAGCGGGCGCCTTTTTGGACCGGTGTTGCACAAAAGGCACGAGACCGTGGTTCTGCGGGAACCGCTAAGCTTCTGTTTATGTTATGGTTTTGTAACAACGCAATCTTGGGTGCTTAGGCGCAGCCACACTCGCCCGGCAGGAACCGGGCGCAACTCAGGCGTCCCGGGCACCGAATCCCGGCGCCGGCGGCGGGAATCGAACCGACGCCGAAAATGGTGTGGCGAGTTGGCATCAGGCCGGCGAGACAGCCGTTGAGAGGAGAAAGGGAGACAAGATCGCAAGCGGTGCGAGCCGCCAAATGGTCTTGGCCCGCGACCATGCCCATCGTCCCCGCCCGTCGGGCTGAGGGACTGCCTTGTCATGGTGAGAGCCAGGACCGATCGGCGCTCCTCCCGACACGGCAAGGCTAGCGCGCACTCCTGTGAGGATTTCGAAACCCGTCGCAATCTGCCGCTTGCGGCTCGGCGCGTCGTCGGGCATACCGACGCCAGCCGGAGACGTGGCCGAGTGGCTGAAGGCGGCGGTTTGCTAAACCGTTATAGGGTTGTAAAGCCCTATCGAGGGTTCGAATCCCTCCGTCTCCGCCATATCCCCCTCGGACATTCTCGCCGCGAATCTGATGCCTGGCGCCGCGGGCCGAATGCTTCGGCGGTCTGTGACAGCCGCGCGCCGCCGAAACCGTTCTCCGCGTCACCCGGACAACGCGCAGGTCAGTCGAACAGGCTGCGGCCGATGTTGATCACGAAGGCTGCGGGGACACCGATGACGGCGCCGATGAAGCCGTAGCCGACCGCCGCCCACCAGGACGCCGCGCCCCCTGCTCCCATCACCGCACCATAGAATGTGCCGAGACCGGCACACAGCGCGGTCACCACGACGAGACGGCGATCATTGGCGGCTTCGATCCGCAGCCGCTGCAGCTCGCGCCGGCTCTGCACCGCCGGCCCCGCCGGTTCGGTCGACCCGCAATGCGGACACGCCGTAGCGCTGAACGAAACGCCATGGCCGCAGTCATGGCAGTCGATCAGTTCCTGCCGTCCCGCTCGTCGCTGCTGCGCCTGCGCCATGCCATCGATCCCGCTGCCTGCGTCACCTGCGACGACAGATAGGAGATTTATGGACGCAGGACGAGGCTTGCTGCCGGCAGGACAAAAGGAAGTGGATCGGTCATCCGGCCGGGCGATCCCGACGTCGCAGCGGCCCGAAGCCCCGGCCTCGCATTCATCCGGTCACGGAGCTGCAAGGCCGGCGAGCCGTCGCGAAGCGTCATCAACGCGCGCTCATCCAGGCGCGCGCCTCGCGCTGCGCAGCCGCGATCTCGGCATCCGACATCTGCTCGGCGATCTCGCGGCGCATCGCGGCCGCATCGACGCGCCCCTTGAGGGCGGCGAGGTTGAACCATTTGTGCGCAGCGATCAGATCGACCGCTCCGTCGCGGCCGCTCGCATAGAGCATGCCGAGCTCGAACAGCACGTCGCCATTGGCGCCCTGCTCGGCGGTGGTCACATCAACGAAATCGAGTTGTCCCTGAAACATCGTCGCTCTCCTTCATCACAGAGAGGCGGCTCCCCTGGAGCGCAGCCCCCGTCCAACTGTTCAACGCCTGGTTAGTCCCCATGCCGTTTGACGGCTTATGCGCGAAGGATGCGGATCAAGTTTGAAAGGCAGTTTAAGCATCGTGCTGAAGGAAGCCTGAACGGAAACGGCCCGATCTTTCGGGCCGGCGTACAAATCATTGATTCAGGCGGGGTTTTCTGAAGCGGCAAAGAGCGGTTTACCGTTCTGTTTGGCAAACCTCTAACCATCCGCGAAACGCGATGGCGCGGCCGTTGCAACCGTCGGCATCGGCACCGCAGCGGCGCCCTCGATGCATCCGGCGCGCAGACTCGCGCACGACCACGCTCCTGATCGAGCCAGTCATGCCCGCCACGGCAACGGCAGAGCCACGGCCGCGCGGCGCGTGTCGGCTGCATGTGATGAAGTTTGGGAAAGGGTCATCTCGGGCACGCCGCCATCGGGCGGTGCCAGGATCGAGGGCGTCGGCGAACACGTCAGGATCAGATCTCACTCTGGCTGGAGAGCCGCTCGTGAGATTGCAGACCGGAAACGCGATCTGCACCGAACGAAGAAATCCTGTTTCTTCTGCCGGACCGCACCGCGAGCGAAGCCGCTCTCGATTTCGATCCGACCGTTGACCTGATGTCTCGCCGACACCCTCTATCGTCAATGGAGCTTCAGGAGATCTGCCCGGCTCTCGAGGGAGCTTCAAGCGGACCTAACGTTCCAACGACGTGCCGGCATCAGCTGCCGGACTCATCTCGCAGCGGACTGCGAGAGTTACTTCTTCTTGGCGACCTTCTTGGTCTTCTTGGCAGTCTTCTTCGCCGCGGTCTTCGCGACCTTCTTCACTGCCTTCTTCGCCTTCTTCGCTTTCTTGGCCATGTTGCCCTCCGATGTGAGATGGCTTAGTCGATGCGTGCAGTCGGGAATCGAACTGCACTCCTCATCGATACACCAACGAGTGAAAAAAAACAGCTTCCGGCTTAAGGAAGTGTTGACACGCGCGCGCGCCTACGGCTGACGAAACGCGCGAAGCAGCGCGTCGCGCGATGACGGAATCGAAAGCGTCGATCGCGGCAGGCGCGCGCCGGCTACTAATAGCCATCGCGAAAAAAGCCTGCACTACAAGCCATTTTCAGAATCGCTGCTCGCGTAGCTCGAAGCCGTCGGATGCGCGGCACCGCGCGCGGACTCGCGCGACGAGCGGTGCTCGCGGACTCTGAGTCGTAAATTTTGGCAACGAAAAAATTTTCACTGCACACACCCTCGTGTGCGTTCGAGCGCTCGCCAAAGGTGGCTTTTTTGCGAATCGCGCGCGGCGATTCGCCGGATGCGATCGCCAAACAGAAACGGCGCACACCTCGGTGCGCGCCGTCGGAACGAAGAACAGCGGTCGTCGTTTCAGATGCCGAGCTTGCTCTTCAGGAGATCGTTGACCGCCTGCGGGTTGGCCTTGCCGCCCGACGACTTCATCACCTGGCCGACGAACCAGCCGGCGAGCTGCGGCTTCGCCTTGGCCTGCGCGACCTTGTCCGGATTGGCGGCGATGATCTCGTCGACCACCTTCTCGATCGCGCCGAGGTCGGTCACCTGCTTCATGCCGCGGCTCTCGACCAGCGCGCGCGGATCGCCGCCCTCGCTCCAGACGATCTCGAACAGGTCCTTGGCGATCTTGCCGGAGATGGTGCCCTCCCCGATCAGCGCAACGATCGCCGCGAGCTGGGCCGCAGCGACCGGAGAGGACGCGATGTCCAGGCCTTCCTTGTTGAGCCGGCCGAACAGCTCGTTGATCACCCAGTTGGCGGCGAGCTTGCCGTCGCGCGCCCGCTCGGACAGCGCCTCCAGCACGCTCTCATAGAACGCCGCGCTCTCGCGCTCGGCCACCAGCACCGAGGCGTCGTAGGGCGACAGGCCGAGATCGGCGATAAAGCGCGCCTTCTTCTGGTCCGGCAATTCCGGCAGCGCCGCCTTCAGCTCGTCGACGAAGGCCTGGGTAAACTCGAGCGGCAGGAGGTCCGGGTCCGGGAAGTAACGGTAGTCATGCGCCTCCTCCTTGGAGCGCATCGAGCGCGTCTCGCCCTTGTCGGGATCGAACCGGCGGGTTTCCTGCTCGATCACGCCGCCGTCCTCGATGATCTCGATCTGGCGCCGCGCCTCCGCCTCGACCGCCTGGCCGATGAAACTGATCGAGTTGATGTTCTTGATCTCGCAGCGGGTGCCGAGCGGCCCGCCCGGCTTGCGCACGGAGACGTTGACGTCGGCGCGGAGGCTGCCCTTCTCCATGTCGCCGTCGCAGGTGCCGAGATAGCGCATGATCGAGCGCAGCTTGGTCACATAGGCCTTGGCCTGCTCCGCATCGCGGATATCCGGCTTGGAGACGATCTCCATCAGCGCCACGCCGCAGCGGTTGAAGTCGATGAAGGACAGCGACGGCGACTGGTCGTGCAGCATCTTCCCAGGATCCTGCTCGATGTGGAGGCGCTCGATGCCAACAGTCGCTGTCCTGCCGCCGTCGAGCTCGACCGTGATCTCGCCCTCGCCCACGATCGGGTCCTTGTACTGGCTGATCTGGTAGCCCTGCGGCAGGTCGGGGTAGAAATAGTTCTTGCGGTCGAACACGGAGCGCAGATTGATCTTGGCGTTCAGCCCGAGCCCGGTGCGAACCGCCTGGCGCACGCACTCCTCGTTGATGACCGGCAGCATGCCCGGCATCGCCACATCGACCAGCGAGACGTGGCTGTTGGGATCGCCGCCGAACGCGGTCGAGGCGCCGGAGAACAGTTTTGATTTCGAGGTCACCTGGGCATGGATCTCCATGCCGATCACGACCTCCCAGTCGCCGGTGGCGCCCTTGATCAGCTTGCCGCTGGTTGCCGTCATGGCCCTCTAACTCCCAAGCAGTGCGGAGACGATCCGCTCGAATTCGATATCCAACGCATCGGTCGCGATCTTCTGCCCGGCCTGGCGATACCAGTAGGCGGCATTGCCGAGATCGCCCTCGACGCGATGCAGATGCGCGTGCGCCCAGGCCGCATCGCGGCCGGTCTCGTCCTGAATGATCCTGTGCGCCCGGTCCCAGTCGCCCTTGCCCAGCCACCACAGACCCGTCAGCACGGGCGAAAGGCCGGTCGCGGGCGCGGCGCCCGCGAGGCTCGTCTTGAAGTCGGGTAAGCTCACCACCACCGAACGGGCGTGAAGCGTCCCGCCGCCTGCTCGATGACCTCGCCGAGCGAGAACAGCGTCTCCTCGTCGAACGGACGTCCGATCAGCTGCAGCCCGAGCGGCAGCCCCTGCGCATCCTTGCCCGCGGGCACCGCGATGCCCGGCAGGCCCGCCATGTTCACGGTCACCGTGAAGATGTCGTTGAGATACATCTCGACCGGATCGGCGCCGCCCTTCTCGCCGATGCCGAAGGCGGCCGACGGCGTCGCCGGCGTCAGGATCGCGTGGACGCCTTTGGCGAAGCAGTCCTCGAAATCCTTCTTGATGAGGGTGCGGACCCTCTGCGCCCGGATGTAGTAGGCGTCGTAATAGCCGGCCGACAGCACGTAGGTGCCGATCATGACGCGGCGGCGGACCTCGGCGCCAAAACCCTCTGCGCGGGTGTTCTCGTACAGCTCGCCGATCGACTTGCCGGGCACGCGCAGCCCGTAGCGGACGCCGTCATAGCGGGCGAGGTTCGAGGACGCCTCCGCCGGCGCCACGATGTAATAGGCCGGCAGCGCGTATTTGGTGTGCGGCAGCGACACCTCGACCAGCTCGGCGCCGGCGGCCTTCAGCCATTCGGCGCCCTCGCTCCAGAGCTTCTCGATCTCGGCCGGCATGCCGTCGAGCCGATATTCCCGGGGAATGCCGATCTTCATGCCCTTCACGGACCGGCCGATCGCGGCCTCGTAGTCCGGCACGGGGATGTCGACCGAGGTGGTGTCCTTCGGATCATGCCCCGCCATCGAGCGCAGCAGGATCGCCGCGTCGCGGGTCGTGCGCGCGATCGGACCGGCCTGGTCGAGCGAGGAGGCGAAGGCGACGATGCCCCAGCGCGAGCAGCGGCCATAGGTCGGCTTGATGCCGACGGTGGCGGTGAACGCGGCGGGCTGGCGGATCGAGCCACCGGTGTCGGTCGCGGTCGCGCCCATGCAGAGCAGCGCGGCGACGGCCGAAGCGGAGCCGCCGGACGAGCCGCCGGGCACCAGCGTCGTGTTCGAGCCCTCGCGGCGCCAGGGGTTGCCGACCGGGCCGAAGCACGAGGTCTCGTTGGACGAGCCCATCGCGAACTCGTCATTGTTGAGCTTGCCGAGCATGACCGCGCCGTCGCGCCACAGCTGCGAGGTCACGGTGGACTCGTAAGGCGGCACGAAATTGCCGAGGATCTTCGAGCAGGCCGTGGTGCGGACGTCCTTGGTCGCGAACAGGTCCTTGATCCCCAGGGGAATGCCGGCCAGCGGCCCGCCCTCGCCCTTGGTGATCTTGGCGTCAGCCTCGCGCGCCATCGTGCGCGCCTGGTCCGGCGTCTCCAGCACGAAGGCATTGAGCGCGCGGGCCTCCTCGATCGCCTTGAGATGGGCGTCGGTGAGCTCGAGCGACGTGAAGGTCTTGCTGTCGAGACCCTTGCGGGCCTCGGCGAGCGTCAGCGAAGTCAAATCGGTCATTTGTTGATCGGGCTGCAGAAGAACGGGGAGAGCGTCTTGTCGTCGGCGGCGTCGTCCGCGAAGAACTTGTTCTTCTTAGGGGGAGCCTTGTTGGCATTCGCCGCCTCGAGCTGGTCGAGGATCTCGTTGACGGCCTTGTCCGGATCGGCGGCCTTGCCCTGCCGCTCCATCGCGTCGAGATAGTCCATATAGGCCTTGTAGGCCGCTTCATCGTCGCAGAGCAGGCACATCGGCGTTGGCTCGCTTGTCGGTTTCGGCTGGGCTCGGTCGCGGCATCTCCGCGACCGGTCCAATCCCTGGCTATTCCACGACCTTCGGGACGAGAAAGAAGTTGTTCTCGGTCGCGGGCGCATTCTTGACGATGTCGTCGGCGATCTCGCCGTCAGTGACGACGTCCTGCCGCTTCTTCATCGCCATCGGCGTCACCGAGGTCATCGGCTCGACGCCCTCGACATTGACCTCCGACAGCTGCTCGACGAAATCCAGCATCGCGTTGAGCTCGCCCTGCAGATGCGGGACCTCGGCGTCAGTGACTGCGATCCGCGCCAATTGCGCGATCCGGCGGACGGTGGCGGCATCGACCGACATTATATAGGGCCTCACGGGAAACAGTGAACCCGCCCTATAGCAGAGGCCGGTTTCGCGCCGCAACCGGCAGCCGCGGGACTTTCCCGGGGCACCGCCCTGCCCGCGGCGTCAGCCGGCCAGCTTCGCGAGGCGCTCCAGCGCCTGCTCGGCCAGCGTCCGCGTCAGCTCGGCTGCCGGCACCTCGCGTCCCAACGGCAGCGCCTGCCCGGCCCAGAGATTGGTGAAGTCGACCTTGCCCTGCTTCTCGGCTGCGGCCTTGAGCGGGCCGAGCGCCGTCGCCGCGTGCGGAAACGCCGGCGCATCCGGCGAGACCGGACCGACCTCGCGCATCACCCGGTTGGCGACGCCGCGGGCGAGCCGCCCGGTCATCACATTGGTGATGACGGTCGATTCGTCATTGGCGGCGGCGAGCGCGGCGCGCGCCGGCACGCTCACCTTGGATTCGGGACAGCGCAGAAAAGCGCTACCGATCTGCACGCCGGACGCACCGAGGGCGAACGCGGCGGCGATGCCGCGCGCATCGGCAATGCCGCCGGCCGCGATGACCGGCAGCTTCACGGCATCCACGATCTGCGGCACGAGGGCAAAGGTGCCGACCTGCTCGGCGAGCTTGTCGGTCAGGAACATGCCGCGGTGGCCGCCGGCCTCGGCGCCCTGCGCGATGATGACATCGGCGCCGTTCCGCTCCAGCCACACCGCCTCGCGCACGACGGTGGCCGACGCCATCACGATCGCGCCGGCCGCCTTCACGCGCGCGAGCAGTCCGGGCTCGGGGAGACCGAAATGGAAGCTGACGATCTCGGGCTTGAGCTCCTCGACGACGGCGCACATCGCCGCATCGAACGGCGCGCGGTTGGCGGCCGTGACCGGAGCCGCCGGGTCCACGCCATATTCCTGATAATAGCCGGCGAGCCGCTGCTTCCATCCGGCTTCGCGTGCCGCATCGGCCTCGACCGCGGCATGGCAGAAGAAGTTCAGGTTGATCGGGGCCGACACACGCTGGCGGATGATGTTGACCTGCTCGCGCGCCTTGTCCGCGGTCAGCATCGCACAGGGCAGCGAGCCGAGTCCGCCGCCTTGCGCGACCGCGATCACCAGATCGGCGTCCATCACACCCGCCATCGGGGCGAGGACGATCGGATGTTCGGTCTTGACGAGATCGAGAAACCGGCGATCAGGCCACATGGTCTGCTCCTTGGGCTTGCTTGTTCTTGGCGAGAGACGTGGCGATCACACTTGCATCCCGCATGCGAGCCCGACAATACCGCGGCGCGGCGGCGCGTGACAGTCGAGAGTCGCGGCAACGCGGAACGCAGGTCACGTATTCCGCCATGTGAGACCGCGCCTGCCCGGCAACATCTTCCGGTGCGACACACCGGCACAGTGCAACGCAAGATCGAAAAACAATTTGGCTCCGCTGCGCCCTCAGTTAGGATGCGGCGCTGGCCAGCGCGAAACACAACAAACGTCAAAAACGTCGGAGGAAATACAATGCGCAGCGCGCTCGTGTTGTGCTGTTCGATCGCCATGATCGGTGCGATCGGGACGGCAAATGCCCAGGACAAGCAGGACTGGACGAAATCGAAATGGGGCCCGCAGGACGAGATCGGCGCCGCCAACTACATGACGCCGGAACTCGTGGTCAAAGCCGCCTCGCTGGTGAAGACCGGCAAGACCTATCCGCTCGGCATGATCATCGATTCCAAGACGCCCGCCTACCCGCCGCGTTCGTTCAAGATCACCGTGGTGCAGCCGGGACAGGCCGGCATCCCCGGCCTGGGGCCCAACAAGGCGACATATAATGACGACATCATCGAGGGCTGGGTCGGCGTCGGCAGCCAGATCGACGGCCTCGGCCATCTCGGCATCGAGCACGTCTATTACAACGGCAATAAGCTGCTCGACTTCGCCGATCCGACCGGGCTGAAGAAGCTCGGCATCGAGAAGGTTCCGCCGCTGGTCGCGCGCGGGGTGCTGCTCGACATGGCCGCCTATTACAACACCGACGTGGTCAAGGAAGGCACCGCCTTCAACGTCACGGAGATCGAGGAGGCCGCCAAGAAACAAGGCGTCGAGATCCGCCAGGGCGACATCGTGATCTTCCACACCGGCTGGCTCGGCCTGATCGGCAAGGACGACAAGCGCTATGGCGCGGGTGAGCCCGGCCTCGGCGTCGAAGGCGCCAAATACCTGACCTCGAAGGGCGTGGTTGCGGTCGGCGCCGACAATTGGGCGGTGGAGGCGATCCCGTTCGAGTCGCCGAACCTGTTCGAGGTGCACCAGATCCTGCTGGCGATGAACGGGACCTACATCCTGGAGAACATGAACACGGCCGACCTCGCCAAGGACAAGGGCTACGAGTTCCTGTTCGTGCTGGGCCAGCCGCGCTGGCGCGGCGGCGTCCAGGGCAACATCAACCCGATCGCGATCCGCTAACGCTCGACCTGAGCGGGCACGGCATGGCGTGTCGTGCCCGCTCAGCCATTGACGACGAACTCCTGCGTGATCCCGATCGCGGCGAGAAACGACGGATCGTGGCTGACGACGAGCAGCGCGCCGTCGAAGTCGCGCAGCGCCTGCTCCAGGATCTCGATTGAAGCGATGTCGAGATGATTGGTCGGCTCGTCCAGCAGCAGGAGCCAGGGCGGCCGTTCGCCAGCAAAGACACAGGCCAGACCCGCGCGCAGCCGCTCGCCGCCGGAGAGCGTCTCCACCCGCTGCTCGGCGTCGCGGTTGCGGAACGCGAAGCGCGCGCAGGCGGCATGCGCCGCCTCGGCGGTCAGCGCCGGATGCAGGCGGCGGAAATTGCCGATGATGCTGTCGCTACGATCGAGCAGCGCGACGTGCTGGTCCAGCAGCGCGATCCGCCCGTCGGCGCGCCGGACCATCCCGGCCACCAGCGGAAGCGCGCCGATCGCAGCCCTCAGCAGCGTCGTCTTGCCGGCGCCATTCCGCCCGGCGATCGCGATCCGCTGACGGCCCCTGACGTGCAGCGTCCATGGACCGAACCTCCTGTCGCCTGCACTCACGACCACATCGTCCATCGCGAGCAGCTCAGTGCCGGCGCCAAGCCCCGTCGGCGGCAGGACCATCGACAGAGGCGTCAACACCTCCACGTTCCGCCGCGCTTGATCGGCCTGCTCGCTCGCCTCCGCCATCATCCGCTCGGCAAGCCGCTGCGCGCGTCCACCGCTGTTCTCAGCGCGCTCGGCGCGCGCGCCGAGCAGGATCTTCGGCGCCGAGCCGCGCGCGGCGAAAGCACGCCCGGCCTTGTCCTTGCGCGCCTTGGCTTCGCGCTGGCGCTGCACGGCGCGGCCGACGTCGCGCAAGCGGGCATCGGCGTGGTCCAGCGCAGCGGCCGCCCGCGCCCGCGCGTCATCCCGCGCCTTTGCGAACATCGACCAGCCGCCGCCGACGATATGGACCCCGACCAGGGTCAGTTCGACGATCCGGTCCATCATCTCCAGCAGCGCGCGGTCGTGGCTGGCGACCAGCACGCCACCGCGCCAGCTCTGCACGAGCCGGCCGATCGCGGCGCGGCCGACGGCATCGAGATTGTTGGTGGGCTCGTCGAGCAGCAGCAGGTCGGGCGCCTCGATCAGCAGCCGTGCGATGCCGATCCGCGTCCGCTCGCCACCGCTGAGCGACTCGATCGAACGATCGAGTCCGATGTCCCCCAGCCCGGCCTCGATGAGCGCGTCCTCGACCCGGCCGGGCAGGCTCCAATCGGCGCGCGCGAGATCCTCGTCATGGCCGTTCCCGGCAACGATCCGGTCGATGATTGCGAGATCATTTGAGATGCCGAGCGCCTCATCCACGCGCAGCGCGGGGTCCCATTGCTGCGCCAGCAGACCGAGCGTCCCGCTTCGCGTCACCATTCCAGCGGCCGGCTCCGATGTACCGGCGACGATCCGCAGCAGGCTCGACTTGCCGGAGCCGTTGCGGCCGACCAGACCGACGCGCTCGGCGCCAATGGACAGCGTGAGATTGTCGAACAGACGATGGTGGTCAGGAGTGGCGGCGGCGACCGCGTCGAGCGTCACGAAGGAGGGCATGAGCAACCGTGATGGCAGAGGACACAAAGCGGCGGGCAATGTTGGTCCTGCGATCCACGGCACCCCTCCTGTTCACGGGTCGACACGACATATAGGACGATTGCAGCGCAACGACAACTCGTGCGCAGCCCTGCTGGCCCGGCAGATGCGCCCATGCTAAGCGGCGCGCATGCCCGCTCCCATCCTCCCCCTCATCGACGCCGCTGGCCTTTGGCCCGAGCGCGGCGCGCTCATAGGCCTCGACCTGGGCACCAAGACCATCGGCGTCGCCGTCTCCGATCCGGACCGCAAGCTCGCCACCGGCGTCGAGACCATCCAGCGCAAGGCCTTCAAGGCCGATGCGGCGCGTCTGCTCGCGATATCAGCCGAGCGCAAGGTGGTCGGTTTCGTGCTCGGCCTGCCGATCAACATGGACGCCAGCGAGGGTCCGCGGGCGCAATCGACCCGGGCGTTCGCGCGCAATCTTGCGAACCTGACGGCACTGCCGATCGGACTGTGGGACGAGCGGCTGTCGACGGCGGCGGTCGAGCGCGAGCTGATCGGCCTGGACGTCAGCCGCGCCCGGCGCGCCGAGGTGATCGACACCCATGCGGCGATCTTCATCCTGCAGGGCGCGCTCGACCGGCTGACGACGCTACGCCGATCCGGCCAATAGCATGGGCGCCGTCTTTGCAGCGCTGGCGCCGGTGTTCCTGCTGATCGTGATCGGCTTCGGCCTGCGCCGCAGCCTCATCCGGCTCGACACGCAATGGCACGGGCTGGAGCGGCTCACTTATTATGTGCTGTTTCCGGCGCTGCTGGTGCAGAGCCTGGTCAAGGCGGACCTCGCCAAGGTGCCCGTGGCCGGCGTCGGCGGCGCGCTCTTGCTTGCCGCGCTCGTGATGTCCCTCCTCTGCCTTGCCTTGCGACCGCTGCTCACACGTTCCGGCGTCGATGGCCCCGCCTTCACGTCGATCTTCCAGGGCGCGACCCGCTGGCAGACCTATGTCGCGCTCAGCGTTGCAGGCAGCCTGTTCGGCCCGAGCGGCCTCGCGGCGGCCTCGGTCGGAATGATCGCGATCATTCCGATGGTCAACGTCCTCAGCGTCGCTGTCCTTGCCCATTATGCCTCGCCCACGCGGCGGTCGACCGGCGAGATCATCGCCACGATCGTCCGCAATCCACTGATCTGGGCCTGCGTCGTCGGGCTTGTCCTCAACGTTGCGCATGTGCAGCCGCCAAAGCTCTGGCACGATGTCGCCGATGCGCTCGCGCAGGCCTCGTTGCCGATCGGCCTGCTGGTCACGGGTGCGGGTCTGCACTTCGAAGGCTTGCGCCGCGCGGGACCGGCCGCGGCCCTCGGCGTGCTGCTCAAGCTGGTGCTGATGCCGATCCTGGCGATCGGTCTCGCGGGATGGTTCGGCGTCACCGGCCCGAACCTCGTGGTGGTCTCGATCTGCGCCGCGGTGCCGACCTCGCCGAGCGCCTATGTGCTGGCCAAGCAGATGGGCGGCGATGCGCCGCTGCTGGCACAGATAATCTCGCTGCAGACGGTGCTGGCGGCGCTGACGATGCCGGTCTTCATCGCGCTGGTCGCTGCCGGCTAGGACATCCCGGCGATCCAAACGAAGCAATAGAGATGAGGTGATCAGCGACAGGCGCGCGGATTTCCCGCTTAGCTGTTTCCGGCGGCGAGCCACATCGTCTGCACCGTGGCGGCGAGGTTGTTCAGGCCGTGCAGCACGATGGTCAGCCCGGTGGAATGGCTGACCGAGCGCAGATAGCCGAACCACAGGCCGAGCGCGAACACCTCCAGGAAGAAGTACCAGTCATATTGGAGATGCATCGCGGTCCAGACCAGAGAGGACAGGATGATCGCGCCGGGCACCCGCAAAAACGAATCCGACCAGCCGCGATAGAGAAAGCCGCGGGCGAACAATTCCTCCGACAGCGGCGCGGCGACGCAGAACGCGATCACCATCAGCCAGACCGTGCCGTCGCCCTTGGCCGTCTTCAAGACATCCAGCATGAAGCCCGGCGAGATCTCGCGCCCCGTGGCGCGCGACATCAGGTCCCACGCAACGACGATCACGATCATCCCGACGATGCCGATGCCGACATACTTCCACGAGGTCCAGCGCAGGCCGAGATACTCGGCGAACGGCGTGCGGGTATGGCGGACGGCAAAGTAGACCGCGAGCAGCACGGCCGGCAGTCCCATGATCACCGACAGCGACAAGGTCAGTCCGCGGCTCGCGATGTGGACCAGCGCGCTTGCGTCGACCGGCCCTTCATGGACGAGCATGAAATAGCCGACCACGGCGGCCTGGCCGGCGAACAGCGCGATGAAGATCACGAAGCCCCACAGCGCGGTCCACCAGAACCCGAGCGTACGCGGCTGATGCTGCGCGGGCCCGATCTGCTGCGGCAGATTCGCGGGATCGAGGGAATCGACGACGGCGGCTTCGGAAGACTGGGTCAAGGCAGGGCACGCTCCAGCAAGGTACAGATATCGGCGGGATCGAGATCGATGGCACCACGCCCGGCGAAGACCTGGTTGAAGACCTGGGTCTCGAACGATGGCTGGGTCATGGCCGTGCCCTGCAGGGATCGATCATCGGCGCGGCCGAATGGGAAAATCATAGGTGGTCGTGGCAGCGCCCGGCAGCGAAAAGTGCCACCACTCCTTGGCATAGTTCACAAACCCTTGCCGCGCCATGGCGGTCACGAGTGTCTCACGCCAGCGTCGCTGCTCGGGTGTGAGGTCCTTGGCGGCGGTATGCGCCTTCACGTCGGAACAATCATAGCCGGTTCCCATGTCGACACTGCCCTCGGGCGCGCGCCGCGCCGCCGGCGCCGTGCAATCGGCGTAGTCCTTGGCCGGATCGAACACCACGCCATCGGCCTTGAGCTCCACCAATGTCAGATCGAGCGCCGCTCCGCTGGAATGGCTGGAGCGTGCGGCGATGTAGCCGAGCCGGAACAGATCCGACTTGGCGATGCGCGGATTGTAGCGGCGGCTGTCCGCGCTCTCCGCACCATCCTGCGACCACGCCAGCATGTCCACGACCGCGCGCGCGGGCCGGTAGCAGTCGAGCATCTTCAGCGACAGGCCGCGCGGCCGCAGCTCGGCCTGAACCGCCTTCAGCCGCCGCGCGATGTCCCGCGTCACGATGCATTCGGCGGCCTCGTAGCCCCGCAACGGACGGCCGACAAAATTGTTGGCGCCGGCATAGCGGATGTCCTGCACGATCGTCGGATCGAGGTCGCGCAGGTTGACGAAATCGGCCGGCAGCGGCTCGGCCCAGGCCGGCGCAATACCGGCCAGCAGCATCACGGCGGAACGGAGCAGGCCTCCGATAGCGGCCGACCGCCACCGCACGGATTTGCGAGCGCCCAAAGACGGAACGGGGGATAACTCGGAACCCCGGCTTTGGGCCTTGCTCCCCGCGGAAACCGCCCCTATAGCTCTGGCTTTAATGGCAACCTCACCGAAATCGACTTTCGTCCTCGGGCACCGGCATTTGCTGGGAATCGAGGGCCTTTCCGCCCATGACATCACCGGTCTCCTCGACCTGTCCGAGGAGTATGTCGAACTGAATCGTCAGGTCGACAAGAAGCGCACCGTGCTGCGCGGCCGGACCCAGGTCAACCTGTTCTTCGAGGCCTCGACGCGGACCCAGTCCTCGTTCGAGCTTGCCGGCAAGCGGCTCGGCGCCGACGTCATGAACATGTCGGTGTCGTCCTCGTCCATCAAGAAGGGCGAGACCCTGATCGACACCGCGGTCACGCTCAACGCGATGCATCCCGACATCCTGGTGGTCCGCCACCACGCGTCAGGCGCGGTGGAACTGCTGGCCCGCAAGGTCGACGGCTCTGTGATCAATGCCGGCGATGGCGCGCACGAGCACCCGACCCAGGCGCTGCTCGACGCGCTGACGATCCGCCGCAACAAGGGCCGTCTCGAGGGCCTGGTCATCGCGATCTGCGGCGACGTGCTGCATTCGCGCGTGGCGCGCTCCAACATCCTGCTCTTGAACACGATGGGCGCGCGCGTCCGCGTCGTCGCGCCCTCCACCCTGCTGCCACCTGGCATCGAGCGCATGGGCGTCGAGGTCGCGCGCGACATGCGCGAGGGCCTCAACGGCGCCGACATCGTGATGATGCTGCGGCTGCAGCGCGAGCGCATGAACGGCTCGTTCGTGCCGTCGTCGTCGGAGTATTTCCAGTATTTCGGCCTCGACCAGAAGAAGCTCGCCTACGCCAAGCCAGATGCGCTGGTGATGCATCCAGGGCCGATGAATCGCGGCGTCGAGATCGACTCCATCGTCGCCGACGGTGCGCAATCGCTGATCCGGGAACAGGTCGAAATGGGTGTTGCCGTGCGCATGGCCGTGCTCGAAGCGCTGGCCCGCAACCTGCCCAACGCGTGAACAGAACTCGGGACGAAACGCCATGCTGACCGATCGCCGCCCGATCCTGCTCGCCAATGCGCGCGTGATCGATCCCTCCCGCGACATCGACGGTCCCGGTGACGTGCTGATCGCCGATGGCGTGATCCGCGATCTCAAGCGCGGCATCGGCGCCGCCGGTGTTCCCGAGGGAACCGATGTCGTCAACTGCGCCGGCAAGATCGTGGCGCCCGGCCTGATCGACATGTGCGCCTTCGTCGGCGAGCCGGGCCTCGGCCATCGCGAGACCTTTGCCAGCGCCAGCCAGGCCGCCGCCACCGGCGGCATCACCACCATCATCTGCCAGCCCGGCACCGAGCCGGTCATCGACAATTCGGCGACCGTCGACTTCGTGCTGCGGCGGTCGCGCGACACGGCGATCGTCAACATCCACCCGATGGCGGCGCTGACCAAGGGCCTGCGCGGCGAGGAGATGACCGAGATCGGCCTGCTGCGCGCGGCCGGCGCGGTGGCCTTCTCCAACGGCCACACCAGCGTGATGAACGCGCAGGTGATGCGCCGGGCGCTGACCTATGCCCGCGACTTCGACGCGCTGATCGTGCATCACACCGAGGACCCGCAACTCGTCGGCGAAGGCGTCATGAATGAAGGCGAGTTCGCCTCGCGCCTCGGCCTGGAGGGAATTCCGCCCGCGGCGGAGGCCGTCGTGCTCGAGCGCGACATGCGTCTCGTGGCGCTCAGCCGGGGGCGGTACCACGCCGCGGCGCTGAGCTCGGTCGACTCGCTCGACGTGCTCAAGCGCGCCCGCGATGCGGGCCTTTCGGTGAGCGCTGCGGTCTCGATCAACCATGTCACCCTGAACGAGAACGACATCGGCCCCTACCGCACCTTCCTGAAGCTGACGCCGCCGTTGCGCACCGAGGTCGACCGCCGCGCGCTGGTCGAGGCGCTGGCCTCCGGGCTGATCGACGTCATCATGTCCGATCACAATCCGCAGGACGTCGAGGTCAAGCGGCTGCCGTTCGCGGAAGCCGCCAGCGGCGCGGTCGGTCTGGAGACAATGCTCTCGGCATCGCTGCGGCTCGTGCACAGCGGCGAGCTCAGCTGGACGACGCTGATCCGCGCGATGTCGACCCGCCCGGCGGAACTGCTCGGCCTGCCCGGCGGCACCTTGCGGGCCGGCGCGCCCGCCGACATCATCGTGATCGATCCGGACGTGCCCTGGATTCTCGATCCGGCCGACCTCAAATCGCTGTGCAAGAACACGCCGTTCGACGAGGCCCGCTTCACCGGACGCGTCGTCCGCACCATCGTCGGCGGCCGCACCGTGTTCGAACATGTCTGACGCACGGCAGACCGCGGAAGGAGTAGAGTGATGGGATCCGAAGCCTTCCTGCCCGTCGCCCTCATCATCGGCTATCTCCTGGGCTCCATCCCGTTCGGCCTGATCCTGACCAAGCTCGCCGGCACGCAGGATCTGCGCAGCATCGGCTCCGGCAATATCGGCGCCACCAACGTGCTGCGCACCGGACGCAAGGGGCTCGCGGCGGCCACCCTGCTCGGTGATGCGCTCAAGGGTACGACGGCCGTGATCATCGCCGGATATTTCGGTGGCCCGAACGCCGCGATGATCGCCGGTCTCGGCGCCTTCCTCGGACATCTATTCCCGGTGTGGCTGAAGTTCCGCGGCGGCAAAGGCGTCGCGGTCTACATCGGTATTCTGATCGGCCTGTTCTGGCCCGGTGCGATCTTCTTCTGCCTCGTCTGGCTCGCCACCGCCTTCGCGCTCCGCTACTCATCACTCGCTGCACTCGTCGCGAGCGTGCTGACTCCGATCGTGCTGTGGGCTTTCGGCCACACCGTGCTGGCTGCCTTATTTGCGCTGCTCACCTTGTTGCTCATTTACATGCATCGCGAAAACATCAAGCGATTGCAGGCCGGCACCGAGAGCAGGATCGGCGCGAAGAAGTAATAACTCCGGGCAAATACGGAGAATGTGTGTTGCGAGCAGTAATCACAGAGGCGGCGCGGCAACACACCTGTTTGATCAGCTGATAAGTCAGCGCGAGACTCTGGCGTGAATCATGATTGCCTGTCATGATTCCGGCATCTGATTACGCAAGACCAATTCAAGCGGCTCGTTGCACAGGCGATGTCCGCACTGATGAGGAGTCGGCGCAGCAAATGTCCACACCGGTCCGCTCAAGCGCCAGCGCCCTCCTCTCCGCGGCTCAGATCTGGTCGACGGATGATCCGTTCGTCGCCACCCATCAGGCCGTTGAACCGACGCCTGCCGCGGTGCCGGCCGTGAGTCCAGCCGCAGCTGAAGATTCGATCACAGAGAGCATGGTGGCGGCACCGGCGAGCACGCCGGCCGAAGGCGTCGCCGCCGTGATCGACATGATCACCGCTGGGCTTGCCGAGCCGAAGCCGGCCGACGCGCCGGAGCGGTCGCTCGCCGAGACGATCGCCAGCGCCACCCTGCCGCCGCCGCCGCGGATGTGGCCGCCGCGCAAGCTGTCGCTGGCGCTGCAGGGCGGCGGAACCTTCTCGGCCTTCACCTGGGGCGTGCTCGACCGTCTGCTCGAAGAGCCGGCCTGCGATTTCGATACGATCAGCGGCGCCAGCGCCGGCGCCATCAACGCCGCGCTGCTCGCGAGCGGACTCGCCCATGGCGGCCGCGACGAAGCGCGCAATCGGCTCGCGCTGTTCTGGACCCGGCTGATGGAAGAGGCCTCGTTCCGCTCGCTGATGATGATCGGCGCCTTCTCGCCGGCGAGCAGCGCGGTGTCGTTCGGCGCGGGCCTGCGCGGCGGTCGCGCCGACCCGCTCGATCTCGATCCGCTGCGGGACAGGCTTGCGGAGACGATCGATTTCGACGCCGTGCAGAGCGCGGGCGCGCCCCGCCTGCTGATTTCGGCAACCCGGGTCCGCGACGGCCGTCCGCAGATCTTCCGCAATGGTGAGATCACGCCGGACGTGCTGCTCGCCTCGACCTGCCCGGCCCAGCTGCACGCCGCCGTCGACATCGGCGACGACGCCTATTGGGACGGCGGCTACGTCGCCAATCCGCCCCTGATCCAGATCGCGCACGACTCCAGCGCGGCCGATCTGCTGGTGGTCCAGGTCACGCCGACGCGGGATGGCTACGTGCCCGTGACCTCCGCCGCGATCGACCGCCGCCTCGACCAGGTCGCCGCCAATGCTGTTCTGAACGCCGAGCTTGCGGCGCTCGAATGGGCACGCAGCGACGGCCTGCATCCGCCCCGGGTGCACCGGCTGGCCGCCGAGGACGAGATCGACGCGCTGGCGCAGCGCGACGCCACCGATCTCGGCAGCGACTTCATCGCGATGTTGCATCAGCGCGGACGCGATGCAGCCGACCGCTGGCTGCGCGATGCGCCTGCCGGCACGACGCTGACCATCCAGGACGAGCAGCAGCCCGCGGAGGCTTCTCCCATCGCCACTCCGGCAGACATGCGCGACGTAGCGCCGGCGTAGCGCGCCCTCTTCCCTGCGCCCTCGGGTTGTTCCATGCTGGCCCCCTCTGCGAGGGGGTTTTGCGTGGACGCCATCAACACGACGATCGAGCTGAGCGAGACCGAACGGCGCGACCGGCTGCGCCTGATCCGCTCCGACAATATAGGACCGCGCACCTTCCGGGCGCTGCTCGACCAGTTCGGCACCGCGCGCATCGCGCTCGACCGGCTGCCGGATCTGGCCCGTCGCGGCGGCGCCGCCGCAGCCGGCCGGATCTGCACGTCCGACGAGGCCGAGGCCGAGTTCGACGCCTGCGAACGACAGGGCGTGCAGCTGCGGGCACCGGAGGAGGATGGCTATCCACCACGCCTCGCCACCTGCGAGGACGCGCCGCCCTTGCTTGCCATCCGCGGCGCCCGGGACACCCTGATGCGCCCGATGATCGCCATCGTCGGGTCGCGCAATGCCTCAGCGGCGGGGCTGAAGTTCGCAGGCGTGCTCGCCCATGAGCTCGGCCAGGCCGGCTTCGTCATCATCTCCGGTCTGGCGCGCGGCATCGATCAGGCCGCCCACCGGACGAGCATTGCGAGCGGCACCGTCGCGGTGCTCGCCGGCGGCCACGACCGGATCTATCCGCCCGAGCATGTCCCCCTGCTCGGCGCCATCATCGCCGGCAATGGCGCCGCGATCTCGGAAATGCCGCTGGGACATGAGCCGCGCGCCCGCGATTTTCCCCGCCGCAACCGGCTGATCTCCGGCGCTTCGCTCGGCGTGGTCGTGGTCGAGGCCGCGCATAAATCGGGCTCCCTGATCACCGCCCGCATGGCCGGCGAGCAGGGCCGCGAGGTGTTCGCCGTGCCGGGCTCGCCGCTCGATCCGCGCTCGGCCGGCACCAACGATCTGATCAAGCAGGGCGCCACCCTGGTGACCGAAGCGGCCGACATCATCCAGGCGGTCGGCCCGATCCTGGATCGGCCACTGCCCTTGTCGCTGCGTGAGCCGGAACCGGAAGAGGAGCTGTTCGCGCCCGATCCCGAGAACCACGATCGCGCCCAGATCGCCGCGCTGCTCGGCCCGACGCCGGTCTCGATCGACGACCTGATCCGGATTAGCGGCCTCTCACCCGCGGTGCTGCGCATGGTGCTGCTGGAGCTCGAGCTCGCCGGCCGGCTGGAACGGCACGGCGGCGGGATGGTATCGCTGCTGTAGCGTCGGCCTCAACCGGCGTCCCGTCGCGCATCGAAGCGCGAGCGCGCCTGCTCGATCCGCTCGCGGTGCTGGATCGCCCATTGCCCAAGCGCCTGAACCGGCTGCGACAGGCCGCGGCCGAGATCGGTCAATTCATAATCCACGCGTGGCGGAATGGTCGGGAACACCGTCCGCGTGACCAGCCCGTCGCGTTCGAGACCGCGCAGGGTCAAGGTCAGCATCCGCTGCGAGATGCCTCCCACCAGGCGCTTCAGCTCGTTGAAGCGCTTCGGCCCGTCCTGCAGCATCATGATGACGAACACGCTCCATTTGTCGCCGACGCGCGCCAGGATCGCAGCCACGCCCCGGCAATCATTGTGCTCCGGCTGCATTGGAAGGTCGGGATCATCACTGTTCTCAAGTGTCACGTCTGTGCCCGGGTTTCAAAAATGTGCGTTCTTGTGGGGTTACAGCACAGTCACTCATAGTGCGCCAGTTACAAACCAATACCAAGGTGACTGACCCATGACCCAACTCCTTCACATCGACTCCAGCGTGCTCGGCCCCAACTCCGTCAGCCGTCAGGTCTCCGCCGCGATCGTCGGCCGCTTCCGCCAGGTCACGCCGGGGCTGGAGGTGACCTACCGGGACGTCGCCGCCGAGCCGCTGTCGCACCTCTCCGGAACGCACGTTGCCATTGCCTACGGAGCGCCTGTCGACGATCCCTCACTGAAGGCTGAGGTCGCCGCCGGACAGGCCGTGCTCGAGGAATTCCTGGCCGCCGATATCGTCGTGATCGGCGCCCCCATGTACAACTTCTCCATCCCGAGCCAGCTCAAGGCCTGGATCGACCGCATCGCCGTCAGGGGCAAGACCTTTACCTATGGCCCGAACGGCCCGCAGGGGCTCGCCGGCGGCAAGCGCGTCATCGTCGCCGTCTCGCGCGGCGGCCACTACGGCGTGGACACGCCGATGGCGGCATTCGAACACCTGGAGACTTATTTGCGCAGTGTCTTCAGCTTCATCGGCGTCACGGATCTCGAATTCATCGCCGCGGACGGCGTCCAGATCGGCCCTGAGCAACGCGAGCAGGCACTGGCAAATGCGATTCAGACCGCAAGCGGCCTTGCCGCTTAGGTCCCGCGGTGGCTGCAGCTCGCAGCCACCGCCTTCCAATGCGCAGACCCCGACCCCGCGGAACCGGCCGGCTATCCCCGATAGATCGGCGCACCGGCCGGCGAGCTGGTGGCGCCGCCGTCGACGAACAGCTCCTGGCCCTGGATGTGCGCGGCGTCGTCCGATGCCAGGAACAGCACCGTGCTCGCGATGTGCTCGGGCTCGCCGATATGGCCGAGCGGCGTCGTCGCGGCAATCCGGGCCTCGAACGCCTTCTCTGCATCCGGCGTCGCGAGGGCCGCACCCCAGATCGGCGTCCGGATGGCGCCGGGCGCGACCACGTTGACGCGGATGCCGCGCGGCGACAGCTCGGACGCCAGCACCCGCGCCATCGCACGCACGCCCGCCTTGCTCGCGGCGTAGGCCGAATAGCCGGGATTGCCGAGCACCGAGATCACCGAGCCGTTGAGGATGATGGAGGCGCCCTTGCGGAGATGAAGCAGCGCCGCCTGTACGGTGAAGAACACGCCGGTCAGGTTGGTGCGGATCACCTGCTCGAACACCTCCGGCTTGGTTGCTCCAGCCGGCGTCGCGCCGGGAATGCCGGCATTGGCGAACAGGATGTCGAGCTGGCCGAAGCGCTCGGCTGCGCGCGCGACCGCAGCTTCCGTGGCGGCGATGTCGGTGGCATCGGCCACCAGGGCCAGCGCGTTCGGCCCGAGCTCCCGCGCCGCAGCTTCGAGCCGTCTCGCATCGCGCCCGGTGATGGCCACCGATGCGCCTTCCGCGACGAAGCGGCGCGCGGTCGCAAGTCCGATGCCGCTGCTGCCGCCGGTAATCAGTGCCGTCTTGTTTGAAAGCCTCACATCCATCTCCATATAGTTTCATCATGAAACCACATGGACGACTTAAGCGGGTCGGTTCTATAACGCAACCACACAAGCACGTGACCGCCGCGGGCCGCTACCGGCCGGAGCGGCGCGCGCCGTGATGGGACGAAGGACGATGTGATGGTCAAACGTACCAGTCTCGCAGGCGCCCCCTGCCCGATCGCCCGGTCGCTGGACGCGATTGGCGATTGGTGGTCCCTGCTCATCATCCGCGACGCGTTTCTCGGCGTCCGCCGGTTCAGCGCGTTTCAGCGCAGCCTCGGGATGGCGAAGAACATTCTCACGGTGCGTCTGCGCGCGCTCGTCGATCGCGGCATTCTCGCCACCGAGCCGGCCTCCGATGGCAGCCCCTATCGCGACTACGTGCTGACGCCGAAAGGCCGCGGCCTGTTTCCGATCCTGGTCGCGCTGCGCCAATGGAGCGAGGAATTCGACGAGCACCCCGAGGAGATCGCGACCGTGCTGGTGGATCGCGCCCAACACAGGCCGGTGCGCAAGCTGCTTCTCTGCGCCGACGACGGCACGCCACTGGCGCCGGAAGCGACCACCCTGGCGCCGCGCTAGGCGCGCCTGTCAACCGAGGGTCAGCAGAGCCTGCGCCGGCTGCGCAGCCTGAGATGCTCCTCGGCCTCCAGACTGGCCATGCGCAGGAGATAGTCGAGCATGTCGAGATTGTGGCGCTGCGCCAGTTGCGACAGGCTGGCCGTCACCTCGGCGATCAGCGCGGCAGCGGCGTCAGCATCCTCCACCGTCACCTCAACGTCCGGGTCGTGTTTGTCCGCTGCCTTGGCCAACAACTGTATCCAACGTCGGGACTTTGACGAAAAACATCATAAAAGGAGCGCGGTTCCCATAGCGCTTCCTACAACCTGATAGGTACTTCGCCGAAGTAACGCAATCAGCTTTCAACATCCCTCGATTTGACAGGAACCGCCTCACCACCCATGTTCGGATCAACGAGGCGTGCGCGAATCCCGCGAAACCAGCTTCAATCCTTCCACTAAGTCATTGGAAATACATGAACATCGTCATCGTGGAGTCGCCTGCCAAGGCCAAGACGATCAATAAGTATCTGGGCTCCTCCTATGAGGTTCTGGCCTCGTTCGGCCATGTCCGTGACCTTCCGGCCAAGAATGGTTCCGTCGATCCGGACGAAAATTTCCGGATGATCTGGGAGGTCGACCCCAAGGCGGCCGGCCGACTCAACGACATCGCCAAGTCTTTGAAGGGTGCGGACCGCCTGATTCTCGCCACCGACCCGGATCGCGAGGGTGAGGCAATCTCGTGGCACGTGCTGGAGGTGTTGAAGGAGAAGCGCGCGCTCAAGGATCAGAAGATCGAGCGCGTGGTCTTCAACGCCATCACCAAGCAGGCCGTTTCGGAGGCGATGAAGCATCCGCGCCAGATCGACGGCGCGCTGGTCGACGCCTATATGGCGCGCCGCGCACTCGATTACCTCGTCGGCTTCACGCTCTCCCCCGTGCTATGGCGCAAGCTGCCGGGCGCCCGCTCGGCCGGCCGCGTGCAGTCGGTCGCGCTGCGGCTGGTGTGTGATCGCGAGCTCGAGATCGAGAAGTTCGTCGCCCGCGAATACTGGTCGCTGGTCGCAACCCTGGCGACGCCCCGCGGCGACACCTTCGAGGCGCGCCTCGTCGGCGCCGACGGCAAGAAGATCCAGCGGCTCGACATCGGCACCGGAGCGGAAGCCGAGGATTTCAAGACCGCGCTGAACGCCGCGACCTTCACGGTTGCGACCGTTGATGCCAAGCCGGCGCGGCGCAATCCGCAGGCGCCCTTCACGACCTCCACCCTGCAGCAGGAGGCGAGCCGCAAGCTCGGCTTCGCGCCGGCGCACACCATGCGCATCGCGCAGCGTCTCTATGAAGGCATCGACATCGGCGGCGAGACCACCGGTCTCATTACCTATATGCGAACCGACGGCGTGCAGATCGACGGCTCGGCCATCACCCAGGCGCGCAAGGTGATCGGCGAGATCTACGGCAACAAATATGTGCCGGAGAGCCCGCGCCAGTACCAGACCAAGGCCAAGAACGCCCAGGAGGCGCACGAGGCGATCCGCCCGACCGACCTGTCGCGCAAGCCGGCCGATCTGCGCAAGCGGCTCGATGACGACCAGGCCAAACTCTATGAGCTGATCTGGACCCGCACGATCGCGAGCCAGATGGAATCGGCCGAGCTCGAGCGCACCACGGTCGACATCACGGCCAAGGCGGGCGCGCGCACCCTGGAGCTGCGCGCCACCGGCCAGGTCATCAAGTTCGACGGCTTCCTCGCGCTCTATCAGGAAGGCCGCGACGACGAGGAGGACGAGGATAGCCGCCGGCTGCCGCAGATGAGCCCGAACGAGGCGCTGAAGCGCCAGAACCTCGCGGTGACCCAGCACTTCACCGAGCCGCCGCCGCGTTTCTCCGAGGCGTCGCTGGTCAAGCGCATGGAGGAGCTCGGCATCGGCCGGCCCTCGACCTACGCCTCGATCCTCGATGTGCTGAAAGCCCGCGGCTATGTGAAGCTGGAGAAGAAGCGGCTGCATGGCGAGGACAAGGGCCGCGTCGTGATCGCGTTCCTGGAGAACTTCTTCCGGCGTTACGTCGAATACGATTTCACGGCGGATCTGGAGGAGCAGCTCGACCGCATCTCCAACAACGAGATCGCCTGGCAGCAGGTGCTGAGGGATTTCTGGACCGGCTTCATCGGTGCCGTCGACGACATCAAGGATCTGCGCGTCGCGCAGGTGCTGGACGCGCTCGACGAGATGCTCGGCCCGCACATCTATCCGCCGCGCGCGGACGGCGGCGACGTCCGGCAGTGCCCGACCTGCGGCACCGGGCGTCTGAACCTGAAGGCCGGCAAGTTCGGCGCCTTCGTCGGCTGCTCAAACTATCCTGAGTGCCGCTACACCCGTCCGCTCGCCGCCGACAGCGAAGCCGCGGCCGATCGCATTCTGGGCCAGGATCCCGATTCGGGCCTCGACGTTGCGGTCAAGGCGGGCCGGTTCGGGCCCTACATCCAGCTCGGCGAGCAGAAGGACTACGCCGAGGGCGAGAAGCCGAAGCGTGCGGGCATCCCGAAGGGCACACAGCCGTCGGACGTCGATCTCGAGCTGGCGCTCAAGCTGCTGTCGCTGCCGCGTGAGATCGGCAAGCACCCGGAGAGCGGCCTCCCGATCACGGCCGGTCTCGGCCGCTTCGGGCCGTTCGTGAAGCACGACAAGACCTATGCGAGCCTGGAGGCCGGCGACGAGGTGTTCGACATCGGCCTCAACCGCGCCGTCACGCTGATTGCCGAGAAGATTGCCAAGGGGCCGAGCAAGCGCTTCGGCGCCGATCCGGGCAAGGCGCTCGGCGACCATCCGTCGCTCGGCGCGGTCGCCGTCAAGGCCGGCCGCTATGGCGCCTATGTCACCGCGGGTGGCGTCAACGCCACCATTCCCGGCGACAAGGAGAAGGACACGATCACCTTGGCCGAGGCGATCGCCCTGCTCGACGAGCGCGCCGCCAAGGGCGGCGGCAAGGCGAAAGGCAAGGCGGCGAAGCCGGCCAAGAAAGCGGCCAAGCCCAAGGCTGGCGGCGATGACGACTCGCCGAAGCCAGCCAAGAAGGCCGTGGTCAAGAAGGCCGCGGCCAAGCCGAAATCAGACTCCACCAGCAAGGCGCGTGCGCCCGTCGCCAAGGCCGCCAAGACCTCGGCCAAGCCTGCGGCGAAGCCACCCGCCAAGAAGAGCGCCGGCAAGGCCCGCGGATGAGAAAATGACCCAAAAGAGCGACATCGGCTTCCCTCCGCGGGAGGCCATCGTCGCCTTCATCCGCGCCAATCCGGGCAAGGTTGGCACCAAGGACATCGCCCGCGCCTTCGGCCTGAAGAATGCCGACCGGGTCGCGCTCAAGCAGCTGCTGCGCGAGCTCGTCGCCGACGGCACCGTCAAGAAGAGCGGCCGCAAGAAGATCGTCGAGCCCGCGACCCTGCCGGCCACGCTGGTGGCCGACATCACCGGCCGCGACAGCGACGGCGAGCTGATCGCGAGGCCTGCCGAATGGGACGAGGCCGAGCAGTCCGAGCCGCCCCGGATCCGCATCTATGCGCATCGCCTCGCCAAGCCGGGCGCCACCGCCGGCGTCGGCGATCGCGCTTTGCTCCGCGTCGAGCCGATCAAGGACGACGACGGCGTCGCCTATCGCGGCCGTGTGCTCAAGGTGCTCGACCAGGCGCGCAACCGCGTGCTCGGCATTTTCAAGACGAGCCCCAATGGCGGCGGGCGCCTGATTCCGGTCGACAAGAAGCAGGCGGGACGGGAGCTTGCGATCGCGCCCGGCGACACCAGGGACGCCAAGGACGGCGACCTCATCAGCGTCGACCTGCTGCGCGGCCGCGGCTACGGCCTGCCCGCCGGCCGCGTGAAGGAGCGCTACGGCTCGGTCGCGACCGAGAAGGCGATCAGCCTGATCGCGATCCACGCCCACGAGATCCCGATGGACTTCTCGGCCGCAGCGATCGCCGAGGCCGAGGCCGCGCAGCCCGCGACCTTGAAGGGCCGCGAGGATTGGCGCGACCTGCCGCTGGTCACGATCGATCCGCCCGACGCCAAGGACCATGACGACGCGGTTCATGCCGAGCCGGATCCCGATCCGAGCAATGTCGGCGGCTTCATTCTCCACGTCGCGATCGCCGACGTCGCCTACTACGTGCGGCCGGGATCGGCGCTCGATCGCGACGCGCTGATCCGCGGCAATTCGGTGTACTTCCCCGACCGCGTCGTGCCGATGCTGCCGGAGCGAATCTCGAACAATCTCTGCTCGCTCGTGCCGGGCGAAGCGCGCGGCGCGCTTGCCGTGCGCATGGTGATCGGCGCCGACGGCCGCAAGCGCTCGCACTCGTTCCACCGCGTGCTGATGCGCTCCGCCGCAAAACTGTCCTATGCGCAGGCGCAGGCCGCGATCGACGGCAAGCCGGACGACACCACGGGTCCCCTGCTCGAGCCGATCCTGAAGCCGCTCTATGCGGCCTATGAGGTCGCCAAGCGCGGCCGCGACGCACGTGACCCGCTCGACCTCGACATTCCCGAGCGCAAGATCCTGCTCAAGAAAGACGGCACCGTCGATCGCGTCGTCGTGCCCGAACGCTTGGACGCCCACAGACTGATCGAGGAGTTCATGATCTCGGCCAACGTGGCCGCGGCCGAGCTCCTGGAGAAAAAGGCGCTGCCGCTGATCTACCGCGTGCATGACGAGCCGACGGTGGAGAAGATCCATGCGCTGCAGGAGTTCTTGAAGACGCTCGACGTGCCCTTCGCCAAATCAGGCGCGCTGCGGCCGTCGCTGTTCAACCGCGTGCTCACTTTGGTGGCCGGCCAGGACTACGAGCATCTCGTCAACGAGGTGGTGCTGCGCTCGCAGGCGCAGGCGGAATATTCGACCGACAATTACGGACATTTCGGCCTGAACCTGCGCCGCTACGCGCATTTCACTTCGCCGATCCGCCGCTACGCCGACCTCGTCGTGCATCGTGGCCTGTTGCGCGCGCTGGGCCTGGGCGACGGCGCCCTGCCCGACAGCGAGACGCCGGACCATCTCGCCGAGGTCGCGGCGCAGATCTCGGTCACCGAGCGGCGCGCGATGAAGGCCGAGCGCGAGACCGCCGACCGGCTGATCGCCCATCACCTCGCCGACCGCGTCGGCGCCACCTTCCAGGGCCGCATCTCCGGCGTCACCCGGGCAGGTCTCTTCATCAAGCTCGACGACACCGGTGCGGACGGCCTGGTTCCGATCCGCACCCTCGGCACGGAATATTTCGACTATGACGAGACGCGCCATGCGCTGATCGGCCAGCGCAGCGGTGCCATGCATCGGCTGGGTGACGTCGTCGACGTGCGTCTGGTAGAAGCTCAACCGGTGGCCGGCGCGCTGCGCTTCGAACTGCTGACGCAGGCCGACGTGCTGGTGTCGCGTCACCCGCGCGGCGCCGGGCCGAGGCGCAAGAGCACCGTCAAGGCGAAATCGTCGAAGCCGGGCAGGTCCGAGCCCCGGCCGAAGCGTAAGGAAAAAAGCCCCAAGAAAAATCAAAAGGCAGGGGCAAAACGCAAGCCCGGCACATCGAAGAAAGGCAGATCATGGACGCCATGAGTTCAACGCCCCGCGCATTGCCGCAAACCTGGACACGTGACGCTGGCGCCGCCGAGAAGCGCGACGTCTGGACGGCGATGAAGCGCGGGCTGCGCGGCCGCTGCCCGCGCTGCGGCGAAGGCAGGCTGTTCCGCGCCTTCCTGAAGGTCGCGGATCATTGCGACCATTGCGGCCAGGATTTTTCCGGCCACCGCGCCGATGATCTTCCCGCCTATCTCGTCATCGTCATCGTCGGCCATATCATCGTGCCGCTGGTGCTCTCGGTCGAGACCAACTACGCGCCGCCGGTAGCGCTGCAGCTCGCGATCTATCTGCCGGTCACATTGATCTCGTCGCTCGCGCTGCTGCAGCCGGTCAAGGGCGCCGTGGTCGGGCTGCAATGGGCGTTCCGCATGCACGGCTTCGACGAGCATCCGGTGGAAGGCATTCCGCCGGTATGAGCGACCAGATTCTCAACTAATAAGAAAAAGCGGGGAGGACATGAGCGACACGGCACAGGCGACGGGCGCACCGGCGGGCAAGCCCGCCGAGAAGGAAGCGGACCACCACCCCTACACCAAGCCGCGCGATGCCGCGACCCTGATCCTGGTTGATCGCAGCAGCGCGGTGCCGAAGGTGCTGGTCGGCAAGCGCCACGACAAGGTCGTGTTCATGCCCGGCAAGTTCGTCTTCCCCGGCGGCCGCGTCGACAAGACTGATCACCGCATTCCGGTCGCCGCTCCCATGCCCGCCGAGCTCGAAGCCAACCTGTTCAAGGGCAAGCCGCAGACGACGGCGTCGCGCGCAAAGTCGCTGGCCGTCGCCGCGATCCGCGAGGCCTGCGAGGAAACCGGTCTCTGCCTCGGACGCAAGGTCGACGGCCCCGCCCCCAAGCTCGATGGGCCCTGGGCACCATTTTCTGAAGCCGGTCTGCTGCCCGATCCCTCCGGTCTCTATTTGATCGCCCGCGCCATCACCCCGCCCGGCCGCATCAAGCGCTTCGACACCCGCTTCTTCACGGCAGACGCCTCCGCCATCACGCATCGCGTCGACGGCGTCATCCACGCCGATGCCGAGCTGGTCGAGCTGGTCTGGGTCGAGCTCGGCTCAAAACCGCTGGCCGATTTGCATCCGATGACCCGGAACGTCCTCAACGAACTCGACCGCCGCCTCGCCACCGGCCCCCTGCGCCACGACGCAGCCGTGCCGTTCTTCCACTTCTACGGCGGCAAGATGCAGAAGGACGTGCTGGGCGGGTGAGGCCACGGCTCACGACGCCCGACCGCCGCGATGCTCAGTCGTGAACGATGGCGGTGACCTCGATTTCGACCCGGGCCGTCTCGGGCGTGAGGCCCGCGACCTTCACCAGCGTGCTCGCGGGCCGCACCGCCCCGAAGGCCACGCTATGCGCCCGGGCCACCGCGTCGGTGTCTGCCATGTCGGTCACGTAGACCACCGTCCGCACCACGTGCCGAAGATCCGCCCCGGCCTGCTGCAAGGCGCCGGCGATGATGCCCATCGCGCTCGTTGCCTGGCCGAAGGCATCGCTGTCCAGATCGATACCGCGCGCAGTCGTCCCCGAGACGAAGACCTGGTTGCCGACCCTCACCGCCCGCGCATAGCCGTAGGTCTCCTCGAATGGATAGCCTGAGGAGATGTTGAGCCTCTCTGACAAGCCAGTGCTCCTTGCAAGCCGCGAAGATGCCGAAAGACGTGCTGGGCGGCAAAGCCGATGGGTCGTAGAGTAGGCCACAGTTGTTGTGGAGCCAATCCATGAAGCAGTCGCTCGGGCTTCTGTTCGCGTCGGCCACGCTGATCGCGCTGGCCGCGCCCCCGGCTCATGCCGAGCTCGACGTCGCAGCCTTGAAATCCACGATCGCAGCCTCGCTCGAACGCGACTACCCCGCGCTCGATGAGCTCTACAAGGATCTGCACGCCCATCCGGAGCTGGCGTTCCAGGAGGTCGAGACGGCGGCGAAGCTCGCCGAGCAGATGCGCGGGCTCGGCTTCGAGGTGACGGAGAAGGTCGGCAAGACCGGGCTCGTCGCGCTCTACCGCAATGGCGACGGCCCGACGGTCATGGTGCGCACCGAGCTCGATGCGCTGCCGATGGAGGAGAAGACCGGCCTGCCCTATGCGAGCCACGACAAGGCCAACTGGAACGGACGCGAGACCTTCGTCGCGCATGGTTGCGGCCACGACGTGCACATGGCGAGCTGGGTCGGCACGGCGAAGACGCTGGTCAGCCTGAAGGATAAGTGGAAGGGCACGCTGATGTTCGTCGCGCAGCCGGCGCAGGAAGAGGTCGCGGGCGCGAAGGCGATGCTTGCCGATGGGCTGTTCACCCGCTTCCCGAAACCCGATGTCGGCTTCGCCCTCCACACCGGCGGCTTCGCGCATGGTGAGGTGACGTATCGGGCCGGCGTCGGTTCACCGAGCATGGATGCCCTGTCCATCCACTTCGACGACGGCGTCCATGACAACCCGTTGATGATGGCGGGACGCTTCCTTGTCGACCTACAGAGCATGATCAGCCGCGAGAAGGACCCAACCGAGCCCGGCGTCCTCGTCGGAGCGATCCGCGGCGGCACCGCCAGCGAGAGCCTGCAGAAGGCGTTGGTCGTGCCCCTCACCATCAGGAGCTTCAGGCCGGAGGCCCGCGCCAAGATGCTGGAGGAGATCGAACGAACCGCCAAGGCCGGCGCTCCGTCGCCCGGTATCGAGTTGGAGCAGCGCACGGATGCCGTGATCAACGATGACGCGGTCGTCGCGGCGGCCGAGCCGGTGCTGAAGGCGGCGTTCGGCGACAGGTTGACGAGATCGCCGCCGAGCACCGAAGGTGACGACTACTCGGAGTACGTCAAGGCCGGCGTGCCGTCGATGGTCTTCAGCATCGGCGTCCATGATCCGGAGCGCGTCGCGGCTGCACGTCATGACGGTCCGCGGCTGCCGCCGAACCACTCGCAACGGTTTGCGCCGGTGCCGAGGCCGACCATCGAGACTGGCATCACCGCGATGACGCTCGCCGTGCTCTCCGCCTTTGACGCCCGGGCCAACGGCCATTGACGGTCTCATCATGAAAGGCTCGGCGAAGCTCGCAATGAGAGGCGCAGCCTGGCAACCGCCAAAAGTGTCGTCCCGGACAAGCCGCGACGCGCGTAGCGCGACGCGGCGCCGATCCGGGACCCATACCCTGCGGCGGGCGTGATGCGCAAAAATGCCAATTGCCACCCTGCCTCGAACTGCTCCCTGGGGGTATGGGTCCCGGCGTTCGCCCATAGGCGCTAAAATAGACTTGCGGCGAAGAATCAGTTGTGATTCCAACATGG
>NZ_BSCT01000001.1 GCF_030159255.1 Bradyrhizobium sp. SSBR45G | reverse complement strand
ACTCTGGATTGCTTCCGCCTACGCCAAGGGGCTTCGGCGGACAGGTCGCTCCGCTCGCAATGACGCGGGGCAGGCAGCTGTGGTCGTTGTCCTTGATGCCGCTGACGCTCATGCAGGCGACGGTTCACGTCCGGCTGGCGGACCCACCAGTTGCTCCACGATGTCCTCCATCCGCGAAAACACCAGCTCCGGTCCGCGGTCGCGCAGCGCCTTTTCCGCGGCATAGCCCCAGGTGACCGCGCCGAAGGCGATGCCGGCGCTGCGCGCGGCTTCGATGTCGCGGGTCTCGTCGCCGATGGCGATGACTTCGGTGGCCGCGGCGCCCATGCGCTTCACCACGCGCCTGAACTTGCGTGCCTTGCCGTACAGCGACGCCGAGCAGTCGAAGCAGGTGAACAGGTGCGCCGAGGCGCCGAGCTTCTGGCGCGCATTGGCCTCGGTGTCGGACGACACCAGCGCGAGGCGGATGCCTGCGGCGGCCAGCGTCGCGAGCATGGCCTCGACGCCGGCAAACAGCGGAATGCTGGCGGCCTGCTCGGTCTTGAGGCGGCGGATGTGCCGCGCGATCAGCGGCAGCTTCCAGCGCGCCACGCCGAGATGATTCAGCACCTCGGCGGTGGAGGAATGGCGCAACAGCTCGACGTCCTCGTCGATGACGGGGCGAAAGCGATAGCGCGCCGCCACGATGTTCACGTTGCGACGAAACCACGGAAGGCTGTCGGCCAGGGTGCCGTCGAGATCGAAGATGACGAGGGAGTAGGGCATCGGACCGAAGGCGATGAGCGAGCGGGAGCGGTGAGGACGACTTGCGCCATGATGCCGTCGCATGGCGGAATGCGCCAGAGCAACCGGCATGCCGGGCGCGGTCGCCGTCGCCGCCTGACCTTTCTCCGTGAAGGGGGGCAAGGAGGCGTGGCGTCGCGGCCGATCACGATCGTCTCACGGAATTTGTGACTGTGCAGTGCAGGAACGTCGCCGCGGCGCGGCCGTTGATCCCCGCAAAAGGAGACCAACACATGCAACACACGATCAAGATGGCGGCGCTCGCCGCAGCGACGCTGGTGATCGGTACGGCCGCCGCATCCGCGCAAGGTTACGCCCGTTACAACGACTCGATGGCCTTCGTCCCGCCGGCCGCATCCTACGATTCCGAGCCGGTCTATGACGCCGCGCCGGCACCGCGCTATCAGCAGGGCCCGGTGACATGGGGCCGCGGCTACAACGGCACCAACCATCCGACCCCGAGCTCGAGCCAGGGCGACGTCGGCCCACAGGGCAACAACAACGGCACCCTGACCGGCGCCTATCGCCAGTGGTAATGGTCGCCGCGCGATAGCGTGCACTGACCCAGACCCGCCGCTCTGACAGAGCGGCGGGTTTGTCGTGTCTGGGGTGATGCGACGGTGATTGCGTTCGCGGGAAAGCGAGAGCCGTTGTGTCGCACGATTGTCGTGAGCGCCGGCGGAACCTCCGCGGCATCGCCGTCGTTTGTGCCAGCGATCGTTAGTTAGGAACAACGGAGCAAGTTGATGCGCATGATTGCGATGGCCGCGCTGGCGGCGACGACGGTGGTGGTCGGCACGCTCGGTGCTTCGGCCGGGGAATACGGCCCGGGCGGCAACGGCTATGGCGGCCAGACCACGCCCACCTATGCCTACCGCGACTCCTACGCCTGGGCGCCTGGCCCGGCCTATGAGGAAGGCTACGTCGCCGTCGCGCCAGGCCCGTACAACGGCCCCGGCTGGGGCACCGGCTACAATGGGACCAACCATCCGACCCCGAGCTCGTCCCAGGGCGACGTCGGTCCGGGCGGCAACAACAACGGCACGCGGACGGGATATTACCGCTGGTAGGTTGAGGTCGTTGTTGCAGAAGTGATCGAGCCCGTCGCTCTCTGGAGAGCGGCGGGCTTCGCTCTTATTGACCGCTAGCAATCACACGCGTCATTGCGAGGAGCGAAGCGACGAAGCAATCCAGAGTCGCGTGCCCGGCCCTGGATTTCGTCGCTCCGCTGGCAATGACGTCGATAGAAGGAAACTACTCCGCCGCCTCGCTGGCCGTGCCCCTGCCTCGCTTCTTCGGCTTGGCGGACTTCTCCAGCACCGGCTTCAGGAACTGCCCCGTGTAGCTGCGCGGTGCCTTGACGATGTCCTCCGGCGGGCCCCAGGCGACGATCTCGCCACCGCCGTCGCCGCCTTCGGGGCCGAGGTCGATCACCCAGTCGGCGGTCTTGATGACCTCGAGATTGTGCTCGATGACAACAACCGAATTGCCCTGCGCCACCAGCTCGTGCAGCACCTCCAGCAGTTTCTTGACGTCGTGGAAGTGCAGGCCCGTGGTCGGTTCGTCCAGGATGTAGAGCGTGCGGCCGGTGGCGCGCTTCGACAGCTCCTTGGCGAGCTTGACGCGCTGCGCCTCGCCACCGGACAGCGTGGTCGCCTGCTGGCCGACATGGATGTAGTCGAGGCCGACGCGGCGCAGGGTCTCAAAAGTGTCGCGCACGCGCGGCACCGCCTTGAAGAACTCGGCGGCCTCCTCGACGGTCATGTCGAGCACGTCGGCGATCGACTTGCCCTTGAACAGCACGTCGAGCGTCTCGCGGTTGTAGCGCTTGCCCTTGCAGACGTCGCAGGTGACGTAGACGTCGGGCAAAAAGTGCATCTCGATCTTGATGACGCCGTCGCCCTGGCAGGCCTCGCAGCGGCCGCCCTTGACGTTGAACGAGAAGCGGCCGGGCTCGTAGCCGCGCGCCTTGGATTCCGGCAGGCCGGCGAACCATTCGCGGATCGGCGTGAAGGCGCCGGTATAGGTCGCGGGATTGGAGCGCGGGGTGCGGCCGATCGGCGACTGGTCGATGTCGATGATCTTGTCGATATGCTCCAGGCCCTCGATGCGGTCGTGCGGCGCGGCGCCCTCGCTGGCGCCGTTGAGCTTGCGCGCGATCGCCTTGTAGAGCGTGTCGATCAGCAGCGTCGACTTGCCGCCGCCGGAGACGCCGGTGATCGCGGTGAACAGGCCGAGCGGGATCTCGGCCGAGACGTTCTTCAGATTGTTGCCGCGGGCGTTGATGACCTTGATGGTACGGCGATGGTTCGGCGGCCGCCGCTCGGGCACCGCGACCTCGAGCTCGCCGGTGAGATATTTGCCGGTCAGCGATTTCGGGTTGCGCATGATCTCGGCCGGCGTGCCCTCGGCGACGATGTGGCCGCCATGGGTGCCGGCGCCGGGGCCGATGTCGAGCACGTAGTCGGCCAGACGGATGGCGTCCTCGTCATGTTCGACCACGATCACGGTGTTGCCGAGGTCGCGCAGCCGCTTCAGCGTGTCGAGCAGCCGGGCATTGTCGCGCTGGTGCAGGCCGATCGAGGGCTCGTCGAGCACATAGAGCACGCCTGTCAGCCCCGAGCCGATCTGCGAGGCCAGGCGGATACGCTGGCTCTCGCCGCCGGACAGGGTGCCGGAGGAGCGCGCCAGGGTCAAATAGTTCAGGCCGACGTCGAGCAGGAAGGTGAGGCGGTCGCGGATCTCCTTCAGGATGCGGGTGGCGATCTCGGTCTGCTGCGCGTTGAGCTGCTTCGGCACCTCGGCGAACCATTCGCCGGCGGCCTTGACGCTCATCTCGCTGATCTCGCCGATGTGCTTGCCGCCGACCTTGACGCACAGGGCCTCGGGCTTCAGCCGAAAACCCTTGCAGCCGGCGCAGGGGACGTCGTTGAAGTACTTGCCGAGCTCCTCGCGGGCCCATTCGCTCTCGGTCTCGCGGAAGCGGCGCTCGATGTTGGTGATGACGCCCTCGAACGGCTTCTTGGTGTCGTAGGCGCGGACGCCGTCCTCATAGGTGAACTTGATCTCGTCGTCGCCCGAGCCGTGCAGCAGCGCGTTCTGCGTCTTCTTCGGCAGGTCCTTCCACTTGGTGTCCAGCGTGAACTTGTAGAACTTGCCGAGCGCGGTCAGGGTCTGCAGGTAATAGGGCGAGGACGACTTGGCCCACGGCGCGATCGCGCCCTTGCGCAGCGTGACCTCCTTGTCGGGAATGACGAGGTCGGCATCGACATGCTGCTCGACCCCGAGGCCGCCGCATTCTGGACAGGCGCCATAGGGGTTGTTGAACGAGAACAGCCGCGGCTCGATCTCGGGGATCGTGAAGCCGGAGACCGGGCAGGCGAATTTTTCGGAGAACAGGATGCGCTCGGGCCCGCTCTTGTCGTGGATCTTTGCGGTCTTCTTCTTTTCCTTTTCCTCGGCCGGTGCGGCGGAGGCGGGCGCGTCGGCGAACTCGATCACCGCCAAGCCCTCGGCGAGCTTCAGCGCGGTCTCGAAACTTTCCGCAAGGCGCTGGCCGATGTCGGGGCGCACGACGATGCGGTCGACGACGACGTCGATGTCGTGCGGAAACTTCTTGTCGAGCGTGGGCGCCTCGGCGAGCTCGTGGAAGGTGCCGTCGATCTTGACCCGCTGAAAGCCCTTTTTGAGATATTCGGCGAGCTCCTTCTTGTACTCGCCCTTTCGTCCGCGCACGACCGGCGCCAGCAGATACAGGCGGGTGCCCTCGGGCAGCGCCAGCACGCGGTCGACCATCTGCGACACGGTCTGGCTCTCGATTGGCAGGCCGGTGGCCGGCGAATACGGCACGCCGACGCGCGCCCACAACAGGCGCATGTAGTCGTAGATCTCGGTGACGGTGCCGACGGTCGAGCGCGGATTCTTCGAGGTCGTCTTCTGCTCGATCGAGATCGCCGGCGACAGGCCGTCGATCTGGTCGACGTCCGGCTTCTGCATCATCTCCAGGAACTGGCGGGCGTAGGCCGACAGCGATTCGACATAGCGGCGCTGGCCCTCGGCATAGATCGTGTCGAAGGCGAGCGAGGACTTGCCGGAGCCGGACAGGCCGGTGAACACCACGAGCTTGTCGCGCGGGATCTCGACGTCGATGTTCTTGAGATTGTGCTCGCGGGCGCCGCGGATGGTGATGGCCCGCAGGCTCGACGAGTTGGCCTGCGCGCGCTGCTTGGCCTTGAGCACTTCATCCATGACGATCGTCCCACGGCGCAAGGTCGCGCCATCGTTGCAGGCGCGTTTCGCCGGTAACCGGCCATCGGACGCCAGAGGGAAAAGGTATGGTCGGAACGTAGGAAGAACGGGCCTGGATTTCCAGTGCCGTCCGCGAATCATCAACAATGCGTTCGGCGAATGGCAGCGATTGGCAGGAGGCCCCTCCGGCGATCGGATCATCCGAGATGCTCACGCCCCCTGCGGCGGAGCGATTTACCCGTGGCCGCATGGCGGAGGCGGTCGGCCATCAGGCGAAAAAGGGGCCAGATCGGTCCGATGACCGGCGAAGAAAATGATCGGCAAAGAAAAAAGCCCCCGCTCGGTCGAGCGGAGGCTTCTTCGTGCGTTGGCCCGGAGGCCGAAGTCTTAGAAGTGATAGTTCACGCCGACCTGCACGGTGTGCAGGTTGAGCTCGCCGGTCGGCACCACGCCGTTGAAGTAGGTCTTGCCGCCGAAGCTCTTGTAGAGGTACTCGGCCTTCAGCGACCACTTCGGAGCGATCAGGAACTCGGCGCCGGCGCCGACGGTCCAGCCGCTCAGGAGCTGCGAGTCGGAAGCGCTCAGGCCGGCCGCGGAGAGCGTCAGCTTGTTGTCGGCCCAGGCGTAACCACCGGTGCTGTACAGCAGGACGTTGTTGAACGCGTAGCCGATACGGCCACGGACCGTGCCGGTGGCATCGATCTTGGCGCCGATGGCAGCGCCGCCGAAGGCGAACGAGTCCTTGATGTCCGCCCAGGCGGCATCGACCTCAATGCCGTACACCCAGTTGGCGCTCTGGAAGTTGTAGCCAGCGGTACCGCCGACGAAACCGCCCTTCGGGCTCAGAATGCCGCCATTTTCCGTGGTGGCATAGCCGCCGAAGGCGCCGAGGTAAAAGCCGGTCCAGGTCGGAACCGGCGCAGCAACCGGGGCCTTGGTGTAGGTCGGGCGCGCAGCAAGATCGGCGGCGGCAGCGGGAGCGGCCAGGGCGGCCAGGGCCACGGTCGCGAGCAGGATCTTCTTCATACTTGTCTCCAGTTTAGTCCTTGAAGTCCGCCCCGCCGCGATTTCCTTACGCACGAAACAGACTCACCCGTTCAAGTTGACGATCCTCCTATAGCCGGGTTCCGCGCAGATTGCCGTCACCCTGAAGACACACTGACGGCGAAACCGCGTTTTTACGGGGCGGGTTCCAGAAAAGCGATGTGACTCAAATGCTTGGTTCCGCGTGTTGCAATGCGGCCGCGGTGGCTTGCAGGCAACAAAAAGGCCGGCTTGCGCCGGCCTTTGGAACTTTCGGTTGTTGAACCGATGATCAGTACTTGGCGACCACCGGGCCACCGAAGTGGTAGTTGAGGCCCGCCTTCACGGTGTGAACGGTATCTGTCCACTCCGAGCGGTTGGTTGCAAAGGCGCTGTACTGGATGGCGCTCTTGCCGAAGTCGATGAAGTTGTATTCGAGCTTGGCCGACCAGTTCGGCGCGAACATGTACTCCGCGCCGGCGCCGACCGTGTAGCCCCAGCGGGTCGTGGTCTGCGAGAAGACGTTGCCGGGCACGCCGTCATAGCGATGCTGCAGCTGGCCCACCGCGGCACCGCCGCTGACGAAGAACAGCGCCGGGCCGGCGGCATAGCCGAGGCGGCCCTTGATGTCGCCGAAGCTGGAGATCTTGGTGAAGAAGGTGTCACCCACGCCGGCATTCACGACGGCGGAGCGGCCGTTGATGTCGGACCAGTGATAGTCACCCTCGAGGCCGAACACGACGTTGTCGACCTGCCAATTGTAGCCGATCACGCCGCCGACGAAACCGCCATTGGTGTTGTAGTTCTGGGTGCCGGCGAAGCCCGGCGCGTTGAACCGGCCGAGGAAGGTCTCCTTGCTGGTACCCCAGCCGCCGCCGCCCTGGATACCCGCGTAGATGCCCGACCAGCCCAGGACCGGAGCGGCCATCGGCGGCGCCTTGGTGTACGGGCGGGCTGCCATGTCGGCCGCCGAAGCGGACGTGGCGGTTGCGATGCCGACGAGGGCCGTCGTGATCACAAGCAACTTCTTCATCAAATTCTCCCCCGGGAGTTGGAATGACAAGCGATGGAAATGTTCATACACGCGGCATCCCGGGGATGCTGTAACGCACGCGCCACAACGGTGAAAAAGCGTTATAAATCAAATATTTAACACAAAATGGCCGCGCCGCCGCCGGGCTGTCGACACGAAAAAGGCCGGCGCGCTGGCCGGCCTTGTCGCAACTGCGGCGGGATGACGCAGCGTCAGTAGCGCGTGGCTCCGGACGGGCCGAATCGATAGTTCACCCGGACGGTCGCCAAGTCGATGTCCTGCTTGATGGTGTCGACGCGGGAGTTCACATTCGCGGTGGCCGGGAAGTTGATGTCGCGCGAGCCCATGAACAGGTGATCGTACTCGACCGCGACCGACCAGTTCGGGGCAAAGCCGAATTCGACACCGGTGCCGACGGTGCCACCCCAGCGAGTCTCGCTGGCGGAATCCAGCAGCGTGCCGACCGCAACCGGCGCGGCCGCATTGGCGGTGCCAGTGTATTTGTTGTGGGCCACCGCAGCGCCGCCCTTCACGTACCAGAGCACGTTGCCCCAGGCGTAGCCGACCTGGCCGGTGAACAGGCCGATGGCGTCGGTCTTGGTATTGTTGGTGATGCCGGCCGCGAGCGCTGCGGTGCTGGCGTTGGACGATTTCAGGTTGGTCCAGTCGCCCTGGGCTTCCAGGCCGAACACCCAGCTGGCGGCCTGCCAGCGGTAGCCGACCTGGCCGCCGATGAGGCCGCTCGACGCATTGTGGCAGCCTTCGGACTGTGTCGGAAGGACGGCCACGCCGCCGACGCGGTTCAGCGTCCAGCAGTTGCGGCTCCAATCGGCGCCGCCATTGGCGCCCAGGTAGAACCCGGCCCAGCTCGGCAACGGCGTGACATAGGCCGGCGGCGGCGCCTTGCCATAGGGGCGCGCAGCGAAGTCGGCGGCCGAGGCCGGAGCAAGCCCGAGCAATGTGATGCCGGCCGTCGTGATCAAAGTGGTCTTGTGCATTCGTCTCTCCCCAGTCCCAGGATGCCTTGCGCCGGATCCCTCCGATCCGGCCCATCTGTGGCTGTCGCTGGTTGTAGGAGAGACTGATTTCTAAAAGTTGTGATCGGCCGTCCCGGCACCGCGCGATGTGTCGGTCGTGCTTAACCGGGCGTAAACAACGCGGCCGTCGGTTCGGGGGCGTCGGGCAGGGGCCCATGCGCTTCGCCCGCACCGGTCATCAGACGCCGCGGTCTGCGAGCTTCGCTGCGATGGCGATGTCAGCGGTCGAGGAGAGCCGCTCCGAGCGCGGCAGCGAGAGCAGGAGGCGCTCGCGGATCCGGCGTCAGTGCTTGGAGACGACCGGGCCGCCCCAGCGATAGTTGACGCGGACCGTGGCCATGTCGACGTCCTGGCCGACGGTATCGGTCCGGGTCGCCGCTCCGGCGGGAATGCCCGAGAAGTTCAGGTTCTTGTTGCCCATGAAGATGTGCTCGTACTCGGCACCAACCGACCAGTTCTTGCCGAAGCCGACCTCAAGGCCCGTGCCGACCGTGCCGCCCCAGCGCGTGACGCTTGACTGATCGAATGCCGTCCCCGTCGCGGTGACGAGGCCGTTGTATTTTTCGCCCGCGACCGCAGCGCCGCCCTTCACGTACCAGAGCACGTTGTTCCAGGCATAGCCGATCTGGCCGCTGATCACGCCCACGCCATTGATCTTGGTCTGGTTGGTGACGGCCGGGGCGAGCTGGCTGGTGTTGCTGCCCTTGAGGTTGGCCCAGTTGCCCTGGCCCTCGACGCCGAACACCCAGCTGCCCGCCTGCCAGCGATAACCGATCTGGCCGCCCGCGAGCGCGCCGGCCGCATCATGGCAACCTTCGGCGTTGGTCGCCGCGACGCCGGCGAAGGTCACATTGTTGGTCCAGCAGCTCCGCGCCGAGCCGCCACCGGCGTTCAGGCCGAGATAGAACCCGCTCCAATCATAGATCGTCGCGATCATCGCGGGCGCCTTGGTAAAGGTGCGCGCGGGCAAATCGGCTGCGATCGCCGGCGCAACCCCCAGCGCCAGCGAAGTTGTCGCCCCCAGCAACAGCCTTCTCATCGCAGTCCCCAAACCAAGTCCGACGCCCGCACGCACACTTCTCACCAACGCCCACCCGCGCCGTCTTGATAGACCCTCCCGCCGGAAAAAGCCGTCACCCAAAGGACACAACGGCTCAGCAAGTGTCGGTTTCAGCACGCAAAAAAAGGCCGGCGCGAGGCCGGCCTTTCGACATATTCGCGTTCAGCGTGCAATCAGTAGCGCGACACGCCCGGGCCACCGAAATGGTAGGAGATGCCCGCCTTGACGGTGTGGATCGTGTCGCTCCATTCCGAGCGGTTGGCCGCGACCGGCGTGTACTGGATGGTGCTCTTGCCGAAGTCGATATAGTTGTACTCGAGCTTGGCCGACCAGTTCTGTGCGAACATGTATTCGGCACCGGCGCCGATCGTCCAACCCCAGCGCCAATCGCTCCGCGAGAAGACGTTGCCGGGGACGCCATCGTAGCGATGTTGCAGATCTCCAACGGCGGCACCGCCGCTGATGAAGAACAGCGCAGGACCGGCGGCATAGCCAAGGCGGCCCTTGATGTCGCCGAAGCCGCGCAGCTTGGTGAAGTAGGTATCGCCGACGCCGGCGTTCACGACGCCCGAGCGGCCGTTGATGTCCGCCCAGTGATAGTCGCCCTCGAGGCCGAACACGACGTTGTCGACCTGCCAGTTGTAGCCGGCCACGCCGCCGATGAAGCCGCCATTGAAGTCGTAGCGCTGCGTGCCGGCGAAGCCGGGCACATTCGGCGCGCCGAAGAAGGTCTCATCGCTGCGGCCCCAGCCGCCGCCGCCCTGCAGGCCGAGATAGAAGCCGGCCCAGGTCGGCAGCGGAGCGGGTGCTGCGATCGGCGCCTTCGTGTAGGGGCGGGCGGCCATATCGGCGGCGCCCGCAGGGGTCAGGGCCCCCAAAACCATCAAGCTGACAGCTCCAAGAAAAACTTTTTTCATCCCGAGTCTCCGGCGTTGGGCGCCTCCAATTGTCCCCGGAGGCGCTCGTCTGTGAGGTGGCGGGACCGCCTGTGACGGTCTCAATCCATCCGCAAATATACGCGATTCAACCCTGGATACCGTCTCCCAAAAGCCACAGCCGAGGAGGATGTGAGGCGAGCTAACTTGATGAAAGTTAATTACTTTTTCGTGATTTGGGGAACTTTTTCCGGGTTCCAAAGAGGGAACTTCGGGTTCCATTGAGTTCCATCGGGTTCCATCTATTTCGCGCTTTGGTTGCGTAGATAGGGTCGCGAACAAAACTGGAACAATCCTGGGCGGCCTGCTATATGTGGATAAGCAGAGAGAAAGCAGGGTGGCTGGCGCGGCAACCGTATAGGGTCCGCCGCGAGAGGAAGGGTAGCCACCTTGCGCCGAGAGGCCGGTGGGACGACCGGTCCGAAGATGAGATAACCGCAGGAGAGTGTGATGGCGGGTAGCGTGAACAAGGTGATTCTGGTCGGCAATCTGGGCAAGGACCCCGAGATCCGGCGCACGCAGGATGGTCGGCCGATCGCCAATCTGAGCATCGCGACGTCGGAAACGTGGCGCGACAAGGGGACCGGCGAGCGCAAGGAGAAGACCGAGTGGCACCGCGTGGTGATCTTCAATGAAGGTCTCTGCAAGGTGGCCGAGCAGTACCTGAAGAAGGGCGCCACGGTGTACATCGAGGGCGCGCTGCAGACCCGCAAATGGACCGACCAGAGCGGCGTCGAGAAGTACTCGACCGAGGTCGTGCTGCAGGGCTTCAACTCGACCCTGACCATGCTCGGTGGCCGCGGCGGCGGAAGCGGCGGCAATTTCGCCGACGACACGGGCGGCGGAGATTTCGGCAGCCCCGGTCCGTCGATGGCGCCCCCGCGCCGCGCGGTGGCCTCGGCCAGCAGCGGTGGCGGCGGCCGCAACAGCGACATGGACGACGATATTCCGTTCTGAGTCACGCGGGTCCACCGCCGACAAGAGCCGGCTTCCGTCCTGTCTCGGATCGGAGGCCGGTCGTCATTCGGCACCGGTCGGGACAGTGCGGGCGATCGTGCGAGGTTGGGCCGATGCGCGAGGTGGCTGCGACGATCATCGATTTCTACCGGCTTGCCGAGGGTCTGAAGCGCGAGTTGCGCCACAGCTGGCTTTCCGACGGGCGGCGCGAGAGCGTGGCCGAGCATAGCTGGAGCATGTCGCTGCTGGCGTTGCTCCTGCACCGCGATCTCGAACGGCCGGTCCAGATCGACCGCGTGCTGAAGATGATCATCGTCCACGATCTCGTCGAGGCGCTGGCTGGCGACGTTCCCTTCTTCGAGACAGGCGACCGAAAGGCTGCCAAGGCGGCCAAGGAGCGCGAGGCGATCGAGGGCATTCGGTCGCGCTTGCCCGGCTCAGTGGGGCAGGAAATATTCGATCTGTTCCATGAGTTCGAGGCGAAGGTCACGACGGAGGCCAAGTTCGCCGCGGCGCTTGATAACCTCGAGGTCCAGATGCAGCACAATCTGGCCGATCTTGGAACCTGGGAGCCTGTCGAATACGACCTCGTCTATACCAAGATGGACAACGCATGCGCCCATGATGCGCTGCTGCTCGAGCTGTGCGGCGCCGTGAAAAGGCAGGCCGAGGTCAAGATGCGCGCCGGCGGCATCGATGTCGACGCCATCAGGCTGCGCCTCCGTCAGGCTGCAGTGACCTGATCTTCCGGAGCCTGTCATGAGCTTCACGCCTTTGCTTGCTGCCGGGCCTGCCGTCGTCCTGCATGCCATTGCCGCGATGGCGGCCTTCGCGCTGGGACTGGTGCAGTTCGCCGCACCGAAGGGGACCTTGCCGCATCGGGCGGTCGGCTGGATCTGGGTGGCGCTGATGACCGCCGTGGCGGCCAGCTCGTTCTGGATCCACACCATCCGGCTCGTCGGTCCATGGAGCCCGATCCACCTGCTTTCGATCTATACGCTCGCCGTGCTGCCGCTCGCGGTGTGGGCTGCGCACCGCCATCGGGTGGCGGCTCACCGCCGGGCCATGATCATGCTGTTTTCGGGCGCCCTGGTGATTGCCGGCCTGTTCACGCTGCTACCCGGACGGATCATGCACAAGGTGGTCTTCGGGCTGTAGCCGGAGCCGGCCCCCCACGGCATGTCCAGCGTTGCCGTGTCGTCCGGTTAAGTGTCTGGAAAGGCGAGCGGAAAAAGCTCAGCGCGGGTCCGTTTGGGGGTGGCCTGCGGCGCGCTCCTGCGCTATATGATTCCAAGCGATTTTCGCGTGTCAAAACCGACCGGTATCCCCTTTGTCTGATCAAGAAGATGAGAAGCCCGGCGTGCCGGGCGGACCTTCCGACATTCGTCCCGTTTCGATCCTCGATGAGATGAAACGCTCCTACCTCGATTACGCCATGAGCGTCATCGTGTCGCGAGCGTTGCCCGATGCGCGCGACGGCCTGAAGCCGGTGCATCGGCGCATCCTGTATTCGATGTACGAGCAGGGACACACGCCCGATAAGAAATACGTCAAGTCCGCGCGCGTGGTCGGTGACGTCATCGGTAAATACCATCCGCATGGCGACCAGTCGATCTACGACGCCATGGTGCGCATGGCGCAGGACTTCTCGATGCGCGTGCCGTTGATCGACGGCCAGGGCAATTTCGGCTCGGTCGACGGCGATCCGCCCGCCGCCTATCGATACACCGAAGCGAAGCTCGCCAAGACGGCGATCCCGCTGCTCGACGACATCGACAAGGACACCGTCGACTTCGCGCCGAACTACGACAATTCGGACAAGGAACCGTCGGTCCTTCCGGCCAAATTCCCGAACCTGCTGGTCAATGGCGCCGGCGGCATCGCGGTCGGCATGGCCACCAACATCCCGCCGCATAATCTCGGCGAGGTGATCGATGCCTGCGTCGCGCTGATCGACAATCCCGCGCTCTCGATTGACGAGCTGATCAACATCATTCCAGGCCCGGATTTTCCGACCGGCGGCATCATCCTGGGGCGGGCGGGCATTCGCAGCGCCTATCATCTCGGCCGCGGCGGGATCATGATGCGGGGCAAGGTGCGGATCGACACCATCCGCAAGGATCGCGAAGCGATCATCGTCTCGGAGATCCCGTACCAGGTCAACAAGGCCACCATGGTCGAGCGCATCGCCGAACTGGTGCGCGAAAAGAAGATCGAAGGCATTTCCGACCTGCGCGACGAGTCGGACCGCGACGGCTATCGCGTCGTGATCGAATTGAAGCGCGATGCGGTGCCGGACGTGGTGCTGAACCAGCTCTACAAGTTCACGCCGCTGCAGACCAGCTTCGCCGCCAACATGCTGGCGCTCGACGGCGGCCGTCCGCAGACGATGACGTTGAAGGATCTGCTGACGATCTTCGTCGCGTTCCGCGAGCGGGTCGTCACGCGCCGGACCAAGTTCCTGCTCAACAAGGCACGCGACCGCGCCCACATCCTGGTCGGTCTCGCGGTTGCCGTCGCCAATATCGACGAGATCATCCGCGTCATCAGGACCTCGCCCAATCCGTCCACCGCGCGCGACGCGCTGATGTCGCGTGACTGGCCGGCCCGGGATGTCGAGGCGATCATCACCTTGATCGACGATCCCCGCCACCGGCTCGCGGACGACGGCACGATCAGGCTGTCATTCGAGCAGGCCAAGGCCATTCTCGACCTGCGCCTGCAGCGCCTGACCGCGCTCGGCCGCGAGGAGATTTCCGACGAGCTCGACAAGCTTAAGGTCGAGATCGCCGACTATCTCGACATCCTGCGCTCGCGTGCGCGTGTGCAGGAGATCATCAAGACCGAGCTCGCCGCTGTGAAGGCGGAGTTCGGGACGCCGCGCCGCACCGTGATCATCGAGCAGGAAGGCGAGGTCGAGGACGAGGACCTGATCCAGCGCGAGGACATGGTGGTGACCGTGTCGCACGCCGGCTACACCAAGCGCGTGCCGCTGTCGGCCTATCGCGCCCAGCGCCGCGGCGGCAAGGGCCGCTCGGGCATGCAGACCCGCGAGGAGGATTTCGTCAGCCGGCTGTTCGTTGCTTCGACGCATACGCCGGTGCTGTTCTTCTCGTCGCGCGGCCAGGTCTACAAGGAGAAGGTCTGGCGGCTGCCGATCGCAGCGCCCAACGGCCGCGGCAAGGCGCTGATCAACATCCTGCCGCTCGAGCAGGGCGAGCGCATCACCACGATCATGCCGCTGCCGGAGGACGAATCCTCCTGGGCCAATCTCGACGTGATGTTCGCCACGACAGGCGGCAATGTCCGGCGCAACAAGCTGTCGGATTTCGTGGACGTGCGCCGCTCCGGCATCATCGCGATGAAGCTCGATGAGGGCGAGGAGATCGTCAACGTGCAGATCTGCACCGAGCGCGACGACGTGCTGCTCACGGCGTCCGGCGGCCAGTGCATCCGCTTCCCCGTTCCGGATGTGCGCGTCTTCACCGGGCGCACCTCGATGGGTGTGCGCGGCATCGCGCTCGCCGAGGGCGACAAGGTGATCTCGCTGTCGATCCTGCGCCACGTCGAGACCACCTCGGACGAGCGCACGGCCTACTTGAAGATGCGCCGGGCCATGGCCGGCGATGTGGCCGCCGAGGAGCCCGTCGAGAGCGAGGGCGAGGAGGCGGCCGCCGGGACGATCCAGCTGTCGCAGGAGCGCTATGTCGAGATGTCGGCGCAGGAGCAGGTGGTGCTGACCGTCTCGGTCAACGGCTATGGCAAGCGGACCTCGTCCTACGAGTACCGCACCACCGGCCGCGGCGGCAAAGGCATCGTGGCGATGTCGGTCAACAACCGCAACGGCAAGCTCGTCGCCTCATTCCCGGTCGAGGACGGCGACCAGATCATGCTGGTGACCGACAAGGGTCAGCTGATCCGCTGTCCGGTCGACGGCATCCGCATCGCCGGACGCTCCACGCAGGGCGTGATCGTGTTCAACACCGCCGATGACGAGCATGTCGTGTCGGTCGAGCACATCGGCGAGGAGACAGAGAACGGGAATGGCGGAGCAGAGCAGCCGAATGGCGAATGAAGGGCGAGTGGCGAATAGGGAGTAGCGAGTAGGGGACGAATCAGATTTCCCGCTATTCGCTATTCGCTATTCGCTATTCGCTATTCGCTATTCGCTATTCGCTATTCGCTCACTGCGTCCGCTCGACTCCGACGATCCGGGCTTCACGGATCGTGGACTTCGTCCCGGCACTGCGCAGGCACGAGGCTTCGAAGTTCGGCCAGGCCTGCTGAGAGCAGTCGCGGCCGATCGGGCGGAAGTCGAGGCGGTCGCCCTTGGCCAGCGGCTGCGGCACGCTGGCGTTCACTTCCGGGGCGAAGCCGGGCAGGACGGTGAGGGCGGCAGCCACGAAACCGGCTGCTGCGACGGCAGAAAGCGCTTTGATCATGACGGTCCCCTGTTTGGTCGTCGTATCGGTCGACGTCTTGGTCGGCCTGGGCCGTTCGGCCCGTTGTTCGTTAAGGATTTGATAACCATTTCGGGTTTCGAGACGCTTTCGCGGACCGAACGAATTGGTTTCGTGTCCCAGCCGATGTGTTTCGTCGACGACGTACCGATGAAACAATCGCGGTAAGGGGCTGCGGTTCCCGCCGCCATCGCAATGCAGCGTGATCCTGGGCGCGGTCTGCACCATCACAGCCGCGCCAGCACGGGCGGCCGCGGCTTGCCCGCCTGTTCCGGCCGGTATAGGACGGGCGCATGCAACGCATTGCGCTCTATCCGGGCTCGTTCGATCCCGTCACCAACGGCCATCTCGACGTGGTCCGGCAGGCCGTTCACCTCTGCGACAAGCTCATCGTCGCGGTCGGCGTGCATCACGGCAAGAAGCCGCTGTTTTCCACCGAGGAGCGGCTGGCGATGGCGCATGAGGTGTTCGGGCCGGTCGCCGCGGCCGCCGGCTGCGGCTTCGAGGCCTCGACCTACGACAATCTGACCGTCACGGCTGCGGAAAAGGCCGGTGCGATCATGATGATCCGCGGCCTGCGCGATGGCACCGATCTCGACTACGAGATGCAGCTGGCCGGCATGAACCAGACCATGGCGCCGTCGATTCAGACGGTCTTCGTTCCCGCCTCGGTCCCGGTCCGTCCGATCACCGCCAGCCTCGTGCGCCAGATCGCCGCCATGGGCGGCGAGATCGCGCATTTCGTGCCGCCCTCGGTGGTGGCTCCCCTCAAAGCCAAGTTCGCCTGACGATCCGGCGGCCGGCGCCTGCTCGCGTCGGGCCGTTGCCTTTCGCCCTTCCTCTCATCCTTTCGGAGTTGCCATGATCCGCGCTCTCGCCTTCGTCTTCGCTCTCGTGTTCGCCGTTCCTGCACTGGCGCAATCGCTGCCTGCGGGCCTCGACAAGCAGAACGCGCTGGTCATAGACACCACCAAGGGCCGCATCGTCATCAAGCTGCGCACCGATCTCGCGCCTCAGCACGCCGAGCGGCTGAAGACGCTGGCGCGCGAGGGCTTCTACAACAACGTGCCGTTCCACCGCGTCATGGACGGCTTCATGGCGCAGACCGGCGACGGCCAGAAATTCGATGGCACCGGCGGCTCGAAATATCCGAACCTGAAGCAGGAGTTTTCCCAGACGCCGTTCAAGCGCGGCACCGTCGGCATGGCGCGCCGCGGCGACAGCGTCGATTCCGCCAACTCGCAGTTCTTCATCTGCTTCGGCGATGCCTCCTTCCTCAACGGCCAGTACACCGTGATCGGCGAGGTCGTGCAGGGCATGGACGTGGTCGACAAGCTGAAGAAGGCACCTCCGGGCTCGGCTGGCGGCGCGGTCACCGATCCGGACAAGATGGTCAAGGTGCAGGTCGCCTCCGACGTCAAGTAGACAAGGAAGAGCAGGGCCCGGGCCTGACGCCCGGGTTCCCGCACTTTAAGGAACCCTTTGCCACGCGTGGCCCGCCGCATCGACAGGACGGGCGGCTTCAGCTTTAAGCCCGATGGGTTTATTCTGCGCCGGCATCGCCCGGGCTCGTCGTGCCCGATCGCCGTCAGAAGGGGTGACGGCCGCAAGAATTTGGAAGCTCGACAATTTCAGACCCAGGATGTCCGTCCTGACCCCATCAATCCCCAGCGAAACGAGAGACCAGCATGGCTGTGACCGAAAATACCTTGATCCTCGAAACCACCCAGGGCCCCGTCACGATCGAGATGCGTCCCGATCTCGCGCCCGGCCATGTCGCGCGCATCAAGGAGCTCGTTCGCGAGGGCTTCTATGACGGCATCGTGTTCCACCGCGTCATCGACGGCTTCATGGCTCAGACCGGCTGTCCGCAGGGCACCGGCATGGGCGGCTCCGGCAAGAAGCTGAAGGCCGAGTTCAACGCCGAGCCGCACGTCCGCGGCACCACCTCGATGGCCCGCGCCGCCAATCCGGATTCCGGCGACAGCCAGTTCTTCATCTGCTTCGACGACGCGAGCTTCCTGAACAAGCAGTACACGGTCTGGGGCAAGGTCACCGAGGGCATGGAGAACGTCGACAAGATCAAGCGCGGCGAGCCGGTGCAGAACCCCGACAAGATCGTGAAGGCCTACATGGCCGCCGACGCGGCGTAAGCTCAAGACCCTCATGGTGAGGAGCGTGCGCAGCACGCGTCTCGAACCATGAGGCCACAGTCGGGCCTCATCCTTCGAGACGCGCTGTCGCGCTCCTCAGGATGAGGTTTCCGATGCTCGTCCCAGAACGATGCGCACCGACCTTTTCGACTTCCATCTTCCTCCCGAGAACATCGCGCTGCGGCCGGCGAGCCCGCGCGAGTCGGCGCGCATGCTCGTGGTGCAGGGCGATGGCGTGCTGCGCGACCGCACCGTCGCCGACCTGCCGGACTGGCTCGAGCCGGGCGACCAGCTGGTCGTCAACGACACCAAGGTGATCGCCGCGCAGCTCTCGGGCCGCCGCATCAGCCGTGACACCGAGGCGAAGATCGAGGCCACCCTGATCAAGCGGCTCGACGGCTCGCGCTGGCAGGCGCTGGTGCGGCCGGCCAAGAAGCTCGCGCCCGGCGATAAGATCCGGTTCGGCAACGAGGGCAAGGTCTGCCTGCTCGGCCATCTCGACGCCACCGTCGAGGCCAAGGGCGAGGAGGGCGAGGTGACGCTGGCCTTCGTGTTTCATGGCCCGGCGCTCGACCAGGCGATCGCCGATATCGGCCGGCCGCCGCTGCCGCCCTACATCGCCGGCAAGCGCCCCGCCGACGCGCAGGACGCGGCCGACTACCAAACGATGTTCGCGGCCAAGGAGGGGGCCGTCGCTGCGCCGACCGCCGGCCTGCATTTCACGCCCGCGCTGGAGCAGCGGCTGCGCGAACGCGGCGTCGGGCTGCAGCGCGTCACGCTGCATGTCGGCGCCGGCACGTTTCTCCCGGTGAAGGTCGAGGACACCGAAGGCCACCGCATGCATGCGGAGTGGGGCAGTCTCACGCCTGAGACCGCGGCTGTCCTGAACGAGGCTCGCGCCAAGGGCGGGCGTATCGTCGCGGTCGGCACCACGTCGATGCGGCTGCTGGAGAGCGCGGCGCTGCCCGATGGCACCATCGCGCCGTTCGAGGCCGAGACCGCGATCTTCATCACGCCCGGCTATCGCTTCCGCGCCGTTGACATCCTGATGACCAACTTCCATCTGCCACGCTCGACCCTGTTCATGCTGGTCTCGGCGTTCGCCGGCCTGGAGACGATGCAGGCGGCCTATGCGCATGCGATCGAGAGCGGCTATCGGTTCTATTCCTATGGCGATGCGTGTCTGTTGTTTCGCCAGCAGGACGAGCGCGTCGTCGAGCCGTAGAGCTGCGCATGCGCCGCGACCAGGACCGCTGTCATCAGACGATGAGCACCGGTCCATCCGCCGTCATTCCGGGGCATCGCGCAGCGATGAGCCCGGAATCCATAACCACGAGCGGCCGTTTTCTCGAAGGCAAGCGCCACACATATCTCGCGCCTCATTGCCGCCTGTGGCTATGGATTCCGGGCTCGCGCTTTCGCGCGCCCCGGAATGACGAAGGAGAGTGTCGTCGCAGGTGGCCGCAAGCCGATCTGCTGCCGCACACTCCGCTGTCATTCCCCGCGAAGGCGGGAAATCCAGTACGCTGCGGCATCCCGGTCAATAACTTCTGCCGGTGAGTACTGGATCACCCGCTTTCGCGGATGATGACAGCGTGGGCGTGGACGGAGCAGGGCCGGCTTACGCCATCGCCCGCTCCGGCAGGAGCTCCGCAATTTGCACGGCATTCAGCGCGGCGCCCTTGAGCAGCTGGTCTGCTGCCACGAACATCGCGATGGAATGCCCACTCGGATCCGACAGGTCCTTGCGGATGCGCCCCACCAGCACGTCGTCCTGGCCGGACGCGTCGACCGGCATGGGGAAGTAGTTGTTGGCGCGGTCGTCGACGATGCGCACGCCCGGCGCGGTGGCGAGGATGCGGCGGACCTCGTCTTCCGTGATCGGCTTCTCGCATTCGAAGGTGATGGCCTCGCAATGGGCGCGCAGCACCGGCACGCGGACGCAGGTGACGCCGATTGCGATGCCTTCGTCCTCGAAGATCTTGCGGGTCTCGTTGATGACCTTGGTCTCTTCGTCGTTGTAGCCGGTGTCGGGATCGATGGCCGTGTTGTGGCTGAACAGATTGAACGCGAACGGATGCGGCATCACCTTCGGCGCATAGACCTGGCCGTTGAGGTTCGCGCGGGTCGACTGCACCAGCTCGTCCATAGCGGCCGCACCGGCGCCGCTGGCAGCCTGATAGGTCGAGATGATGACGCGCTTGATGCGGTTCTGCTGGTGGATCGGCCACAGCGGCACCAGCGCCGTGATCGCCGCGCAATTCGGGTTGGCGATGATGCCCTTGTGGTCGCGGATGCGGCGGGCATTGATCTCCGGGATCACCAGCGGCACGTTGGGGTCCATGCGGAAGGCCGAGGAGTTGTCGACAACGACAGCGCCGGACCTGACGGCGATCGGCGCGAACTTCCTGGAGATGCCGCTGCCGGCCGAGAACAGCGCGATGTCGACGCCCTCGAACGAGCGCTCATTGAGCTCCTCGATCACGACGGGCTGGCCGCGGAAAGTCAGCGTCTGGCCGGCCGAGCGGGCGCTCGCCAGCGCCTTCAGCTTGCCGACCCGGACGTTGCGGCGCTCCAGGGTGGCGATGAATTCGGCGCCGACGGCGCCGGTAACGCCGACGATGGCAATGGTGGGATCGTGAGGCACGTCTTGGGTCTCCGGTTGAAATTTGGGCAATAAAAAAGCCCCGGACCTTCATCAGGCGGGGCTTCGGTTCGAAGATGGTCGCGATCGAGTTCGATTACGCGCGCACGCCTCCCGAGGCCCTCAAGGGCTTGCTCGTTTTCGTCGTGCGTTTGGTCGAGGTCGACATGGCGCGGGACCATAGGGGCACGCGGAACCGCCGTCAACGGCCGGGAGCGGCGAAAACGCCGCCGATCACGGTTGAATCGGGGGCCGTCCTGACGCAATAAGCCCGCCATGAGCTCCCCCGGCGACCAACTTCCCAATCATTTCGAACTGCTCGGCACGGACGGTGCGGCCCGCACGGGCCGGCTGACGACGCCGCATGGCGTGGTCCGGACCCCCGCCTTCATGCCGGTCGGCACGGCCGGCGCGATGAAGGGTGTCCACTGGCGCGACGTGCGCGAGGCCGGCGCCGACATCGTGCTCGGCAACACCTATCACCTGATGCTGCGGCCGACGGCCGAACGCATCGCAGCGCTGGGCGGCCTGCAGCGCTTCACCGGCTGGGGCGGACCGATGCTGACCGATTCCGGCGGCTTCCAGGTGATGTCGCTGTCGGGCTTGCGCAAGGTCACCGAGCAGGCGGTGACGTTCCGCTCGCATATCGACGGCGCCAAGATCGAGCTGTCGCCTGAGCGCGCCATCGAGGTGCAGCGCCTGCTCAACTCCGACATCGCCATGCAGCTCGACGAATGCGTGCGGCTGCCGGCCGAGCCTGACGACATCGAGCGGGCGATGCGGCTGTCGCTGCGCTGGGCCGAGCGCTGCCGCCGCGCCTTCGAGAGCGCGCCTGCCGGCTACATGCTGTTCGGCATCGTGCAGGGCGGCGACGTGCCGGCGCTGCGGCTGACGAGCGCGGAGGCGCTGGTCGACATCGGTTTCCATGGCTACGCGATCGGCGGCCTCGCCGTCGGCGAGCCGCAGGCCGTCATGCTGGAGATGATCGAGGCCACCGCGCCGGCGCTGCCGGCGAACCGGCCGCGCTATCTGATGGGCGTCGGCACACCCGATGATCTCCTGGAGTCGACGAGGCGCGGCATCGACATGTTCGACTGCGTGCTGCCGACCCGCAACGGCCGCCACGGCGTCGCCTATACGCGCTTCGGGCCGGTCAACCTGCGCAATGCGCGCCACGCCGATGACCCGCGTCCGCTGGATGAGGAAAGCCCATGGCCGCCGGCGCGAAGCTACGCGCGGGCCTATCTGCACCACCTGATCAAGGCCGGTGAGGCGCTCGGCGCGACCTTGCTGTCGGAGATCAACATCGCCTATTTCCAGCAGCTGATGGCCGGGATGCGCGAGGCGATCGCGCAAGCTCGATTCGAGGAGTTCTACCTGCGGACCAAGGCGGATTGGGCTCGCGGCGACATCGCTCCACGCGCCAGTTGACGGCCACCGCCGGCGCGGGAGCCGTCAGTCCGTCATCGGGTTCGAATGGGATGAGATTTGCGGTCAGCTGACCGACATGGCGCCGACGCGATGGCAGCGGCATCGCGTCGCGGAACGTTTCGTTGGTGGTTCAGTTGCAGACGAAGCGGCTTTTCACCGCGTGCTTGGTGACGAAACCGTAGCCGCAGGTGTCGCAGGTCCAGAGATAGCTGATCGCATTGTCGGCCAGATACGCCGATGCTTCAGCAGCGATCATGGAATCGGCGCAGACCGGGCACGTCGGCAGATCACAGCCGCGGGGCTCCGGGCGGGACGATGCAGCCGACATGAGATCAGCGAGTGCTGACATAGTGACCTCCTGGGCGATCTCTTTGTTGTGGTTTTCTGTTTGAGTGATTGCAACTTCGGGCGTGGCGCGTTTCGAACTGGTCTGGTTTGCGACAGGTACGATTTTCGACACGTCCAAGATTCAACTCGTCCAACTTCCAACAGGTCTGAAGTCCGTCACACAAAGAGTTTGTCTGGTGGTCTCTTCTTATGTGGTCAGTGTTAGCTGGTCTGTTCTACCGGGACGATCCGGTGTGGCACCGACGTCCTGCTTATACCATTCCGAAGATGACATCTTGCTGATGTCTTCTTGCTAATCTTCGCGCGGATGTCCCGGCGATGATGTCGTGCTGATGTGAGGTCGGATCGCAGTCGGCGGCGCGTCGTGAATCTGCACCCGACTGAAGTCTAACATACACCGAGTTCGTTGACCTTGTCGCAACACAAATGCGTTGGTTTTGCGTAATTTAGCGACGACTTGTTGTGCGCCGCGATGATCAGGTGATCGCGTAAACGTGCTTGCGCAGCGCAACAAGCTCGCTGAAGATGGTCAGGACCATTGTCAATGTCGCGCCAAAATGGCGCAAGGAGCGATCTCATGGAGTCGTCAGCTGCGACACAGCGTCCCGGGCGCGGACGCGTATTCGATTCAATTGTCGAAGCATTCGGTAACACGCCGATTGTGCGCTTGCGAAAGCTGCCGGAGCAGCACGGCGTCAATGCGACCATTCTTGCCAAGCTGGAATATTTCAATCCGGCGGCGAGCGTGAAGGATCGCATTGGTGTCGGCATGATCCTGGCGATGGAGCAGGCCGGAGTCATCAAGCCCGATACCGTGCTGATCGAGCCGACCTCCGGCAATACCGGCATCGCGCTCGCCTTCGTATCGGCCGCGCGCGGCTACAAGCTGAAGCTCGTGATGCCGGAATCAATGTCGGTCGAGCGGCGCAAGATGCTCGCTTTCCTCGGCGCCGAGATCGTGCTGACGCCGGCGGCGCAGGGCATGAAGGGCGCGATCGCCACCGCCGAGGAGCTGTTGCGAACCACACCGAATTCGGTGATGCCTCAGCAGTTCAAGAACCTCGCCAATCCGGACATTCATCGCCGCACCACGGCCGAGGAGATCTGGAACGACACCGCGGGCAATATCGACGTGTTCGTCGCCGGCGTCGGCACCGGCGGGACCATCACCGGCGTCGGCCAGGTGCTGAAGTCGCGCAAGCCTGGTATCAAGGTGGTGGCCGTCGAGCCCGAGGAGAGCCCGGTGCTGTCGGGCGGCCAGCACTCGCCGCACAAGATCCAGGGCATCGGCGCCGGCTTCGTGCCTGACATTCTCGACCGGGCGGTGATCGACGAGATCGTCAAGATCAACAGCGCCACCGCGATCGACACGTCGCGCGCGCTGGCGCGCAACGAGGGCATCGCAGGCGGCATCTCCTCCGGCGCGGCGATTGCTGCGGCGATCGAGATCGGCAAGCGGCCCGAGAGCGCCGGCAAGACGATCCTGGCGATCGTGCCGTCGTTCTCCGAGCGCTATCTCTCCACGGCGCTGTTCGAAGGAATCTGATCATGGCCGACCAGCCCCGGCGCCCCCGCACGCTCGCCGATCCCCGCACCGAGGCGGAGGCAGCGTTCAAGAAGGTGACGACCAAGCCGGTGGAGGCGCTGCCGAAGAAGACGGCGGTCCCGGGTGTCCGCGAGCAGGTGACCTTGCGGATCGATCAGGACGTGCTGGAGCACTTCCAGTCCGAAGGGCCCGGCTGGCAGGACCGCATCAATGACGCCCTGCGCAAGGCGGCGGGGCTGTGACTGAAGTGCTCTGACTGGCAAAGGAAGCGGCGGGGCGTGAGTCACCGCCGCTTCAAGGCCTGCGCGCGAGCCGCGTCGCAGCGGCGATTGTCCGGAGACCGCGGATGCTCAGCGGCGGAATGCACCGCCGAGCATTCCGCCCATCATGCCGCCAATGAAGGCGGCACCGGCGTCCGGACCGCCGCGATGATGTCCGCCACCGCCGCCACCCCCGCTGCTGCGCTGTGCCCGGCGGGTCGGACGCTCCTCGTCGGCGCTGGCCGTCGCAGCGGCCGGGACGATCTCGGCCAGCAGGGCCTTGTGCTGCAGCCTGGTGAGATAGCCGCTCGACGGATAGCCGCGCGCCGCCTGCCAGCGCTTGAGCACGGCACGGGTGTCGCCGTCGAACTTGCCGCTCACCCTGGTATCGAAGCCGAGCCCGGTCAGCCGGCGCTGCACGTCGCGGCGCTGGCCCTTGTCGAGACCGATCTGGTCCTCGCTGACTTGCGTGCCCTCTTCGGTGAAGGTCAGGGGATCGACGCCGGTCGTCAGGTTGCGCGTCGTGGTCGACGGGCCATTGTCGAGCGACGCCACCCGGGCCAGCGCCAGCGATCTGAACTGACCGTTCGGATAGTTGGTCAGATAGGCCTTGAGCTCCTCGGCCTTGTTGGAGTCCTTGACCGAGCGCCAGAATTCCAGCTCGACGTCGTTTGCCGGCTGGACCGCGGCAATGGCCGCCGGGGCGGCGCTGGCAGGTGCTCCTGCCGCCGCCGGGTTCAGATAGACAGCGCCGATCAGGTTGGTATGGCCCCAGGGCAGCTGGCCCTTGCCGGTCTCCTCGTTGACCTGGGCGCGGACCTTGGTCATGGCCTGCTGGATCTCGAGGCCTGGCTGGGTGATGTGCGCGATCAGGGCGCGTGTGAACGGGCTGTTGGTGCCGGCCTCACCGTCGAGCGCGGTCTGCCCTGGGCCGGTCGCGAACGCGATCAGAGTGCCCTCGCCGGATTTCATCTCGGCAAGGCCTGTCTGCACCGAGACGCTGCGGGTGGATGCGCTCGACCTGATCTTGGCGGCGAACGGATTGTCGCGGCAGGCGTCGAGGAACACCAGCTTGACCTTGGCATCGCCCAATGTCTGGTCGAGCGTGATGTCGACATTGATGGCGGCGCCGAGCTTGGCGTCCATCTCCGACTTGATGTCGGCATCGATGGGCAGCAGGTAGTTGGTGCCGGAGATCGCGATGCCGTGGCCGGCATAGTAGAACACGGCGACGTCGGCGCCCTGGCTGCGGCGGCCGAACTCGAGCAGCTTCTCGGTCATCTGCTCGCGGGTGAGATTGGTGCCCTCGACGACGTCGAAGCCGACATTGCGCAGCGTGACTGCTATCGCCTTGGCATCGACCGGCGGGTTGGGCAGCTGCGCGACGTTCCTGTAGGCGCCGTTGCCGACCACGAAGGCCACGCGACGGTCGGCCTGCGCGGCGCCGACTGCGAGCACGGACATGACCAACGCCAGCACCGGCGCCGGAATGAGGCTGAGCACCCGCATCTGAAATTCCCCCATCGAGGCATGATCGGCGACGCAAATTCGCCATCATATCTACACTGAAAAGACGTGATCAGCCCAGGTCAAATCAGCAGTTGTGGGAGCCGGGGGGCAGGGGTCCATGCAAAAAGCCCGCGCCGTTGGGCGCGGGCTTTGGCCTGCAAGCATGTGTTGAATTTACCGTCGCAGGGCACCGCCGAGCACGCCGCCCATCATGCCGCCGATGAAGGCGGCGCCGGCGGCATTGCCGGCATTGTCCTGCGGCGGCGGATTGCGGTAGACGGGCGCGCCCTGCGGCGGCGGGTTGCCGGCAGCGACGTTGCCGGCGGGCTTGGCCCGGCGCGGCTTGGCCTCGTCGCCCACTGCGGCGGTCGCGGGCGCCGGCTGCGGCTCGGCAAGAAGGGCCTTGTGCTGCAGCTTGGTCAGGAAGCCGGTCGACGGATAGCCTCTGGCGGCCTGCCAGCGCTTCATCACGCCGCGGGTCTCGTCATCGAACAATCCGGTCATCTTGGTGTCGAAGCCGAGCCCGGTCAGGCGGCGCTGGATGTCGCGGCGCTTGGTCTTGTCGAGGCCGATCTGGTCCTCGCTGACCTGGGTCCCTTCCTCGGTGAAGGTCGCGGGATCGACGCCCTTGGCGACGTTGCGGGTCGCGGTGTTCACGGCGCCGCTCTCGATCGAGGCGATGCGCGCCATCGCCAGCGATTTGAATTGCCCGTTCGGATAGGTCGACAGATAGGCGTTGAGCTCCTCCGGCTTGTTGGAGTCCTTCACCGAGCGCCAGAACTCGAGCTCGGCCTCGGCCGCCGTCGGGCTCGCCGCGGCGGCCACCGGGGTGGTGCCGGCCGTGGCCGCCGTCGCGGCGGGAGCCGCCGCCGGGTTGAGATAGACCGCGCCGATCAGGTTGGTGTGCCCCCACGGCAGCTGGCCCTTGCTGGTCTCCTCATTGACCTGGGCGCGCACCGCAGTCATCGCTTGCTGGATCTCCACGCCGGGCTGGGCGATGTGCGAGATCAGCGCGCGGGTGAACGGGCTGTTGGCGCCGGCATCACCGTCCAATGCCGTCTGGCCGGGACCCGTCGCGAATGCGATCAAGGTGCCTTCGCCCGACTTCATTTCAGCAAGGCCGGTCTGCACCGACACGCTGCGGGTCGGCGAGTTCGACTTGATCTTGGCGGCAAACGGATTGTCGCGGCAGGCATCGAGGAACACCAGCTTGACCTTGGCGTCGCCCATGGTCTGGTCGAGCGTGACGTCGATGTTGATCGCCGAGCCGAGCTTGACGTCTATTTCCGATTTGAGATCGGCGTCGACCGGCAGCAGATAGTTGGTCCCGGCAATCGCGATGCCATGGCCGGCGTAGTAGAACACCGCGATGTCGGCGCCCTGTGCCTTGCGACCGAAGTCGAGCAGCTTTTCGGTCATCTTGTCGCGCGTGAGATTGGTGCCCTCGACGACATCGAATCCGACATTGCGCAAGGTCGCCGCCATGGCCTTGGCATCGACCGGCGGGTTCGGCAATTGCGTCACGGTCTTGTAGGCGCCGTTGCCGACCACGAAGGCGACGCGGCGGTCGGCCTTGGCGGCTTCGGCGGTCAGCACCACGCAAAGCAGCGACAAGGTGATGGTGAGAAAGCGCATCAGAAGATCCCCTAACGATCAAGCGAAGCGATCACTGCAGCATTAGTCGCGGATCAGCCCGAAAAGTCTTGGTCCCAAACAAAAAATCTCGTTTTCGCCACAAAGCAGTTTGCGAGTGTTGCGCGAAGCCAACGCCGAAAACGTGTAGTCCGGCGGTTCCGTGAGATGTATCACAGACGATCAGGCGGGACGCGCTGAGAACCCGGGATCAGCCTTGCGACGATCGATGGACCGGCACCGGCTGAGGCTGCGGTGGACGCAGGTTCAACAGATTGCCCGCCAGAATCAGCACGGCGCCGAGCACCGTGAAGCCGTCAAGACGCTCCGAATATACCAGCCAGCCGACCGTCGCGGTCAGCGGCACCCGCAGGAAGTCCATCGGTATCACGATGGTGGCGTCGGCATAGAGCATCGCCCGCGCCATGCAGAAGTGCGAGAAGGTGCCGCACAAGGCGACGACGACGATCCACCCCCAGGCGGTGGCCGATGGCCACGTCCACAACAGCAGCGTCGGAACGAGCCCGGCCACCGATTGCACTGCCAGCATCCAGAAGATGATCGAGACGGTCGGCTCGGTGCGGGTCAGGAACTTGACCAGCGCGATCGAGATGCCGAAGCCCACGGCGGCCGCGAGGGCGATGAGCTGGCCCGGATTGATCGCGCCAGTGTCAGGACGAACGATCACGACGACGCCGACGAGACCGAGCACGATGGCTGCGAGCTTGAACAGGGTGATGCGCTCGCCAAGGAACGTCGCTGCGAGCAGGGCGGTCCAGATCGGCATCGTGAACTCGATCGCGACGACCTGGCCGATCGGGATCAGCGTCAGCGCGAAGAACCAGCCGAGCTGCGCGCCATAGTGGATCAGGTTGCGGGCGGTGTGCAGCTTCAGCCGCGTGGTGCGGAGCGTGGCCAAGCCGCCGCTGAGCGCGATGACCGGTGACAGCATCACGAGGCCGATCAGGCAGCGCAGCTCCATCAGCTCGAAGACGTTGAGCTCGCGCATGGCCTCGCGCCCGGCCACCGCCATCACCAGCATCAGGCTGAGCCAGCCGGTCATCCAGAGCGCGGCCATCAGTTTCGAAGCGGGGTGATGCATGAGGCCGAAGCGGGAGGCGGGCGAGACGAGGAGGAGCGGCTGTATCACCTCGGGTGCACGGCATTGCAAATGAAATCAACGATGCAGTGCATCAACGCGGCAGCAAATGGCGGCAGAAGCCGGTGAGAAAAGCGTGGAGTGTGACGGCGTTTCGTCCTAAAGCGACCGCCGCGAAAACATCCAAGGGCAGCTTTGACATGACCGACCGTGCCGCCTCAGCCGAGTTCCTGACCGCCTTCGCCACCGGCTGGCCGGAGCGCGAGCCTCATCTGATGGTGCTGTCGCTGACCACCCAGAAGGGCGTGCAGGATTTTGCCCTCACCCGGGAGCAGGCGCTGCTGGTCGCCAAGACCATCAAGCGCACCGCTGCCCAGCTGGCGCCGCCGCCGGCTGCCGGGCCGAACCCCGGCGCCCGGCGCGCCTGAGCGCCATCACCGCGACAGCGAGATGCTCGCTGCGCGGAACTGGCTGTCGGCCCGGATCGACACCGATTGCTTGTTGCCGCGGGTCGCGAGCGCAATGTTGGCGTTGAAGCCGGCGGTGGTCGCGAGCAGCTGGAAGTTGCCCCCGCCGCCGCGCCCCTCCAGCACGCCGCTGACGCCGCGGCTGGTCTCGCTCCAGGTTCCCGAGATGGTCGAACCCTCGGCGACGACGTCGGCCTGCAGGCCGAACTTGTAGGCGTCGCTCGCACAGGTGAGAATCAGGTTCATCCTGGGCCCGGTGACGCCGTAGCTCGCCCGGCAACGGATGCGCTCGGTCGATCCGTCCTCGAGCGCAACGGTACCGCTGCCGCCCCAATTCCCGGCCAGGCCGGTGAAGATGCCCGGATCGGCGCGCGTCGGGGATGCGGAGAGAAGGGCGGACATCAAAACGGCGGCGACCGGAAGCCGCCGCCTGGACCAGCTCGGAAACATTGATCCGTTACAGCCGGGATGCCTGCCAGCGTCCGCTGCACGGGATACCCGCGGATGCTCCGTTCCATTTTCCCGAGCCGGAATTGCCATTGAGCTGACCATTCGCATAGGCGCCATTGATCGAGACCTTCACCAAGCCTTCGCGCCCAATCGAGCCCGTCACGTTGGCGCCGGCCGCCGAAACCTTACCGTCCGCGACGGTCAGGGTCGAGCTAGCCGTCGGCTCACAGCTGCCGCTGCTGGTAACGATCGTGACCTGCCACTGGCCGTCATAGGGCGACTGGGCGAATGCGGGAGCGGCGGCGCCACCCAGCAGGATCGACGCGGCGAAAGCCATTCCAATGCGGTCGAGACGCATGAATCTTGTCCCTCAATGTCGTTGATGAGAGAAGCTTATTTGGAGGAATTGTGACGAAAATTTGCCGCACTGCCAAAACCAAATTTTAGCGAGCAGTTTCAGGCTATTAAGGATTAACGCGAAACGCGCTCTTGAGCCATTCTGGCGGCATTGTGGGCAAACTGCGCCTTCACGCACAACATGAGCAGACGTCCGCCACAGCCTGGCGTTGACTGGCCAGCCGTTCGCTGGGACGGCTGCGGAGCAGCCAGCCGGGTCAGGCTGTAGGCCTGGAATTGCGTTCAGTGCGGCGTGATGCTCGGCGCCTTGGTGGCGAACTGCTCGTCCTGCGGCTTGGCGGGAATCGTGCCGGTCGCCTTGGCCGATTCGACGACGTCGCCGAGCAGCTTGAGGCCGAGCGGCGCCAGCGCGCGCTCCCATAATTCGCGGGCCGTCTCGCCCTTCCTGACGAAGCACCAGTCCTGCGCCGCGATGGCCCCCGCATCCATCCGCTCGGCCAGATGATAGATGGTGCCGCCTGAGACCGGATCGCCTTCCTTGATGGTCCATTCCACGGCGGCGATGCCGCGATGCCGCGGCAGCAGCGAGGGATGGTAGCCGATACCGCCGAGGCGCGCGGCAGCAACCGCCTCCTGGGTGACGCGGGCATGGCTGTGCGCCGTCACGATCAGGTCCGTTCCGGGAGCGATTTCGCTGGCGGGAACGACCTTCGGATCGGCCTGGACCACGACCTCGATCCCGGCGGCACGTGCCGCGGCAGCCAGCCGGTCCTCGGCGTCGTGGACGACCACGCGAGCGATCTCGATGTCTCTCTCGCGCAGCATGTTCAGTGTGGCGACACCGAAATGGCGGGAGCCGACGAGGGTGATACGCATGGTCAGGGATCTTCCATGGTTGGGGCGGGAGGACGTCCGGTCTGCGGTCTCGAGACCGGCACGACATCGGGTCAAATCAAGCCTTGGCGCCCAGGTCAAGCGCCTGCTGTGCTTTCCTCACAATCGCCGCCCGGGCACACCGGACCGGCATGAAGATGCTGAACGGGCAGGGCTTTGCGGTGGGGAGAATGCAGGTCCGTCCCGGACGGCGCGGAGCGCCGCGGCCGCGACGGTCGCAGTCCGGAACGGCTCACCGCGCGCGCCGGGTCAGCCGGCATCAATGATCTCGCCTCGGTCCCGGCCGACCAGTTCGTCGCAGGCAGGCCGCCATGGCATGCGGCGCATCCTGTCCTCCCGTCGCCAGTTGCCATCGCTGTCCAAGCCGCCACGTCTCGACTGAGACGATGAGCCGGCCCTGATCGAACTAATGAGCTGGACTATCAGCTGCGCCGCAGGGCCGAACGATCTTTGGGCAGCAGGCGTGGCTTTATCGGCAGGTATTTGACCGATCTACGAACGCTACTCGCGCCAACCTGGGCGCAGTTTTGCGATACAATTATTGGTTGTGTAATGAGTTGTTCCTCGTGCGTAGTAAAACTGACGCTTTTGGGTATGATGAAGATAATTTCTTAAATGCCCTCGCGCACAATGTGTAAGCCGCTCCGCCGCGCGGCCGGATAGCCGGGTGCCGCGCCTGTCACCGATCCCTGGGCAACAGCACCCGGTTATTTGCCGGCGGTCAGGTCGTCTCCGCCGGCGGCGGAGTCTCGATGCCGAGTGCCTCGCACAACGGCCCAAGATGCTTCTCGTAGCGGCGCCAGCTTCCGATCGAACGGCGGTAGATCGGCTCGCGCACCTGCATCAGGCTCGCGGTCCGCACCATGCGCTCGGTGCGGTGGAAGTCGAGGCAGGCATCCTCCCAGTCGAGGCCGCAATGGGCGAGCACGCGGCGCGAGCTTCCTTCGAGATCGTCGACCAGATCCTCGTAGTGAACATCCATCAGGACGCCGGGCGGCAGCACCTTGTGCCAGTGCTCCATCACGCCCTCGTAGCCCCGGTAGTAGTGGCCGAGCTCGGTCAGGTCGTAGGCGAACGGCTGCGCGCCGGTGAACAGCAGCGAATAGCATGACACGCAATTGTCGAGCGGGTCGCGGCGCGTGTTGATGATCCTGGCCCGCGGGAACGCCGCGTGGATCAGCCCGACGAACAGGAAGTTCAGCGGCATCTTGTCGACGATGCGCTCGGCCTCCGGCGCCAGCACGCGGACGCGGGACGTATAGTCCTGGCCGAGCTTCGTCATCTCCTCCGGCGGCAGCAGCGCGATCAGGTCGGGGAAGGCGGGAACGACCTTCTGCCGGTGGGCGCATTCGCCGACCAGCTCCTTGAAGGTCTCGAGCTCGCCCGCGCCGAACACCTTGGAATGGCTCGCCAGCACCTGCTCCATCAGCGTCGTTCCGGAGCGCGGCATGCCGACGATGAAAATCGGCGCCCAGGAATCGTCGCCATGCCCCGCGACCGAGCGGAAGAACTCGGGCGTGAAGCGGCTGGCGACGTTCTGCATCATGGCGAGCCGCTGCTCCGGATCATAGTCGAAGCTCTTGCGCTTGAGCGTGTTGGCCTTGTGCAGATGCGAGAAAGCGGCGTCGTAGTCCTTGAGATCGGACAGCGCCTTGCCAAACGCGAAATGCGCCGCGATCTGCTTCTCCTCATCGAGCTGGTCGACACGTTCGATCAGCCGCCGCAGGCTGGGCAGCCGGCTGTCCTCCGGCTTGAACTTGGACATGTTCGCGAGGTTGAGATGGATCGGCGCATCGTCCGGCGCCAGCTCCAGCGCCTTCTGGAACGCCGCGGTCGCCTCCTCGAAGCGGCCGAGCGCCTGGTAGGCGACGCCCAGATTGTTGTAGGAGCCGAAGCGCTCCGGCTTGATCTTGATGGCCAGGAGGTTCTGCTCGATCGACTCGTCGAGGCGGTTGAGCTCGAGATAGGCATTGCCGAGATTGCCATAGGCGTCGGCATAATCGGGCCGGCTGGCGATCGCCCGCTTGTAATGCTCGATCGCGCGCTCGCGATGGCCCTGGCGCAACAGGACATTGGCGATGTTGTTGTGGGTCTCGGCGTGCTCCGGGCTGAAGTCGAGGACCTTGAGGTAGCATTTCGCCGCCTCGATGTCCTTGCCGGCCGTATACAGCAGGTTGCCCAGCGCGAAATGCGCGTCGAGGTGCTGTGGCTTGTTCTCGATGGCCCGCCTGAGCAGGGCCATCGCCTCCTCGATCAGACCCTGGTTCTGGCGCACCATGGCGAAGGCGTAGAGGATGCCCGGATGGCTCGGCGCCAGCCCGAGCGCGGTCTCGTAGTACTGGACCGCCGCATCGTAGCGGCCGGCGGAGGCTTCCACGGCGCCGATGCTGCCATGGGCCTCGGCGGACTTGTCGTTCACCGCCACCGCGCGCTGGAAGTAGTCCTTGGCCTCATCGAGCCGGTTGGTGGTGGTCGAGATCATCCCGAGGCCGACGAGGGCGTCGAAATTGGCCGGCTGTCCGGCAAGGATCAGCTTGAAGATCTGCTCGGCATCGCCGATTTCGCCGCGGCTCTGCAGCTTCTTGGCGACGGCCACGACGCCGTCTGCCAGCGTCTGCAGGGACGCAAGCCGCGTGGCGTCGAACGGGCGGGAGTCCGTCGTCGGCGTGACCACCGGCGGGGCGACGTTCACGGGCTGAGGCTGGGCCACGCCGGCGATCGCCTCGGCAATCGTCGGCCGCAGCGCCTCGGTTCCGAGCGCATCGAGCAGCGGCTTCAGCCGGTCGCCATACATGCGCCAGCGGCCGACCGATCCGCTGAACAGCGGCTTGCGGACCTGGACCAGGCTCGCGGTGTTCACCGGGCGCTCGTTCTCATGGAAGGAGAGGCAGGCCTCATCCCAGTCGAGCCCGCAATGCGCGACGATCTTGCGGGCATTCGGCTCGAAGTCGCGCACGACGTCCTCGTAGGACAACTCGAGCATGAGGCCCTGCGGCAGGACCGCACGCCAATGGCTCATCAGCGCCTCGTAGGCCCTGAAGTAGCGGCCCAGTTCGGCGAGGTCGTAGGCAAACGGCTGCGGCTCGGCGAACAACTGGGTATAGCACGACAGGCACGTATCGATGGGATTGCGCCGGACGTGAATGATGCGGGCATTTGGCAGGGCGAGATGGATCAGCCCCGCAAACAGGAAGTTCGACGGCATCTTGTCGGCGATGCGCTTGGTGTCCGCCGGAAGCTCCGTGAAACGCTGCAGATAGGCGCGGGCCAGGGTCCCGAAATCGGCATCGGACAGTTTGGCGAGCATCTCAGGATAGTCGCCGCGGGCGCGATCGGTGAACTGCCCGGCGGCTGCGGCGAAATAGTTGACCTCGCCGGCGCCATGCACGGCAGGATGGCTGGCCAGGACCTGCTCGACCAGGCTGGTGCCGGACCGCGGCATGCCGATGATGAAGACGGGGGCCTGCGACGGATCGCCATGGCCGGCGCGCGCCTGCAGCATCTCCTTGGAGAAGATCGCGCGGATGCGTTCGATCTGGCGCAGCGTCTGGTTCTCGTCGTAGTTGATGCGGCGCCGCTCGAGGCCGTTTCCGGCGTTGAGATGCAGCAGTGACCGTTCGCCATCCTTGATGTCGGCAAAGGCGCGCCCGAGGGTGAAGTGCAGCGCGATCCGCGCGTCCTCGCTGAGCGTCTCGGAGTTCGCCGCCAGCTCCTGCAGCGGCGCCCAGCGCACGTCGTCAACCTTGAACGGCTTGACGACACCGTAGTTCAGATGCACGCCGGCATTGCGCGGATTGATCGCCAGCGCGGACTCATAGGCCCGCGCCGCCTCGTCCAGCCGTCCCAGGATCATCAGCACGCCGGCCAGATGATTCATCGTGGTCGTATCGCGCGGATCATGGACGAGGGCGGTCCGATAGCTCGCGATGGCCTCCTCGAAGCGCTTCATGTTGCGAAGCGTATCGCCGCGGTTGCGGTGGGCGGTCGCGTAGTCGGGGCGCCGGCGCAAGGCCTCGTCGTAGTGCGCCAGGGCCTCGTTCGACCTGCCGCGCGATTGCAGCGCATTGGCAAGATTGTTGTGGGCCTCGGGGAAATCCGGCCGTTCGGCGATGGCGCGTTCGTAGTGGAAGATGGCCGCCGGCCAGCTGTTCATGTCGAGATGAAGATTGGCGAGATTGTAGTGCGCCTCGGCGAGGTGAGGACTCAGCGCGAGGACTTGCTGATAGGTCCGCACGGCCGCATCGAGCTGGCCAATGGCCTGCTGGCAGCCGCCGATGTTCAGCAGCACGACCGGTGCGTTGGGTTGGGTCGTGAGCGCGCGCTGATAATGCGCAATGGCTTCGGCATGCCGTCCGAGCACGCGGCAGGCGTCACCGAGACTCGCCGCAGCCGCCGCGAAGTCCGGCCGCGCCGCGAGTGCGGCCTCGTGATGCGACAGCGCGCGCTCATACTGAGCCAGCCGCTGCAGGGCGAAGCCGAGGGCCTGGTGGGCATCGGCGTCGCCGGGACGGTCGGCGAGCGCCTGCTCGAGGTGTCGCACCGCGCTGGCGGGATCACCAAGGCTGGTGAGCGCGCTGCCGAGCAGAAAGCGCGCCTCGGTCGACGTGCCGTCGAGCGCGACCGCGCGCTGCAGATGCGTGCTCGCCTTGGCGAGATCGCCGAGACCGGCGAAGGTCTTGCCGAGCGACAGGTGCAGTTCCGCGGAGTCGCCGGTCTCCTCAGCGGCCTGGTCCAGCAACGTCCGCGCCTCATGCGCGTCGCCGAGCTGCAGGCGGACCATCGCCAGGCTGCACAGGGTGCGGAAATGCCGGGGCTGCAGCGCCAGCACTTTGCGATAGGCCTCTTCGGCGACACGCAGGGCTCGCTCGTTGATCGCGGCTGTCGGTGGTTGTCCGCCGTCGGCTGGTGCGGGGACGAGGCGAGGGCGGACGGCGACGGCGAGCTCGTTCATGATCACAACTTGCTGAATGTTCGACCGAAACCGTTGTCCGGGCGGATTGAAGCGAAACGGAGGCTAAGCTGGGGCCGAACGGAATCGACCACCTAGAACCCTTCGAGGGCCGTACGCCTCGGCGAGGGGGAAGTGATGTCGCTGTCGTCGTCAAACGCAACAAGGCCGGCACAGACCTGAGGTCTGTGCCGGCCAAGATTGAGATGGCGTTGCTGACGACGTCAGGCCCACATGTGATGCATTGCGTGGTGATGCGACATGTCGGGACCGCTCGACGCCGCGGCCGCCGTGCCAGCCGGCGCCGCTGCCGCCGTGTGGTGGCCGTGGCTGTGATGGTGGTGGTGATGCGTCGTCGTGGTGTTGGTGTTGTTGGTCGTTCCGCCGGTGGCCGGAGTGGTCGGTGCCGGTGTCGTCGTAGTTCCGCCGCCGGTGGTCGGGGCCGGCGTGGTCGGAGCCGGTGTCGTCGGCGTCGGTGTCGTCGGTGCCGGAGTGGTGGTGCTCGCAGGCGTGCCGCCGGTGCCATTGGCGATGTTCGGGTTGGCGCCGGCTGGCGCTCCCGTGCCCATGGCGATGCCGTTGACCGATGTGGCGGTCACGAAGGAGGTTGCCGAACCCACGTAGCTAGCGCCGCCGATGGCCATGTTGTTGCCACCGATGTCACCGGCGTTGCCGATGAAGTTGGCGGCGGCCGCCTGCAGCATGGCGTTGTCGGTGGCAAGCGCGGCACCGGTGTCGCCGTTCAAGATGCCTTGCAACGCCTTCGTGGCCATGGCCGAGTCGGACTGCAGCGCGCCCGCGGCCAGCTCGTTGTCGAAGCGGCCTTGGAAGACCGCGCCTTGCGCGTTGTTGAACTGCACACCAAAGTTCTGATAGTTGGCGATCTGGGTGATGATATCCTGTGTCGCCGCCGCTGTGCCGTTGGCCACCGCGACCAGCTTGTTGCCGAGCGTATTGGCTTCCGCCAGGAACGAGGCCCAGAAGTTGGTCTGCACCTGGTTGTCCTGGAACTTGGTGACCGTCCCGGTCAGACCGCCCGGCATTTCCGAGAAGCCGCCGCCGTGACCCGGCATGCCGGTGCCGCCGGCCGCCTTGTTGAGCACGGCGTCATTCTGGAACACGTCGATCATGTCCAGGATGTTGTCGGCGGTGCCGCGCAGGGCCGTCGGGCTCGCGTTGGCCTCGGCCGCGTCGTACTTGTTCAGCTGCAGTCCGATCTGGCCGAGGATGGTCTGCAGGTGAAGCGTCGTGGTCTGTGCAGCCACCGCCGTCTGACCCGCCTCGAGCGCGGCGAGCTTGGCCGGATCGGCGAGCAGCGCCTGCAGTCCCTGCTGCACGGCGGTGAAGTCCGCGGTGACCTGACCGAGATTGTTGGCGCTGATGCCGCCGAGCGCGAGATCGGCGGCTGCGTTGAACACCTGGCCGATGGCCATGAGGTCGCCGCCGGTTGCGGCGGCGAGATTCGCGGTGCTGTCGTTACCGGCGGGAAGCGACTGGAAGGCGACGTCCTGGGCGCCGGTGTTGGCGAGGAAGGTGAAGTTGGTCAGCGCCGACGACAGATGCGCGTCACCCTGGATCTGCTGCAGGATCATCGCCTGCACGTTGTGGATGGTCTGGTCGGCTTCGGCGAGCGTCGCCGGATTGGCCGTGTTCGGCGCCGCGTTGATCAGCGTCGTGATCTCGCTCGAAACCTGCGTGAGCACCGCGGTGTCGGTCGCGTTCAGCGTGAACGCCTGGCCACCGAGCGTGACCTGACCGGGATTGGCCAGCATCGCCGCGATGTCGTTCTGCACGGCATGCAGATCGGTCGTGTAGCTGGTGAGGAACGGGTTGGAGTTGCCGCTGTTCTGCGGCGTCGAGAACAAACCGGTCGTGATACGCGTGGCGTCGTTGAACACGACACCGGCCTGGACGAGGTCGGTCGAGAGGTTCAGCGCCGACGCGCGGACCAGCAGATTGGACGTGCCATTCGCCAGCGCCGTCGGGTTGAAGGTATTGGCTGCCATTAGATCATCTCCCCAAGTTTCAACCCGGCGTCTGCTGCTTGGCGGTTCGGCAGCACGCGGGCGTTGATCGGGGCTGCGACACCTCGTTCACCCCTCGCAGAGCGGGCGAAATGTCGCAGCCTCAGAGCACTTGGGAATTATTTGCTCCAATGGGGCCAAAAGAAGCGCCGTCGAGTCCCCAAATATGATGTTGTTCGGGCATGCGCTCAGTGTCGCACCCGGGTCACGGCAACGCTTGGAAACATTCTAACTCGTTGATTTCCGTCGTGGCATCCTTGCAACATCGATAATTGAGAGACACATCGAGGCACCGTCCAGACAAGAAGTTGCCCTGATCTTGCGATGGTTCCCCGCACTCTCCTTGGAATGGTTCCAACGAGAGCCGACTCGGTCGAGGGGAATGGATCGTGCATCTCGGCTTGCTGGTCTCCTCGTTGAGGTCCTTGTTTTCTCCTCGCCCGACGAGCGCCTGGAGGCACAAAAGGTCTCGTCCCGGCACTCCCTGAAAGCGACCGACGGGAGCAGCACGGCGGCTGCTCCCGTCGTATCTCTTAGGCCCACATGTGATGCATCGCGTGGTGATGCGACATGTCGGGACCGGCCGTCGCAGCTGCCGCCGTATTGGCCGCGTGGCTGCTGTGATCGTGGTGATGATGGCTGCTGTGATCGGCGCCGGTGTTGTTGCCTGCCGTGGTCCCCGTCGACGTGCCGGTCGTGGCTCCGCTCGTCGTGCCGCCGGCCGCCGTACCACCCGCCGTGGTCGTGCCACCAGCCGCTGCGCCACCCGCCGCAGTCGTCCCAGCGGCTGCGGTGCCACCCGTGCCATTGGCGAGGTTCGGCGTGGCCGTCACCGGAATGGTGCCATGTGCGGTGCCCTTGATGGAGGTCGCCGCCGAGACAGTCGTCGCGGTGCCGACATAGGTGCCACCATTGACCGGGATGTTGTTGCCGGACACGTCCATCGCGTCGGCCGCAAAGCCCTGGCCGGCGGCGTTGATCATCGCCTTGTCGGCGGCGAGCGCAGCACCAGTGTCGCCGTTGAGGATGCCCTGCAGGCCCTTCACCGCATTCGCCGTGTCGGCCTCGAGCGTGCCGCTGAGCAGTTCGTTGTCGAAGCGGCCCTGGAACACGGCGCCCTGGGCGGCGTCGAAATTGGCGCCGAAGGCCTGGTAGTTCTGGATCTGCGTGATCAGGGCTGCGCTGGCCTGCGCACCGCCGGTCGAGATCTTCTGCAGCGTCGCGTTGATGGTGTTGGCTTCGGCGAGGAAGGCCGCCCAGAAGTTCGTTTGCGCCTGGTTGTCCTGGAACTTGGTGACGGTGCCGGTCAGCCCGCCCGGATCCTCGGCGAAGCCGCCGGCATGACCGGCCGCTCCGTTGCCGCCAGCCGCCGTGTTCAGATTTGCGTCGTTCTGAACGATATCGATGATGTCGAGCAGATTGTCGGCGGTACCGCGCAGCGCAGCCTGATTGCCGGTCGTCGCAGCCGCATCGTATTTGTTGAGTTGCAGGTTGATCTGCCCGAGCACCGTCTGGAGATGGACCGTGGTCAGTGCGGCCGCGTTCGCGGTTTCGCCGGCCTCGATCTGCGCGAGCTGCGTCTTGTTGTTGAGGATGGCGGTCAAGCCGTGCTGGACCGCGGTGAGATCAGCGTTGACCTCGGCGAGATTGCCGGTGTTGATGCCGCCGGTGGCGAGCTCGACCGCCTTGTTGAAGACGAGACCGACATCCTTCAGGCTGTTGCCCGCGGTGGCCGCCGCGAGGCTCGCCGGATCATCAGCGCCGGCGGGCGACGTCTGGAACGCAACGTCCATTCCTCCGGTGTTCGCCAGGAATGGCACGTTGTTCAGCGCGGTCGCCAGATGGGCGTCGTTGTGGATCTCGCCGAGAATTTCCTGCTGCAGCGCGTGGATCGTCTGGCTTGCCGCTGCCGATGTGCTGGCGTTGGCGAACTGGCCCGCGGCCTGCAGCAGCGTGCCCAGCTGCCCCTCGACGTTGGTGAGCACCGCCGTGTCGGTGGCGTTCAATGCGAACGTATGGCCGCCGAGCGTCACCTGGCCGGGATTGGCCAGCATTGCAGCGATGTCGGTCTGCACCGCCGTGATGTCGGCCTGGTAGCTCGTCAGGAAGGCCGGTGAGTTGCCGCTGTTGGCGAGGCTGAACAGGCCGAGCGAGGCGCGCACGGCGTCGTTGAAGACCACGCCGGCCTGCACCAGGTCGGTCGAGTGCTGGATCGCGGTGGCGCGGGTCAGCAGGTTCGACGTGCCGTTGGCCAGCGCCGTGGGACTGAAATTGACCGGTGTCGTATGCATGCCGCCGGTGCCCGTGCCGGTCCCGCCGCCGGTCGCTGGCGGCGTCGTGCTGGACCCCCCGGTTCCGTTGGCAATGTTCGGAGTTGCGGTGACGGGGATCGTGCCGTGGGCGAGGCCATGCACTGATGTCGCGGTCGACACCGTCGTCGCCGTTCCGACATAGGTCGCCCCGCCGATCGCGATGTTGTTGCCGGAGACGTCCATGGCGTCGGCCGCGAAGCCCTGGCCAGCCGCGTTGAGCATCGCCTTGTCGGCGGCGAGGGCGGCGCCGGTGTCTCCGTTCAGGATGCCCTGCAGGCCCTTTACGGCCGCCGCGGTATCGGCCTCCAGCGTGCCGCTCAGCAGCTCGTTGTCGAAGCGGCCACGGAAGACGTTGCCCTGTGCGGCGTCGAAATTGGCGCCGAAGGCCTGGTAGTTCTGGATCTGCGTGACCAGTGCGGCACTGGCTTGTGCGCCGCCCGTCGAGATCTTCTGCAGTGTCGCGTTGATGGTGTTGGCTTCCGCCAGGAATGCGGCCCAGAAATTCGTCTGCGCCTGGTTGTCCTGGAACTTGGTGACCGTGCCGGTCAACCCGCCCGGATCCTCCGCGAAGCCGCCGGCGTGACCCGGCATGCCGTTGCCGCCGGCCGCCATGTTCAGATTGGCGTCGCCCTGGATGATGTCGATGCTGTCGAGCAGATTGTCAGCGGTGCCGCGCAACGCGGCCTGATTGCCGGTCGTCTCCGCCTTGGCGTACTGGTTCAGCTCGAGATTGATCTGCCCGAGCACCGTCTGCAGATGGATCGTGGTCAGCGCGGCCGCGTTCGCGGTCTCGCCGTTCTCGATCTGAGCAAGCTGGGTCTTGTTGTTGAGGATGTTGGTCAGGCCTTGCGAGATCGCGGTGAGGTCGGTCGTGACCTCCTGCAGGTTGCCGGTGTGGATGCCGCCGGAGGCGAGATCGACGACCTTGTTGAAGACGAGACCGACGTCCTTGAGGGTGTTGCCGGCGGTGGCTGCGGCCAGGGTCGCCGCATCGTCGGCGCCCGCCGGCGTGTTCTGGAAGGCGACGTCCTGGCCGCCGGTGTTGGCGAGGAAGTTGACCTTGTTCAGCGCGCCGGAGAGATGCGCATCGCCATTGATCTCCTGCAGGATCTCCTGCTGGACGGCATGAAGCGTCTGGTCTGCGGCCGTGATCGTCGCTGCATTGGTGGTCTGCCCCGCGGCAGTGATCAAGGTCGAGATCTGCGCCTGAACGTTGTTGAGGACCGCGGTGTCGGTTGCGTTCAGCGTGAAGGTCTGGCCGCCGAGCGTGACCTGTCCCGGATTGGCGAGCATCGCGGCGATGTCGTTCTGCACGGCGTGCAGATCCGTCGTGTAGCTGCCGAGAAACGGATTCGAATTGCCGCTGCCCGCCTGTGAGAACAGGCCGAGCGAGGCGCGCATTGCATCGTTGAACACGACGCCTGCCTGCACCAGGTCCGTCGACAGATTGAGCGCGGAGGCACGCACCAGCAGGTTCGACGTACCGTTGGCCAGGGCCGTCGGGTTGAAGGTGTTATTCGCCATGGATCATCTCTCCCCAAGTTCATCCGACGCCCGGCAGGGCCCCGTACCGAAACTGGCCAGACGATGCGGAACTGCATCGGCCCTGCCGCAGGACGCGCCGCGCGTTCGAGTTGCGCGCCGCGCCTGTGCGATGCTGTGTCGCGCGCCAATCTGCCGCGCGCTAATTTGTCGCACCTCGCTATATGCTCCAAGCAATCGGGCCAAAAGAGGCGTTGGGGAGTCCGCAAATATGTTGTTGTTCGGGCATCGCGGAGCTGTGAACGATGCGCCGAAATCCGCCGCTAAGTGATTGATTTTCAGGGGTAAGCGAGGGATGTGGTCTGCATCGGCCTGACGCGAGCTGCATGTTCTCGTCACGATGCTGCCTGCATCCCACCGATGCGCAGTTGCTGCTGCGACTAGGTCGCAGAGCTTGTCAAGTGTCGCAGGGGGCTCGACGGCTCTGGAGAGGCGGCATGCGCATCACTCGCGTGCAGGCGAACCCCGCTGCGATCAGCGGCCATGCCTCATGGCGCTGGACGTGGATGCCTCTTAGGCCGACATCGCCTCGCCTGCGAACTCAGGACGGCGGCGCGGCTTGGCGCTGTGCGAGCAGCGCGTCCCGGATTTTCTGCAGCAGGCTGCTGTAGAGCCTGTTCCAGGCCGGATCCTGCCCGTTTGCATCGAGCCCGCGTTTGGTCAGCCCGAGGCTGATCCTGTAGACGGTCAACGCGCCGTCGATGTTGCCGAGCGGGACGAAGGCATCACCCAGGCTCTGGTAAGACATTGCCAACGCCTGCTGCAGCGACGAATCGCTGGGAACGGCGGTGGCGAGTTGCGTGATCAATGCCGCGTTGGAACGACGCTGCTCGAAGGCTTCGGCATGGCGGCCCATGGCCCCGAGCACGTCGGCCAGCAGAGCGTGGCACCAGGCGAGATCACGCCGGAAGCTCACATTGCCGGGATGGGCCGCCGTCAGCTTCTGGACGATGCCGAGGCTGGCAGAATAGGCGGCAAGTGCGCCCTGAAGGTTGCGCTGAACGAACAGCACGGCGCCGATGCGGTTCAAGGCGACCGACAGGTTGCGCTGGAAGCCGGCATTGTCCGGGTCGGCCTGCGTCAGGTGCCTGACGATATCGATGCTCTGCTTGTAGTTCTGCAGCGCGCCGGCCAGATCGCTGGCGCCGGCGCTGCGGTCGCCTTGCGCAATGGTTGCGGCGGCCTGATCCAGCAGTCTGCCGGCGGCGACGGTCACGCCGACAGCGAGGCCGCCATGCGGGACCTCGCCGCGCGGGCGGGCCAGCAATGCAGCAAGTGCGATCGGCTCCTCGGCGCCGGCCGGGCCTGTGGCCCCGCTTGCTGCGTAGCCCGCATCGTCCGGCATGGGCTGCGCAGCCTGCTGATTCGTCGATGTCGGCGGGCGCGGCTGCGGGCGCAATCCCTGCCCGAAGCCGGGGATTCGGCGCAACATGCCCTCGACCTGCTCGGCCTTGATCAGGCGCGTGCATTCGAATTGCCGGGGCGTGTCCTTCCAGCGCGGACACCAGAGAGCGTCCTGGTGATCGAAGCGATGATGGACGTCATTCCAGCAGCTGTTGCAGGCGTGATGGTTGATGATGCGATAGGGGGTCGCGAATTCGTTGGTGGGATGGGTGAAGCCGCTGATCAGCACGACCGGCGTGCGCGCAGCCCAGGCCAGCCAGGACAGGCCTGAGGAAAGACCGATGAAGAACTCGGCGTGTCTCAACCAGCGGGCGCGCTCCTGCAGCGGTCGGTCGCCGGTCTGATCCTCGGCGCCGGCCGGGATCCGCGTTCGAAATGGGCCGTTGCTGTGCTCCGCCTTCTGATCGATGCAGACCACGCGGTAGCCGGTCGCCTTGAGAAAACCGACGATGCTTTCCCAGCCGCCCGGATTGTTCCAATGCTTGGATTGCGTCGTTGCCTGCACCGCGATGCAGACATACGGCTCCGCGATGGGACGGCTGTCCTCACTGAGCGCGATGCGCGGCGGGCGCTCCGCCGGATCGACGCCGAGAATATGCGCCGCGGTCCGATGCAATCCAACCTGGCGGAAGTCGCAGGGTTGATAAACCTGCTCGGCGTCATCGAAGAACAGTGCGACCGAGTAGGTGGCGTAATAGCGCTCCGGCTGGATCATCTCGTGCGTTACGAACGTGATGTCAGGATAGGCGGCGCGGAACAGCGCGATCAGCGGCTCTCCCATCGCGCAGGTGAGACGACACTGGTGCAGCTCCTTGAACTTCACCGCGTAGCTCAGCCAGCCGATGATGTCGCCGATGGTGCCGACCGGAAACTGGATCAGGACGTCTCGATCGGCGGCATTGTAGTCGTGCCGCAGCAGCAGCTCCTGCCCCGACCAGACCTCGAGCCGGAACGGGATGAAGTAGCGCTTGCTGCTGTTGACGTGCCCCGAACGCAGATCGATGTCGAACAGGACGTTGGCGGTCTCGAGATCGCTCATCCTGACGCGCCAGGCCTGCCCGTTGTCGGGCAGCATGACCCGGCAGCCATCGTTGAAATCGAAGCGGAGGCCCTGTGGACCCTCCTGTGTCGGCACGGCGGACGGGGGCGGCAGCCGCGGCCTTGTCGATTGCCCGGCCACGCCTGCGCGCACGCCCTGCTGGGCGTCGGCATGCGGGATCGCAATTGTCGGCACCATCGTCGGGTCCGAGGTGCGGGGAAAATTTGCAACGTTCATGCTGAATGGCCGATGCGGTCTGCGTTCCCTGCGGAAGAGCGCGCAGACCGCGGCTTGTCAGGCCCGATTACTCCACAAAGGCGCGCCGCCACTGATCGAGAACCGGCTTCATCAGATAGCTGAGCATCGTGCGGCTGCCGGTCTGGACATAGACCTCCGCCTGCATGCCGGGCAACAAGTTGACGTTGCCGAGCCGCTTTCGCTCCTCGTCGGACAGCGTGATCCTGACCGTGTAGAATGTCGAACCTGTTCGCGGATCGTTGGTGATGTCGGGCGATACGAACGAGACCTGGCCGCTCAACTTCGGCGTCGTGTGCTGGTTGAAGCCGTTGAAGTGGACCATCGCATCCTGTCCGGTGTGGACGTGATCGATGTCCTTCGGCTGCACGTGTCCTTCGACCTGCAGCTCGTCCGAATCGGGGACCAGCTCCATCACCGTCTCGCCGGGCTTGATGACGCCGCCGATGGTGTGAACCGCAAGCTGGTGGATCGTGCCGGAGTTGGGCGCGCGCATCTCGATGCGGTCCAACTGGTCGCGGGCGGCGACGCCTTTCTCGACCAGATCGCCTTCCTTGGCCTGGGCCTCGCTGAGATCCTTGACCACTTCGCTGCGGAAATCCTGATCGATCTTGACCGTCTGCAGCTCGGCTTCGCTGATCTTGGACCGCGTCTCCGCGACGCTCGACACCAGCTGGCCGCGTTCGCCGTCGATTCGTGCGGCCTCCCGCTGCAGCGTCGTCAATCGCGTCAGCGGGACGAGGCGCTTGTCGTAGAGGTCCTGAACACCCGCCAGCTCTCCCTTGATGAGGTCGATCTGCTTGGTCTTCGAATCGAGTTGCGCCTCCATGCCGGCGATCTCGTTGTTGAGCTGGACGATGCGGCCTTGCAGCAGATCCTTCTGGCTCTTGCGCGTGACGGCTCGCGCCTTGAACAGGGTGTTCTCCGAGGCGATGACCGCACGAACGTGAGGATCGTCCCCGCGTGACGTCAGCGTGGTCGGATAGTCCGGCAGCTCCAGACCGTCGCGCTCCGCGGACAGGCGGGCGATCTTGGCGCGCTGCTCGTTCAGCTGCTTGGTGATCGACTGCAGCTGGGCCTGGCTCTGGGTGTTGTCGAGCCGCACGAGCAGATCGCCGGCGGCAACGCGCTTGCCGTTGTCGACCTTGATCTCGGCGATGATGCCGCCGGTCGGATGCTGGATGGCCTTCACGTTGGACTGCACGACGAGATTGCCCGGAACGACGATCGCGCCGGCCAGCGGCACCAGGGTCAGCCAGCCGCCGCCGAACACGGCAGCGACGAGCAGGACGCGCAGGCCGAGGCGCAGCTCATTCTCGAACATCCGGCCGACGCGTGGAACCAGCAGTTCGTCCGAATCATCGTCGAGAGTGGCGGCCGTTCCCTGGGTGGCAATGAACGTCATGCCGGTCGTCAACGCCGTGCCGGCGGTGCCGACCAGCCGGCGGACTCCGGTTTGCGGAACGGCCGGCACCTGGCCGAGACGGGCAGGGAGGTTCTGCTGTCCCAGTCGGGGCGCGTCACCGAAGCCGCCGTCGCGGCGTGCGTCTCGGACGTCGACCACGGCCATATTGTTGGTCGGCACGCGCGCGGGTGCATGGCGCGGCGGCGGTGCCAGCTCCGGCTCGTAGCCGCGCACCGGTGCGGGCCGTTGCCAGTCCATTTCGCGGATGCCTTCGCCGCGTCGCTCCCGCGGCTCCTGGGCGCCGAGTCCGAACAGCGACAGCGCGCGACCCATCGTGCTGCCCTTCTTCTTGCGCGGCTTGACGCGGGCTTGGGCCGGCGGCGGACGCCGGCGCTTCTTGCCGCTGTCGCGTGAGCCGCGACGCGCCCGCGGATCCTCGTCGGAGCCGTCGTCGAACGCACCCTGCAGCCGCTGCAGCTCGAGGATCAGAGCATCGCCCTGCGGACCGACGGCGCGCGTTTTCGGCCGCACATAGTCGTCGTCATCGAAGGGCCTGAAGTCGTTGATGTGTTTCATTGATCAAGCGCTTTCTGCTGGGGCGGCGCGACGAAGCATTCTGGCGTTCGGATTTGGCGCTGCCGCCGGAGCGGCAACCCTCGGCGCCGCGGCAGCGTGCGCGACGGCGGGGCCGGCGGGCGCCTTGGCGCCCGCGACGCGGGCAAAGATCTCCTGACACGGACCGAAGGCGATCGCCTTGCCCTCGTACAGCACGAGCGCCATGTCGAGCGCATTGAGCGCGCTCGGCCGGTGCGAGATGACGATGACGATGCTCTGGTTCTGCTGCCGCATGATCAGAATGGCGCGGCTCAGCGCGTTCTCACCGTCGGTGTCCAGATTGGCATTCGGCTCGTCGAGCACGATGAGGAACGGATCGCCATACACCGCGCGCGCAAGACCGACGCGCTGTCGCTGTCCGGCCGACAGCGACATGCCGCCCTGGCCGATTCGCGTCGAATAGCCTTCCGGCAGCCGCAGGATGATGTCGTGCACGCCGGCGATCTGCGCCGCCTTCAAGATCGCATCCGAACTCGCATTCTCGTCGAAGCGGCAGATGTTGTCGGCGATGCTGCCGTCGAACAGCGCGACGTCCTGCGGCAGGTAGCCGATGTGGCGGCCGAGATCCTCGTTGCTCCACTGATCGAGGGCCGCGCCGTCGAGACGCACGCTGCCATTGAGCGCGGGCCAGATGCCGACGAGCGCCTTTGACAGCGAGGTCTTGCCGGACGCGCTTGCCCCGAGCAACGCGAGACCCGTGCCGGCCTTGATCGAGAAAGACACATTGTGAACGATCGGGCGATCCGTGCCGGGGGCCGACACCGTCAGCTCCTGGACAGTCAGCTCGCGACAGGGGCGCGGCAGCGCGACGGGAGGCGCTTCCGGCTTCGCGGTGGCCCTGCAGACGTCGCGCAGGCGCGCGATGCCCTGGCGCGCGGCGACCAGCTGCTTCCAGCTGCCGAGCGCGATCTCGATCGGAGCGAGTGCGCGGCCCATCAGGATCGAAGAGGCCATCATGACGCCGCCGGACGCCTGCTCGGAGACGACCAGCGCCGCGCCGATGCCGAGCATGCCCGACTGCAGCACGTAGCGCAGCACCTTGGCGGCTGCGCCAAGATTGGAATAGACGTCGCTCGCGCGGATATTATCCTTCAGATAGCGCTCGTTGACGGCGTTCCAGCGCGCCGAGAAGCGATCCAGCATTCCAAGCGCGCGAATCACCTCGGCATTGCGCTGGGTGGCGTCGGCAAGCACCTGCCGCGCGGCACTGGTGTCGCTGGCGGATTTGCTGGCCTGCCGCGACAGCCGGTCGGTGACCATCGTCATCGAGATGATTCCCACCGTGCCGATGATGGCGGTGACGCCGATCAGCGGGTGGAACAGGAACATGCCGATCAGGAAGATCGGAATCCAGGGCATGTCGAGAAAGGCGGTCGGCCCCATGCTCGACATGAAGGCGCGGAGCTGGTCGAGATCGCGCAACGGCTGCTGCATCAGCATCGGCTTGGTGCCGCGCAGGGGCAGCGTGGCCAAGGCGTGATGAATCGCGTCCTGCAGGCTCGCGTCGAATACGGTGGCGACCCGGCACAGCATGCGCGAGCGCAGCGCGTCGAAATAGCCCTGGATCAAGTACGCGGCCAGAATCATCACCGAAAGGCCGATGAGCGTCGCGAGATTCTTGCTCGGAACGACGCGGTCATTGACCTGCATCATATAAACCGAGCCGGAGAGCATCAGGATGTTGATGACGCCACTGAACACGCCAATGCCGGCCATGCGCTTGATGGCCTGGCGCAAGCCGTGCGTCACCGGATCGTCGCTTCCCGAGAGAAGGTCAGTTAAGGCAGCCGCGGCTTTTTTTCGGGGGCGGTCTTGAGCCAGACTCATCCAGGCGCGTCTCCCAAGGCTAGTGCTTCAATCAGCGCTATTGACAGTCGATGCCGACGATTTTCCGGCAACAATGAGACACGCAGCCCTTTCTGTCTCAGCATTGCGGGGGTGAAATCTCCGGGAGACGGCAAAGCCTGACGCGGTCGATGAACAATGCGGCACTGTTCGCGGCGGTCGATGGCGCGCGAAATCCGTTCGCGATCTTCGATAGTTGCGACTGAATGGCGATCATCTGCGCAGAACGCCTGTCACACATTCGTCCGGCTATCACCTTGCTTCTGTGCTCATTGGTCGCGGTCTGGGCCGAATGACGCCACGAAGGCGAATAAATCTTCCTGCGGTGCAATGCACAGGCGTTGTCACCACGAGTGTGCGGTACTCGACGGCGGTGCGGAGGACGACCATGGTGACGGCGGCAACACATGGACATCCAGCTTCCCACGCCAAACTCGGGACGCGCGACCAGCACACTCGGCCAGCGTCGATGCGTTCTTTCAGCGAACGCGTCGCCTCGATGCGCCGGTCGGTCTGACGACTGCGGCCGAACAAAATAGGGAGGACAAAGCGGGCCAGTTCTCATGCGATCCGAGCAACCCGTCACCGGCTCGGGCCGCAACAACTGACCAATCACAGGCGTGATCCAAGCGGTCGCGATGAATCGTAGCGTGGCAACGATCGGCGTGGAGGGCGGCGCGGTTTCTTAACGCCAATGTCAAACGACAAAGTTGCTCACTGAGAGTATCCGGGGGACGAAGAGTTGTTGGACTACATCACCATCATCGGGACGCGTGATGCGGGATTGCATTCGGATCGGGGAGCGCATGTCAGGGGTGCGTATTCGACGACCATCCGGTGCGGGATCGACCCGCTGAAACGAAATTCGGTCACCGGTTCTTCGGTGAGACGCGCCGATTGCGTGCGCACAGGTCGGGAGACGCGCGCATGAAGATCCGAAAGACCGACTACGGGACGATCCTGCTGCACTGGACGCTGGTGGGCGCGACCGTGATTGCGTTCCTGACGGGCCTGCGCATGGCCACGGAGGCGCCGGGGCACGCCTGGATCGCCAACAATCTCGATTGGCTGCTGCCGCGGCATCGGACCTGGACCTGGCACATGCCCGCGGGAGTTGTGCTCGCGAGCGTCGCGGTGGCCTACATGATCTACATCGCCAAATCCGGGCTCGGCCGCCGCGTCACCATCGACAAGATGCGTTTCAAGGGTCTGCTCGGCCGCCGGCCGGCGCGGCTGGGCTCGATCAGCGTGATGCTGCACTGGGTGCTGTTCCTTTCGATGGCGACGCTGATCATCACCGGTGGCCTGCTGTTCTTCGGCGTGGCCTCCGGCTACGCCACGATGATGATTCATTGGTACGCCACCTGGGTCATCCCGGCTTTCGTGGTGCTCCACGTCCTGGTCCACTTCGCCATCGGTGGAAAGATGCAGCTCTATCGCGTGTTCCGTCCTGCACCCTTGCCGCCGCCGCCGCCGAAGCTCGATCCGGTTGAACTTCTCACCATGCTGGTCGAGCAGTCTGAAAAGCTCGAGGAAGCCGAGGCGCCGCCAAAGAAACCCGCAGCACCCGCCGCACGGCCCGGGCCGCGCGAATCGATTCCGGCGCCGCGACGGATGGAGGAGCCGATGCGAGGGCGTCCCGAGCAGCGCATGCCGCCGGTCCGCACGCGTCCGCCCGCGCCGACGAAAGGCAATTCCCGACGCCGCAATCCGAGCTTCCAGGCGAACCCTTTCATGGTCGCGACGGCCGCAGCCATCGTGATCGGCTCGGCGATGTTCGCCGCCGACTACTACGCCGAGGACACTGTCACGGTTTATCGAATCGCCAGCTCGGATGCGCCGACGCTCGACGGCGATTCGTCGGACCGCGTCTGGCGCAACATCCAGCCGCACATGGTGACGACCAACCAGGGCGACAATTTCGACGGCACCGGCGAGTCGCGCGTGTGGATCAAGGCCGCGCATGACGGCACCTGGGTCTACTTCCTCGTGATCTGGGAAGATCCGACGCGGTCGCTGAAACAGTTGCCGCTGATCAAGAAGGCCGATGGCTGGCATCTGCTGCACAACGGCTTCGAGAAGGGCGACGAGAACGACTACAACGAGGACAAGTTCTCGCTGCTGTTCACGACGCTGCCGATCACCCTGGCCGCTGACCGAACCTTCCACATGAGCTCGCAGCCGATGCCGGACAAGCCGGCGACGCTGTCGGGCCGCGGCATTCACTACACGCCGGCACCGAATCTCTATGCCGACGCCTGGTTGTGGAAGGCGACGAGCGGCGGCCCGACCGGATGGATGGACGACAACCATTTCGGTCCGCCGGCCGAGCCGACGCCGGATCAGATCAAGGGCCTCGCGCCCTATAAAGGCGGCTTTGCGCCCGATCCGGGCACCGCGAACTATTCGGACAATTTCGTGATCGACAGGGAGGCTGCGAGGCTTGGAAATCGGGGTGTGAGACCGAAGCGCCTTCCAAAGGACGTGACGGCAATGACCGCGGCGATGGGCGAGATCAATCTCGATCCGAACATCGGCGAGAGCGAAGGCTCGCGATGGTTCATGACAGAGGCCGAATCGGTGCCTTATTCCGCTGAAGCGGACGCACAGACACCGATCGGGACAGTGGTGCCTGGCGTTCTCGTCGCCGGCGAGTTCACCGGCGACCGCGCCGACATCCGTTGCGCAGCGCGGTGGGCAGCCGGCCATTGGACGCTGGAGATTGCCCGCAAATTAGACACGAAAAGTAAGTACGACGTTCCGATCAAGGACGGTGTCTTCATGCGAGTCGCGGCTTTCGATCACACTCAGATCCGACATACGAGGCAGATCCGGCCGATGCGACTTGAGGTGCAGTGATGGGTAAGATTTGCAAAATCCAGTACAACAGGGAAACGTTCTACGCGAATGTGGGCGATATCCTGCTCGACGGCGCCATCAACAGTGGCGTGGATCTGCCCCATGACTGCCGAAGTGGAATCTGCGGCTCCTGCAAGGTGACGGTTGTCGACGGCAAGCTGTTCGGCGGCATGGAAGGCGACATGGCTCACGCCTGCCAGGCGCGCGTGGTGTCGGACCTGAAGATCATCACCGAGCCCGTGCCCGAGACGGTGACGATGAATTGCGAGGTGGGTGATCTCGTGCGCCTCGCGCCCGACGTCGTCGGCGTCACCCTCGAAATGCCGAAGCCACTGCGTTTCTTCCCCGGTCAATACGCCAAGGTGCAGTATCGCGGATTCCCGACGCGCTGTTACAGCCCGACCTATCCGATGGTCGGTGCCCCCGACAGCCATCTCCTCTATCTGCACATCCGCATCCTGAAGGATGGCCTGGTGTCATCAGCGCTCGGTCGCGACATTCAGGTTGGTCATCGGGTCAAGCTGACCGCGCCGCTGGGCACCGCGTTCTTCCGGCAGAAGCATCGCGGCCGGATCATCCTGGTCGCGAGCGGCACCGGCTTCGCGCCGATGTGGGCGATCGCGGTCGCCGCCATCACAGAGAATCCGAAGCGCGAGATCGTCTTCATCGTGGTGTCGCGCACGCTGCAGTCATTCTACATGCATCAGGCGCTGTGCCGGCTGGCGCGGTTTCCGAACGTCAAGATCATCCCGATCGTGTCGGAGCCGCAGAACGTCTCGCCCGCGATTCGCAGCGGCCGCCCGACCGAACACATGCCCGAGATCTCGCCGAACGACGTCGTCTATACCTGCGGCGCGCCGGCGATGACCGAGGCCGTCGCGAAGATGGCGCGCGCGGGCGGTGCAAAGTGTCATTGCGATCCGTTCGTGTCGTCCGCGCAGCCATCGGAGTCGAGCGGTGGCGGCCTGATGGATCGGCTGGTGGGCTGGCTCGACAGCCAGCGCGGCCGTCCGGCCATGTTCCAGCCGGCAGAATGAGATCGTTGCGGCCGCAGAGGGCGCGGCCGCAATCTGCCGTCGATCAGCCGGCCACGAAGGCCAGCAGGGTGCCGGTGGCCGCGGCCGGCGGCACCACGATGCTGCTTCCGCTGCGCACCGCCGCGGTGCCCAGCGCCTTTTCAGAGGCGGCGAGATCATGCGAGGCCAGCACGAGGCCGGCGCCGCCGCGCTCGGGCAGCCCGGCCAGTGAAACCCCGGGATAGCGTACCGCCAGTTGGTCCCTGGTCAGGAACACGAAATCGGCGCGGTCGCCGCCCGAGGCAACCGTCACGGCGCCATCGGCTTCGCCCTGACCTTCACGATCGATCAGGCGCGACAGATGTGCGGCATCCTTGGCCGGATCGGGCGTCACGATCAGCGCCTGCTTCAGCCGCTTGGCGGCGTTGGCGTGGCTCATCAACTCCGGAATCCACACCGTCTCGCGGGTCTTGTGCTGGCAGGCGAAGATGCGCAGGCCACCGGGCGTCTCCGCCACGGGCCATTGAAACACGCGGAACTTCGCGGCCGAGAGCGTACCGTCCGGCAGCGGCACCGGGCGCTCGAAGTCGATGGGGCCGATCGGCTCGAATCCATTGGCGCGAATCTCCTCGGCGCCTGCGGCGGAATCCACCGCCGTGAAGGCGATGCGCTCAATCCCTTCGCCGCGCTGGGCGAGGAAGTTGCGGGTGGGCACATTGTGATCGGTCTCGGCGAGGATTCCGAGCAACTCGATATAATCCGGATCGAGCATGATGGTGTAATTGCCGGATCCCATCTTGGCGCTGTGCGTGCCGCGCGGCGACAGGGTGAAGCCGAGCCGCTTCCATGTCTCGGCTGCCGCGTCGAGATCCTTCACCACGACAACAGCGTGATCGATACCGATGACGTTCTTCAGGGCCACGCGTTTGTCTCCTTGCACCGAACTTGGCATATTGGCGGCCGAACTATGCCCAATCGACCTATGCGCCGCAACCGGTGGCGCCTGCCGCCCGGCGCAAGGCAAGATCGATCTCCGTGAGGGAGGTCGAGCAGCAAGGATGAGCCGTCCGCGATGAACATGACAACGGAAAACGTCCAATGGCCGCCGTCGCTGTGGGCTGCGCAGACGCCGCCAGGGCCTGATCTGCCCTCGCTTCAGGGCAGTGCGCACGCCGATGTCGTGATCATCGGCGGCGGATTCACCGGATTGTCGACGGCGCTGCATCTGCGCGAGGCGGGCACGGACGTCGCCATCATCGAGGCGATGGAGCCGGGCTGGGGCGCCTCGGGCCGCAACAACGGCCAGGTGATTCCGACGCTCTCGCGTCCCGATCCCGAGGATCTCATCGCGCGCCACGGCGCGGCGGGCGAGCGCTTCGTCGCCATGCTGCGCGACAGCGCGTCCACGCTGTTCGACACCGTCAGGCGCTACAACATCGAGGCCGAGTACGAGCAGAGCGGCTGGGTGCAGCCGGTGCATTCTCCCGGCCGCATCAAGATCGCCGAGCGCCGGTTCAGGCAGTGGTCGAAATTTGGCGCTGATGTCGAGCTGCTGTCGCGCGACCAGGCGCGCGACATGCTCGGTTCGGATGCATGGCATGGCGGCTTCTGGAACAGGACCGGCGGGCACATCAATCCACTCGCGCTGGCGCGCGGTCTTGCGCGCACCGTGCTGAGCCTGGGCGGCCGGATCTACGCGCGCTCTCCGGTGATCGATTTTGCCCGGCGGGGTGATCGCTGGGTGGTGCGCACGGCGCAAGGTGAGCTGTCAGCGGGTGCGCTGGTGCTGGCCAGCAATGCCTATAGCGGCGAGTTCTCCAAGGCGCTGGCGCCTGATATCGCGCATGAGGTGATGCCGGTGCTGTCCTGGCAGATGGCGACGCAGCCGCTGTCGGACAATGTGCGCAAGACGATCATCCCGGCGCGGCAGGCGATGTCGGACACCCATGGCGAGCTCTATTTCGCCCGCTACGATGCCCGCAACCGGCTGGTGACCGGCGGCGCCGTGATCGGCCTCGGCAACAAGGTCGAGCGGCTCAAGGCTCGAGTATCCGACCGTATGCAGCGGCTGTGGCCACAGATCGGCGAGGTGAAGTTCGACTATGTCTGGAACGGCTATGTCGGCATGACCACCGACTACATGCCGCGCATCCATCGTCTCGGCCCGGATGCCTATGGCTGGACCGGCTGCAACGGACGCGCCGTCGCGCTGACGATCCCGCTCGGCGCCGAGCTTGCAAAGGCCGTCCGCGGCGTTCCGGCCGACGAGCTGGCGCTGCCGTTCACGGAGCCGGTCACGATCCCCGCGCACGCGCTGCTGCGGCCGTTCGCGCCGCTGATGCTGCTGCTCTATCGCTATCGCGACGCCCGCGAGATCGCGTAGCGTTCAGCCCTTGTCAGCCGTTGTTAGTTCTGGGCCGTCCGGGCGAAGTCGCCGCCCGGAATGGCCTCGAGCAGGGCCTGCGTGTAGGGATGCTGCGGGCGTCCGAACACGTCGCCGGTCAGCCCGTGCTCGACGACGACGCCATCCTTCATCACAGCCACGAGGTCGCAGATCTGCGCCGCCACGCGCAGGTCGTGGGTGATGAAGATGATCGACAGGCCGAGCCGCTCGCGCAGGTCCGTGAGCAGCCGAAGGACTTGCGCCTGCACGGAGACGTCGAGCGCGGAGACCGGCTCGTCGGCGACGAGCACCGCCGGCTTCAGTGCGAGCGCGCGCGCCAGGCCGATGCGCTGGCGCTGACCGCCGGAGAATTCGTGCGGAAAGCGATCGGCGGCGGAGGGGTCGAGCCCCACCAGCTCGAACAGCTCACGCGCCTCGGCCAGCGCCTGGTGTCGGGGCGTGCCGTGGATGATCGGCCCCTGCGCGACCAGCTCGGCGGCCTTGCGGCGCGGATTGAGCGACGCGAACGGATCCTGGAACACCATCTGCATCTGCCGGGTCCGCCCGCGAATCTCGCCGCGCGACAGGCGGGCCCAGTCCTGCCCATCGATCAGGATCGATCCCGCATCAGGATCGAGCAGGCGGATGATGCAGCGCGCGAGGGTCGACTTGCCGGAGCCGGATTCACCGACGATGCCGAGCGTCGCGCCCTTCGGCAGCGTCAACGAGACATCCCTGACCGCATGGGTGACGCGCGCGCCGCGGCCAAGAAATCCCCCGGTCCGATAGGTCTTGGTGATGCCGGACAGCGCGAGAATGGTCTCGTCCGACAGTTTGCGCGGAAGAGGCGCCGCGACCGGGGGGACGGCGGCGATCAGCTGCCTTGTGTACGGGTGCTGCGGGTTGCGCAGCACCTGTTTCGCAGGACCGTGCTCGACCACGACGCCATGCTGCATCACCACGACGCGGTCGGCGATCTCGGCGACGACGCCGAAATCGTGGGTGATGAACAGCACCGCGGTCTTGCGCCGCTGCTGCAGCTCGCGGATCAGCTTGAGGATCTGGGCCTGCGTCGTGACGTCGAGCGCCGTGGTCGGCTCGTCGGCGATCAGGAGCTTCGGATCGAGCGCCAAGGCCATTGCGATCATCGCGCGCTGGCGCTGCCCGCCGGACAGCTCGTGCGGATAGGCTTTTGCCGCGCGGAGCGGATCCGGGATGTTGACGTCGGAGAGCAGGGACTGCACGCGTGATCTGATGTCGGCTTTCGACAGATCAGTATGGATGTCCAGGACTTCGCCGATCTGATCGCCGATCGTGCGCAACGGATTGAGCGCCGTCATCGGCTCCTGGAACACCATCGCGATGTCAGCGCCGCGGATGCGGCGCATCTCGGCCGCCGTGGCCGTGCAGAGATCGCGGCCGCCGAACAGCATGCGCCCGCCATCCGTGGTCACGCTCTCCGGCAGCAGCCGCATGATGGTGTTCGCCAGCATTGACTTGCCGGAGCCGGATTCGCCGACGATGCACACGAGCTCGTTTTCGGCGACCGACAGCGAGACTTCGGTGATCGCGTGCGTGCGGTCGGCTCCCGGGGGCAGGCGGACGCTAAGGCGGTCGACGGTGAGAATGGGCTCGGACGAACTCATCGCTGCTTCAGCCGCGGGTTCAGCGCATCGTTGAGGCCCTGGCCGACCAGCGACACCGCGAGCACGGTGATCAGAATGGCGACGCCAGGGATCGCCGAGACGTACCATTGCACGCGCAGCACGTCGCGCCCGAGGCCGATCAGATTGCCCCAGGAGGCGACGTTGGCATCGGACAGCCGCAGGAAGGCGAGCGCGCTTTCCAAGAGGATCGCAACCGCCATCACCACGCCGGCATAGACGATCACCGGCGGCAGCGCGTTGGGCAGGATTTCACGCAGCATCAGCTGCGTGTCGCGCATGCCGAGCGTGCGGCCGGCCTGGACGAACTCGCGGCTGCGCAGCGACAGGAATTCCGCCCGCGTGAGCCGCGCCGGTGCGGGCCACGCAACGATGCCGACCGCGATGGTGACCGTCGTCAGCGTCGAGCCGAACACCGCCACGAGCACCAGCAGCAGCACGAAGTTCGGCAATGTCTGAAACGCCTCGGTGATGCGCATCAGGACGTTGTCGATCCATCCGCCATAAAAGCCGGCAAGCGCTCCGACCATCACACCGATCGTGACCGCGATCAGCGTGGCCACGCCGCCGATCAGGAGCGAGATGCGGGCGCCGTGGAAGATCTGGGCGGCGATGTCGCGGCCGGAATTGTCGGTGCCGAGCAGGAAGCGCGGATTGGCGAACGGCCAGATCAGGGGACGGCCGGCGAGCGCCAGCGGATCGCGCGGATAGAAATAGCCGGCACTGAGCGCCATGCCGATGACGATCAGCAGCAGAACGAGGCCGAGAACCGCGGCGGGACTGCGGAAATAGCGCTTCACTGGGCCCATGCTCAACTCTCCGCCGTGATGCGCGGATCGAGCCGCGCATAAAGCAAGTCGGTGATGAAGTTGACCAGGATCACCAGCAGCGCCGACACGAACACGATTCCGAGCAGCGTATTGAGGTCGCGCTGGACCACCGATTCGTAGGCGAGGCGCCCGAGACCCGGCAGCGAGAACACCGTTTCCACCACAACGGAGCCGCCGAGCATCGTCCCGGCCTGCAGCCCGATCAGGGTCACCATCGGCAGCAGCGCGTTGCGCAGCACATGGCGGGTGATGATGCGGGTCTCGTCGAGGCCCTTGGCGCGCGCCGTGCGCACGAAATCGAGGTTGAGCACCTCGAGCATGGACGCGCGCATGATGCGCAGATAGATCGCCAGGAAGATCAGGCCGAGCGTCAGCGATGGCAGCACCAGATGACTGGCGATATCCAGCACGCGCCAGATCCCGGTCCTGACCACGCCGATGTCCTCGAAGCCGCCCGCGGGCAGCCATTGCAGATAGATCGAGAACACCACGATGGCCATCAGGCCGAACCAGAACGACGGCGTGGCGTAGAAGATCAGGCCGACGGTCGAGATCAGCGTATCAGGCCATCGGTTGACGCCGCGCGCAGCGATCACCCCGAGGACGAGGCCGAAGAAGAACGCAAACGACAGGGCTGAGGTCATCAGCAGCAGCGTCGGCGGCAGACGCTCCAGGATCACAGCGGCGACCGGCTTGCCATAGATCGCGGAGAAGCCGAGGTCGAGCCGCACCAGCCGCCACAGATAGTTGGCAAGTTGGACCGGGACGGAGACGTCGAGGCCGTAGAAGCGGCGCAGCTCGCGCGCGGTGGCCGCGTCGCCGCCGCCCATCTGGGCCATCATCGCGTCGACCGTATCGCCCGGCGCGAGTTGCAGCAGCAGAAAGACGCCGATCAGGATCAGGAACAGAGTGGGGATCGAGGCGGCCAGTCGCCGCCCCGCAAGGCTCAAGATGCGCATGGCCACATCCTGACGGAGTTCGGCTCAGGCGGAAAGCCAGAGATCGTGCCAGCTCGACGATCCCCAGCGCGGCGTGTTCGAGTGGTTGCGCGCCTTCGCCGTGATGACGGTGACGAAGATCTGCTCGATCGGCATCCATACCGGCAGCTCGGTATTGGCCTCGCGGACGAAATCGGCATACAGCGCCTTGCGCTTGGCCGGATCGACCTCGGTCGCGGCGTCGTCGATGATCTTGTCGATCTTGGTGTCGTCCCAGCCCCACTGGTTGGTCCAGGGCGCGCCCTTCGGCTGGCCTGAGCGGTACCAAACCGTGGTCGAGACCGCAGGGTCGTTGCGGTACTGGTGCCAGCCCGTGGCGAGATCGAAGGCATGCTCGTCATAGACCTGCTTCAGGAAGCCGCCGCCATCGTTGCGGACGATCTCGACCGTGATGCCGACCTCGCCGAGCGACTGCTGGATGAAGGTCGACCACAGCGAGATATCCTCGCCCCAGGGGGCGGGCAGCAGCTTCAGCGAGAAGCGGCTGCCGCCCGCGGCAGGCTTGTAGCCGGCCTCGTCGAGCAGTGCCGCCGCCTTGGCCTTGTCATAGGGATATTGCGGCGTGCTCGCGCCGGGATAGAAATCGGTCGAGGTCGACGGGATCGGCCCGGTGCCGAGCTTGGCGAAATCGCCGAGGAAGTTCTCGATGAAGAACGGCACGTTGATCGCATGCGCGATGGCGCGGCGGACCTTGACGTCCGACAGCTCCTTGCGGCGGAAGTTGAACTCCAGCGTGTTGGTGCGGGCGTTGCCCTCATTGCCCTTGGTCGAGACGATGAAGCGCTTGTCCTTGCCGAGCCGCGCCAAGTCCGAGATGGTTAGTCCGGAGAACGGGCTGTAGTGCAGTTCGCCGGCTTCCATCTGGGCTGCGGCGGCCGATCGATCGGTGATCACCTTCCAGACGATGCGGTCGAGATAGGGCGCGTTGGGCCGCCAATAGTCGGCGTTGCGGTCGGCGATGATATATTGCCCGCGCTCGTATTTGACGAACTTGAACGGGCCGGTGCCGACAGGCGCGAGGTTCACGGGGTTCTGTCGGATGTCGCCGGTCTCATAGATGTGCTTGGCCGAGACGTAGCCGAGATCGGGCAGGGCGCGCAGCAGCAGGTTGAGCGGCATCGGCCGCTCGTAGCGGAAGATCGCGGTCTGCGGATCGGGCGTATCCACGGCGGTCAGGAACAGCTGCAGCGTCGATCCGTAGTTGAGGATCTTCTTCCACATGTTCATGGCGGTGAAGGCGACGTCCTCAGAGGTGAACGGCTTGCCGTCGTGCCAGGTGACGCCCTTGCGCAGCTTGAAGGTGACGGTCTTGCCGTCGGGTGTGGCCTCCCAGCTTTCGGCGAGCACGCCGACCGGCTGTCCCTCGGCATCGAGATCGACGAGGTTCTCCTGGATCTTGCCGCCGATGATGTAGACGCCGGTCGAGGCCTGCAGGCTCGGGTTCAGCTGCCGCTGCTCGGCGCCGTAATGCGCGTTGAACACGCCGCCCTTGCGCGGCGTCTCCTGGGCAAACGCGCGAAACGGATTGACGACATTGGCGGCAATCGCAGCGGATGTGAGAAGCGCGGTGCGGCGATTGATCTCGAAACGGCTCGAATTCATCAAGGTCTCCCGAAGGCCGCGGCAGAAGGCGGGCCATTGGTGCAATTGCCGCGGAGCTTACGCGGATCGCGGGCCCGAGTCATTTGGGAATTGCGTTGCAGATCTGCGGCATGCTGGTCCGGACGCCGCGGCCGGTGCGCAGGAGAGAATATTGCTTGCATACAAACGATCGAGGGGCGGAATTCACCGGTCTTGATCCGATGACGATGGGGATTGGCTGGCTGGCGCCGGGAGCTGTAGGCAACCTCGACGCATCTTTGATCGGACGACGCCACCTCAAGTCGATGCGCGGCGAGGGCCACGATCGATCGGCATCCTCAATTCGAACGAGACTCCGGCATCGGCCGGGAGCAGCGCGATCTCGCCGCCATGGCCGGCCATGATGGCGCGCACGATTGCCAGTCCCATGCCGGTGCCGCCGCTTTCGCGCCTGGTCGTAAAGAACGCATCGAAGATGCGGTCGCGGTTCGCCGGCGAGATCGGAGCCCCGTCATTGCTGGCGCGGACGACCAGGATATCGCCGCCGTCCTCGGCGTCGAGGCGGATGTACCGCGCGCCATGGCGAATGGCATTGTCGACCAGATGCGTGAGCACGATCAGCACGGTCTCGTTGGACAGCGTTGTCTTGCGCTCCAGTGGGCCAGACGTCTCGATGACGGTCGAAGGAAAGCGCCGTCGCAGCGTCTCCACGGCATCCGCGACCGTGCCGGGCTCGACCGTCGATACCGTCTCCGCCCGCGCCAGTTCGCGCAGGCGCTGGGCCAGCGCCACCAGACGATCCGCGTCGCCGAGGATATTGGTGAGGAATTTCTCCTGCTCCGCGCGCGTCAGCGTTTCGGAACGGCTGGCCAGAGAATCGAGCAGCAGCTCGGCCGCACCCTTGATCGAGGTCAGCGGCGATTTGAGCTCATGCGTCAGATGCGCCGAAAAGCTCCTGATGTAGTTCGAGCGTTGCGCGAGCTGCTCGGCCATCGCGAAAAAGTGCTCCGCCAGCTCGGCGAAGTCGCGCGTGCCGTAATGGGCGAGCGGCCGGAATCCGGCGGGATCGTTGCGGCCGATCCGACCGGCGCGATCGACCAGCTCGCGCATCGGCCGGGTGATCGTGCGCGCCACGATCAGTCCCACCAGCAGGGTGGTGAGGATGATGGCGGACCCGGCGGCGATGAACTTGCCGCGCTCGACATAAAGATGCTCGAAGATGTTGCGGGGCGTCCGCGAGGTATAGATGACGCCCGCGACGTGATCGTCGACGATCACCGGCATGGCGGAGAAGACATGGACGCCGACACCGCGGCTGAACGAGTAGATTGGGGGCGGCGCCTTGTCGGGAATGCGGATCCGGAGCGCGGCACTGTACTTGCCCTTCAGGGCGGCCGCGACCTCGTCGATATGGGCGAGCGATTTGCCCATCTCGTCGCGACCGGCGATCACGACGCCCTGCGGATCGAGCACGCGAAACCCGGCCAGGGTGACCTTCTGGGTCTCGCGAATGATCGGCGCCAATCGCGCGCCGATCGCGACATAGGCCGGATCGGCGGGCTGAAGCGCCTCGCGGGCATCTGGACGGCGGACGAAGAGATCATTGGCCAGGAGGTCGAGCAGGGGGCGGATCGGCGTCACCTCGTCCGAAGCATCGGGTCGGGCTTCGAGTGGGATCTCGGCGCCGAGCGGAATGCCGGAGGCGAGGCGGGCCGTCACCTCCTCGGCATACACGGCCGCCAGCACGCGGCTCTGTGCGATCAGCTCGGCCTGGGTCTGGCGGATCAGCTGATTGTCGTAGATGCGGAAGAAGAACAGCCCGACGAGCGGCAGCGTCGCCACCAGCGCGAGGACGCCGAACACGATCTGTCCCAGCGACGGCCGCCACTTCTTCTTCGGCTTGGGAGCCATCATGGCGCGCCGCAGCGCCCGAGCCGGAAGCCGACGCCATGGACCGTCTCGATGGCATCCTCGCAATGCGCGGCCGCGAGCTTGGCGCGGATGTTGCGGATATGGCTGTCGATGGTGCGGTCGGAGACCTGGATGTTGAGCTGATAGGCGGCGGTCATGATCTGCTCGCGGCTGAACACGACGGCGGGGCGCGTCAGCAGCGTGCGCAGGATGCTGAATTCGAGGGCCGTGAGCGTCAGCGGCGTGTCGCCGAACTGGGCCAGGTGCTGCTGCGGGTCGAGCCGCAGCCGGCCATGAACCAGCTCCTCGGGCTCCGCCGAGCGGCCGCCTCCGCCTGTCGCCACCCGTCGCAGGATGACATTGACGCGGGCGACCAGCTCTCGCGGACTGAACGGCTTGGTGACGTAATCGTCGCCGCCGATCTCGAGCCCGAGGATGCGATCGATCTCCTCGTCGCGCGCCGACAGGAACAGGATCGGCACCTGCGAGGTTTTGCGAATGCGCCGGCAGACTTCAAGTCCGTCGAACTCCGGCATGCCGACGTCGAGCACGATCAGGTCGGGCCGCTCATCGGTGAACTTGACCAGGGCGGCCCGGCCGTCGGCGGCTTCGGTCACCGCCATGCCGGCCTTGCTCAAGGCCACGCGTACCACCTCCCTGATGTGCGGGTCATCGTCGACGATGAGGATACGGGGGGACACGGTCGGGGCTCCGGGGCGTGACATCAGCTGGGGTCCTGCGGAGGATGTTTAGCGAGATGGCGCTGCAAGCGCCAGCCGCGAAAGCTCCAGGAGCGCCAGGCCGCCATCTGGCTTTGCTGCAGCAGGAGAAGGCGGTCACGGTCGCTCAAAAGCTGCTGATTGCTCGGCGACAGCCGCATCGCGCGATCGATCGCCGGCAGTGCCTGGGGCCCCAGCCAGGCCAGATAGGCGCTGTCGATCGAGGGGCCGCTCTGTCCGGCCTCGCGGCTGTGGCTGACGTTGTAGTCGGCGATCGCCGCGTCGAGATTGATGAAGGCGCAGCCGTAGAGGGTGAGGGAGAGCACCAGCAGGTTCATGCGGATCAGCCACGCTCCAGGCTTGTTGAGGGCGATCCTGAGCACGATGAGGATCAGGCCGACCGCAACCAGGATCATCCAGATCAGGGCCGCGATCCGCCAGTAGGTCAGGGCGTAGGTCTCGACATACATGTGCAGCCGCTGGATCGAGGACACGACCAGCACCACGTTCTGCGCCACCCAGAGATAGATCAGCGGGCGAATGAGCGGCGACCCGGTTGCGGTGATCTCGGAGCGAGCCGCAACGATGACGAAGGCCGCCGCGAGCAGCGCGGTCACGATCAGGAGATAGGCACCGCGGTGCGCATAGGCGGCATAGGTCACGCCGCTCGGAAGCGCAGCATGTCCCCACAGATAGACGCCGTCGAGCGCGGTCTGGATGGCAAACAGGATGTTGAACAGGATCAGCGATCGGACCACGGTCGCGGGGCCGAGCAGCGCGGCCAGCAGAGATTCTGACTGATCGGCCTCGTGCTCCAAGGGGTGGCCAGGCGTGGTGGTGCGCTGCCGCCAGCGAAGATGGATGAACGGCCAGATCATCGACAATGCGACGAACCAGAAGACGACGCGCCCGATCGAGAGATCCGGAGCGCGTTCTGCGGAACCGAAGACATCGAACCACTGCGCGATGACCGGGTTGGCCGTGGCGAACAACGCGGTGAAGAGACAGCCGAGCGCCACTGGGACGCTCCAGATCAGCAGCGCGCGCATGAGCACATTCGCGCGCAACATCATGATCGTGTCCGGCAGCAGCCTCAAAGGTCCGATGACGAGCAACTGCCCGGCGGCGCTGAGCGGCAGCCAGAGTCCGCGAGACGATGCGTCGGTTGCGAGTGCAACGGCTGACAGGATCATGAGCAGCGTGATCGGAAACGACAGCAGGTTCGCCTCCTCGACGACCGCGGCCAGGCCGGCGACGATGAGAAGCGCGGCATAGGCAAGCCGGCCCGGCGTGCTCCGGGCGATGTTGACAAGGATGCCGGTGGCGGCGAGCACGGCGAGAAAGAGCGGCAGAGAGAGGCCGATCGGGCGTCCCTCATACAGCAGCATGTCGGCGAGACCGACGAGGCCGAGAGCGAGCGCGAATTTGGGCCAGAGGGAATCAGCGGCGGCCGGAACGGCCGTCAGCTCGGCGGAGGTGGTCATGACCGGAGTCCTCGATGGAGCACGATGCGGCCAGAACGCACCGGCCGATGAGTCACCATGACGTCGCCGCGTGCAGCGGCTCACGAGGCGGTCTGCAGCATTTCAGGATTTGTTTGCAGATTTCGTGCAGAGCCGCATCAGCCGCTGGCGCAGGCGGATCGCCATCGCTACGCAGAGGGCCCGTCTCCCTTGGAATGATCGGCCACACACATGCTTGGACGTATCAGGACTGCCGTCCTCTGGATCCTTGCTCTGCTCTTCATCGTCATCACCTTCAACAGCAACGAGCCCTATCTCGTCCGCCTGCGCGGGACCGGGCACGCCGCCTTGCTGATCATCGGCCTGGCCGCGCCGCTTCTGCTGCTGCTGAGCGGACGCTGGCAGCGCGGCCTTGCCGGGCGGCTGCTGGTGCTGACATGGTGCCTGCCGCTGCTGGCGCTGACGTCGACGCAGTTCATGTTCGGCTGGCGCAAATATGAGACGTTCCGCACCGCCCCCGATGTCGCGCGTGTGCTGGGCCAGCATTTCATCGTCGGCTACACCGCGACGGAGGATGCCGCGGCGCTGGCGCGACAGGGCCTGATCGCGGGGGTCTATGTGACCCACCACAATGTGCGGGGGCGGACCGCCGCCCACCTGCGCGCCGACATCGCGCGTCTGCAGGGAGAGCGGATGAGCGCCGGGCTGCCGCCTCTGCTGGTCTCGGCGGATCAGGAGGGCGGCTCGGTGGCGCATCTGTCGCCGATCCTGCCGAACATGCCCGCCCTTGCGACGCTCGCCGATCTGCCCGCAGCGCGACGCACACATGACGCCTTCGAAATGGGGCGCAGCCAAGGGCAGTCCTTGGCGGCGGCTGGCATCACCTTCAATCTGGCCCCTGTCGTCGATCTTCGTCCGAGCTGGACGCGCAATCGGTTCGACTTCCACACGCTGATCGGACGGCGTGCCATCTCCAACGATCCGGCCGTGGTCGGCGACATCGCGCTGGGCTATGTGCGAGGTCTCGAGGCAAGCGGTGTTCGCGCGGCCGTCAAGCATTTCCCCGGCCTTGGGCGCGTCCAGGCCGACACGCATCACTTCTCTGCGCAGCTCGATACGCCTGCCGACGTGCTTGAGCAGTCGGATTGGCGGCCGTTCCGCGCTGTGCTCGACAACTCGGATGCCGCGATGATGGTCGGCCACGTCGTGGTCGACACGATCGATCGAGAGCGCCCCGCGTCCCATTCCAAAGCCGTGCTCGACGGTCTCATCCGGGGCAGATGGAACTACCGGGGCGTGATCGTGACCGATGACCTCGTGATGGGCGCGATCTACGGCCGGGATCTGTGCAAGGCCGTCGTCGAGGCGCTCAACGGCGGCGCCGACCTCCTGCTGGTCGCCTATGACGGGACGCAGTTCCATCGCGTGTTCGCCTGCGCCAAGCAGGCGCTGGCGCAGGGGCGGATCGACCTGGAGGCGCTGCGCAGGAGCGAGGAGCGGCTGAGGCGGTGGATGCCACGGGATGAGAGGCCTCTGGCTGCGGATGCTTCGACGGCATCGATGCTGCAGCCGGGGTTGCATCGCGGGGGCGACTGAGACGATCGTCGATCAGAACGAGCGTCAGCGTGGACCGTTGCCGGTCCAGTTCCGCCAGGCCACGTTGGAGAGACTACGCAGGTCAGTGGCGAGGGGGCGTCTTGCTTGTTTGTCGTGTTGGCCGATGATCTGCTCAGACTCGCGGATCTTGAGCTGGAGCTCAGCCACCTGTCGCCGGGTCTGCTCGATCGCCTTGGCGTCCGCGCTCTCACCGATCGTGAACCGGGCCGTTTCGATCTGCTTCAGCGCGGCCCGGTTTTTCTTGAGCTGAGCGCGGTGCCAGGCGACCCTGCTGTCACTGTCCGCAACCATCATGTACTCCCGCGAAAGGCCGCAAAGACTAGCCGACCGCCCCTTGATTCGCGACCGGGCCGACGGTGGTGTGAAAGCACTCCAATACCGATCTGAATCAACCTGCCTATTTGCGTGTTGCCCACGCGCGCCAGTCCTGCGGCGAGTCCTGTTGCGCCGTACGCTTGTCGCTTGTGGCATCTTGTTCGCGGGCATCCGGGATGATGATGTCCTGCCCCGCAGCGGCGAGCTCGTCGGCGGTGGCCTCGCACGGCTTGATCTCGAAATTGTTGTCGAGCACCTTCTCGCCGTGGTGATCCAGGGTGACGAGGTCAGCCTGCTCGGCCGCCTCCCACACCTCGCGCTCGGTTCGAAACGGCCGCGTCAGCCGTTCGTCATTCTCAAAGAGGGCGTAGGGCACCGGGAGAGCTCCAGATCATTGGCTTGATCTATCCAAACGGCGGCCGGGTTCTGCTGTTCCCCGGTCTGCAGTCCGCCGATCGACCAGTTGTGACGATTGGTCATCGATCTTCAGGGAACGATGGTCGCCTGCGCATGGTTGCCTGCGATCGTCGATCAACAAAGGAGACCATCATGGTGGACATCAAGGGAAAGAGGATCGCGATCCTCGCGACCAACGGGTTCGAGCAGTCCGAGCTCGAAGTGACGCGTGATCGGTTGTCGCAGGCCGGAGCGACCGTGGAGATCATCTCGCTTGCGCCGGGCGAGATCAAAGGCTGGGACCAGAAGGATTGGGGCCGGTCCGTCCGCGTCGACAAGACGCTCGATCAGGCATCAGCGTCGGATTATGACGCGATCGTGTTGCCGGGCGGGCAGATCAATCCCGATCTGCTGCGCGTGGAGCCGAAGGCTCTGAAGTTCATCAAGGAGGTCTTTGATGCCAAGAAGATCGTGGCCGCGGTCTGTCATGCGCCATGGCTCCTCATCGACACGGGCATCGCCAAGGGACGCCAGATGACGTCCTACAAGTCGATCAAGACCGATGTCGTCAATGCCGGTGCTCACTGGCAGGATGCTGCGGTGGTGGTGGACCAGGGAGTCATCACCTCGCGCAATCCCGGTGATCTCGAAGCGTTCAGCGCAAAGATCATCGAGGAGATCAAGGAGGGCCGCCATCTGCAGCGCAGCGCCGCTTGAGACGAGAGAGCCGGGTGATATCCCGGCTCGCTTCGCGTGGACGGGCCCAGCGCCCGAGAGATCGGACGCTGGGCCGCAGTCCACACGGAGTGTCTCCGGCGAGATGGGGGAACGCCGGGGACAGATGGAAGACGTGGGCGGCAGCCCGTGGTTCCTAATTTGGTCGTTGCCTGCTCAACGCACCCGGCGACCTCCTGTGAGAGCCGGAACTTACGCGTTGATCACGGGTTGCCCGGCGTTCAGGCCGCGGAGATGTGCCCGTGAGTGACAAAGCGAAGATTCAGGACGACAACGCTCCCGCCGGCGGTTGGGGTTCCGTTCGTTCCGTGGCGAGCATTCTCACGCAGGAGGAGGTCGTGCTGCTCGGCAGCGAGATCCTGCTGAAGCAGAACAAGCCGGGTGGCTTCATGTGCGTCAGCTGCTCGTGGGCCAAGCCGGCAAAGCCGCTTCCGTTCGAGTTCTGTGAGAATGGCGCCAAGGCCACCGCGTGGGAGATCACCGGCAAGACCGTTGGGCCAGAATTCTTCGCTTCGCACAGCCTGGCGGAGCTGCGGACGTGGTCGGATCACCGGCTGGAAGAGCAGGGGCGGTTGACGCATCCGATGCGTTACGACGCCGCCACGGACCGCTATGTCGCAGTCAGCTGGGACGAGGCGTTTCGCGACATTGGCGCCGAGTTGAACGGGCTCGATCCACGCGCGGTCGTGATGTACACGTCGGGTCGGGCCTCGCTCGAGACGAGCTACATGTACCAGCTGTTCGGCCGCATGTACGGCACCAACAACTTTCCCGACAGCTCCAACATGTGCCACGAGTCGACGTCGGTCGCGCTGCCGGAGGTCATCGGCGGAGCCGTTGGCACAGTGCTGCTGGAGGATTTCGACAAGGCGGACTGCATCTTCTTCTTTGGCCAGAACACCACGACCAATTCACCACGCATGCTGCATCCGCTGCAGCATGCGGCGCAGCGCGGCGTTCCCATCATCACATTCAATCCGCTGCGCGAGCGCGGGCTGGAGCGTTTCACCAATCCGCAAAACCCGATCCAGATGGTGTTGACAGGCGGAACCCGGATCAGCACGCAATATCATCAGCTCAGGGTCGGCGGCGATGGCGCCGCGCTGCTCGGACTGTGCAAGGCGGTGATCGAGGCCGACGACGCCGCAGTCGCCGAGAACAGTCCGCGCGTGCTCGACGTCGCCTTCATCGCGCAGCATACGTCGGGCTTCGAGGAGTTCGCGAGCTATTGCCGGCAGGCGGCCTGGAGCGACATCGAGCGGGCCTCCGGCCTCGATCGGTCCGACCTTCTGGCAACGGCAAGAGTCTATGCTTCGGCACATGCTGTCATCGCCAACTACGGCATGGGGATCACGCAGCATCGCCACGGCGTCGAGACCGCAAAGATGATCGTGAACCTGCTGCTGCTGCGCGGGAACATCGGCAAGCCGGGCGCTGGGATTTCGCCGGTACGCGGGCATTCCAACGTGCAGGGGCAGCGCACCGTCGGGATCTCCGAAAAGACCAAGCTCGTGCCCTTGGATCAGCTGGCTGAACTCTACGGCTTCGAGCCGCCGCGCTGGGATGGTCTCAGCACGGTCGATGCCTGCGACGCGATCATCAAAGGCGAGGCGAAGGGCTTCGTCGGACTCGGCGGCAATTTCCTGCGGGCCGTGCCGGAGCGTTCGCTCATGGAGCCGGCCTGGTCGAAGCTGCGGCTGTCAGTGCAGATCGCGACCAAGCTCAATCGCACGCATCTGATTCCGGGCGAGACCACGTACCTCTTGCCCTGCCTGGGCCGGATCGATATCGACCGGCAGGCGAGCGGGGCGCAGGCGGTGTCCATGGAGGACTCCACGACCTGCATCCACGGCTCACGCGGCCAGCGCGAGCCCGTCGCAGAAAGTCTGCTGTCGGAGCCGGCCATCGTGGCCGGGATCGCCAAGGCGACGCTGGCGCCCAGTCCGCGCGTCGACTGGGATGCCTGGGTCGGCGACTACGCCCTGGTGAGGGATGCGATCGAGCGGACCTACCCTGATCAGTTCAAGGATTTCAACCAGCGCCTGTTTCAATCTGGCGGCTTTGCACGGCCGCTCGCCGCGCGCGAGCGCAAGTGGAAGACGTCCACCGGCAAGGCCAACTTCACGGTGCCGAAGGCAGCGCTGAACCCGCCGGAGCAGGGCAATGGCGTATTCCAGCTGATGACGCTGCGCGCTGACGGCCAGTTCAACACCACGATCTACAACGAGGACGACAGGTTCCGCGGCGTCAGCGGTGGCCGCATGGTCGTCTTCATGAATGCGCAAGACATGGCCGAGCTCGGTGTCGGCGAAGGCGACATGGTGCGTCTGTCGACCGTTGCCGATGATGGCGTCGCGCGCGCGCTCGGTGGGTTGCAGGCCGTGACGTTCGACATTCCCCGCTACAGCATCGCCGCGTATTATCCGGAGTGCAACGGGCTGATCCCGCTGTGGCACTATGCGGAAGGCAGCAAGGTGCCCGCTGCGAAATCGGTGCCGGTCAGAATTGACCGGGAAGCAGCTGTCTGATGGTTCCGGACGAGACTGATCAGCTCGCGGCCCGCCGGCGCCCCTGGCTGATGGCGGCCTGCCCGTGAGCACCTGTCGTTTCCGACGGTGACGCACCGGTGCGCAGCGGAACGACAAGGCGACACACCAGTCCCTCCGGCCGCCAGTCGAACACGGCGCTGCCGCCGAGCTGGCTTTCCACGCTGGCCATCAGGCTGCGGGTGCCGAAGCCGCGTGAGGTCGGGACCCGGACCAGCGGGCCGCCGGATTCGATCCAGGAGAGATCGAGGTGATCGCGCTCTATGGTCCATTCAACCGCTAGGTGGCCGGAGCGGACGGAGAGCGCGCCGTATTTGGCCGAGTTCGTCACCAGCTCGTGCAAGGCCAGCGCGAGGGTCTGGGCGGTCGCGGGCTCGAGCTGTAATTCGGCGCCGCCGAAGGTGACCTGTCCGCTGGGCGCATAGGGAGCAAGCTCTTCTGCGACGAGCCGGCTAATTTCTGCGCCCTGCCAACTCGAGAGCGACAGGATGGTGTGCACGCGCGCGAGCGCGCTGATCCGGCCCTCCACCGCGCTGACGTAGGTTTTCACGCTGTCGGCCTTCGTCAACCTCACGATCGACTGTGCCAGGGTCAGGGCATTCTTCGCGCGGTGATCGACCTCGCGCGTCAACAGGTTCTGGCGCTCCTCGGCGCGCTTGCGCTCGGTGATGTCGATGGTGACGCCGCTGACGCGGATCACGCGGCCGGCCTTGTCCGTGGTGGCGGCTGCCGTTCCGACGCACCAGCGCTCCTCGCCATCGGGCCGATTGATGCGGAACTCCACCTCGCAGGATGTCGTTCCCCGGCCGAACTCAGCGACGACCTTCCGCAAGCGCTCGGCATCATCAGGATGCAGCAGCCCCATGATGTTCACGCTGTTGAGCTCGAAGCTCTGCGGCGTCACCCCGAAGATGCGGTATTGACCTTCGTCCCACATCCAGTCGCCATGGACGCCGTCCCAGTCCCACGAGCCCATCCTGCCGGCCGCGATGGCCATGCTGCGGCGCTGCTCGCTCTCGAGCAATTGGGCCGTGGATCTCTCCAGCTCCGCCGTGCGCGCGCGAACGCGGCTTTCGAGTTCGAGGTTCAGCTGCTCCAGCTCGCGCGTCTTGCGGTAGAGCTCGGTGAAGACCTTGATCTTTGCCCGCAGCACCTCCGGCACGACCGGAACCGGCACGTAATCGACGGCGCCCATCTCATAGCCGCGCAATCGGTCGAAGTCGCTGACCTGGATCGCCGAGATGAAGATGATCGCGATCTTCTGGAACCGCGGATGCTCGCGGATCATCTGGGCCAGTTCGAACCCGTCGAGCTCCGGCATGCAGACGTCGACCAGAATGACAGCAATCTCGTTCTTCAGCAGGATCTCCAGCGCCGCGCGACCGGAGGTCGCGACCACGAGGTGTTCTCCCAGTTCCTTCAGGATGACCTCATAGGCCAGCAGCTTTGCAGGCTGGTCGTCGACCAGGAGAATGTTGACCTTCGGATGTTCCATGATCATCAGCCGTTCAGCGGTGCAGCCACATGCGGATGGCAAGAAGCAGCTGCTCGGTGTTGACGGGTTTTGCCAGATAGTCGGAGGCGCCGGCTTCGAGGCACTTTTCACGATCTCCCTTCATGGCTTTCGCGGTCAACGCGATGATCGGGAGACGGACGAGCGTCGGAGACTGCCTGATGACGCCGATCGTCTGATAGCCGTCCATCTGGGGCATCATGATGTCCATCAGCACGATCGCGATTTCAGGGTTGCCCTGGACCAGATCGATGGCCTCGCTTCCGGTGATCGCGGTCAGCACCTTCATGCCGCGGCGTTCCAGCACGCTCGACAGCGCGAAGATGTTGCGTGCGTCATCGTCCACGAGCAGCACCGTCTTGCCGATCAGGTCCTCATCGGAACTGTTGAGCTTCTCCAGCATGCGCTGTTTTTCGATCGGCAGTTCGGTGATGACGCGATGCAGGAACAGCGACGTCTCGTCGAGCAGCCGCTCGGGTGATTCCACGCCCTTGACGACGATGCTGCGAGCCATCGTGTGCAGTTCCGCGTCCTCCTCGGCCGACAATTCGCGTCCGGTGAAGACCACGACGGGGATGCCGGCCAGCGTCTCATCAGAACGCAGCTCGTCGAGCACCTCGAAGCCGCTCATGTCGGGCAGACGCAGATCCAGAACGACGCAGTCGCAGGGCGCGCTGCGCAGCGTGTCGAGTGCGCCCGCGCCGGTGTCCGTCACGACGATTTCGATGTCGTCATGGTCGAGCAGCTGGCGAATGCTCATCCGCTCGGCGGCATTGTCCTCCACGATCAGCAGCCGCTTGCGCCGGGGCTTGGCATATTCCTTGATCTGCGACAGCGCCGCGCTGACGCCTTCGGTCGTCGTCGGCTTGCTGACGAAGGAGAAGGCGCCGCGCGCCAGCGCGTGCTGGCGGTCTTCGTCGAGCGTGATGATCTGCACGGGAATGTGCCGGGTCAGGGGATTGTGCTTCAGCTGGCTGAGGACGGTCCAGCCCAGCATGTCCGGCAGGAACACGTCGAGCGAGATGGCGGCCGGCTGATATTGCTTGGCGAGGTCGAGCGCTTCGGCGCCACGGCTGGCGACCAGCACCTTGAATCCCCTGTCGCGTGCAAGATCGATCAGGACGCGGGCGTAGTGAGGATCGTCCTCGACGACCAGGAGAATCGTATCTCCGGGGGCCAGATCGAGACGGTCGTCCTTCGGCGGCTCGATGATGCGCTCGGGCGCAGCGCTCTGCTGCAGGGCTGGCGTCTGGACGTAGGGAACCGATGCCGGCGGGCTGATGCGCGGTGCTGTGGCAGGTCCCGAATATTTCAGCGGCAGATAGAGCGTGAAGGTGCTGCCTTTGCCCAGCGCACTCCTGAGGTGAATCTCGCCCCCCAGGAGGTTGGCGAGCTCGCGGCTGATTGCGAGCCCGAGTCCGGTGCCGCCATATTTGCGACTCGTGCCGGCGTCGGCCTGCTGGAACGCCTCGAAGATCAGCTTCTGCTTGTCCTGAGGAATGCCGATTCCGGTGTCCGTGACCTCGAAAGCGATCACGGCCGGGGCGCTGTTGAGCACCGGATGGTCCGCGCTCCAGCCGCCGAGCGCCGCGGACACCTTCAAGCGGACCCCGCCGTCGGCGGTGAACTTGAAGGCGTTGGACAACAGGTTCTTCAAGACCTGCTGCAGTCGCTTGGAGTCCGTGACGATGCTTCGGGCGAGGTTCGGATCGACATCGATGTTGAAGGACAGCAGGCGGTTCTCGGCCTCGTGCCGGAACGGGCGCCCGACCGTCTCCAGCAGGTTGGCCGTGAGTATCTCTTCGGCGTCGACCGTGACGGTGCCGGATTCGATCTTCGACAGATCGAGAATGTCGCTGATGAGGTTCAGCAGATCAGTGCCGGCGCCGTGGATCGTGCGCGCGAATTCGACCTGCTTGGTCGTCAGGTTGCCGTCGGGATTCTCGGTGAGCTGCTGTCCGAGGATCAGGATGCTGTTCAGTGGCGTGCGCAGCTCGTGCGACATGTTGGCGAGGAACTCGGACTTGTACTTGGAGGTCAGCGCGAGCTCGGTCGCCTTCTCCTCGAGCGCGCGGCGAGCCTGTTCGATCTCCTGGTTCTTGCGCTCGACCTCGACGTTCCGCTCGGCGAGCTGCTGCGCCTTCTGTTCGAGCTGCTCATTGGTCTGCTGCAGCTCGCGCTGCTGGGCCTGCAACTCGGCGGCGAGCTGCTGCGATTGCTTCAAGAGGCCCTCGGTCTGCATCGTGGCCTCGATCGAGTTGAGCACGATGCCGATGGAATCGGTCAGCTGTTCGAGGAAGGTCATCTGCGAGGTCGTGAACGGGCTGAGCGAAGCCAGCTCGATCACGGCCTTGACCTGGTTCTCGAACAGCACGGGCAGCACCACGAGGTTCTTCGGAACGGCGCGGAGCAGGGCGGATCCGACCGGAATGACATCGGCCGGGATCTCGGATATCAGCCGCTGGCGCTTGTCGATGGCGCATTGGCCGATCAGTCCCTCGCCGAACTGCACGAGCTGTCGGTGCGGATAGACGCCGTCATGAGCGTAGGAGGCGAGCAGGCGAAGCTGCGGCGTATACTCCGCTTCGACCTGGTAGATGACCCCGCGATGGGCGTTCACGAGCGGCGTCAGCTCGGTCAGGAGCAGCCGGCCGACGGTGGCGAGGTCGCGCTGGCCCTGCAGCATGTTGGTGAATTCCGCGAGGTTCGTCTTCAGCCAATCCTGCTCGGTGTTGAGGTCGGTCGTCAGCCTCAGATTGGTGATCATCGTGTTGATGTTGTCTTTGAGCTCGGCGACCTCGCCGCGCGCATCGACCTGAATGGATCGCGTGAGGTCGCCCTTGGTCACGGCGGTCGCGACCTCGGCGATGGCGCGCACCTGCGACGTCAGATTTGCGGCGAGCAGGTTGACGTTGCCGGTCAGGTCCTTCCAGGTGCCGGCCGCGCCGGGCACGTTGGCCTGGCCGCCGAGGCGGCCCTCGACGCCGACCTCGCGCGCTACGCTGGTGACCTGGTCGGCGAAGGTCGCGAGCGTCTCGGTCATGTTGTTGATGGTGTCAGCAAGGGCGGCGACTTCGCCCTTCGACTTCACGGTGAGGTTCTGCTTGAGGTCGCCATTGGCCACGGCGGTCACGACCTTGACGATGCCGCGCACCTGCTCGGTCAGGTTCGCCGCCATGAAGTTGACGGTGTCGGTGAGATCCTTCCAGGTGCCGGCAACACCGGGCACCTGCGCCTGGCCGCCCAGCTTGCCCTCGGTGCCGACCTCGCGGGCGACGCGCGTCACCTCGCCGGCAAAGGCGTTGAGCTGATCGACCATCGTGTTGATGGTGTTCTTCAGCTCCAGGATCTCACCCTTCACGTCGACGGTGATCTTGCGTGACAGGTCACCGCGGGCCACCGCCGTGGTCACCTCGGCAATGTTGCGGACCTGTGTCGTGAGGTTGGCGGCGAGCAGATTGACGTTGTCGGTGAGATCCTTCCACGTGCCGCCGACACCGGGCACCACGGCCTGGCCGCCCAGCCGGCCTTCGGTGCCGACCTCGCGCGCCACGCGCGTCACCTCGGCTGCGAACGAGCGCAACTGCTCGACCATCGTGTTCAGGGTGTCCTTCAGAAGCAGGATCTCGCCGCGGACGTCGACGGTGATCTTCTTCGACAGATCGCCGCCGGCGATGGCCGTCGCGACCTCCGCGATGTTGCGAACCTGGGCCGTCAAATTGGAGGCCATGAAGTTGACGCTGTCGGTCAGGTCCTTCCAGGTGCCGGCGACTTCGGGCACCTGGGCCTGGCCGCCGAGCTTGCCCTCGGTGCCGACCTCGCGCGCGACACGTGTGACCTCGGAGGCGAAGGCGTTGAGCTGGTCGACCATCGTGTTGATGGTGTTCTTCAGCTCCAGGATCTCGCCCTTCACGTCGACGGTGATCTTGCGCGACAGGTCGCCGCGCGCCACGGCCGTGGTCACCTCGGCGATGTTGCGCACCTGCGCGGTCAAATTGCCGGCCATCGAGTTGACGCTGTCAGTGAGGTCTTTCCATGTGCCGGCCACGCCGGGCACGTTGGCCTGGCCGCCGAGCCGGCCTTCGGTGCCGACCTCGCGCGCGACGCGCGTCACCTCGCCCGCGAAGCGGTTGAGCTGATCGACCATCGTGTTCAAGGTTTCCTTCAGGCTCAGGATCTCGCCGCGGACGTCGACGGTGATCTTGCGCGACAGGTCGCCGCCGGCGATGGCCGTTGCCACTTCGGCGATGTTGCGCACCTGCGCCGTGAGATTGCCGGCCATCGAGTTGACGCTGTCGGTGAGGTCCTTCCAGGTGCCGGCGACGCCGGGCACCTCGGCCTGGCCGCCGAGCTTGCCGTCGGTGCCGACCTCGCGCGCGACGCGCGTCACCTCGCCGGCAAAAGCGTTGAGCTGGTCGACCATCGTGTTCAGCGTTTCCTTCAGCTGAAGGATCTCGCCCGAGACGTTGACGGTGATCTTCTTCGACAAATCGCCCTTCGCGACCGCGGTCGCCACCTCGGCGATGTTGCGCACCTGGCCGGTCAGGTTGGAGGCCATCGAGTTGACGCTGTCGGTCAGATCCTTCCAGGTCCCGGCGACGCCGCGCACCATGGCCTGGCCGCCGAGCTTGCCCTCGGTGCCGACCTCGCGCGCCACCCGCGTCACCTCTCCGGCGAAGGCGTTGAGCTGATCGACCATCGTGTTGATGGTGTCCTTGAGCTCGAGGATCTCGCCGCGGACGTCCACCGTGATCTTCTTGGAGAGATCACCGTTCGCCACGGCCGTGGTCACCTCGGCGATGTTGCGAACCTGGGCGGTCAGGTTCGACGCCATCGAGTTGACGCTCTCGGTCAGGTCCTTCCAGGTGCCGGCGACACCGAGCACATTGGCCTGGCCGCCGAGCCGGCCGTCGGTGCCGACCTCGCGTGCCACACGCGTCACTTCTCCGGCGAAGGCGTTGAGCTGGTCGACCATCGTGTTGAGCGTCTCCTTCAGCTGAAGGATCTCGCCGGACACGTTCACGGTAATCTTCTTCGAGAGGTCGCCGCTCGCGATTGCGGTTGCCACGTCGGCGATGTTGCGGACCTGCGCCGTCAGGTTCGAGGCCATGAAGTTGACGTTGTCGGTCAGGTCCTTCCAGGTGCCGGCGACGCCAGGCACCTGCGCCTGACCGCCGAGCTTGCCTTCGGTGCCAACTTCGCGCGCCACGCGCGTGACTTCCGATGCGAAGGCATTGAGCTGGTCGACCATCGTATTGATGGTGTCCTTGAGCTCCAGGATCTCGCCTCGCACGTCCACCGTGATCTTGCGCGAGAGGTCGCCGCGAGCGACCGCCGTGGTGACATTGGCGATGTTGCGGACCTGGGCCGTCAGGTTGCCGCACATCGCGTTGACGGAGTCGGTCAGGTCCTTCCATGTACCGGCGACGCCGGGAACGATCGCCTGGCCGCCAAGCTTGCCATCGGTGCCGACCTCACGCGCCACACGCGTCACTTCCGACGCAAATGAGCGCAGCTGATCGACCATCGTGTTGATCGCTTCCTTCAGCTGCAGGATTTCGCCGCGGACGTCGACCGTGATCTTCTTGGACAGGTCGCCATTGGCGACCGCGATCGTCACCTCGGCGATGTTGCGGACCTGACCGGTGAGATTGTTGGCCATCGAGTTCACGCTCTCGGTCAGGTCCTTCCAGACGCCGGTCACCTCGGGAACCTGGGCTTGGCCGCCGAGCTTGCCCTCGGTTCCAACCTCGCGCGCGACGCGGGTGACCTCAGACGTGAATACGCTGAGCTGCTTGATCATCGTGTTCACGATGGTCGCCGATTGCAGAAACTCGCCGCCCAGTGGCCGGCCATCGACGTCGAGCTTGACCGTCTGCAGGAGATCGCCCTGTGCCACCGCGGCAACGGCGCGCGTGACCTCGCGGGTCGGCCAAAGCAGGTCGTCGATCAGGGTATTGATCGAGCCTTCCATGTCGGCCCATGAGCCGCTGGCGATCCCGAACCTGACCCGTTGTCGCGTCTTGCCCTCGCGGCCGACGACCTGCCCAACGCGCTCGAGCTGCTGCGCCATGCGCTCGTTTGCGGCGATGATCTCATTGAACGTGTCGGCGATCTTTCCGTCGATGCCGAGATGGTCGCCGCTCATGCGAACCGAGAAGTCGCCCGAGCGCATGGCCTGAAGAGCGCGAAGCAGGTCGTGGCTGGCGTCGGGAGTTCCCGGTCCATTGCCGTGTCGACCGACGCCTTGCCGCAGGGGCGGTGGGCTATCAGCAGTATCGAGATCGCTCATCAAGTTCCCCCGAAGGCAGGACGGCAACGGAGCCCGAGTCTCAGAACGCCGCGGCATAGAAGCCGCGGCACCCCATCAAATCAAGCCGCATGCTACTCGCTTCAGCAGATGGAACCGCCAGGAGCAGGCACGATCGCCTCAACGCGGTCGATCGGCCATTGTTCCAATAATGTTGCTCATCCGGCCGAGCCGTCACCCAAACAACGCGCGGAGAGATGTAGCCGACCTCCGCCGATCCGCGCCGAGACCGATCGGAGGGGGAGGGAGAGCGGCGGCGCCGTCAGCTCCCAAGCGCCGCAGCACAACAGGGGGCGGGACGCGCTCCGCTCGATTTCACGGTGTTTTCTCATCGGTCCCGCGCGACACGGGGGGAGTTGCAACCGCCGTATCCGCGCAATGCGAGGCGAATGCCGAGCCACCGTCTTCGGTGCAGCTGCCACATTAATATCGCGTAACGCGGTTGACGCTGCTTGATGCCTTAACCAGCTAATCGACATGAAACAGTCAGACCTATTCAGAGACAACGCCGAAAACTGTCTTCATCTTGCCGAGCGAGCCGGAGGCGATCCCGCATTCCGCCGCTACTCACGCATGGCCGAGAGCTGGCGCGCGCTGGCGTTCGAACAGGACTGGCTGGATGGCGAAGTGCCTCCGATGCCGGTTGGAAACGCAGGCGCGCGCTTCGAGATGTAGCAAGGGAGAGTACTGCGATGACTCCTCGTGTCATACTCATTGCTCTGCTGACGGCATTCAGCGTTGCGTCGGCCGCGGCGGCATTGACGACGATCCGCCAAGTCCACACGGAGGCTTATTCGCTTCCGCAACCGACCACGCGCATCTGATATCGTTGCCGACCGACTACGGCTGGCCGGAACCGCCTGATGAGCCGTAGACTTGGCCAGTCGCATAGCTTGCGTCCGCTGCAGCCAGTTGAACGTAGATGGACCCGAGCTCTGCAGGTTGCCCTGGACGACCGAGCGGCGTCAGCCCGCCGAATTTCGTCAATTTGTCCATGGTGGCTCCGCCGGAGACTTGCAGCGGGGTCCAGATCGGGCCAGGTGCAACAGCGTTGACCCGTATGCCCTTGGGGCCGAGCTGCTTGGCTAGCGATTTGACATAGTTCATGGTCGCAGCCTTCGTCTGCGCGTAGTCATAGAGATCAGGCGAAGGATCGTAGGCCTGCTCTGAGGATGTGCCGATGATGGCAGAGCCCGCCTTGAGGTGGGGCAGGGCAGCCTTGATGATCCAGAACGGCGCGTAGACGTTGGTCTTCATCGTTGCGTCAAAATCCTCGGAGGACACATCGAGGATTGACTGGCGCGTCTGCTGTCGTGCGGCATTGTTGACGACGATGTCGAGCCCGCCAAGGGCGTCAACCGCCTGCTGGACGAGTTGCTTGCAGAAGCGCTCGTCGCGCAGATCGCCCGGAATGGCGACTGCCTTTCGTCCCTCGGCCTGGATCAGTGCGATGACTTCCTGCGCATCCGGCTCTTCGGTCGGGAGGTAGTTGATCGCGACGTCGGCCCCTTCTCGGGCATAGGCAATCGCCGCTGCGCGACCCATGCCCGAATCGCCGCCGGTGATCAGAGCCTTGCGGCCCGCGAGGCGCCCAGACCCTTTGTAGCTCGTCTCACCGTGATCGGGGCGAGGCGACATCTTGCCGGCAAGGCCGGGCCAGGGCTGTGACTGACGTTCGAAGGGCGGCTTCGGGTAGTTCCCGGTGGGATCAACCAGCCCCTCATCGGTTGAAGAGTCGCTCGCCATTGTGTCACGTCCTTTCGCTGCGGCTGACGTCAGGGAGGCCGCTGCGAGCGTCGCCGTGCCGCCGACCATCTGGCGGCGGGAGATCGGAGTTTTGGGATCGTTTGTCATGCAGCGTCTCCGTTTATGGTTGCGACCAACAAGCCAGCACGGTGAACGTTTCTTTCGGGACAGCATAAATTGGCTGTCGTGATGCCGATCTGCCGGCGCGTCATTGTGCGCCTGGCTGAGCGGCGTGTTCCGGGAACGAAAGCGGTCTGCGGGCGTCGTATTCAATCATGGACAGCAGGCTGCCCACGCTGGTGGCAGGCGAAGCAGAGTTCGGGCAGGACAGATGCCGTTCTATCAATTTGACCTGACCAACAGCGAGACGCTTACGGGCGAGCGGCATGTCGAGCTTCCGGGCGATGTCGAGGCGATGGACTCGGCTGACGTGATCGCGCGCCAGCTGATTCGCGATCATCCGGAGCTGCGTCATCAGCACTATGCGGTGCTGGTGACGAATGAAGCGGGAGACGAGATCTGCCGCGTGCCGCTCGATGTGACGCATTGAGCCGAGGCGAAAGGAGTGTGTGATGGATCGTGAGAGTCAGGGCATCGTCCGGACCGGGCGCGGCGAGGATCAGCCGGCCGACAAGGAGCGCGCCCAGCAGGCGCATCAGACGACCACCCCGAATTCCCCGTCGCATGAGGCGACGCGGCATCCGGAGGAGGCCGAGGGTACGTCATCGGACTCAAAATAGGCGCGAAACCTCGCGGGGCTGTGGTTCTTTGAAATAGAGGAGTGTTGAATGTCGTCCAATCTGGATCCGGCGATGCTCGACCGGAGTGAATATGGCAATCTGATCGGCAGCGACAAGGTGGAGGGCACGGCCGTCTATGGCGCTGACGATACCAGGATCGGCACGATCGAGCGGGTCATGATCGACAAGCTGAGCGGCCGCGTGTCCTATGCCGTGCTGGCCTTCGGCGGCTTTCTCGGGCTCGGCAATGAGCACTACCCGCTGCCGTGGCAGGCGCTGAAATACGACACCCGGCTCGAGGGCTATGTCACCGGCGTGACCGACGAGCAATTGCGGGGTGCGCCGAGCTATTCCGACGAGCGCGCGTGGGACTGGGGCGATCTTGCCACCGGGCGCAAGGTGGACGACTACTACGGAGTGCAGCCGTCCTGATCACGGCGACCGGCGCCGCATCGGCAGCGGATCACGCTGCCGGCGTCTGCACGCTGCTCTCGGCCGCCGCTCCCGCTGACATCATGCTGCGCCGGCTCGACAGCCAGATCGGGATCTCGCGATAGCACGTGCCTTTTTCGTTCATCTCTGCAATCGTCCACCGGCTCGGGTGGCGCTCCTTGCCGACGAACACCCAGTCGTCCGTTGCGGCCGGCGGCTCGTTCGGCCGCGTTCTCAGCCATGCCGAACGGGCACCCTTCGGCAAACGGTCCTGCTTCATCTGATAGAGATCATACACTGGCGAACGCATGACGCTACTCGTCCTTCAAGCAACCGCAATTCTCGACACTCGCAGCCTGTCGCGTGGTCACGGCGGAATTGTGGGGGCGGCGCGTCCAGGCTGTGCAAAAGCGCAGTCTCGCCTGCGTGGCCGGGCCGCTGCCAAATCCCTCGCGTGAGACGCGATGTCTGGAGGAAGGCGACGCGCGGGGCGTTTTAGATGACCCCGCGAGCCGGTAGGACGCCGATGGCGCCCGGCAATGAAGCCCATGCCCTAATGACGGGTGGGCTGATCCAATCAGAAGAAGGCGTAGCTGAGATCGAGGCCGTAGGTGGCGTGAAGGATGAAGCCGAACGCCGTGGCGGCGCAGAGCATCAGGACAGTCCGCAGCTTCTCGGAATCGATGCGGGTCTCTTCAAGATGGGTCGGGAGAGCCTTGGTGAGCGTTGTCATTTTGGACCTCTGTACGCGAAACGAAGACGGAGAGTGAGTGATGCAAAATTATCGTCGAGGTTGTTAGAGCCCGTTCCAGGGAAAGCCATTCTCGAGAGTCCCAGAAGAGTTCTAATTGTGAAAGATGATCCCACCATCGTGCAGAAAATGGGGCGAAGTTGAGGAAAGTAAATGATCAGTTAATTAAATCTCAGGTTGATATGAGTTGCGCCGAAGTATTGCTACACGTCTCGGCTGTTGTCTGAAGTTACGAGCTTGCCGCCCGGCAATGCCGCGTGTTCTTAAGCTTAACGTCTTGTGGGAAAGCCTTTGGCGCGACTCCGACCGGCACGTGCGTGCCGCTGTCGGGACTGGCGGAGGCGCTCCACCGGTCCGGTTGCAAAAGCAACTCGAAGTATAGCGGCGGGTCACCGCGGTGTCGGCCACGATGTGGCAAAGCGTTAATTCCTGTGGCGGGGTCGCCACGCGGTCGCCAGCATCGGTGGCATGACTGGTATCATGTGAATGACGCCGGCGGAAGTCCGTCGCCGAATTCTCATTGTGGATGTGGTTATCAAACAACAGCCGCACAATCATCGAGGTTGTATCCCGCGCGTGTCTCATCTCGAGCGCAGCTGGGGCCCCGGCACGGCAGGCCATGCCACGCATCGGACGATCGCGTGCATTCTCGCGGCCTGAGTGGCCCGAGGGATGCTTATCAGCCCTCGCCAGCAACGGGAGGGGCAGGGAATGCCGGGTGAAGGCCTCACCCATGGCCCGCCTGCAACAAGGAAAGCAGGCGGCAGTCACCACAGGCGCAGCCGGTTCGACCCGGCATCCCCTGCACGATGGTTTTAACGGCTGCTTCGCGTTCTCCCTGGTGCGCCGGGCTTTCTGGCCACCATCAGTCGGAGCCCTCGTCGAGCTCCAGACCTTGATATCAGCATCGGGATATCAGGACCGCGCGACTTGACCGTGCGCGTCGGATCGTTCGTCCGCATGACCAGCATGCTGCCATCCGCCGCGCCCATCGCATCCCGCACCCAGCGCTCGTGACGATCGCGATGCGCCCCTCTGCTGCGAGGCGGGACAGGAACAGAAAACACGAATTCCGAAAAAAAGAAACAGCGATATTTTTCCGCCGGCCACTGGACAGGCCAAATCACGTTGAGAGCGCTCGCGAAAATGCTTTTCAGGCGCAGGCCGGATTCGCAGGCGCGAGAGCTGGCAGGCGCCGCGGACGGTGGCGATGACGACGGTGAGTCGGCCGACGGGCAGCCGTTTGCGCGATGGCGGCGTCCATGGAGCGGCTCGCGTCCGGCACCAGCGTCCTTGCCGGGGCTGTCGCGGGCCACGTCTTGAACCTTCGCTCGGGATCGTGCGTTTCATCACGCGACAGGTGAGCTGCGCCTTCGCGGGGCCGCGAAGGCGAGTTAAACCTTGGCGCTTTCCCAGCCGTTCGGAATCACAGACATGAATTCACTCATCAAGGCCGCCGCCGTGCTCATGGGCGTCACCTGCTGCGGCAGCGCCGTGCGGGCCGAGCCGGTGCGCTGGAGCACCTACCGGATCCCGGAGACCGGCACGTCGATCGACATTCCCGTCTCGGTCTTCAGCGAAACGGCAGGCCGCCCCGACGGCTACGGCCAGCGCTTCCAGACCGGTGACGGGCGTGCCAACCTGACGGTGCAGTCGGCCCCCAATGACGCGCAGGACTCGCCGGCGCGGTTCCTGGCCAAGAAGAACCCGCCGCCGAACATCCAGTACAAGCGCATCACCTCGCGCTTCTTCGCGGTGTCGAGCTACAAGGGCGACTATGTCTGGTACAACCGCTGCAATTTCGCCGGCGGCTACGTGCATTGCGTGCTGATCAACTATCCCCGGGCCTGGGAGCGCGATTGGGATGGCCTCGTCACCCGAATCAGCCTGTCGCTGAACCGGAGCTGAGCAGGGCGCCGCGGCCTCTCGCGCGCCGACACGGCTCCGGAGCCGGACGGCCGCTGCTCGTCCCGTTTGATCCAGCTCAATGAGATCGTCGGGGCCCGTTGCATAAGCTCGGCTTTCGTCAAGCCGCCGCTTGCAAACGGGCTCATGCTTCATGGCTGCCGCGTCGTTCACCGTTCGGGTCGAGAGTGTCAGCGCGATCGCCACCATCAGGTGCCGCAGCGCGCAGGATGCGCTGCTCACGGCCAACACCTATCTGCGCCTGGGCGCCGCCTGTGTCAGCATCGAGACGCCGGGCGGCCAGAGCATCAGTCCGGACCGGCTCGATGCCCTGCTCAGCGAGCCCGGCGGGCGCAGCGCTCTGGAGAGGGCAGCGGTGGACACCGCCGGTGCCGATGCTGGGCGATCGCATCCGGCTTAGCGGCGTTCGACGGCCCCAGGGTTCGAGGCACGCCACCCGCATTGCTCGTCCAGAGCATCAGGATCTCGCCGCGACGGGGTGACGGAGGCCGTCTGCGCAGGACACCGCGGACCGGAGCGTCCGCTCAGGACGACGCCTCGACGCCGTCATCGTGCCGCGCCGGCGACAACGAGACATCGTTGATATAGGGGCCGTACAGAACGTCCTGGCGCCGTTGATAGATGATCGCGACGGCGGCGGCGGCAATGCAACAGATTGCGGTCAAAACAGCTAATTCAAACATGGCATAGCTCCATCACCCCGACGTGGCGGATGACGGCGCGGCCGTCAATCGGAAGCCGCCGTTAAGCTGAAGAGGAAAGCTTAATGCGCTGGCGGCCGTTGCCGTCGTCACCGGCTGAGCGGGCCGCGGCAGACACATGATCAGTCGGCGGCCGTCGGCTGATGGGTCTCGAGCTCGGGAAACATCGCCCGGCAGCTCAGGCAATAGGATTCGTAAATGAAGCTCAGCAATGCGGTCATCGGTCATCTCCAGCCGTCAGTTCAATGGCTGAGAAAATGCCGGTGCCGTGTTTCAGGACGTTTTCGTCGGGGCGAGGAAATGGTTTCGAGCGGCCCGCGGATCGCCTTCGCGGCAGGGGCGGAGCTCTCGCATGTGATGATCCGGGCCTGAGGTCGGCGCCTTCCGCACGGTCATGCCCGGGACGGGCCTGCTCGTCGCGATCGCCTCACGCCGGCGGATGCCAATCTGCCGCGCGTCAGGACGGGCGCGGCTCCATGCTCCGGAACACGAAATTGTTGCAATAGTCCTTGCGCTTCCAGAACCATTCGCCGTCGGCGCGCTGGTGAACCTCGGGATCGAACGCCGACAGCGGCAGCAGCCGGCCCCGGCTCAGGAACTCGCCCCGATAGCCGAGGCCCGTGAGCAATGAAAACGTCTGCATGACGCGGTCCAGCGACGCGAGGCGGCGATCGCACTCGACGACGATCAGCGGGCGGCAGCGGGAGAGGGTCCGCTCGGCGCCGCGCAGGACATCCAATTCCGCGCCTTCGACGTCGATCTTGATGGCCGAGACATGTCGGTTGTCAGGGAGATAGTCGTCCAGCGCGACGGTCTGCACCTCGATCGCCTGCGACGTCTCCGCGGGCTGCAGCAGGGACGCTCCGGGCTGATGGCCATCGGGAACGAACAGCGTCTTGCTGCCTGAGGATGAATAGGCGGCCCGCGGCTCGATCACCACGTTGTCGAGCGAGAACTGCCGGCAGAGCCGCGCCAGGCCGGCTGCGAGATCCGGCTGCGGCTCGAAGGCGACGAGGCGTCCCGGCGCCGACCAGCGCGCCAGCCAATAGAGAAAGCTGCCCTTGTTGGCGCCGACGTCGCAGACGATGTCGCCCGGCCTGATCTGCTGGCGCAGTTGCGACAGCTCGGTCCGATGGTCGCGCAGGCGCGACCGCAAAACTCTCACCAGAAACCGAGACGCTTCGTGCTTCGCCAAGCCTGCCCCCATGCCGGCAAACGACGGCGCAGGGTGTTGCGCGCCAGCTCGATCGCTCACGGACAATTTCAGACATGCATGAGGGGCAGGGCGGCAGCATGGCGTGATGATGGCGAGCGACGTCAGCTCCGCAGGCGCGCGCATGAGGATGGTTCTGAAAGACAGAAATTTCCGCTTGCGTCGTCGGGCAAATCAAGCGTCTTATGCCACCCTGGCTTCGATCGTCCGACCCGTTCTCGGCGACGGCGGAGCCTGCTTCCTCATCATTCATCTTCCTCATCATTCATCGGGTTCGACAGCGCGCGCGTCCGTCTGCGGCGGCGCGTCGTTGTCGGCGTTGCCGCGTCGGTCGAGAGCCGCGACGTGGCTGCGCGTCTGCGGCCGGCTCTCTTCGTCACCTTGAGGACTTCATGGAAAAGATCATCTACGACAACACCGTCTCGACCTTCGCCGATGACACGCAGATCGTCGTCGTCAATGCCGCCGGCACGTCGGCATCGACCGCCACCGCTATCTACCCGCCGAACAATTTCAGGCGCGTGATCTTCCTGGTCAACAGGATCGACGACAGCAACAATGCCGTCGCATTCACCGCGGTCGCCACGCCCGGACAGGAGGTCGAGATTCATCCGGTCGGCGGCAATATCGAGGTCTTCGCGACCCGGATCCCGACGTACAATCAGAACTTCCTCGACGGCTCATCGTCCTTCGTGACGGCCCAGGGCACCGCGCTGCGCGGTGTCCCCAACCCGGGCAGTCTGAATGCGTGGTCGCGACTGGGATGATGTGACGGCGAGGGCGGATCGTCCGCCGGGCGGGGGACGGGTGCCGCGATGAGGCACTCCGTCTCGAGACGACCGTTTGCTTGAAACCGGCAAGCGGTGGCGGGATGAGCTCTCGCCGTCTCCAACGCTGTCATGCTCCGCGAATGCGGGGCATCCAATCCTCCGCGGCAGACGATAGAGATCCGAAGCGTCACGGCGTAAGGGATCGTCCGTCGGAGCCGGTCATCCGGCCGGCCGGAGGCCGGACCGGGGGGCGGACGATGACAGCGTGGGTCAAGCTGACCGTATGACCACGACAAGGACGTTGGGGGCGGCCGTCTAGTCGATGCCCGGCTGCGGATGACCTGCGGCCGGGCAGTTTCGTCCGTGCCTCTCCCGCCGTTCGTGGTCGTCTGCGAGAGTGTTCGCGGCTCGAGGTCCGGCGTCGTCACGCCCGCGGTCCATCGATGGCTTCGCGCGTGTGGGCGCGTCAGCGCCGGGCGGCGGTCTCGGGCAGCGCCGACATCACCGGATTGGGCAGGCGCCGCGGGCCGGGTGTCGGCGGGCCCGGCGGAATCGTGGTCGGGATGATGTCCTCGAACGTCAGCGCCCGTGGCGCGGGCTCGCAGCCGGTGGTCAGTCCGGCGGTGGAGCCGCGAGTGCAGGTGACTGCGGTCTGGGGCGGACCGACGAACCACGCAAGACCGATCAGGATCGCCAATGCGGCAGCCAATAAGCCCGTGCGCGCCATGTTGAATGAAATTCTCAAAGCCAATCGAAATTGAACGGCAAACGTCTATGCACCATAAGGTGCGCTACGATAGCACCGGTCCGCGCCCTCGCGCAAGAGAGGTGCCTGTAAGCGCGGACAATCGCCGGGGGACGACGTGACCGGCATCGTCGGCGTCGTGCCGAGCCTCGAAGCCATCGGCGGGTGGCGGCGGTCCCATCCTGAAGGACCAGATCAGTGTCGCGACCGGAGACACGATTGCGGCGGCCCGGATCTTGGCGACGTGCACGATCGTGAGGATCCTGGCCCGACGGTGCGCCCCGAGAGCAGGGGCTATTCTGCCTGAGCTGACCGATCGCCGGTTCGCCGAGTCATGAAGACGCCTTGCACACATCGCCTCCGCATGGTGCTCTCGCGAGATGGCCTACTTTCGCGATTTCTCTCCCTATCAATACGGACATTGCGACGCGGTGCCTGGCGCGCAGAACGTCGGTTGGTTGGCCCTCGGCCACGCGTTTGAAACCGGACAAGCCCTGGAGGGCGATCTCGATCTGCTTTGGGCGCACTGCAAGCTGGCGATTTGCGCAACGCGGGGCCTGCACTCCTGCGAGTTTTGCTCGGACCTCAGTTCGGCGGGATTCCGCGTGACGCGGAATGGCGAGACCCTGAAGCTCGGCTACTCGGAGATCAGAGTGATCGGCCCTTCAGGGCAATCCTATGCCGCGCCAAGCATGATCTATCACTACATCAGCCAGCATCGCTACAAGCCGCCCGATGTCTTTCTAGCGGCATTGCGGACCGGACCGCGCCCTCCGTCGGACGCATATTTCGAGGCGTTGAGAACGCGTGGGTTGGAGTGGGCATCAACAATCTGCTGAAGGAGAGAGTAGAGGCGTCTGATGGCCATGCGCTGGTGCGGTTGTCGTCCCGCCCTCGGCCGCGATGATCGCGCCGGCCTGCGAAGCCTGTGAGTGCGTCCGGGGACGCTCGCCTCGATGCGCCGGTTCTCGAAGCTCCTGGTCTTGAACAAATATGGCCCACCAGAACGGACATTCCAAACGGTAGGGCGCTCGGAGGGATTCATCCGGGATCGGGACCTTAGTTCCTGAACGCCTTTGGTTGTGCTATCGTTTTGCATGTCCGAAACAGCACCTCCCCCTCATTCTCTGACAAGGCGGTATTCGAGGATAGGTTTAATCCTAGCTGGATGCTCGTTCGTTGTTGCTCTTGTTTTCGGTGCGCTCAACTACCTGAAACCATCAAGCTCTGTCCAAAACGTCTCGGTTCAGAATAATCAGGGTATCGCTGGAAACAATAATTCGGGATCAATCTACAATGGTCCCGTCTTTCAACTGCCCGAGAACCCTGTAAAGCCATCTCCGCCCGATACGCAGCAAGGTGGGACGCTGTTTCCAGGACGAAGTGAAGACCCGCCGAACACATGTCCAGCTCCTGAGACTACGACCGCCTGGAGGATATTTGCAGGCGGTACAGCTCAGATCGCCGACCCGATGGAGGTCACGGTGCTGGAGGTCGGGCAATGTCCAGTCGTTACTATCAAGAAGGAGGATGATCGTATTTCGGTCGGGGCCGAGCTCTACGATTCGATGGGACGTCTGATCGCCACTATCAAGAATAACGAGTTTCAAGCGCTATCCGGGCGCGCTCAAATCAGCCGCGACAATGATCTTTCGAAGCTGATTATCAAGAACGGTGACGGTGATGAAATTTTGTTTGTTCATTTTATCAACAGAACGAGCGTAAAGGTGCGCGGGGTGTTCGGCTGCCCTGGTCATCCATTGGTGCGTGTGGCGGATGGTCGGCCGCTACCGAATTTTTCTATGTCAGGATGCGTAAACCTTACGAAGGGAGCCAAAATCCGCGCTCTCTTTAAAGTCGGTTTTGTAGATCAATCGGGTAAAGCTCAATCCTGATTGCTTGTCGTCCTCAAGCGTGGCTAGCGGCCGGTCGGAGCGCCGTCTTTGTGTAGAGTGCGGCCTGCAACAGTGTCTTCCAGCCGAAAACGGCCTTGAGCTGGTGTGGCCTCGCCCCGTTCTCGGCCGCGATGGTCGCGCCGGCCTGGATGCAACGAGTCTCGGAGCTACCTTGGTCGTGAAAAAGGCAGTTACCGCGACAGTGCATAAAACTCGGCGACAGAGGCACCGCCAAATTTTATGCACTGTCACCGTAATTCGCATCGCAGCCGCCGCGAACGACGCCGCGGCGCTCAAGGACGAACTGAAGGACTTCAAGCGGAAGATATCGGAGGCCGGCCGCACGACCTACGCCGCACGAGTCGGCGCGCATGACGACCTTGTGCTGTCGGTTGCAATCGCGCTTTGGATGGCGACGAATTCGAACACGGTCACCCACGAAGAATTTCGGGTGTGACGACCATGTGGCGGGCCGCCAAGCCTCAAGCTCGAAGTTCGGTTCGCCTTGTAGTCAACCGAGGGAATTGCAAGATCTGCTTGAACTCGAATGCTCGCTCGTCCCAAAGTCCGATCTCCCAATTTACAATGGTCGTAGCGTTGGGGTTCACGCTGGCACTCTGAGCTTTGCCATCCGCTAAATTTACATCCCAATTGTTGCGCGCTCCCTTTACGCGCAACAATGTGGTTCCCGAAACCTGAACGAGCGAGCCAAATCCTTCGTTTGATTTGGGCGCTCCACCCCTGGTAACGAGCGGCCAAACTGGCCTTGCTTCGGCTCCCGGGAAAACAAACACGGCTCGACCCAGGAAAGACGATGAGTCATGAATACATGGGACCGGAGAGTCCTTGTCGCTCGGTTCTGTAAAGGAAAGCGGGGCAGTCTGATCGTTCGCGTGAGTCAGCATGCCCCAATGCTGTTTATCTTCCACCAGATACATGAAAAAATCGCCTGGTCTAATAGACGAGAAATCTTGGATACGTCCCGGTACGATCACCTGCATGCTAACCTCCAGGAAATTCAACTAACGAGTGCGTGAGATTACCTTAGTCGAGTACATCACTACTGAAACCAAAGCGCTTGTGAGATAAATGATGCCCGCGAGTACTTGATCGACGACCGTGCGACTGTTGATCAGCAGGGTGAAGCAAAGAACCAGCGCTACGACGCTCACCACAATGGTGAATATATCGCCCGATCTTGCTGCAAAGACGAACGGAGCCACGGCCGTCAAAACCGCGCAAACAGCAATTACCAGGACTAGAGCAACGGAAGCACCGACCGCGAGTGAAGGTGCAATCTTTTTCCCGATAGCCTCGATGTCGGGAGCCGGAATGTCTCCGTTCATCACGAGATACGCGCAGAGGCTCGCGAGCGCGACCAGCACGGCAATCGAAGCGAATTTGACTGCGAAACGGATGTATTCCATGCGGTGATGCTACCGCAGGTTTTGATCTTGTTGAAAGCGCTAGGCCGCGTTGGCTGTGGAGAAATGTCGCGATGTCGCGCCGAGGAGCCGGGAGTGCAGGGGAGTTGTTGGAATTACATGGGAATTTTGCGCAGCATGCGCAACACGAAGTCGATTGATAAATGTGATCTAAGTTATTGACTTTATTGGCGATCCCAGCAGGACTCGAACCTGCAACCCGCGGAGTAGAAATCCGCTACTCTATCCAGTTGAGCTATGGGACCGTCGTCACGGCGTGAGCGTCAGGCGATGACGTCACGGGATGAATGCCGCGGGGCCGTGAAGCCCGTCCGGTCGCGGCATCCATAGCAGGGTTCATAGGAAAAATCTTCGGTTTCGCCAAGAGCGGCCGAACCGGATCCGGGCCAGACGCGACCAAGCGGAGGCGGGAGGAGGGCGCATGCCCCCGGGTCCTGCGCCAGCGGTGGCGGATGAACGGCCGCCGCGGGCCGTGCCGATATGCTGCAGGCTGTGAATTGCCGTTGATGACCCCATTTTTCCGGCCGTGCCCGTTCGCCGATGGCCGCCCCCGCGGTGGGCCGCTATGCTGGCCGCTGCAACCATTGCCATCAGTCCGTCACCATTTCGCGTCCATTCTCGCCACGAATCGGCCAAACACGGATCGCCATCCGCCCGCGCCGACGAGCCGGCTGACGACACGTCCAAGGAAACGTCCAAGGAGCTGCCCATGACCGGTCTGGTTCGCGCCGTCGCCCTCTGCGCCACCCTGGTGCTTGGCCTCGCCTCCGCCAGTGCTGCCCTTGCCGCCGATAAGGCGTTCAAGCGCGACGATCTGGCGGACGCCGCCATCAAGCTGGAGGCCCAGATCAAGAGCGAGGCGGGGGCGGTCAACAAGCCGCTCGCGACGCTCCGCACCGACGCCGACGCGGCGCTGCGCCGCAACGATCTGCGCACCGGGCTGCAGGTCCTCGGGCAGATCGCGACCGCGGCGCCCGACGACTCCGGCAACTGGCTGCGGCTGGCGCGCACCGTGCTGACCCAGATCTGGCCGGCCAATGCGTCGGAGCGGACCTTCCTGCTGGAGCGGGCCTCGACGGCGGCCTACATCGCCTATCAGCGCGCCGGCAATGCCGGCGAGGAGGCCGACGCGCTCGCCGTGCTCGGCAAGGCCATGGCCGAGCGCAAGCTGTGGCGGCCGGCGCTGGATACGCTGCGCATGTCGCTCGATTTGCGCGAGGTCGCCGATGTCCGGGGACAGTATGAGCGGATGCGCGACGAGCACGGCTTCAAGCTGCTCGACTACACCGTCGATTCGGACTCGGCGAGCCCGCGCGCCTGCTTCCAGTTCTCCGAGGATCTCGCCAAGCGCACCGACTTCTCGCCGTTCGTGGCGCAGGCCAGCAACGACAAGCCGGCGCTGACGTCGGAGGACAAGCAGCTCTGCGTCGAAGGCCTCAAGCATGGCGAGCGCTACAACATCAATCTGCGCGCCGGCCTGCCGTCGGGCGTCAAGGAGAGCCTGCCGAAATCGGCCGAGTTCAACATCTATGTCCGCGACCGCAAGCCGTTCGTGCGCTTCACCGGCAAGGCCTATGTGCTGCCGCGCACCGGCCAGAAGGGCATCCCGCTGGTCAGCGTCAACACGCCGGCGGTCACCATCAACGTGTTCCGGATCGGCGACCGCAATCTGATCAACACCGTGGTCGAGAGTGACTTCCAGCGGCCGCTGTCGAGCTACCAGCTCGGCGATCTCGGCGACCAGCGCGGCATGAAGGTGTGGAGCGGCGAGCTCACGACCGCGATGACCCTGAACCAGGACGTCACCACCGCCTTCCCGGTCGACCAGGCCATCAGCGAGATGCAGCCCGGCGTCTATGTCATGACGGCCGCGCCGAAGGGGCCGACCAGCGGCGGCAATGACGAGGACAGCGGCCAGCTCGCCACGCAATGGTTCATCGTCTCCGATCTCGGCGTCGCCGCCTTCTCCGGCAATGACGGCATTCACGTGTTCGTCAATTCGCTGGCCTCGACCGACCCGGTGGCCCGCGCCGAGGTGCGGCTGGTGGCGCGCAACAACGAGATCCTGGCGACCCGCAAGACCGACGAGGCCGGCCATGCGCTGTTCGAGACCGGGCTGGCGCGCGGCGAGGGCGGGCTGTCGCCGGCCATGCTGACGGTGTCGGGCGAGAAGACCGACTATGCCTTCCTGAGCCTGAAGACGACCGCCTTCGATCTCTCCGACCGTGGCGTCGCCGGCCGCGAGGCGCCGGCCGGGCCGGACGCCTTCGTCTATTCCGAGCGCGGCGTCTACCGCTCCAGCGAGACCGTCTACCTCACCGCGCTGCTGCGCGACGGCAAGGGCAACGCCATGACCGGCACGCCGCTGACGCTCGTCGTCGAGCGTCCCGATGGCGTCGAGTTCCGCCGCGCCGTGCTGCCGGACCAGGGCGGCGGCGGGCGCTCGTTCAGCGTGCCGCTGAACTCGGCGGTGCCGAGCGGGACCTATCGCGTGCGCGCCTTTACCGACCCCAAGGGCAATGCGGTCGGCGAGACCACCTTCATGGTCGAGGATTACGTTCCCGAGCGGCTGGAATTCGACTTGTCGTCCAAGGACAAGCAGATCAAGGCTGAGACTCCTGTGGAGGTGAAGGTCGACGGCCATTTCCTGTATGGCGCGCCGGCCTCCGGGCTGCAGCTCGAAGGCGACCTGCTGGTCACCACCGCCTCGGAGCGGCCGGGCTTCTCCGGCTATCAGTTCGGCGTCGCCGACGAGGAGAGCGCCTCCAACGAGCGCACCCCGATCGAGGGGCTTCCCGAGACCGACGACAAGGGCGCGGCGACGTTTCCGGTCAGTCTGCCGAAGCCGCCGTCCTCGAGCCGGCCACAGGAGGCGCAGATCTATGTGCGCATGGCCGAGACCGGCGGCCGCGCCGTCGAGCGCAAGCTGGTGCTCCCGGTGGCGCCGAAGGCGGCGCAGATCGGCATCAAGCCGTCATTTGCGGGCAAGAGCGTCGGCGAGGGCGACAAGGCCGAGTTCGATGTCGTGTTCGTCTCGCCGGAGGGCAAGACGCTGGCGCGCAATGGGCTGCGCTACGAGCTCCTCAAGATCGAGTCGCGCTACCAATGGTATCGGCAGAATTCCTATTGGGCCTATGAGCCGGTGAAGTCGACGAAACGCGTCGGTGACGGCGACGTCGCCATCGCCGCCGGCAAGCCGACGCGGCTGAGCTTCCAGCCGGAGGCTGGGCGCTACCGGCTCGACGTCAAGTCGGCGGATGCCGATGGTCCGGTCACGTCGTTGCAGTTCGACGTCGGCTGGTACACCGAGGGTAGCGCCGATACGCCGGATCTGCTGGAGACCTCGCTCGACAAGCCGCAATATCAGTCGGGCGACACGATGGTGGTGACGGTCAATGCGCGTACCGCCGGGAAGCTGACGGTGAACGTGCTCGGCGACCGGCTGCTGACGACGCAGACGACTGAGGTCAAGGAGGGCACCAGCCAGGTCAGGCTTCCGGTCGGCAAGGACTGGGGCACCGGCGCCTATGTCGTGACGACCTTGCGCCGTCCGCTCGATGCGGCCGCGCAGCGCATGCCGGGCCGCGCGCTTGGGCTGGCCTGGTTCGGCATCGACAAATCAGTGCGCACGCTCAATGTCGCGCTGACCCCGCCGGCGCTGGTGCGTCCGGGCTCGGCGTTGAAGATCCCGGTCAAGGTCGGCGGCCTCAATCCCGGCGAGGACGCCAAGATCGTGATCGCCGCGGTCGATGTCGGCATCCTCAACCTCACCAACTACAAGCCGCCGGCGCCGGACGACTATTATCTCGGCCAGCGCCAGCTCTCGGCTGAGATCCGCGATCTCTATGGGCAATTAATCGACGGCATGCAGGGCTCGCGCGGCCAGATCCGCTCCGGCGGTGACGGTAGCGGCGCTGAGCTGCAGGGCTCGCCGCCGACGCAGAAGCCGCTGGCGCTGTATTCCGGCATCGTCACCGTCGGGCCAGACGGCACGGCGGAGGTCTCATTCGACATTCCGGAGTTCGCCGGCACCGCCCGGGTGATGGCGGTGGCGTGGAGCGCGACCAAGCTCGGCCGCGCCACGATCGACGTCACCGTGCGCGATCCCGTGGTGCTGACGGCGACCCTGCCGCGCTTCCTGCTGAGTGGTGATCGCGGCACGCTGTCGTTCGATGTCGACAACGTCGAGGGCGCGCCCGGCGACTATGTCGTAGCCGTCAAGGCGAGCGGCCCGGTCAAGGTGTCCGGCAATGCCAATGTGACCATGAAGCTCGCGGCCAAGCAGCGGGCGTCGTCGACGCTGCCGCTGGACGCGTCAGGCACCGGCACGGCGCAGCTCGATGTCGACATCAAGGGCCCGAACGGGCTCAGCCTGAACAGGCACTATCAGCTCGACGTCAAGCCGGCGACGCAGGTGCTGGCGCGGCGCTCGATCCGCACGCTCGCCAAGGGCGAGAGCCTGACGCTGACGTCGGACATGTTCTCCGATCTCGTCGCGGGCACCGGCACGGTGTCGCTGTCGGCGGGGCTGTCGACGGCGCTCGATGCGGCGACCATCCTGAAGGCGCTCGACCGCTATCCCTATGGCTGCTCGGAGCAGATCACCAGCCGCGCGATGCCGCTGCTCTACGTCAACGAGCTCGCGGCGGGCGCGCATCTCGCGATGGACACCGAGGTCGACCAGCGCATCCGCGACTCGATCGACCGGCTGCTGGCGCGGCAGGGATCCAATGGCTCGTTCGGCCTGTGGTCGGCCGGCGGCGACGATCCCTGGCTCGACGCCTATGTCACGGATTTCCTGACCCGCGCCCGCGAGAAGGGCTTTGCGGTGCCGGACGTGCTGTTCAAGAGCGCCCTCGACCGCGTCAGGAACTCTGTGGTCAATGCTCCCGAGCCGGAGAAGACGGGAGGCCGCGATCTCGCTTATGGCCTCTACGTGCTGGCGCGCAATGGCGCGGCGCCGATCGGCGACCTGCGCTATCTCGCCGACACCAAGCTCGGCAATCTCGCAACTCCGATCGCCAAGGCGCAGCTCGCAGCGGCCCTGGCGCTGGTCGGCGACCGCGCCCGCGCCGAGCGGGTCTATGCGGCAGCCGCCGACAGCCTCGCGCCAAAGCCGGTGCTGGTGTTCGGCCGCACCGACTACGGCTCCGACCTGCGCGACGCTGCCGCGCTGGTGTCATTGGCCGGCGAGGGCAATGCGCCGCGTGCGACCTTGACGCAGGCCGTGGCCCGCGTCGAAGCCGCCCGTGGGCTGACGCCGTACACCTCGACGCAGGAGAATGCGTGGATGGTGCTGGCGGCGCGCGCGCTGGCCAAGGAGACGCTGACGATCGACGTCAACGGCCAGGCGGTGAAGACCGCGTTGTACCGCAGCTACAAGGCGGCCGAGCTCTCAGGCCAGCCGCTGAAGATCACCAACACCGGCGAAGCGCCGGTGCAGGCGGTCGTCTCGGTCTCCGGCTCGCCGCTGACGCCGGAGCCGGCGGCCTCGAACGGCTTCAAGATCGAGCGCAGCTACTACACGCTGGACGGCAAGCCGGTCGACATCAAGACGGCGAAGCAGAACGACCGCTTCGCCGTCGTGCTGAAGGTCACCGAGGCGAAGCCGGAGTACGGCCACATCATGGTGTCGGACTATCTGCCGGCGGGCCTGGAGATCGACAATCCGCATCTGGTGTCGTCGGGCGACAGCGGCACGCTGGACTGGATCGAGGACGGCCAGGAACCTGTGAACACCGAGTTCCGCGACGACCGCTTCACCGCCGCGCTCGACCGCGCCGCGGATTCCAAGGCGGTGTTCACCGTCGCCTATGTCGTGCGCGCCGTGTCGCCCGGCAAATACGTGCTGCCGCAGGCCTATGTCGAGGACATGTACAATCCCTCGCGCTACGGCCGCACCGGCACTGGTTCGGTGGAGGTCCGCGCGGCGAAATGAGCGAGCGGGAGACGAGCGGTGATGGACGGATGACGGAGCTACGTTCTCCGTTGTCATGGCCGGGCTTGACCCGCCTGCGCGGCCGAAGCCGCTTCGGCGCGGCGAAGGCCCGGGCATCCACGCTCGCTCCGCACGCTCCGAACGACGTGGATGGCCGGGACCAGCCCGGCCATGACGGGAGGAGAGGGCGGGGCGCCAAACGGCTGCTGGCTTTTGCGCTGACGTTGGTCGCGGTGGTCGCACTCGCACTTGTCGCCTACACGATCTCCCTCGGCCCGCTGCCGCTGCGCGAAGCCAAGGCGGTCTCCACCACGGTGGTCGATCGCAACGGCAAGCTCTTGCGCGCCTATGCGATGGCGGACGGGCGGTGGCGGCTGCCGGTCAGCGCGAAGAAGGATATCGATCCGACCTATCTGAAGCTGCTGCTGGCCTATGAGGACCAGCGCTTCTTCGAGCATTACGGCGTCGATCCGCGGGCGCTGGCGCGGGCCGCGATCCAGCTCGGCTCGCACGGCCACATCATCTCCGGCGGTTCGACCATCACGATGCAGCTGGCGCGGCTGCTCGAGCCGCGGCGGCAGCGCTCGCTGCACGCCAAGCTCAGGCAGATCGTGCGCGCGCTCGAGCTCGAGCGGAAGCTGAGCAAGGACGAGATCCTCGATCTCTATCTCACGCTCGCCCCCTTTGGCGGCAATCTCGAAGGCATCCGCTCCGCCTCGATCGGCTATTTCGGCAAGGAGCCGAAGCGGCTGTCGCTTGCCGAGGCCGCGCTGCTGGTGGCGCTGCCGCAGTCGCCGGAGACGCGCCGGCTCGACCGGCATCCGGAGGCGGCGCGCCGCGGCCGTGACCGTGTGCTCGACCGCATGGTGGCGGAGAACGTCATCTCGGCCGAGGACGCTGCGCAGGCCAAGGCGCAAGCCGTGCCGGCGCTGCGCAAGCCGATGCCGGTCCTGGCGCCGCATGCAGCCGATCAGGCGACCGCTGTCGTGAAGGACCAGCCGATCATTCGGCTGACGCTGGATGCCTCGCTGCAGAAGGTGCTGGAGCCGCTGGCGCGCGACCGCGCCATGGCGTTGGGACCGAACGTCTCGATCGGCCTCATCGTCGTCGACAATGACAGCGGTGACGTGCTCGCCCATGTCGGCTCGGCGGATTATTTCGACGAGAAACGGGCAGGGCAGGTCGACATGACCCGCGCGGTGCGCTCGCCCGGCTCCACCTTGAAGCCGTTCATCTATGGCCTCGCCTTCGAGGATGGATTCGTCCATCCGGAAAGCCTGATCGAGGACCGCCCCGTTCGCTTCGGCTCCTACGCGCCGGAGAATTTCGACATGACGTTCCAGGGCACGGTGCCGGTGCGCAAGGCGCTGCAGCTGTCGCTGAACGTGCCGGCCATCGTGCTGCTCGACCGGGTCGGCGCCAGCCGGCTGTCGTCGCGGCTGAAGCAGGCCGGCGGCAATCTGGTGCTGCCGAAAGACGAGGCGCCCGGTCTTGCGATGGGCCTCGGCGGCGTCGGCGTGACGCTGCAGGATCTTGCCCAGCTCTATGCCGGATTCCCGCGCCTCGGCACCACGAAGCCGCTGCGCGAGATCATGATGGACAGTGACGACGCGCGCGAGCCGCTGCGGCTGATGGATGCCGCGGCCGCCTGGCAGGTCGGCAACGTGCTGCTCGGCACGCCGCCGCCGGAGAACGCAGCGCGTAACCGAATCGCCTTCAAGACCGGTACCAGCTACGGCTATCGCGACGCCTGGTCGGTCGGCTTCGATGGCCGCGTCACCATCGGCGTCTGGGTCGGCCGCCCCGATGGCGCGCCGGTGCCCGGCCTGATCGGGCGCGTCGCGGCCGCGCCCATCCTGTTCGACGCCTTCGCACGCAGCGGCAAGCTGCCGGCGGCGCTGCCCAAGCCGCCCAAGGGGGCGCTGGTCGCCAGCAATTCAAAGTTGCCGCTGCCGCTGCGCCGGTTCCGCCCGATCGGCGAGCTGGTGCGCAGCGGCGCGGAGCAGGCGCCGCACATCCAGTTCCCGCTCAACGGATCGCACATCGACGTCGACCGCTCCGCGGGGACAGAGGCGGCGGTCATGCCCGTGAAGGTCTCCGGCGGCGTGCTGCCGCTGACGATGCTGGTCAACGGCCTGCCGGTCGGCGAGATCGACAGCCGGCGCCAGCGCCTGATCGATCCGCCCGGGCCGGGCTTTGCCCGCCTCACCGTGATCGACGCCACGGGCGCTGCGGACACAGTTGTGGTCAGAATCCAGTGACCGTTCGCTAAGCGGTTGTCGGCATGGCGGTTTCAGCGTATTCGGAACCCCATGGTCGAGACCTATGCCCGCCCCCGTTTTGGAGAGCCGCGCGAGCCGAAGAACCTGGTGAATCCGGGCAGTCGGCTGGTGCGGATGATCGATGCCGTCACCGTGAGCCATGCCAGGGCCGTCGCGTTCCTGCTCGTCTGCGGCCTGCTGCTGTTTCTTCCCGGCTTCTTCACGATTCCGGCCATCGACCGCGACGAGGCGCGCTTCGCGCAGGCCACCAAGCAGATGGTCGAGAGCGGCGATTACGTCGACATCCGCTTCCAGGATGACGTGCGCTACAAGAAGCCGGCCGGCATCTACTGGTTGCAATCGGCCGCCGTCGAGACCGCGTCCGCGCTCGGACTGCCGCGCGCGCAGCTGCGCATCTGGGTCTATCGGATTCCCTCCCTGATCGGCGCCATCGGCGCCGTGCTGCTGACCTACTGGACCGCGCTTGCCTTCGTCACGCGGCGCGGTGCGGTGTTCGCGGCGTTGCTGATGTGCTGCTCGGTGCTGCTCGGCGCCGAAGCCCGGCTCGCCAAGACCGACGCGATGCTGCTGTTCACCGTGGTGGCCGCCATGGGCGCGCTCGCGCGCGTCTATCTGTCGTGGCAGCGCGGCGAGGATCCGGAACATCCGCCCTGGGGGCCGCCGGCGATCTTCTGGACGGCGCTGGCCGTCAGCATCCTGGTCAAGGGCCCGCTGATTCTGATGCCGGTCGGACTCGCGATCATCGCGCTCGCGATCATGGACCGTGGCGCGAACTGGCTGTGGCGTCTGCGTCCGCTGTGGGGCCTGATGTGGATGCTGGTCCTGGTGCTGCCCTGGTTCGTGCTGATCTTCCTGCGCGCCGGCGATGCCTTCTTTGCGGATTCGGTCGGAGGCGACATGCTCGCCAAGATCTCGGCCCAGGAATCCCACGGTGCGCCGCCGGGCCTCTATCTGCTGTTGTTCTTCATCACGTTCTGGCCCGGCGCGCCGCTGGCGGTGATGGCCGCGCCGGCGGTGTGGCGCGCACGCCGCGAGCCCGGCGCGCAGTTCCTGCTGGCCTGGCTGGTGCCGTCCTGGATCGTGTTCGAGGCCGCGCTGACCAAGCTGCCGCACTATGTGCTGCCGCTGTATCCCGCGATCGCGATTCTCACGGTCGGCGCGCTGGAGCGGCGGGTGCTGTCGCGCTCCTGGCTGCGCCGCGGTGCAGCCTGGTGGTTCGCGATCCCCGCCATCACGTCGGTGATCGCGGTGATCGGCGCCATCATCGTGACGCATCAGCCGGCCTTTCTCGCCTGGCCGTTCGTCGCGGCGTCGCTGATCTTCGGCCTGTTCGCATGGTGGCTGTACGACGATAGCCGCGCCGAGCGCTCGCTGCTGAATGCCAGCGTGGCGGCGATGTTCCTCGCCTTCGCCGTCTATGGCGCGGTGCTGCCGTCATTGACGCCGCTGTTCCCCAGCGCCGAGATTGCGCGCGCGCTGCGCAACGTCGTCTGCGTCGGGCCGAAGGCGGCGGCCGCAGGCTTCCACGAGCCGAGTCTCGTGTTCATGGCAGGCACGTCGACGCAGCTGACGGACGGCTCCGGGGCCGCGGATTTCCTCAGCCAGGGCACCTGCCGCTTCGCCCTGGTGGAGCAGCGCACCGAGCGGGCGTTCGTGCAGCGGGCCGAGGCCATCGGTCTGCGCTACAACGTCGCCAGGCGCATCGACGGCTACAACATCTCGCAAGGGCGCCCGGTCTCGATCGCGATCTATCGTTCGGAAGGGACCGAGTAGATGTCCGCGCCCGGCACGTCGTCGTCCTCGGCAGGCTACTTCTCCCAGCTCGCGCTGGTCGGGAAGTTCTCGATCGGACGGCTGGTGCGGCGGCCGCAGGCGGCGCCTGATGCCGCGAGCCGGCAGCAGCTGTGGCGCCAGCTCCTGGTGCTCGTCGGCATCGGTCTCGCCACGGTCCTGGTGCTGATGATCGCGTTCGACGCCACCGAGATCGGACTGATGCCTGCGCGGGGCACCCCGAGCTTGTGGCCATGGCGCATCGTCACCGAGTTCGGCCAGGATGAGTATGTGCTCGGTCTGCTGGCCGCCGGCGTCGTGGTGACGATCCTGATCGTGCCGCTCTGGCCTGAAGCCGCCCGCAGCCGCCTGCTGAACTTCGCCACGCACGTTCAGTTTCTCTTCTTCGCGCTGCTCAGCTCCGTGCTGGTTGCCCAAGTGCTGAAATACATCATTGGCCGCGGCCGCCCCTTCGTCGGCGGCAAGGCGAACGCGTTCAATTTCGACCCGTTCAACGGCACGCCGGCCTATTTCAGCATGCCCTCGGCCCATGCGGTGACGGCGTTCGCTCTGGCCTTCGCCGTGGCGGCGATCTGGCCTCGGCTGCGCATTCCGATGTTCATTTACGCCGTCATCATCGCCCTCAGCCGGCTGGTTCTGCTGGCCCACCATCCCAGCGATGTGGTGGCCGGCGCGGTGGTCGGCCTCGCCTGCGCCATGCTCGTCCGCTACTGGTTCGCAGCACGCCGGCTCGGCTTCCGCCTGGGTAAGGACGGCCGAATCGTACCGCGCTAGGGGGGTTGATAGGCGGCCCCAAGCCCCATAATAAGCCTCCACCGCAGTGCCCGGGGCAGGAACCGGTCCGATCACCCCATCACGAGTCTGATTTTGTCGAGCGAAACCCCCGTTGCCGTTTCCATCGTCGTTCCCGTGCGCAACGAGGCCGGCAACATCACGCCCCTGATCACCGAGATCGCAGCCGCGCTCGATGGTCTGTGGCCGTACGAGATCATCTACGTCAATGACGGCTCGACCGACGAGACCGCTCAGCGGCTCGCCGAGGAGATGGCGCGGCGTCCGAACCTGCGCGTCATGCGTCATGAGAAATCGTCGGGGCAATCCGCGGCGGTCAGGAGCGGTATTCGCGCGGCCCGGGGCGGGATCGTCGCCACGCTCGACGGCGACGGGCAGAACAATCCTGCCTTTCTTCCCGAGCTCGTCGCGGCGCTGGAAAAGGGCGGGGCCGGTGTCGGGCTCGTGGCCGGACAGCGGGTTGGGCGCAAGGACACCGGCTTCAAGAAGCTGCAGTCCCGGCTCGCCAACAAGATCCGCAACGCGGTGCTGAAAGACGGCACGCGCGACACCGGCTGCGGCCTCAAGGCGGTTCGCCGCGACGTGTTCCTGATGATGCCGTATTTCGATGGCCTGCACCGCTTCCTGCCGGCCCTGGTGCGTCGCGAGGGGTACGACATCGCCTATATCGACGTGATCGACCGTCCCCGGCATTCGGGCGTGTCGAACTACGGATTCTTCGACCGGCTCTGGATCGGGATCATGGATCTCGCCGGCGTGTGGTGGCTGATCCGCCGCAAGAAGCCGACACCGGTCGCGATCGAGGTGACGAGATGCTGATTCAGTTCGGACAGGCGTTCAGCAATTATTTCTACGACATCTTCATCGCCAAGTTCGATTTCTGGCTCGTGTTCGGCCTCGCCGCGCAGCTCGCCTTCGCGGCCCGCTTTCTCGTGCAGTGGATTGCGAGCGAGCGCGCCGGAAAAAGCGTCGTGCCGCTCGCGTTCTGGTTCTTCTCGATTGGCGGCGGGTTGATGACGCTGATCTATGGCCTCGTCAAGCGCGAGCCGGTCATCATCTTCGGGCAGCTGCTGTCGAACGTCATCTACGTCCGCAACGTGATGCTGATCTTCAAGAACCGCCAGCGCGAATCGCAGACGCTCAGCAACTGAGTGGGGGCGGCGGTCAGCTTCATGACCTTGAGCGCTGTCGACGGGCGCGAACGACCAACAAGCCACACCCACCGTCATTCCGGGGCAAGGCCGCAGGCCTTGAACTCGGAATCTCGACATTGGTAACCGGTAAGCGCCGCTGGATTGACAGGACGAATCCCGCTCAGCGCGGCAGCGGCTGGGCTGAGGACGCGGGCAGGGCGACAGGCGATACGCTGTCTGCCACCTCACTCCGACGGGTCGCAACTTCTCCCGCCGCATCCAGCACCGGGTAGGCGACCGAGCAGATGTGCGAGTGGATTCGCCGGAGGTCGCGCAGCACGTCGAGATGCAGCGACGTCGTCTCCAGCGTCTCGGAGCGGCCTTCGCGCAGGCGTTCGAGATGCCGCTCGGTGGCGCCGAGCTCGGCATTGCGGAGTTCGGCCTTCTGGTCCAGCAGAAGGTGCGCCTGCTGGGCATTGCCCGACATGAAGATGCCGAACGCGATGCGCAGCGACTCCATGATCTGGCGGTGGAACGCCTGCAGCTCGTCGGCGCCCTCGGTCGAGAACTGGAACCTGCGCTTGATCTTCTTGGTCGCGAGCTCGCTCAGATTCTTGTCGATGATGTCGCCGATGTGCTCGAGGTTGATCGCGAAGGAGATGATCTCCATCGCCCGCTTGCCCTCGCGCTCGTCCAGGCTGCCGCGGGTCAGCTTGGTGATGTACAGCTTGATCGCCTCATCCAGCCGGTCGACGACGTTGTCCGCACGCGAGACCTGATCGACCAGTCCGCGATCATTGGTCATCATCGCCGTCATCACGTTGCGCAGCATGGTCTCGACCAGATCGCCCATGCGCAGCGCTTCGCGCGCCGCGTCGGCGAGCGCCAGCGACGGGGTTTCGAGCGCGGTCTCGTCGAGATAGCGCGGCTTGGCCGGATCGATCTCGGCTGGGCGGTCCGGGAACAGTCTGACAAGCAGTCTCTCCAAGCCGCCGAGCAGGCCGATGAACACCACCGCCGTGCCGAGATTGAAGGCCATGTGGAACTGCGCCGTCAGCTTCGACAGATCCGGTTGCCAGAGCTGGAGCTGCGCCGCGAGCGGATGCAGCAACGGGGCGACCAGCGCGACGCCGATGATTCGGTTCAGGAGGTTGCCGACGGGCAGGCGATAGCTCGCCGGATTGTCGCGCCGCGCGCCCTCGAACACCGGGTTGACGGCGCTGCCGAGATTGGCCCCGAGCACCAGCGCCATGGCCGCATCGGCCGTGATGAAATGCGCATAGGCCAGCGACATCACCAGCAGCACGCTGGCGACGCTGGAATGCACGATCCAGGTGACGACGGCGCCAAAGATGATGCAGAGCGTGACATCGGCGGTGATGGCCTGCATGAACACGCGCATCGCCGGCGCCTCCTCGGCGGGCGCGAGCGTGTCGATCAGGATGTGCAGCGCCAGCAGCATCAGGCCGAGGCCGATCGACACCCGCCCGAGGTCCTTGATGCGTGACCGCGGCCCGCTGCGAAACGCCACCAGTCCCAGCACGAACAGGATCGGCGCGACGGCTGCGACGTTGAACGACAGCACCTGGACGATCAGCGTGGTGCCGATATTGGCGCCGAGCATGATCGCCATCGCCGGGATCAGGCCGACCAGGCCTTCCGCGGCAAAGGAGGTGGTGATGAGCGCCGTCGCCGTGCTGCTCTGGAGCAGCGCGGTCAGACCGAGCCCGGCCGCGAGCGCGCTGAAACGGTTCCGCAGCGCCCGCGACAGTAGCAGTCTGAGATCCGGGCCGAAGGCACGCAGGATGCCGCTGTGGACCATGTGAAGGCCCCACAGCAGCAGCGCCACGCCACCCATCAGATCGAGCAGAACCATGATTCCCGTTCGTTCCCGCTTGCTTTCAGACCAAGGCTACGCCCAATCGGCTGGGGATCAACGCCAATTTGGCGGCCCCGGTTGCCCGATCAAGCGGCGCTCCGCCCCTGCGGGCGGCGTGGTCAAGCGGCGTTGAACGCGGCGAAGCCGCGATCGAGATCGGCCTTGAGATCCTCGGTATTCTCGAGGCCGATGTGCAGCCGCAGCGTCGGACCGCCGGGTGCCCATGTGGTCGCGGTGCGGTAGCTCGCGCAGTCGAACGGGATCGCCAGGCTCTCGAAGCCGCCCCAGGAATAGCCCATGCCGAACAGCGTGAGCGTGTCGAGCATGGCGTCGACGGCGGCCTGCGGCTTTGGTTGCAGCACGATGCTGAACAGGCCGGAGGCGCCGGTGAAGTCACGCTTCCAGATCGCGTGGCCCGGATGGCTTTCCAGCGCCGGATGCAGCACCTCGATCACCTCGGGACGCGCGGCGAGCCAGTGTGCCATCTCCAGGCCCGACCGGTGATGCTGCGCCAGGCGCACGCCAAGCGTCCGCACGCCGCGCAAGGCCAGGAACACGTCGTCCGGTCCGGCGCAGACGCCGAGCAGGCGGATGCCCTCGGAGATCAGCGGCCACGCCTTCGCATTGGCCGAAATGGTCCCGAACATGATGTCGGAATGGCCGCCGATATATTTGGTGGCCGCCTGCATGCTGATGTCGACGCCCTGGTCGAGCGAGCGGTGATAGAGCGGCGTCGCCCAGGTGTTGTCGTCGATGACCAGCGCGCCATGCGCATGCGCGACCGCAGCGATCGCCGGAATGTCCGGCATTTCGAAGGACTGCGAGCCCGGAGCCTCGACAACCACGGCGCGTGTATTCGGTTTGAGCAGTTGCTCAATTCCTGTGCCGATCAAAGGGTCAAAATACGTCGTCTCGACGCCGTAGCGCGCCAGCATACCGTTGCAGAAATTGCGGGTGGGACGATAGATGCTGTCGCAGACCAGCACATGGTCGCCGGCCTTGAGCACCGACAGCAGGGTGGTCGAGATGGCCCCGAGGCCCGACGGCGCAATGCCGACGCCTGCACATTGCGGGCCTTCAAGCGCCATCAGCGCCTGCTGCAGGGCCTTCGTGGTCGGCGTGCCGTGGCGGCCGTACTGGAATTCGCCGCGATGCGCATGCAGGTCGTCGGCCGTGGGATACAGAACGGTCGAGCCATGAAAGACCGGGGGATTCACGAATCCGTGCTGCGCCCGCGTGTCCCGTCCCGCTGTGATCAGCCGCGTCTCGGCCTTTTGTCGCACCGCCGCAGCGGGGTCGTTCGATGATGCCATTCGTGTGTCTTTTCTCTTTAAAGCCAGCCCGGACAGCGCAAATCGGGCAGGACTGCGGTCGTTAATAACAGAATGCAGAACAGGGCCGTCAACCCCTTGACCCGGACCGCCAGTCGTTCTGTGATGCTGGCGCAATTCGATCGCTGCACGTTGAGGGGCTTGCCGCGATTTCCGCTTCATCTCGCATGCACGGGTCAGCTGTGCATGGCGTGCGCCATATTGTTGGTATGGCGTTTGCAGAAGCGGATCCTGGTCGGGCCCCCCTACGCGCTGAGATTTCATCGCTCCCCAAGGACGACCCGCGAAAGGCTGTATTTATGAAACGCGTCACTCTGGCTCTCACTCTTGCTCTCGCCCCAGTGCTGGCGAGCGTCGGCGCTCACGCCGAAACGCTCAAGACCGTCAAGGATCGCGGCATGCTGGCCTGCGGCGTCAGCCAGGGCCTGCCCGGTTTCTCGAACCCGGACGACAAGGGCAACTGGACCGGGCTCGACGTCGACGTCTGCCGCGCCGTCGCCGCCGCGATCTTCAACGATCCGACCAAGGTCAAGTACGTCCCGCTGTCCGCCAAGGATCGTTTTACTGCACTGCAGTCGGGCGAGGTCGACGTGCTGTCGCGCAACACGACCTGGACTCTGTCGCGTGATACCTCGCTGGGCGCCAATTTCGCCGGCATCACCTATTATGACGGCCAGGGCTTCATGGTGAAGAAGGCCCTGAAGGTCAACTCCGCGCTCGAGCTGAACAGCGCCTCGGTCTGTGTGCAGACCGGCACCACGACCGAGCAGAACCTCGCCGACTACTTCAAGGCGAACAAGATGAAGTACGAGGTGATCGCGTTCGCCGGCGCCGACGAGACCGTCAAGGCCTATGAGTCAGGCCGTTGCGACGTGTTCACGACCGACGTCTCGGGCCTCTATGCCGAGCGCCTGAAGCTCGCCAATCCGGCCGATCACGTCGTGCTGCCCGAGGTCATCTCGAAGGAGCCGCTGGGCCCGATGGTGCGTCATGGCGACGACCAGTGGTTCGACATCGTGAAGTGGACGTTGTTCGGGCTGGTCACGGCCGAGGAAATGGGCGTCACCCAGGCGAACGTCGACGAGATGGCCAAGTCCGACAAGCCCGACTTCAAGCGCGCCTTCGGCACCGACGGCAATCTCGGCGAGCAGCTCGGTCTGACCAAGGACTGGTTCTCGCGGATCGTCAAGGCGGTCGGCAATTACGGCGAGATGTACGAGCGTAACGTCGGTGCCGGCTCCAAGCTCCAGATCGCACGTGGTCTGAACCAGCTCTGGAACAAGGGTGGTCTGCAGTACGCACCGCCGATCCGCTGATCACTGCACGATATCGGGGCTGCGGCGAATGAGCATCGAAGCGAGGTTACCGCCTGCGCAATATGGGCTTCGGCTGAAGCGCATGCTCGGCGGCAAGGCAGGATGGAATGGCATCATCCTGCAGATCCTGTTCGTCGCAGTCCTGGTGTGGGTTGGCTACGAGATCGTAGCCAACGCCCGCAGCAATCTGGCAGCCCAGCGCATCACGTCGGGCTTCGGATTCCTTGACAACACGGCCGGGTTCGACGTGAACCAGGCCCTGATCTCCTATTCGGGCTCCGACAGTTACAGCCGCGTGCTGATGGTCGGCATCCTGAACACGCTGCTGGTGTCGGTGATCGGCATCGTGCTAGCGACCATCCTCGGTCTGCTCATCGCTCTCGGCCGCTTGTCTCCGAACGGATTGCTGTCACGGGTCGCTGGCGCCTATGTCGAGCTCATCCGCAATCTGCCGCTGCTGTTCCAGATCACGTTCTGGTACCTCGCCGTGCTCGCCGCCCTGCCGGGGCCGCGCCAGAGCATCTCGGTATTCTCGACATTCTTTCTCAACAACCGCGGCTTCATCGTTCCGCGCCCGGTCGAAGAGCCCGGCCTGATGCCGTTCCTGATCGCGCTCGGCATCGCGATCGTGGCCTCCATCGGGTTGCGCTATCATGCGCGCCGCGAGCTGTTTCTGCGCGGCCACGTCATCCGGATCTGGCCCTATGTGCTCGGCCTCCTGATCGGCCTGCCGCTGATCGTCGTGCTGATCTTCGGGGCGCCGGTGGTGTTCGAGGTCCCGGTGCTGAAGGGCTTCAACTTCGCCGGCGGGTCGCGGATCATTCCTGAATTCGTCGCGCTGACCCTGGCCCTGACGATGTACACGGCCTCGTTCATCGCCGAGGTGGTGCGTGGCGGCATTCTGTCGGTGCACAAGGGGCAGATGGAGGCGGGGCTATCGCTCGGCCTCAGCCGCGGCACCGTGCTGCGGCTGATCGTGGTGCCGCAGGCGCTGCGCGTGATCCTGCCGCCGCTGACCAACCAGTACCTCAACCTGACCAAGAACTCGTCGCTCGCGGTTGCCATCGGCTACCCCGACCTGGTCTCGGTGTTCGCCGGCACGACGATGAGCCAGACCGGCCAGGCCATCGAGATCATCGCGATCACGATGGGCGTCTATCTGGTGATTTCGCTGATCACGAGCGCAATCATGAGCTTCTACAGCTGGCGACTTGGCAAGAGACTTGGCGCATGAAGAGACTTGGCGCGTTGAAGAGACTTGGCGCATGACCGACATCACAGCCTCCAATTTCATTCGCCAGGACATGGCCGGCGAGCGGCCGGCGCCGATCAAGACCACGGGCTTGGTTGGCTTCGTCCGCACGCAGCTCTTGAACTCGCCGACCAATATTCTGCTGACGCTGCTGAGCGCGCTGCTGATCTGGTTCACGGTGATCCCCGCGCTCCAGTTCCTGCTCGTCGATGCCGTCTGGGTCGGCAAGGATCGCGAGGCGTGCCTCGCCCAGAACGCCGGGCACCCCGTCGGCGCATGCTGGCCTTACATCTCGGCCAAGTTCGGCCAGTTCATGTACGGCTTCTATCCCGAGGCCGAGCGCTGGCGGGTCAACCTGACCTACGTGCTGTCGGTGGTGCTGCTCGTGCCGCTGCTGATCCCGCGGCTGCCGGCCAAGGGCCTGAACGCCGGCATCTTCTTCTTCGCGCTGCCGGTGGTCGCGTTCTTCCTGCTCTACGGCGGCGGCCTCGCCGGCTTCGGTGTGAGCTGGAGCGCAAGCGCGCTGTCATTGTTCGCCGAGAGCATCGAGACCGGCGGCAATGCGCTGGTTCGGGCTGGGGCCAACGTTCCGGTCGCCGGCCTGCTGCTCTGGCTGCTCGGCAAGCTGGTCGTGCTGATCGGAATGCTCGTCTCCCTGGTGATCTCGCCCCTGGCCTGGCTGCGCGACCTGTTGCAGGCGTCGCGGCAGCCGGTCTGGACCGATCTTGCGGTCACCGCGGTCGCGGTGACCGCGCTGGTTTACGTCATCGGTGGCGGCAGCCGCGCGATGCGCAGTGTCATCGGCACGGCTGCGACCTTCGTCGGCATCGCCGTCGTGATTGCGGTCATGGGCCTGGATCGCGGCGGTCTTCCCATCGTCGATACGCGGCTGTGGGGCGGCATGCTGGTGACGTTGGTCGTCTCGGTGATCGGCATCGTCGCCTCGATGCCGATCGGCATCGCGCTGGCGCTCGGCCGCCGCTCGACGATCCCGCTGATCCGCTACTTCTCGATCGCCTTCATCGAATTGGTGCGCGGCGTGCCGCTGATCACCGTGCTGTTCTTCGCCACTTACATGCTGCCGCTGTTCCTGCCCGGCAACATGCGGATCGATGGATTGGTGCGCGCGTTGGTCGGCGTCGCGCTGTTCTCCGGCGCCTACATGGCGGAGGTGATCCGCGGCGGCCTGCAGGCGATTCCACGCGGCCAGGCGGAGGCGGCGAACGCGCTCGGCCTGTCCTGGTGGAAGACCACGAGTTTCATCGTGCTGCCGCAGGCGCTGCGCCACGTCATTCCCGGCATCGTCAACAGCTTCATCTCGCTGTTCAAGGACACCTCGCTCGTGTCGATCGTGGCGCTGTTCGACCTGCTCGGCAGCCTCAAGGCCTCGTTCGCGGATCCGGTGTGGGCGACGCCGACCACGGCCTTCACCGGCTTTGCCTTCACCGGGATGATCTACTTCGCCTTCTGCTTCGGCATGTCACGCTACTCCCTGCTGGTCGAGCGTCGCCTGAACGCGCACCGGCGTAACTGAACAGCATCATCGAGTCAGAGATCCATGGCCGCAAATTCGATCGTCAGCATTTCCGCCCTCAACAAATGGTATGGCGAATTCCACGTGCTGCGCGACGTCAACCTGTCCGTCGCCAAGGGCGAGCGCATCGTGATCTGCGGGCCGTCGGGCTCGGGGAAGTCGACCCTGATCCGCTGCATCAACGCGCTGGAGGAGTTCCAGGAGGGCGAGATCAATGTCGACGGCATCGACCTCGGCCCGAACCTCAAGCGGGTCGACGAGGTCCGCCGCGAGGTCGGCATGGTGTTCCAGAGCTTCAATTTGTTCCCGCATCTTACCGTGCTGGAGAACTGCACCCTGGCGCCGATCTGGGTGCGCAACATTCCGCAGAAGGAAGCCGAGGAGACCGCGATGAAGTTCCTGGAGCGGGTCAAGATCCCGCACCAGGCGCAGAAATATCCGGGCCAGATGTCCGGCGGTCAGCAGCAGCGCGTCGCAATTGCGCGCGCGCTGACGATGAATCCGAAGGTCATGCTGTTCGACGAGCCGACCTCGGCGCTCGATCCCGAGATGGTGAAAGAGGTGCTCGACACCATGGTCGACCTCGCCCAGGAGGGCATGACCATGCTGGTCGTGACCCACGAGATGGGTTTCGCCCGCGAGGTCGCCAACCGCGTCGTGTTCATGGACGCCGGCCAGATCATCGAGTCGAACACGCCGGAGGAATTCTTCGCCAACCCGCAGCACGCGCGCAGCAAGCTGTTCTTGAGCCAGATCCTGCGGCACTGAGTGGGGCGAATCGGGAATAGGGAGTAGCGAATAGGGCGTGGCGAATCGCGATTAGAGGAATACGCCCTCTCGCTACTCGCTACTCGCTACTCGCTACTCGCTCTCACACGAATGGCGGCTTGATCCCGCTGCGCCGCTCCAGCCAGGCCGGGACCGGCAGGTTCTTTGCGCGCATGAAGTCGGGATTGTAGAGCTTCGACTGGTAGCGGTTGCCGGAGTCGCACAGGATGGTCACGATGGTGTGGCCCGGGCCGAGGTGCTTCGCCAGTTCCACGGCGCCGGCGATGTTGATGCCGCTGGAGCCGCCCAGACACAGGCCCTCGTGCAGCAGCAGATCGTAGATGGTCTGGACCGCCACTTCGTCCGAGATCAGGAAGGCCGTGTCGACCTTGGCGGTCTCGATGACCGGCGTCACCCGGCCGATGCCGATGCCCTCGGTGATGGAGTCGCCCGGCGTCGACTTGACCACGCCGTTCTTGAACCATTCGTACATCGCAAAGCCGTGCGGATCGGCGCAGGCGGTGACGATGTCCTTGTTCTTCTCCTTGAGGTAACGGCTCGTGCCTGCCAGCGTGCCACCGGTGCCGACGGCGCATATGAAGCCGTCGACCTTGCCGCCGGTCTGCTCCCAGATCTCAGGGCCGGTCGACTCGTAGTGCGCCTTGGCGTTGTCGAGGTTGTTCCACTGGTCGGCGAACAGCACACCGTTCGGCTCGGTCTTGCGCAGCTCGTCGGCGAGCCGGCGGCCGACATGGGCATAGTTGTTGGGATTGCTGAAGGGCAGGGCCGGCACCTCGATCAGCTCGGCGCCGCACAGCCGCAGCATGTCCTTCTTTTCCTGGCTCTGCGTTTCCGGGATCACGATCAACGTGCGATAGCCGCGCGCGTTGGCGACGACAGCGAGGCCGATGCCGGTGTTGCCGGCGGTGGCTTCCACCACGAGACCGCCCGGCTTCAGATCGCCGCGCTTCTCGGCCTCCAGGATCATCCATTTGCCGGCCCGATCCTTAACCGACTGGCCGGGGTTCATGAACTCGGCCTTGCCGAGAATGGTGCAGCCCGTCGCTTCCGAGGCGCGCTTGAGCTTGATCAGGGGCGTGTTGCCGATCGCCTCGACGACGTCGTTTCTTATGGCCATATCGCAAATACCTTGGGCAGCTTCCTGTAACCAGATCTAGGAAGACCCTAGCCTAGTCTCCAGTGCGGCGTAAGCCGCTGACGTCAGGAGCCTGACTTGGCAAAAACGACTTGCCGAACGTCGATGTTCCCCGACAGGAAACCTGCTTCGCAGTAGGACAGATAGTACTCCCAGAGCCGGCGGAAGCGCTCGTCGAAGCCGGCGGGCGTGAGGTTCGGCCAGGCCGCGCGGAAATTGCTGCGCCAGATCGCCAGCGTCTTGGCATAATCTTCCCCAAAGATCCGCTCGCGGATGACGGGTATGCCAAACCGTTCGCCGAGCGTCTTCAGGATCTGCGGCGTCGGCAGCATGCCGCCGGGGAAGACATAGCGCTGGATGAAGTCGACCTCGCGCCGATAGTGCTGAAACAGATTGTCCTGGATGGTAATCGCCTGGACACCGGCGAGGCCGCCGGGCAGCAGCCGGTCTCGCAGCTGCGAAAAATATTTCGGCCAGAACTGTTCGCCGACCGCCTCGATCATCTCGATCGACGCAATGCGATCGTAGCGGTCGCGCTCGTCGCGATAGTCCTGCAGGCGAATCTCGACCTTGTCGGCGAGCCCGGCCTCGTGGATGCGGCGCTGCGCAAAATCGCGCTGCTGCTCGCTGATGGTCAGGCCCACGACCTTGGTGCCGAACGTCTTGGCGGCGTATTCGGCAAAGCCGCCCCAGCCGCAGCCGATCTCGAGCAGCTTCTGTCCCGGCTTCAGATCGATCGCCTCGGCGAGCCGCTTGTACTTGTTGGTCTGCGCGGCGGTGAGATCCGTGGTGTGCTCCTCGAACAGCGCCGAGGAATAGGTCATGCTCGGATCGAGCCAGGTCGAGTAGAACGAATTGCCGATGTCGTAATGGGCGTAGATGTTGCGTCGCGCCTGCCGCTTGGTGTTGCGGTTGAACCAGTGCCGCATCAGCTGGGCAAACCGGATCAGCGGCTTGTCCTCCAGCATCGACTGCAACAGCTCCTGGTTGACGCAGAACAGATAGAGAAACTGCGTCAGATCGGGGGTATCCCAGTCGCCGTTCAAATAGGCCTCGGCGATGCCGATGTCGCCGCCATTGATGAGGCGCGAGGCGAAACCGTAATTGGCCAGGATCATCGCGGCCGCCGGCCCCGGCTCGGCGCCACCGAGCCGGACGATGCGGCCGTCCGGCAGGGTCACGTCGAGCGTGCCTTTCCTCAGTCGGGAGCCGAACCCGAGCGCCAGCCGGGGCAGGCGAGGCAGATCGGCAAGCACCTTGTCGATATTGTCGGGGGTAATGGGAATTACGTCCGGCATGGCAGTTCCATTCACGCAAGCGGCTCCGCGTCCAAGCCTCCCGGACGGCTGCGAGGCGCACCTGGTCGGGCTTGGCTGAGTGGACGAGAGCGCACTGTCCAATTGTGGTCAGCGCCGGGATATATAAGCGTGGCTGTCGTTTCCCGCCAAGCCGGTATTGGTTCCAGCATTTGCGGCCATTTCGCCGCGCGGGACAAGGCGGACGCCCTTGGCCCACAGCCGCAGCGCCTCCCAATGGATGGCGCCGACAATCTTCAGCGTCACTAGGGGGAGCGAGGCGAAGGCGGCCAGCAGCGAGCGCGAGCTCAGCCCGCGACGGCGACCGAAGAAGGTCGCGGCGAGCAGCGGACCGTCGGCGCCGGTCTCGAGAATCCGCAACTTCACATTGTCGCCCGGAGGGGTGACCCGGAAATGGTAGCGCATCGCCATGTCGATGAAGGGCGAGACGTAGAAGGTCTTGTCCTGCTCCTGGCGCAGCCCGGCGTCGGTGAGCTCGCCTGGCCCGACCGGCAGCACATAGGGCTTGATCTCGCCGAAGGTGTTGCGGACCTCGTAGATCATCAGCGCCAGGGCGCCGTCGCTGCGATAGCAGAAATACACCGACAACGGATTGAAGACGAAGCCGAGCAGCCGGGGATAGCACAGCAGCAGCACGCGTCCGCCGCTGAGATCGACGCCGTGCTCCGACGCGCAGTTGCGAGCATAGGCCAGCAGCGAGGAGCCGTCCCGCTTGCCATGGTCGCGCTCGTGAAAGCTGTAGAGTGCGCCGCGGTTGACGCCGAACAGCGCCGACTGCCGGTCCGCGTCGTCGAGACGCCCGAGATCGATCAGCAGGCTCATCACCCGATATTGGAAGCGATGCCTGGTCGGCCGCATGCGGGCATGCATGACGTCACCGACATAGAGCGCGGCCGCTGCTGTTCGATCATGGGGTCGAGGTTGGTCGCTGTCCATCTCGTGCCTATTCTGCGGCTTCGGCAAGCTCGGCGGCAAGCCCGCGCCACGGGACAGTCCCACCGAGCGCCTCCGCCACAGCGAGGCCCGAGCGCAGCCCGTCCTCATGGAAACCATAGCCGGTCCAGGCCCCGCAGAACCAGGTGTGGCGCTGCCCCTGAATCGTTGCCAGACGCTTCTGCGCCGCAAAGGCGGCAGCGGTGTATTGTGGATGCTCACAGACATATTTGCCGAAGGTCAGCTCCGGAGCCGGAGCGAAAGGAGGGTTGAGGCTGACGAAAAGGGGCTTGTCGTGGTCGATGCCCTGAAGGTTGTTCATCCAATAGGTCACCGCGACGTCGTTCATCGGAACGCCCTCGCGCTGCCAGCGCAGGAAATTCCACGAGGCCCAGGCGCGGCGCCGCTTCGGCATCAGCCGGCTGTCACGGTGCAGATAGATCGTATTCGGCGAGTATTTGATCGCGCCGAGCACGCTGCGCTCATTCTCGTCGGCATCACCGAGCATGGCGAGCGCCTGGTCGCTATGAGCCGCGATGACGACGTGATCGTAGGTGTCACGGTGGCCGCTGCTGTCCTGGACGGTCACGCCATGCGCCGTGCGCTCGATGCTGGTGACGGCGCTGCCGAGCCGGACATGGTTGCGGAAGCTGGACGTCAGCTGCTCGACGTAGCGGCGGCTGCCGCCCTTGACGGTGCGCCAGACCGGCCGGTCATATTGCAGCAACCGGTGGTTGCTGAAGAAGGCGACGAAATTCTCGGCCGGAAACGCCAGCATCTCGGACGCCGGGGCCGACCAGATCGCCGCGCCCATCGGGGCCAGATAGTCGGTGAGGAGGCGCGGCGCGAAATGGTTACGGCGGAAATAGTCCCCGAGCGTAAGCCCCGCCAGACGGCCGGCCTTGAAGTCGGCGACGCTCTGGTCATTGAAGGTGACGATGTCCCTGAGCATCCACAGATAGGATGTCGACAGCAGGTTGCTCGGTTGTGCGAACAGGCCCTTGGCGGTGTCCAGCCAGGTGTTGCCGCCGCCCTTCCATTCGAAGCGGCCGGCGTCTGCCGTGACGGCGAAGCTCATGCTGCTCTCGACGGTCTCGACCCCGAGATGATCGAACAGAGCCGTCAATTCCGGATAATTCAGCTCGTTATAGACGATGAAGCCGATGTCGACGGACACCGGGGCACCATCATAGTCGATCGTCACGGTGTGGCTGTGGCCGCCGGGACGGATGTCGCGCTCGTACACGGTGATCGGATAACGCTTCGCCAAGGACCAGGCTGCGGCATTTCCCGCAATACCCGTTCCAACCACCGCAACTCGCATTGATGCCCCCCAGAAGTTCACATGCGAGTTACGGAGCCGGCGCCAATGGGTTTCAGAGCGCGTTCCCTGCGTCACACCGGGCCGAAAATGGCCGTCGACAGATGAAATCTTGGTAAGGCTGTCAGCGCGGGATAGCGACCTTTATCGAACGAAAACCCACTGAATTACGGGAGATTCGTCGATTCGATCGTCTCTCACGGGGCCTTGTGCAGGCGGGGATAGGGGTGGCGCAGGGCTGTCCGGCGCCGGGGGCTGCGGCTAGAATGATTCCCAAGACTACAGGGAAGCATCACGCCAGTGTCCATCGTGCCGATTGCCGTCGACGAGCCTTGCGGCGCGTCCGTTCACACGCGGACCGTCGCCGGGCAGCCGGAGAGCCGCGCCGCGGCAGGCCTGCGGCATTTTGTCCGCTGGATCGCAGCGATCGGATTGGCGGCCAGCTCCGCCGGCTGCCTGCTGACGCAGGATATCCCCGATCCGGCCCTCGATCTGCCCAAACGCTACAAGGCGGCGTCCGGTGCCGACATGGCTGCGCCGCCGACGCTGGACTGGTGGCGCGGCTTCGGTTCGCGCGAGCTCACCCAGCTGATGGAGGAGGCGCAGAGCGTCAACCTCGATATCGCCGCCGCCGTGGCCAGGTTCAGGCAGGCCGACGCGCTGGCGCGCCAGGCTGGCGCCGCGCTGCTGCCGAGTCTGTCGGCCACGGGACAGGAGACCTATTCCCGGACCTCCGGCTCGAGCGCGAGCGGGCTCACCAATGGCGGCCGCGAGACTGTCAATTATCAGGCGTCGTTGTCAGCGAGCTATCAGCTCGACTTTTTCGGCCAGAATCGCGACGCGCTGCAGGCTGCCGAGGAAACGGCGGTGGCCAACCGGTTCGACCGTGACGTCACCCAGCTGACCACTCTTGCCACGGTGGCCAATGCGTATTTTCAGGTGCTCGCGGCGCAGGACCGGATCCGCACGGCCGAGCGCAACATCGCCAGCGCCACGCGCGTGCTCGACGCCATCCGCGAGCGGCAGAAGGCCGGCACCGGCAACGATCTCGACGTCGCCCAGCAGGAAAGCGTGCTCGCCAATCAGAAGGCGGCTGTGCCGCCGCTGCGCCAGACGCTCGACCAGAACGTCAACGCGCTGGCCGTGCTGGTGTCGCGATCGCCCGAGGGGATCCGCATCAGCGGCGGCTCGCTCGACCAGATCAGGACGCCGCGCGTCACGCCCGGGCTGCCCTCGGAGCTCCTCACCCAGCGGCCCGACATCCGCCGGCAGGAGGCGCAGCTGGCATCGGCGACAGCCAATGTCGGCAGCGCGCGAGCGCAGTTCTTCCCGAGCATCCAGCTGACCGGCAATGGCGGCTACCAGAGCGCGGCCCTGGTCTCGCTCTTTCAGCCGCATGCGGCGTTCTTCAGCCTGGCCGGCAGCCTGACCCAGCCGATCTTCGATGGCGGCAGGATCCTGGGCAATTTCGAGAATGCCAAGGCGCGCCAGGACGAGCTGCTGCAGACCTATCGCAAGACGGTCATCCAGTCTTTCACCGACGTCAACAATGCGCTGTTCTCGATCAAGCAGACCACGATCAAGTTGCAACTGCAGCGGGAGGTCGTTGCCGCCTCCCGCCGCGCCTTTCAGCTCTCCGAGCAGCAGCTGCGCGCAGGAACTGCCGACATCGTGACCGTCTTGAATACGCAATTGACGCTGTTCCAGGCCGAGGACGCGCTATGGCAGGCCCAGCTGGCACGCCTGCAGGCGTTCGTCAGCCTGTACCAGGCGCTCGGAGGTGGCTGGGAGCCGCGCATGGAGAAGTCGGCTGATGCTCTTTAAACCGGACGAGAAGGGGGCGGGGACGGTGAAGCGCGTGCGGACCAGCGTGGCGCGGCGGCTGGTGTCGATCACGATCACGCTGCTGATCCTCGGTGGTCTCGGCTATATCGGCTGGATGGCCATGCAGCAGAAGCAGCAGCAGGGCAACCGCTTCGCGCGTCCCGATCTGCCGGTCCCGGTGCTGGCTGCGACGCCTGTCATCAAGGACGTGCCGGTCTATCTCGATGGCGTCGGCGCAGTGCGCGCGCTCAACACGGTCACGGTCCGCTCGCAGGTGGACGGCAAGCTGATCGCGGTCAATTTCGTCGAGGGACAGGACGTCAAGAAGGGCGACGTGCTCGCCGAAATCGATGCGGCGATCTATCAGGCCCAATACGATCAGGCCGTCGCCAAGAAGGCGCAGGACGAGGCGCAGCTCGCCAACCAGAAGCTCGATCTCGCGCGCTATGAGCAGCTCGCCGCCAGCAATGCCGGCTCCAAGCAACAGGCCGATACGCAGCGCGCCGTGGTGGCGCAGCAGCAGGCGCTGATCAAGGCCGACCAGGCGGCCATTGACAACGCCGCGGCGACCCTGAGCTACACCAAGGTCGTCGCACCGATCTCGGGCCGTGCCGGCCTGCGTCAGGTCGATCAGGGCAATATCATTCACGCCTCCGATGCCACCGGCCTTGTCGTCATCACCCAGCTGCAGCCGATCGCGGTGCAGTTCAGCCTGCCGCAGCAGCAGATCATGCGCGTCAATGCCGCCGCGGCCAAGGGACCGCTCGCGGTCGACGTGTTCGGCAATGACGGCGTGACGGTGATCGACACCGGGACGTTGCGAGGCATCGACAATCAGGTCGATCAGACGACCGGAACGCTGAAGCTGAAGGCGGAATTCCCCAATACCAAGTTTCAGCTCTGGCCCGGCCAGTTCGTCAACGTCCGCCTCAAGGTCGAGACCTTGCCGCAAGCGCTGACTGTGCCGACCTCGGCCGTGCAGCGCGGGCCCGCCGGCACGTTCAGCTACGTGATCGGTGACGGCGACATCGCGACGGCGCATCCGGTGACGGTCGTGCAGCAGAACGAGAGCGAGGCGGTGATCGCGAGCGGGCTGAGCAGCTCCGACCGGGTGGTGACGACCGGCTTCGCGAACCTCGCCGATGGCGTGAAAGTCGTGGTCGGACGCGCCGAGCAGACGCCGCAGGCCGATCTGGCGCCACGCAAGCGCGGCCGCAACCCGCAAGGCAAGGACCAGGTCAAGGATCAGGCGAAGGATCAGGCGAAGGAGGGCGGCGGGGCGCCTGAGGGCGCGCCGAAGGATGGCGAGCGGCGGCGCAGGCCGCCGGCCGAAGGCCAGACGGATGCCGGCAGCGCGCCGTCCCAGGGAGGTGGTGAGCAGGGGCGCGGCGCGAGGCCGCAGCCATGACGCGAAGAAAATGACGGTCAGGTCGCGATGAGCGTCTCCGAACCCTTCATCCGCCGTCCCATCGCCACGTCGCTGCTCGGCGTCGCGCTCCTGATCGGCGGCTTCCTCGGCTATCTGGCGCTGCCGGTCTCGGCCCTGCCGCAGGTCGACTTTCCGACCGTGCAGGTGACGACGCAGCTGCCCGGCGCCAGCCCTGATGTGATCGCCTCGCTGATCACGGCGCCGCTGGAGCGCCAGCTCGGCCAGATTCCCTCGCTCTCGGTCATGAACTCGACGAGCTCGTTCGGCGTCAGCCAGGTCTCGCTGCAGTTCGACCTGGGACGCGACATCGATGGCGCGACCCAGGACGTGCAGGCTGCGATCAACGCGGCCGCCGGCGTGCTGCCGAAATCGCTGCCCTATCCGCCGACCTACGCCAAGGTCAATCCGGCCGACGCGCCGGTGATGACGCTCGCGCTGACATCGGAGACGATCTCGCTGCGCGCGATGAGCGACATGGCCGATACGATCCTGGCGCAGCGGCTCAGCCAAGTGTCGGGCGTTGGCCGCGTGTCGGTGCTCGGCGGGCTGAAGCCCGCGGTTCGCGTGCAGGCCGATCTGGCGCGGCTCGCGGCCTACGGCATCTCGATGGAGGACCTGCGCGCCGCCATCGCGGGCGCCAACGTCTCCGGTCCCAAGGGCTCGCTGGACGGCGCTCAGCAGGCCTATCTGATCACGGCCAACGACCAGATCGCCGCCGCCGACGCCTACAAGCCGATCATCATCGCCTATCGCAACGGCTCGCCGGTGACCATCGGCGACGTCGCGACGATCGTGGACGGGCTGGAGAACGATCGGACCGGCGGCTGGTATCAGGGCGTGCCGGCGGTCATCCTCGACATTCAGCGGCAGCCCGGCGCCAATGTCATCGACGTCGTGCGCCAGATCCGCGCCGAGATCCCAAAGCTGCAGCGCACGATTCCAGCGGGGGTGAAGCTCGACATCGTCAGCGACCGTACCATCACGATCCGCGCCTCGGTGCATGACGTGCAGTTCACGCTGGTGCTGAGCGTGGTGCTGGTGACGCTGGTGGTGCTGTTGTTCCTGCGCTCGCTGCGCGCCACGATCATTGCCGGCGTGGCGCTGCCGCTGTCGCTGATCACGAGCTTCGGCGTGATGTATTTCGCCGGCTTCAGCCTCGACAATCTGTCGCTCATGGCGCTGACGATCGGCACCGGCTTCGTCGTCGACGATGCCATCGTGATGATCGAGAATATCGTGCGCCACATGGAGAATGGCGAGAGCGCGATGAACGCCTCGCTGCGCGGCGCGCGCGAGATCGGTTTCACCGTCATCTCGCTCACGGTGTCGCTGATCGCGGTGTTCATTCCGCTGTTGTTCATGTCCGGTCTGGTCGGCCGCATGTTCCGGGAATTTGCGCTGACACTGACGATTGCAGTGGTGACATCGGCGGTGGTGTCGCTGACCTTGACGCCGATGATGTGCTCGCGGCTCCTCAAGCATACCAGCGAGGAATGGGTGCTGCCGGGGCTGAATGCCATCAGCCGCTTCATCGACCGGACCGTGGCCGTATATCACCGCAGCCTGCTCTGGGTGCTCGACCGCCAGACCGAGACGCTGGTCGTCACCGTCGCGACGCTGGCGGCGACACTGGCGCTGTACGTCGTCGCGCCGAAGGGATTCCTGCCGCTGCAGGACACCGGCTCGATCACGGCGGTGACGGAGGCCGGTCCTGACGTGTCGTTCGCGGAAATGCAGAAGCGCCAGACAGACGTGGCGGCGGCGATCCAGGCTGATCCCGATGTGGTCGGCATCGTCTCGGTGATCGGCGCGGGATCGGTCAATCCGACCACCAATGTCGGCCGTCTCGTCTTGACCTTGAAGCCGCTCGGCGAGCGGAAGGACGGTGTCTCCGAGGTGATCGAGCGCCTCAAGCAGAAGACCGCTGGCGTTCCCGGCATGACCGTCTACTTCCAGCCGGTCCAGGACGTGCAGATCTCGACCCAGTCGAGCCGCTCGCAATATCAATACACGCTGACCGGCGCCAATGCCGGCGAGGTGGCGAAATGGGCGGGCCAGCTGGTCGCGGAGATGCGGCGTGATCCGCTGTTCCGCGACGTCTCGTCGGAGGCGCAGGAGGGCGGCCTGCGCGCCGAGCTGACGATCGACCGCCAGCGCGCGGGACAGCTCGGCGTCAGTCTGCAGGCGGTCACCGACACGCTCAACGATGCCTTTGCACAGCGTCAGATCTCGACCATCTACGGCCAGGCCAATCAGTACCGCGTGGTGCTGGAAGCGCTGCCGATGTATCAGGGCGACCCTTCCATCCTCTCGAAGCTGTATCTCCCGGGCGCTGGCGGCCAGGTGCCGCTGTCGGCGGTCGCGAGCCTGAAGCGCACCACCGCGCCGCTGGCGATCTCGCATCAGGCGCAATTCCCGGCCGTCTCGCTCAGCTTCAACCTTGCGCCGGGCGCCGCGTTGAGCGAAGCGGTCGACGCGCTGCATGCCACCGAGAACCGCATCGGCATGCCCGGCAGCATCATCGGCGTCTACTCGGGCGATGCCGCCGAATTTGCCAAGTCGCTGGCTGGCCAGCCCTGGCTGCTGCTGGCGGCTGTCATCACGATCTACATCGTGCTTGGCGTGCTCTATGAGAGCTACATCCATCCCATCACGATCCTGTCGACCTTGCCTTCGGCCGGCGTCGGCGCGATTCTCGCGCTGATGCTGTTCGGTCAGGATCTGTCGGTGATCGGGCTGATCGGCATCATCCTCTTGATGGGAATCGTGAAGAAGAACGCGATCATGATGATCGACTTCGCGCTCGAGGCCGAGCGGCACGAAGGTCTCACCCCCGATGATGCGATCGTGCAGGCCTGCCTGCTGCGCTTCCGCCCGATCATGATGACGACGCTCGCTGCCCTGTTCGGCGCGCTGCCGCTGGCGATCGAGAGCGGCACCGGCTCGGAGCTGCGTTTCCCGCTCGGTATCTCCATCATCGGCGGCCTGCTGCTCAGCCAGCTGCTGACGCTGTACACGACGCCGGTGATCTATCTCGCGCTCGACCGCATCAATCGCCGGTTCGAGACGGCGCTGCCGCCCGCACCCGACCTGCCGGCGCCGCCGATCGCGGGCGCGACCGAAGGCATCCAGTGATGGCCTCGATCTCTCAAACGGTCACTATGGCGTTCGACATTTGCGTCAGCTGTCCGGGCGCGGATGCGGATGTCATTGTCGAGGCTGTTACGATCCCCCTGGAAAGGCGTCTGTCTGCAATTCGAGGTCTTGCCCAGATCAGCGCAGCGACCTGGGACGGCGAGAGCAACATCACTGTCGAGTTCGAACTCGGCTGCGACATGGAATGCACTCGGCATGACGTGCAGGCCGTCGTCGATACGTTCCTGAAGGGCCTCGAGGGACGCCTGTCCTGCGCGCGCGCTGGGATCGGGCCTGTCGAGAAAGGCCTGCCCTGATGGCCTCGATCTCCGAGCCGTTCATTCGCAGGCCGGTCGGCACCACGCTGCTCTCGGTCGGCCTGTTCCTGATCGGGATCGTCGCCTACATCTTCCTGCCCGTCGCGCCGGTGCCGAACGTCGATTTCCCGTCGATCTTCGTCAGCGCGTCGCGCCCCGGCGCCGACCCTTCGGTGATGGCGGGCACCGTCGCAGCGCCGCTGGAGCGGCGGCTCGGCGAGATCGCCGGTGTCGACCAGATCACCTCGACGAGTTCGCTCGGCACCACCAACATCCAGATCCAGTTCTCGATCGGCCGCGACATCGACAAGGCGGCGCGTGACGTCCAGGCCGCCATCAATGCCTCGCTGTCGGATCTGCCGAGCGACCTGCCGTCGCTGCCGCGCTTCCGCAAGGCCAATACGGCGGCGGCACCCGTGTTCGTGCTGGCCCTGACCTCGAAGACAATCACGCCGAGCGCGATGTATGACGTCGCCGATACGGTGCTGGCGCAGCGCCTGTTCCAGGTCCCCGGCGTGGGCAATGTCACCGTCAGCGGCGCCGATCAGCCGGCGGTGCGGATTGCGCTCAATCCCGTCTCGCTCGCCAATGCCGGGATCTCGACCGACGACATCAGGACGGCGATCCTCAACGCCAATCCGATCGGCCCGGTCGGCATCTTCGACGGCGGCCGGCAGAGCGAGACCATCGCCATCAACCGGCAGATGCGGACGGCGGCCGAATTCCGCGACATCCTGATCAAGAGCAGCAACGGCAGCTTCGTCCGGCTGTCGGACGTCGCCGACGTCGAGGACTCCGTCCGCAACGTGCGCTCGATCGCCTGGTTCAACAAGCAGCCGGCGGTGCTGATCCAGATCGCCAAGCAGGGCGATGCCAATGTGATCGAGACCGTCGACCGCGTGAAGGCGCTGATCCCCGAGCTCAAGCAATGGCTGCCGGCCGGGATCGAGATCTCGACCCTGATCGACCGCACCGGGACCATCCGCGCCTCGGTCGAGGACATGCAGTGGACGTTGCTTGCCACCGCCGTGCTGGTGATGGTGGTCGTGTTCCTGTTCCTGCGCCGTCTCGTGCCGACGATCGCGGCCGGCGTCTCGGTGCCGCTGGCGCTGGCCGGCACCTGTGCGGCGATGTGGCTCGCCGGCTTCTCGATCGACAATTTGTCGCTGATGGCGCTGGCGATCTCCGTCGGCTTCGTCGTCGACGACGCCATCGTCATGATCGAGAACATGTATCGCAATCTCGAACAGGGCCTGCCGCCGCTGCGGGCCGCGCTCGATGGGGCGCGCCAGATCGGCTTCACGGTGCTGTCGATCAGCCTGTCGCTGGTCGCGGCCTTCGTGCCGCTGATCTTCATGGATGGCGTCGTCGGCCGTCTGTTGCGCGAGTTCTCGCTCACGCTGACCTTTGCGATCGTGGTGTCGACCGTGGTGTCGCTGACGGTCACGCCGATGATCTGCGCGCACTACATCAAGGAGACGCTCTCCGAGCGTGCGACCTGGTTCGACCGGATCGTCGAGGGCACGCTGTCCGGCATGGTCCGCTTCTACGCCTGGACCCTGCGCGGCGTGCTCGTCTATCCGTTCCTCACCCTGATCGTGTTCTTCGCCACCATCGCGCTGACGGTGACGCTCTACATCAAGGTCCCCAAGGGCTATTTCCCGACCGACGATTCCGGCTTCATCATCGGCGCGACGCGCGCCTCCGCCGACATTTCCTTCCAGTCGATGCTGGGTCTGCAGCAGCGGCTCGCCGACATCGTGATGGCCGATCCGGCCGTCGCCGGGATCGGCTCGACCATCGGCGGCGGTGGCGGCCCGGGCGGTGCGACGTCGAACCGCGGCACCATGTTCATCAACCTGAAGCCACCGGCTGAACGGGACGGCGTCTCGACCGAGCTCGTGATCAACCGCCTCCGGCGCAGCCTCGCGATGGTGCCGGGCATCCGTCTGTTCATGTTTGCCGCGCAGGATGTGCGCGCCGGCGGCCGCCAGAGCGATTCCGACTATCAGTACACGCTGAGCAGCCCCGATCTCGATCTCCTGCAGCAATGGGCGCCGATCGTCGCCAAGCGGCTGGAGACGGTCGAGGGCATCACCGATATCTCCAGCGACCGCGATCCCGGCGGCTTGCAGCTCGCGCTGCGGATCGACCGCCAGAAGGCCGCCAGCCTCGGCGTCCGCGTCCAGGACATCGACAACGCGCTCAACAACGCCTTCGCGCAGCGCCAGATATCGATCGTGTACAGCCAGCGCAACCAGTACATGGTCGTGCTCGAGATCGATCCGAAATTCCAGACCGACCCGTCGAACCTCGACCGCATCTACGCCGCCGGGGCAGGGGACGCGCAGATCCCGCTGTCGGCGCTGGTGAAAGCCGAGCGCGGCCTGTCGCCGCTCGCGGTGTTTCACTCTCAGTCGTTCCCCTCGACCACCGTGTCGTTCAACCTGCTCCCCGACGTGCCGTTGCAGGTCGCAACCGCCAACATCCAGCGCGCGGTGGACGAACTGCACATGCCCGAGGGCATTCGCGGCGGCTTCGACGGCAATGCCGGCGACTTCAACAAGGGCAGCGGGCGGCAGCCGCTGCTGATCCTGTCGGCGCTGGTCGCGATGTATATCGTGCTCGGCGTGCTCTATGAGAGCCTGGCGCATCCGCTGACCATCATCTCGACCCTGCCGTCGGCCGGGCTCGGTGCGCTGCTCGCGTTGCAGGTCACCAACACGCCGCTCACCGTGATCGCCTTCGTCGGCATCATCCTGCTGATCGGCATCGTCAAGAAGAACGGCATCATGCTGGTCGACTTCGCGCTCGAGGCCGAGCGCCAGCGCGGCATGTCCTCGGCGGATGCGATCTTCGAGGCCTGCCGGGTGCGCTTCCGCCCGATCCTGATGACCACGCTCGCCGCGCTGTTCGCCGGTCTGCCGCTGGTGATCGCGACCGGTCCCGGCACCGAGCTGCGCCGCCCGCTCGGCATCACCATCATCGGCGGCCTCCTGGTGTCGCAGATCCTGACGCTGTACACGACGCCGGTGATCTATCTCCTGATCGACCGGCTGCGCCGCCGGCCTGCGCCCGAGCCGCTGGCCGCGCCGGCAGAATGAGGCGTTGTCGCCGGTCGCGGCTGCGCGTATAGGCGCGCCATGTCCGATCTGCCACACGACCATCCGCCGCTCGCCGCCGAGCCGCCGCCCGACTGTCCGCGCTGCCAGAAGCCCGAGCCGCTGTGCATCTGCGACAGCGTCACGCCGCTGCAGAGCCGGCTCGGGCTGCTCATCCTCCAGCATCCTCAGGAGCAGGAGAGGGCGCTCGGCACGGCGCGTCTGGCCGCCCAGCATTTCAAGAACGCCGTCGTGAAGGTCGGGCTGTCCTGGCCGAGCCTCGCCAAGGCGCTGGGACGGCCGGTCGCCGATCCCTCGCGCTGGGCGATCCTCTATCTCGGCTCGGCGAAGGCGGCGGATCTCGATCCCGACAGCGAGGTCGTGGCGCTGACCCGCAAGGGCGAGGCGGCCGAGAACCAGCGCGCCATCCTCAAATCGATCGATGGCGTGGTCCTGCTCGATGGCACCTGGAGCCAGGCCAAGGCGCTGTGGTGGCGCAATCCGTGGATGCTGAAATGCCAGCGCGTGATCCTTGGACCGCGGCAGCCGTCGCGCTACGGCCGGCTGCGCCGCGAGCCGCGCCGGGACGGGCTGTCGACGATCGAAGCCGCGGGCATGCTGATGGCGGCGCTGGAGCGCCGGCCGGAGATCGCCGCGGCGCTCGATTCAAGCTTCGAACGCATGCTGGCGCGGTATCGGGAGGTGGAACAGGCGCAGCCCGAACTCACGCCCCGGCCGAAGTCACGGCGTTCGCATCCGTCCGGTGGCGGCAATCGCCGCAGCCGCGTGTCGAGATGACGCGCGGCGTCGACGATCGGTGTCGACCCGGGCCAACGGCCGCATAGGATCAGCTCGGGATTCCGATTGCAGCCTTGCGAGATGTCATCAGCGCAACTTCGTGCCCGACACGCAGCAATTGTCGACTGAAACTGCGGGAACGACGTTCTTCAGCCAACAGACCGCACTCGTTCTTTGAAGGCCAGGCCGGACATAGGTCCAGGCGCTGCATTGCTCGGCGATCTTGCAGGCGTTCTCGCAATCTTCGACGCGGTCCGTCCGGACATCGAAGGACGAGTAATCGCCGCCCCATCGATTTCTGTCGTGTTCTCGGTCGCTCATCGTGACAACGGTCGCGACAGCGGCAACGGGGGCGGGACGCGCGGGCTCGAGGCTTTTCGAGAGGTCCGGCTGCACGAAGCCCAATCCGATGAACACCACGCCGAACACGGCGGCAAGAATCCGCGCGGTGCTCGTGACGTTGGAGACCTTGATTTCCTTGACTTCGAAGCCGCCCCCGAGAATTCCCACGGCCAACAGAAGGGCGCCGAAGATGAACGACATGGTTGGCAGCGTCATTTGACACCTGCATGAACTGGATGCGTTCTTTGGCGATGGCGTTACGACATTGGTTCAACGAAACCGTTCGAAAACCTGCTGCTGCGCGGATGCGCGGCTGACTCGTCCGGATTCGCGGGACGCAAGCTGCGTTGACGAAGGTGCCACGATGCCGCCGGCTGTCCTGTCCTCCTAACCTTCCCTTCATGGAACGGAAGGTACGCTTCTTGCATTGCAGCATGGCGAGAGGATGCGAGCTATGCAGGACGCTGAGAAATCGAACGTGGTGCAGTTCAGGGATTATGCCAGTCGGCGGGTCAATCGTCCGGCAGCCGAGCCGTCGGCTGCGGGCGGTGGAACGGGGCAGCGCGGCGCTATCCTGGCGTGGCCGCGCGGGCCGTCGCTTTATCCCGGTGGGATCGACGACCTGCCGATCTAGGCAGGACGACAGCCCACCAAAGATGGTCTAACCGCTTGATTTGATTGAGTGGAGGCCACGACCAGAATTGAACTGGTGTAAACGGTTTTGCAGACCGCTGCGTAACCACTCCGCCACGTGGCCTTATGGGCGGAGCAATATAGGCAATCTCTCGCTTAGGCAACCACTCTCGTTGCCGGACGGAACGAGACCGGGTCGACGGTCTCAGGCCCGCGGTGATTCGACGGCGACGCGCGGTCGGTGAGGGTCCCATCACGTCTGTCGATGCGTGCATGTCATCCGGCTCACAACGTTTCTGGCCGGCCGCGCATTCCAGACAGGCCCGGCGCCGATCGTGGTGGATGGCCTCGCGACTGCTGCATCAGCAATGACGCACAGCAGCGACGATTGTTGAAAAACATCGCGGCGAAAGCGCGCCACGCGCCTTGATTTCGTCAGGTTGTATTGTTCTAATCATTCTATGTTAAGGTGCGATGCGGGGCGCCCAGCTGCGGAGCAGCACTCGCGATCACAAGCAAAGATCTGTCATGGACGATCATCCGACACGCCGTTCGGTGGTTCTCGGCACGCTTGCTGCGTGCGCGTCTGCGGCGAGTGCCGCGGCCGCGGACGACGACGACCCGCGCAAGGAGAAGCGGCCGCAGAAGGGCGACCTTCTGGTGTTCGCCGAGGGCGATCGGGAAGGACAGACGATCACGCTGGCCGACATCAAGCTCGGTGAGCCCCCCGTCCACGCGTGGCCGAAGGATGCAGTGAATGCCATCGTGCGCGATGGGTCGCGTCTGAATGAGGTCCTGATCGTCCGGCTCGATCCGGACGAGCTCGACGATGACACGCGTCCGCGCGCGGCGGAGGGGATCGTGGCCTACTCGGCGATCTGCTCCCATGCGGGATGCCCGGTGACGGCCTGGATCAAGGCCAGCGAGGGCAACGACGATGTCTTCAAATGCATGTGCCACAACTCCGAATACGACCCGAGGCGCGGGGCGCAGGTCGTGTTCGGTCCCGCGCCGCGACGGCTCGCCGCGCTGCCGCTCGTCATCAAGGACGGCGCGCTGGTGATCGCCGCCCCCTTCATCGGAAAGGTCGGTGCCCAGCAAGGCTGATGAGATCTCGTGTGCCTAGTCGGAACGTATCGTCACGCCAGTCATAGAAACGAAAAATGTAAGCAGGGGAGGCTTGTCCAATGACCATCACGTCCACCACGATCAAGCAATGGCTTCTGTCGAGCACCGTCGCGTTCACCTGTGTCGCCGCATCGGCGGCGGTCGCCGGTCCGATCGAAAACTACAGCCCGGTGACATCCGCGCGACTCGAGAATCCGGAGCCGGGCAACTGGATGCTCTATCGCCGCACCTATGATGGTCAGGGCTACAGCCCGCTCGATCAGATCAACACCACCAACGTCAAGAACCTGGTGCCGGCATGGACCTTTGCCACCGGCGTGATCGAGGGCCACGAGGCGCCGCCGCTGGTCAACAACGGGGTGATGTTCATCACCACGCCGATGGGGCAGGTGATCGCGCTGAATGCCAAGACCGGCGATCAGTACTGGCGCTACAAGCGCGAGCTGCCCGAGGATCTGTTCCAGCTGCATCCGACCAACCGTGGTGTCGGCCTCTGGCAGGACAAGCTCTATCTCGCCACGACCGACGACCACCTCGTGGCGCTCGACGCCAAGACCGGCAAGGTGCTGTGGGACAAGAAGGTCCAGGACTACAAGAAGGGACAATATCTCACGCTGATGCCGCTCATCGTCGACGGCAAGGTGATGGTCGGCGGCTCCGGCGGCGAGTTCGGTGTGCGCGGCTATGTCGTGGCCTACGACGCCGAGGACGGCAAGGAACTGTGGCGCACCTTCACGATCCCCGGTGAGGGCGAGCCGGGGCACGAGACCTGGAGCGGCGATGACTGGAAGTCCGGCGGCGGCTCGGCCTGGATGACCGGCACCTACGACAGGGATACCAAGACCGTGTATTGGGGCGTCGGCAACGCTGCGCCTTGGCCGGGCGGCCTGCATCCTGGCGACAACCTCTACACCAGCTCGGTGATCGCGCTCGATCCGGCGACGGGCAAGATCAAGACGCACTTCCAGTATCACCAGAATGATTCCTGGGACTGGGACGAGGTCGATGCGCCGATGCTGGTCGACCTGCAGCGTGACGGTCGCAGCTTCAAGAGCCTGATTCATCCCGGTCGCGACGCGATCTTCTGGGTGCTGGAGCGCACGCCGGAGCGCATCAACTACGTGAGCGGCTGGAATTTCGTCCACACCGACGTCTGGAAGGGTATCGAGCCGGAGACCGGACGGCCGATCGTCGATCCCGCGCACAAGCCCACGCTCGGCAAGCGGGTCGACTTCTGCCCGTCGCTATGGGGTGGCAAGGACTGGCCGTCGGCCGCCTACAGCCAGAAGACGCGCTTCGTCTATGTGCCGGCGAACGAGAACTTCTGCGGCGGCTTCACCGGTGAGAAGCTTCCGCTCGTTCCAGGACAACTCTGGCTCGGCACCAAGGCCGAGGACATCGGACTGACGGTGCGGCCCGGCGCAGATCATTTCGGCGAGCTGCAGGCGTGGGATCCGGCTTCGGGCAAGAAGGTATGGTCGCACAATTTCCCGAAATCGCAGCTGTTCGGTTCAGTGACCGCGACGGCGGGAGATCTCGTTCTGGTCGGCGGCACCAACGATCGGATGTTCCGGGCCTTCCATGCCAAGACCGGAGAGCTGCTGTGGGAGCAGAAGACCAACTCGGGCATCATGGGCATGCCCGTCGCCTATGAGGTGGACGGCACTCAGTACATCGCCGTGCAGTCCGGCTGGGGTGTCGACGCGCAGCGCATCCAGGATGCTCTCTCCAAGGGCAACACGGGCTTGGAGGACAACGTCCCGCAGGGGGGCGTGGTCTGGGTTTTCGCCGTCAAGAAATAGCCGGCGCGATCCGCACGACGGCGGCCAGCGCGCCGTCGTCGTGTCGGGTCGGCCACGGCCGCGAACTCAGATGAAGGTGCGGCCGCGACGATCGGGCCGGCACAAGCAGCGCGAATTGTGCAAACGATGACGCGTCAGTCCGACGGCGCGCGGTTGAGCCGGCCTCGGCGAAGCGCGGCGGGCGAGTCGAAACCCGGGCGCATACCCGCGGCCGAATCCCGTCAGCAGGCCGCGAACCAGCCCTCAGGGAACGGAATCAGCGGCCAAGCGCCGTGATTGTCGTTGGCAGCCTTGGGAAGCGGAAAAATTGAAAACAAGCGGGCCATGGAATCGATCTCGGGCTCGGGCGCAATAGCCGTTCTTACAACGTCCATCAACAATTCGTATTCGGCTTCGTTCATCGTGACCTCGCGCTACTGCACGCACGATGGCAAAGCTCCACTGTGTTCAAATTGAGCGGATCATTCAAATTCTAACGATCCGGCACGGAAGACCTAATTGGTTACCGGTGCGTTTCGTCGAGAACGGTACCTCAGTCTGCGCGAGCCTGGTGTGAACGACGTCACATCTCCAAGGAACTTCATCGCTCGTGAATGGCTGCGTCGCAGGACAGGTACCAGAGAAGGGAACGAGGCAGAGGAAACCTTGACGAACGGCGGCCCTCCGCTTCTTGCCGGGTCTTGCCGAGCCGCACCCGACGCGCGATTCGCTTGCGGGAGGACGAATCGCCGTCAGACTTCGGGCAGACGTGCGGAACGATCCGGCAGATTGGCAAGCTGCAGGTTCGGAGACGCGTGAGGTGCGCTGCACCGTGACGACGAGCTGCCGCGGCGATCCGCGCTACTGCCGGGTCATCGCCGCGACGCCGAGAGGCACCATGTCTCGCGCAATCTTGTCTTGGGCAACGATGTCGTGGGCAACGGGGTCTTGGGCAACGGTGTCTTGGGCGAGAATGTCGCGCATCAACTGTGACAGATCTCGCGGCTTGAACGGTTTCGCCAGACGGTGCAGGCCGACCACCCGGGCCGAAAGTCCGAGGAAGTCGGCAGGCCCCTGGCCGGACTCCAACACCATGCCCGACATCATCACAATCGGCATGTTCGGCCGAGCCGCGCGTGCGGCCCGGATGACGTCGTTACCATCCATGTCGGCCAGATTGAGATCGATCAGCGCCGCGGCGAAATCGTCGCGTGCCACCGCATCCATGGCCAGCCGGCCGTCTGTGACGGCCGTGACGGCGTACCCCTCACGAACCAGAAGATGCTGGATGACACAGCAGACGCCGACTTCGTCATCGACAACCAGAATGTTTGTCATGAGGCTTCCCTGACACATATGGATTCGGAGCCAGGTTGTCGGGCTTCGATCAGTAGTCGTTGACGAACCTCGATCGCGCTGTCGACGGCCTCGAGCAGATCGAGGATGTCGAACGGCTTCTGCAACGCCGCCGTCGCTCCGAGCTTGATCGCCATGCCGAGGAAGTCGGGAGCTCCCTGCTTCTTGTCGGTGAAGGCGTAGCCAGAGATCGCGATGAACGGCACGGTGGGGTCGACCTTGATCAGCTCGCGAATCGTTGCAATTCCATCCATGCCCGGCATGAACATGTCGATGACGACAGCATCGAACGAGACGCTGTCGATCAGTCGGATGCCGGTCGGTCCGTCCGGCGCGAGAAACACGCAGAACCGCTTCTTCTTCAACAAGGTTTCCAGCGCAGCGCGCATGGCATAATCATCATCAATAATGAGAACAGTAGGCATGGGCCACCTCAGTATCAGCGGGACTGAAGGACTCTCACGCTACAAGGACAATGACTGGGACTCGCAAATGACAAAGTAATTAACACTGAATTAGTTGTTTCAAATTTGCAACCAGGAGTTTTACGGGGTGATCACTTCGCCGAGCTGAATTGCGACGTCGTGTGCACGATTTCATGAAGACGAAATCATGATGTGGACGAGCAGCGCCGATGGGGTGCCGTTCAGGCCGGCTTCAGCAACGCGACGGTGATCAGGCCCGCTGCTATCAGCGCAGCGCAGCAAAGCCGTCGTGCAGTCACGCGCTCGTTCAGGAACAACACGCCAAGTAAGGTCGCAAACAGAACGCTGCATTCGCGGAAGGCCACGACGTTGGCGATCGGATTGCGGCTCACCGCCCATAGGAACACGGCAAACGAGGTGAGGCCCAACAGTGCCGCCACGAGCACGGAGAGCAGGGCGTGACGGAGATCCGCCAGGATTGCCCGCCCTCGATATGCCGCCGCCACGATGAAGAACACGATGCTGTCGAGCACGATGATCCACGCCGTGAATGAGGCCCAGCCCTCCGGCTGACGGGTGCCGGACGCATCGACGACCGAGTAGGCGGCCACCATCGCGGCGGCCCCGATCGCAGCCCAGAGCGCACGGCGTTCGATCGGGCCGTGGATGCGGTCGCGCGCAAGTCCGAGGATGCCGAGAACGATGACGGCGATGCCGATGAGTTGCCCCGGTCCGGGCAGCTGCTGCAGCCCGACATAGGCGAACAGCGTTGCGAACAATGGCACGGTGCCGCGGGCGATCGGATAGCAGCGCCCGAATTCGGCTGAGCCATAGGCCGTTGCGAGGCTGGCCTTATATCCGGCATGCAAGGCGAGCGAGGCGAGAATGATTGGCCAGGTCGATGCGGACGGCGCCGGGACGAAGAACAACACGGGCATCGCCACCGCGCTGCTCACCAGACCCATCCCGGCCAGGATCGAGAGGCCAGCTCCAGCTCCGGTCTTGACGATGGCATGCCAGGTCGCGTGAAGCAGGCCGGCCAGGAGCATCAGGATCGCGGCGAGGGGGTCCACTATCGCAGGGCTTTGCTGTTCAACGTGCCGAGGTCAGCTCTCGGGCCGCCAGCTCGCCGAGGTGAAATAGGGGACCTGGTCGCGAGCGAAGGCCTGCCGCGAGATGATTCGGCTCGATGGGGATACTGGCAGCTGCTCCCACTCCTGTGGATCGACGAATCGCAGACTCGCGATCTCGTCGCCGTCGGGCATGAGCGCTCCGCCCACGATGACCGCTTCGAAGGCGATTACGGTGTAATAGGTCACATCGCCATTCGGATAGCGGATGAGGAACTCGGGACCGCCGAAAACGCCGAGCAGGCGCTGCGGTCGAACCACGAGTCCAGTCTCCTCGAAGCATTCGCGGCTGGCCGCGTCTGCCGGATGTTCGTTGGGGTCAATGGCGCCGCCGGGCAGGGTCCAGAGATTCGTTTCTGCGTCGCGCCCCAGCAGGATTCGGCCGGTGTCGTCGAATACGGAGATGGAGACGGCGGTGGTCGCCAAGAGATCGTGGCCGATCTTGCTCCGGACGGCCTTGAGATGGTCGGAAATCGGCATCGCTGATCGTCGCTTGCAAGAGGTCGGCTCCGCTTGCCCGAGCGCTCATGCGCCGTCAAGACAGCGGGCACCCCGGTTCCCTTGATGGACACCTCGCCCATCCAGGCCGTCGGGGTGCACCTGTTGGGCCGCGCCCGGGGCCTGCCGGCCGCAACGATCAATGATTTGAGGAGGATCGAGAACCATTCGGCATGGCCAGAATGGCTCCCCGGGCTGGATTCGAACCAGCGACCATTCGATTAACAGTCGAATGCTCTACCGCTGAGCTACCGAGGAACAAGCGAAGAAATCTTCGCGAACGGCGCTGCGTATAACAAAGCCTTTTCGGCTTGCATAGAACGAAATCGCATCTTGGTGACAATTGCGGGGCTGCGAGCAACTTTTTGAATTTTCAGTGGCTTACACCGCTTTTGAGCGATCGGTGGGCAGCCGCCGCCCACAGTTGGATGACAAGAATTTCACTTGGAGGGGAGCAAACCGCCACCGATAGTTGTTCCGACGTGCCAACGCCGGTGTCAGGGAGTGTTGTCAGATGCCGAATACCATCATCCAGTTCACCCAACCGATCGCCGCCCCCTCGCTGATTCCCGATCCGGTCGAGCGTCTCAGCGATGACGAGTGCCTGACCCGGCTGGCCGATGCGGTGACCCGGGGCGATTCGGGGCACCTCGACGAGATCGTGCAGCTGATCGGCCGTTTGGCCGTGGTGATCGAGTAGTCGCCGGGTGCATAGCCGGAATCGGGTGCTGGTCCGCGGGCATCGCACACACCGCATTTGAACCGCGTGTTGCGTTTTCGGATGCCTTGTACCAAAAGATTGCGCAGATCGTTCGCGGTTCATCCGCTTTGCTTGCAGGTCTGCTCATGTCTTCCTTCGCAACGGCGCGCCAAAAAATGGTCGATGGTCAGGTCCGGACCAACGACGTCACCGATCACCGCGTGCTGGATGCTTTGTTGACCGTGCCTCGGGAGGCCTATGTTCCCGCTGACCGGCAGGCGCTCGCCTATCTCGATCTGGACCTGGATGTTTCCGAAGGCGGCGCTCCGAAGCGCTTTCTGATCAAGCCGATGCTGACCGGAAAACTGCTCCAGGCCGCCGAGATCAAGCCGACGGACAGTGTGCTCATCGTCGGCTGTGCGACGGGTTATCTCGCTGCGCTCGCCGCAAAGCTTGCCGGCAGTGTGACGGCGACCGAGGCCGACCCGGCCCTGGAAGGGCGGGCCAAGCAGTTGCTGGCCGGTATTGCGGGCTGCCCGGTGACGATTCGCGTCGCGCCCTCCGTGCAGGGAGATCCGGCCGACGACCGTTTCGACGTGATTCTCCTGAACGGAGCCACCGAGATCGCTGTGGACGGACTTTGTCGCCAGCTCAAGGACGGCGGTCGCCTGGTCGGCGTGTTTGCGAAGAACCGGCCCGCCCGCGCCATGATCTTTACGCGATCGCATGGTGACGTTGGCAGCAGGGTCTTGTTCGATGCTGCGGCGCCGGTCGTTCCCGGTCTCGAACGGGTTCCTGAGTTCGTTTTCTAAGGCGTCCTCGAAGGTCCTTGGGGGACTCGATGCGCATGCGGTGGTCGTGTGCGCAATGGGACCCTGCTGAGTCGTCTTCGCGGCGTCGGGCAGTCAAAATTCTGTTTCAAATCAGAAGTGTGGCCCGGATGCTGCACGTTGAGAGATTTCAGCATGAGTTCCGGGCGAGGGTGGTTCCGTTGCGCTTGCATGGAGAATAAGGTGCGAGGTGCGCGGGAGTCTCTTCAACAGGTTACGGCCCGGCTCTGGCGTTCGAGCCGGTCACAAGAGAATGGAACAGGGATGTTTGGGGTGAAGCTCGTCACCGCGGCGGCGGCTGCGGTTCTCGTGATGGCTTGTGCGGGACCGGTGCCTGCGCTTGCCGACACGATCGAGGCTGCGCTGGTGCGCGCTTATCAGAACAACCCGCAACTGAACGCGTCGCGGGCCCAGGCCCGTGCGGTCGACGAAGGCGTGCCGCAGGCGCTCTCTGGATATCGGCCCAAGGTCAATCTGACGGCGTCGGCGGGTTATTCTTATACGGACGCGCAAACCGCACCTGCCACGCCGGCCGTGCACGGCGCGCAGCGGCCGCGCAGCGTCGGCCTGACGGTCAACCAGACGCTCTATAATGGCCAGCAGACCGCGAACGGCGTCCGCAAGGCTGAGGCGAATGTTTCAGGTCAGCGCGAGGCTCTCAGGGTTCTGGAGCAACAGGTGCTCCTGCAGGCCGCGACGATCTACATGGATTATCTGCGTGATGCGGCGATCGTCGAGGTCCAGCGCAGCAATACGCGCGTGCTCGAACAGACTCTCAAGCAGACCCGGGATCGCTTCAACGTCGGTGAGGTGACCCGCACCGACGTGGCGCAATCCGAGGCGCAGCTTGCAGCCGGCCGCACCCAGCAGCTCACGGCCGAAGCCAATCTGACGGCGACGCGCTCGAATTTCCGCCGCATCATCGGCAACGATCCTGAAAATCTGGCGCCGGGATCACCGGTCGACCGCTATCTGCCCTCGACCCTGCAGCAGTCCATCGAAACCGCCTTGACCGAGAGCCCGAGCGTGACCTCGGCCATGTATGGCATCGACGTCCAGTACCTGGACGTGAAGATCAAGGAAGGCGCGTTGCTGCCGACCGTGACTCTGCAGGCATCGGCGACCCAGTCCTACGAGACGGCTCTGACGTCCTATCGCGCCTTCAACGCCGCTGCGACCGCACAGCTGAACGTGCCGATCTATCAGGGCGGCGCGGAGTACTCCCTGATCCGCCAATCCAAAGAATCGCTGGCGCAGCAGCGTCTGGTTCTTGAGCAGACGCGGGATCAGGCTCGGTCCGACGTGGTATCGGCGTGGGGCAAGCTGCTCGCGGGCAAGGCTCAGGTTCAGTCGGCACAGGCCCAGGTCTCGGCGTCCGAGATTGCCTTGAATGGCGTTCGCGAGGAAGCGAAGGCCGGGCAGCGTACGACGCTCGACGTGCTCAACGCCCAGCAGGCGCTGGTCAATGCACGGGTCTCGCTGGTGACCGCCCAGCACGATCGTGTGGTCGCATCCTATTCGGTGCTCCAGACCGTCGGACGGCTGTCTCCGCAGGTGCTGAACCTGCCGACTGCCACGTACGATGCCAGCGTGCACTACCAGCAGGTCCGGGACAATTGGGCGGGTGTACGGACGCCGGACGGCCGTTAGTCGAATCTTAAACATCGAAGCTGATCCCTCGGTCCTTGGCCGGGGGATTTTTTTATGGCACATGCTGTAGTTGTGATGATTGCGCGACGCTTGCCCGGCGAACTCCGTGCTCCACCGGTTCGCCGCGGGCGTTGCTTGCATTCATTTGTTGCCATGACATAGCCTCAAAATGGCCGCCGAACGATTCGGACTACGTCGGAAGTTCCCCCAAGAATAGTCTCCGACATGGGCAGTATCGTTCTGTTGTTTTGCATCGATAAGGCGTCGTCTGGAGACAAGTCGGCATGTTCTTTGAGAAGTCCAAGCCGCTTGGACCTGGCGCCCGGGACTGGAGCGCCGAGCGGACGAGAGCGGCGGTGTCGCTGATTTGGAGTCGGAAATGACGCAGCCTGCAAAGGTCCAAGAACCCTCGATGGAGGAGATTCTGGCGTCGATCCGGCGTATTATTGCCGACGATGAGGGCAAGCCGCCGGCGGCGGAAAAGGCCGCTGCGCCGGAGCCCGCGAAGGCCGCCGCGCCGGCGCCAAAGCCGGTGATGAACGACATTCCGCCGTCGAAGATTGCAGCGGCGGCGCCTGCCAAACCGGCACCGCCGCCCCCGCCGCCGCCGGCTGCCGCGAGCAACAACCAGGACGATATCGACGCATTGCTGGCGGGTTTGGATGAAACGACTCCGGTCGCAGAGGTTCGGCCGGCGCAGCCCGAGCCCGATCCCGAACCAGAAGTACTCGAGTTGACGGACGACATGGCCGTGGCACCACCGACCCCCGCTCCAGCTCCCAGCCCGGCTCCCGCCGCTGCGTCCTTCCGGAAGGTGGATCCGCAGGACGACATCGAGTTCATCGAGTCCGGGCGGGTCAACCAGAGCAGCCATCAGAATCACCAGCGGCCACCGAGCTTCGAGACCTCGTTCGATCCGGCGCCGCCGAAGCAGCCGATCCTGTCGACGAATACGGTCAACGCGGTCGAGTCGGCGTTCAACGCGCTCGCCAACACCGTGCTGAGCAACAACGCCAGGACGCTGGAGGATCTCGTCAAGGAGATGCTGCGGCCGATGCTCAAATCCTGGCTGGACGACAACCTCCCGGCGCTGGTCGAGCGGATCGTCAAGGCGGAGATCGAGCGGGTCTCGCGCGGCGGCCGCTGAGCCTGCCGTTGCGCTCATCCGTCCGGCACGGACGTCGGAGCTCTGCCGTGGTCCGGCATATCGGGCATTGTTTGCCGCCGCTGTTGACTTGGCGGCCCGCGGCGGCTTTCTAGCCCGTTCAAGCTGATGCCGGCCGGCGGATCGAGGCGTGACACGCGCGCGCGATCGATGGCTGGAGATCAGTCCGAAAAGTGCCCAAGCACCAACAGCTTGCGAGAGCTTTTTCAGGTCGCAACCGAAGACCCGGACAAGTTCCGCGATAGACCGGATTGGACGGCGGCCCTGCGGCTGCTGGAAATGTCATGATCGATAAGAATTATCAGCCTGCCGACCTCGAAGGTCGCATGTCCCTGATCTGGGAGGATGCCCGCGCGTTCTCCGCCGGCCGGCCCGATCGCCGCGACGCCGATCCCTTCACCATCGTGATCCCGCCGCCGAACGTGACCGGCTCGCTGCACATGGGGCACGCGCTCAACAACACGCTGCAGGACATCCTGTGCCGGTTCGAGCGTATGCGCGGCCGCGACGTGCTGTGGCAGCCGGGCACCGACCATGCGGGCATCGCGACCCAGATGGTGGTCGAGCGCCAGCTGATGGAGCGCCAGCAGCCCGGCCGCCGCGAGATGGGGCGTGAGAAGTTCCTCGAGCGCGTCTGGCAGTGGAAGGACGAGAGCGGCGGCACCATCATCAACCAGCTGAAGCGCCTCGGCGCCTCCTGCGACTGGGGCCGCGAGCGCTTCACCATGGACGAGGGCCTGTCCAAGGCGGTCGTGAAGGTGTTCGTCGAGCTGCACCGCGCCGGCCTGATCTACAAGGACAAGCGCCTGGTCAACTGGGACCCGAAGCTGCTGACCGCGATCTCGGACCTCGAGGTCCAGCAGCTCGAGGTCAAGGGCAACCTCTGGTACCTGCGCTATCCGATCGAGGGCAGGACGTTCAGCCCCGAGGATCCCACGAGCTTCATCGTCGTCGCCACCACGCGCCCGGAGACCATGCTCGGCGACACGGCTATCGCCGTGCATCCGGACGACGAGCGCTATCAGCACCTCGTCGGCAAGCGTGTGATCCTGCCGCTGGTCGGGCGCGAGATCCCGATCGTCGCCGACACCTATTCCGATCCGGAGAAGGGCACCGGTGCGGTCAAGATCACGCCGGCGCACGACTTCAACGATTTCGAGGTCGGCCGCCGCCAAGGCCTGCCGCAGATCAGCATTCTCGATCGCGAGGGCTGTGTCGCCCTCGTCGACAACGAGGACTATCTGCGCGGCTTGCCCGAGGGCTCCGAGGAGTTCGCCCGCGAGTTCCACGGCGTCGAGCGCTTCGCCGCGCGCAAGAAGATCCTGGAGCGGCTGGAGGCGTTCGGCTTCCTCGAGCGCGTCGAGCCGAACACACACATGGTGCCACATGGCGACCGCTCCGGCGTCGTCATCGAGCCATACCTCACCGACCAGTGGTACGTCGACGCCAAGACCCTGGCGCAGCCGGCGATCGCAGCCGTTAGGTCGGGCGCGACGACGTTCGTGCCGCGCAACTGGGAGAAGACCTATTTCGAGTGGATGGAGAACATCCAGCCCTGGTGCATCTCGCGCCAGCTGTGGTGGGGCCATCAGATCCCGGCCTGGTACGGACCCGACGGCAAGGCGTTCGTCGCCGAGACCGAGGAGGAGGCCGTCTCCCACGCCATCGCCTACTACGTCGAGCAGGAGGTCATCAGCGCCGAGCAGGGGCGCGAGATGGCGCTCGACCGCAACAAGCGCGAGGGCTTCATCACGCGCGACGAGGACGTGCTCGACACCTGGTTCTCCTCGGCGCTGTGGCCGTTCTCGACGCTCGGCTGGCCCGATGCCACCCCTGAGGTGAAGCGCTACTACCCGACCAACGTGCTGGTCACCGGCTTCGACATCATCTTCTTCTGGGTCGCCCGCATGATGATGATGGGCCTGCACTTCATGGGCGAGGTGCCGTTCTCGACCGTCTACATCCATGCGCTCGTCCGTGACGAGAAGGGCGCCAAGATGTCGAAGTCGAAGGGCAACGTCATCGATCCCCTGGCGCTGATCGACGAGCACGGCGCCGATGCGCTGCGCTTCACGCTGGCCGCGATGGCCGCCCAGGGCCGCGACATCAAGCTGTCGACCCAGCGCGTCGACGGCTACCGCAAGTTCGCCAACAAGCTCTGGAACGCCAGCCGCTTCGCTGAGATGAACGGCTGCACGGTGCCGGAAGGCTTCGACCCGGCCGCGGCCAAGGAGCCCCTCAACCGCTGGATCGCCCACGAGGCGGCCGCGGCGACGCGGGAGATCACCGACGCGCTGGAGGCCTATCGCTTCAACGACGCGGCCAATGCGATCTACCGCTTCGTCTGGGACGTCTATTGCGACTGGTATGTCGAGCTCTCCAAGCCGACTTTGCTCGGCGAGGACGGCCCGGCCAAGGCCGAGACCCGCGCCATGGTCGCCTGGGCGCGCGACGAGATCCTCAAGCTGCTGCATCCCTTCATGCCCTTCATCACCGAGGCGCTGTGGGAGTCGACCGCCAAGCGCGACGGCCTGCTGACCCTGTCGCCCTGGCCGCACCGCACCGATGCGCCGACTCTCGCCGAGATCGCCGCGTTGTCGGCGGCGAGCTTCGGTGATCCGCTGGTGCCGCCGATCCTGGTCTCGTTCGATGCCGCGTCCTTCAAGGACGAGGCGGCCGAGGGTGAGATCGGCTGGGTGGTCGATCTCATGAGCTCGATCCGCTCGGTGCGCGCCGAGATGAACATCCCGCCCTCGACTCTGATCCCGCTCGTTCTCGTCGGCGCCTCGGCTGAGACCAAGGCCCGTGCGCCGCGCTGGCTCGAGGCGATCAAGCGAATCGCCCGTGTCGCCGACCTGTCGTTCGCCGACTCGGCCCCCGATGGCTCCGCTCAGCTCGTCGTCCGCGGCGAGGTCGCCGCGCTGCCGCTCAAGGGCGTCGTCGATCTCGCCGCCGAGCGCACCCGCCTGACCAAGGAGATCGCCAAGGCCGAGGCCGACATCGAGCGCGTCGACAAGAAGCTCGGCAACGAGAAGTTCGTCGCCAACGCGCCCGAGGAGCTCGTCGAGGAGGAGAAGGAGAAGCGCGACGCGGCACTGGCCCGCAAGGCCAAGTTCCAGGACGCGCTGTCCAGGTTGCAGGGCGTCTGACACGACGCTCTCTCTCTACCGTCATTGCGAGCGCAGCGAAGCAATCCAGACTCCCAGTGAAGCCCCTGGATCGCTTCGTCGCTACGCTCCTCGCGATGACGGCGGAAAGGGCTTGCTCAGGAAGCGCGAGCCCTTCAGGCCGAAGCGCCAGGGCAAATCGACGGCCTTGGTAATGCCGATGCGCACGCCGGTGACGACCTCGACATCGGCCTGCCGTGCGAACAGCTCGATCGGCGCAGCATCGAGCGCCAGGCCGTTGTGCGCAATCGTGATGCCCATCGCCTGCGTCAGCTTGCCCGGGCCGGAGCACAGCGTGCGGACGTCCTCCAGCCCGCGCCGCCGCCGCATCTCGTCCACGCCGAAGGTCGGCTCGATCGCGCGGATAAGCACCGCGCTCGCCGAGCCCTCGGGCTCACAGACGAAATTCACGCACCAGTGAATGCCGTAGGAGCGGTAGACATAGGCAAAGCCGGGCGGGCCGAACATCACCTGATTGCGCGGCGTCGGCCCCCGGAACGAATGCGCTGCCGGGTCGGTGTGGTGATAAGCCTCGACCTCGACGATCACACCGCCGACCCCGTCGACCAGGAACGTCGCCCCGATCAGGTCCGGCGCCACATCGAGCACGTCGCGGGCGAAGAACGCCCGCGTCAGCCGTTGGCCTGCGCCATGGCGCCGAGGCCGTGAAACCCCGGGGGATTTTGCCGGTTTTCGCGCCATTTCTCTCGGAAATCCGCTTCGATCAGCGCTTGGGGCGCTGCCCATATCTGCCATGCCCTGGTATCCTCGGCCAGCCGGTTGCGGCGCGCCCCGCCACGGAATAGCTAGGGCGCAACAGAGATTTGCACGGATCCCATGGTCACCATCATCGATACCGTCTCCAGCGAGCCGCTGCGCCCGCGCCACCCCGAGAAGGCGAACCGGCCGGACTCGATCTCGCCGGCCAAGCCCAGCTGGATTCGCGTCAAGGCGCCGACCACCCGCGGCTATGCCGACACCCGCAACATCGTCCGCGAGAACGGCCTGGTGACGGTGTGCGAGGAGGCCGGCTGCCCGAACATCGGCGAGTGCTGGGACAAGAAGCACGCCACCTTCATGATCATGGGCGACACCTGCACGCGGGCCTGCGCCTTCTGCAACGTCAAGACCGGCCTGCCTGAAGCGCTCGACGCCGGCGAGCCCGAGCATGTCGCGGAAGCGACCTTCAAGCTCGGCCTCGCCCATGTCGTCGTCACCTCGGTCGACCGTGACGATCTCGCCGACGGCGGCGCTGCGCACATCGCCGCGACCATCCGCGCGATCCGTGCGAAGTGCCCGACCACCACGATCGAGGTGCTGACGCCCGACTTCCTGCGCAAGGACGGCGCGCTGGAGCAGGTCGTCGCCGCCAAGCCCGACGTCTTCAACCACAATCTCGAGACCGTGCCGTCGCGCTATCTGTCGGTCCGCCCCGGCGCGCGCTACTTCCACTCGATCCGGCTGTTGCAGCGGGTCAAGGAGATCGATCCCACCATCTTCACCAAGTCCGGCATCATGGTCGGCCTCGGCGAGCAGCGCCACGAGGTGCTGCAGGTGATGGACGATCTGCGCTCGGCCGAGGTCGATTTCCTCACCATCGGCCAGTATCTGCAGCCGACCAAGAAGCACCACGCCGTGATGAGCTACGTCACGCCGGAGGAGTTTTCGAACTACGAGACCGTCGCCTACACCAAGGGCTTCCTGATGGTGTCGGCGAGCCCGCTGACGCGCTCGTCGCACCATGCCGGCGAGGATTTCGCCAAGCTGAAGGCCGCGCGCGCCGCGCTCGCGCGCTGATCGAGACGAGATGCCGAGATTCTCAAACAAGCGGCGCGTGCCGCACACGGCCGAGCGGATGTTCGACCTCGTCGCCGATGTCGAGCGCTATCCCGAATTCGTGCCGCTGTGCGAGAAGCTGGTGGTGCGCCAGCGCAGCCAGAAGCCTGATGGCACCGAGGTCATCGTCGCCGACATGACGGTGTCGTTCAAGCTCGTGAAGGAGACCTTCACCAGCCGCGTCACGCTCGATCGTGCAGGGCGCAAGATCCTGGTCGAATATGTCAGCGGGCCGTTCTCCAGCCTGGAGAACCGCTGGAGCTTCGAGCCAACAGGCGAGGGCGCCTGCGAGGTGACGTTCTTCATCGCCTACGAGTTCAAGAGCCGGATGCTGGCGATGCTGATGGGCTCGATGTTCGACACCATCTTCGCGCGGATGTCGGCGGCGTTCGAGAAGCGCGCCGACGCGATCTACGGCCGCAAGCCGGCGGTGTCGTCGACGTAAGGCTCGTTAATCGCTGCCAGCGATTGATCTCCGACCGCGCCTCAATCTCCGCTGTCGTCCCGGCGAACGCCGGGACCCATAACCACAGGATCGCGTGTGGCGGCACGCCCGTCGTTCCGATCTCATCTCATCACATCCGCTGCGGCGTATGGGTCCCGGGTCGGCACCTCCGCGGCGCCTTGCGCCGCTGCGGCTTGCCCGGGACGACAGCGGAGGGCGAGGCGCCAGTGTGCCAACTCACAGTGAGACGGCGCTGCTGCGATGCCGTCGTTCCTAATCCTATCTACGTCTTCAAACAGCTGCTCCGCGACAATGTCGCGGAGCCGGTCTGATCGCGGGCGTGCAGGCCTGCGATCAAAACCCTACGCCGCCTGCACGGCGGTCAAAAAGTCCTTCACCTTGCCGCGCAGATCGTCGGCGTGCCTGGCGAGCTGGCCGGCAGCCCCCAGCATCTGTCGGGCGGCGCCGCCCGCTGATTCCACCGTCTGGCTCACCGAGCCGATGTTGGTGGCAACCTCGCGGGTGCCGCTGGCGGCCTGGCTGACGGAGCGGGCGATCTCCTGGGTGGCGTGGCCCTGCTGGTCGACCGCAGTCGCGATCGTCTTGGCGATCTCGCTGATCTGGCCGATGGTGCCGCCGATGCCCTGGATCGCGGCGACCGTGTCGCTGGTGGCACGCTGCATCGCGCTGATATGCGCGCTGATCTCGTCGGTCGCCTTCGCGGTCTGGCTCGACAGGCTCTTCACCTCCGAGGCGACCACGGCGAAGCCGCGGCCGGCATCACCGGCGCGCGCCGCCTCGATGGTCGCGTTCAGCGCCAGCAGGTTGGTCTGGCTCGCGATCGCGTTGATCATGTCGGTGACGGCGCCGATCTTGGCGGCGGCATCCGCGAGGCTGTTGACGAGGTCGTTGGTGCGCGAGGAGGCCTCGACCGCTTCGGCGGCGATGGTGGAGGAGGTCGCGACCTGGCGGTTGATCTCGCTGACCGAGCTCGACAGCTCCTCGGTCGCGCCGGCCACCGACTGCACGTTGGACGAGGCCGAGCTCGACGCCGAGGCCACCAGCGCCACCCGCTGCGCGGCCTGGTCCGCCGTGGTGGTCAGCGAGGCCGCCGTGGTCTCCACCTCGCGCGAGGCACCGGAGATCGCATTGGCAATGGCCCCGACGCTGGTTTCAAAATCCTTGGCGATCCGGTCCAGCGCGCGCTTCTTCTCCTCGCGCGCGGCGACGAGGTCGGAGAGGTCGCGGCGGAAGCTGAAGACGTAGGTCTGGCCCTCGATCTGGGTCGGCACCAGGGTGATCTGCACCAGCGCCGGGCTGCCGTCGGCGCGCTTGGTGGTCCACTCGAAGCTCGCATGGCCCTCGCGCTTGGCCTTGGCGTCCATCTCGCGCACCATGTCGGCGGATTTCTTGCCGTTGGGCTGGACCTCCGGCGCCATCGCCGCCGGCGAGCGCGACAGCAGGTCCTGCTTGCTGCGGAAGCCACCGAAGCGGACCGCAGACTCGTTGCAGGCGATGATCTTGCCCTCGGACATCACCAGGATGGCGTCGCGATGGCGTTCGAACAGCTCGGCCATCAGAAGGTTGTGCACACGATCAGCCGACTTGCCGGAAAAGAAAGCCATGGGGTCCCGAATCCACTGTCAGAGAAGAATGCGACAGACGTAGCAGGGCAAAATTAACCAAAACCTTTCGGGCGGGATCGCCGACGATAATCATCGGGCGGCGCGATCCTGAAATACGGACAGGGGGGGCTTGCTGGCGCGCAGCGCATCTCCCGCGGCGCAACGACGCCCGGGGCTGTGGATCTCGACGGGCCCTCTGAAACACGAGGGCGCAGGGAATGCCGGGCGCTGGCCGCAACCCATGGCCCGCCTGCAGCAAAAAAGCAGGCGGCAGTCACCACAGGTTCAGCCGAACTCCGGCATTCCCTGCGCGATGGTCTTCACGCTTATACGCAGTCTCCCCGGGGACCGGCTGTCTTGCCCCCGTGACCGGCGGATCATCATCACCACCGGCGTGACACCAGCTTCGGGGTGTCAGGACGCTGCGACTTCACGTCCGCCAAGAGCCGTTCGTCCGCACGTCCATGACGCGCGACGACCCATCGGCGGCCATCGCCTCCCCACCTCGCGTGTCGTGACGATCGCGATACGCCCCTCGTGCCGAGGCGGGATGAGGGAAGGGAACCACGAATTTCGAAAAAGCGAAATACAAATATTTTTGCGGGAGGGACTGGACAGGGAGTCGGCCATTGAAAGCGCTGACGAAATTCGTGTTCCGGCGCAGCGCATGACGCCGGGCTTTCAAGGCGCGAGGAACGAACTGATTTGCCCGGCGGGTTGGCCGTGGGAAGGCTCGACCGCGGGCCGAATGACTGAAACACTGCGCGTGATCGCGACAGATGACATGTTGGGCTGACGCCGCGTCAGCCGTTGTAGAAAGCAAGCCGATGCCACTCTCCCAACTGTATGACGACGCGCTGGTCTATGCTGCGCAACTGCACCGGGACCAGCTGCGCAAGGGGAGCGCGATTCCCTACATCGCGCATTTGCTCAGCGTCTCCAGCCGCGTGCTGACGGCAGGCGGCACCGAGGTCCAGGCCATCGCCGGCCTGCTGCACGATGCCGCCGAGGACCAGGGCGGGCAGCCCACGCTGGACGAGATCCGCCGGCGCTTTGGCGACCAGGTCGCGGAGATCGTCGCGGACTGCACGGATGCCTGGGACGACCCGAAGCCGGCCTGGCGTCCGCGCAAGGAGGCCTATCTCGCCAAGCTGCCAGACAAGCCTGCATCATCCCTGCTGGTCTCGCTCGCCGACAAGGTCGACCCCGCCGAGGCGATCGCGAAGGACTATCATGACGTCGGCGAAGCCGTTTGGAGCCGCTTCAGCGGCGGACGCGCCGGCACGATCTGGTACTACCGCACGCTGAGCGGGATTTTCGATGAGGCTCTTCCGGGGTCTCTGGCGCGGCAGCTCGCGCGCACGGTGGCCGCGTTTCCGGACTGACAACATCAATGGCCCTGGCAGCGCCATCGGTTGCCAAAATGCTCGGACAAAAGTCGTTGCCGATGCGGCGCAACCTGATTGCGTCCCAGCCTGCTCAGGAGAGCAGTTCACGATGAGACGATTGGGATTGGCAATTGGTTTGTTCTTGCTTGGGTCATTGACGGGGATCGTGACCTGGCACCTCGCAACGGAGCATCCCGCGAACGAAGCTGTAGCGGAACGCTTCAAGATGAAGCGTGACGGCTATGAGCGACTGCGCGCCATGCTGATCGAGGATGAGAAGATCAGAGAAGTTGCGCCGTGGGGCGTACGAACGATATCGATTGGCCTGCCGCAGCAACCGCCAACTCCTGAGATCTCGCTGCAGCGCTACGCCCTCTATCAATCGATCCTTGCCGATCTCGGAGCACTTTCAGCGACACGCTCTGATGGTCCAGACCCAAGCACATGTATTCTGGTCTGGACCTCGGGTTGGGCAGGTGGCGCAATTCACGTTGAAGTCTGTCGTTTCCACGGTGACACGTCACCCCTCAATTCCGACAAGCCAGCGAGATACAGCTATTTCTCCTTAGGCGATCATTGGTTCGGGGTGAGAGACGACATGTAGGCGCGGGTCATCTGAGAGGTCACCCGTGATGGATATCCGAGCTTGGCGCGACAGTGCCGCGTTGTCATCGTAACAAGATGCGGATCATGGATCACGATTCGGGCTGAGGTCGCGAAAGCAGTCCAGGCAGAACGTCGTTCGGCCTTCCAGGCGATCATAGGCCGAGTCGTACAATTGCCAACGACCATCATCGACGTCGATTGCGTCCTCGAACGGCATCTCTGCGAGGCTTGCGAAGCGATCGAAGCCGAGTTGCTCGAAGCAGGCGTCGCAGACGAAGAGGTGGCCAAGAATGGTAAGCTGACGGCCGGTCGGAGCTGTCCGCTGCTCGATCTGCTGCGCGACATGTCCGCAGGTTTCGACGAACGGGACGCGGCCGTGCTTGGCGCAGATCGTGATGCCCATTGTGCTGTCGCCGACATACGCTCGCGAGCTTGACCAGGTACGAGACGAAACCTGAGGCGACGATAGCGCAGTTCTTCGCAGCACGCGAGGTGCTCCGTCTGCGTTCCCAGCATTCCGGGGGGATGACAACCCCAGATGGACGGGCTATAGAGCCGGGCATGATCACCGTCGCCGCTCATCGTTTTGGTCGTTGGACGCACCGTAGCTCGCGGGCGGCGGGAGGATCGCGCACAATCTGACGATTGCAGCATTTGATCCGAACAGCCGCCAGGAACCTGGCGGCTTTTTTGTTGCCGGTAGGATTCTTCGCTTCCAGGGGAGCCCGCAATGCCGAGCACGACCGACGATCCAAGCCTCAGCGCTATCAAGGCGAGCGCATTTCGTGACGTCTCGCGATCAGCGAAGCTCTTCGCGCGCCGTCGTGATCTCTCGTCGAGCCATCCCGTCTCGTCGGAGCCCGGCGCCAACGTCTACTACTTGGCGCGACCGGCTCCTCATCGAATCCACGGCGGATCCAAGCCCGCGTCATTGCTGCGGCTCTGGTGGGAGCGCTGGCGCGAGCGCCGACGCTTCGCCAGGGAGCTGCCGTGGATGGCCGACGAGTCGCTGGAGGATTATGGCCTGACGCGCGAGGAGGCGCGGAGGCTGTGCCGCCGTCCGTTCTGGCGCGCGTGAAGCGAATGCGTCGGCCAACCAGGAGCGTCCGCCGCTCTCCCACCGCTGTCGTCCCGGGCCAGCCGGAGCGGCGCGAAGCGCCGTGCAGGCGCCGACCCGGGACCCATACTCCGCGGCAGATGTGGTGAGACGAGATCGTAGCCACGGATGTGCCGCCAAACGCCGCCCTGTGGGTATGGATCCCCGCGTGCGCGGGGATGACGACGGAGGATGCGGCGGCAGCACTGCCTTGCCCATTTGATCGAGAGCCTTGTATTGCGCGAGGTTGCTAAGGACGTCCGGATTGGACGAGCCCGGCGTCGCCATCCGTTCTGGAGAGCTCGAGACGTGTAGGGTGGGCAAAGGCGCGCCAAGGTCTTTCGTATTGTGCGCGACTGTATGAGCGCGCAGTGCCCACCATTCCGGTGCATCGTTGCCGCCACCATACGGACTACATTTTTGCTGCGTACCCCGCCGATGAGCTACGACATGTCGATGTTGGCGCGCAACTCCGCGAGACCCAAACGAAATATGCGGGACATCTGCTTCATGTCTTCCTCGGACCAAGCTGGATGATAGTGCGTGCCGATCGGAGTTGCGGAGGGAAGATTATTGGCCCAGAACAACTTGTCGTAAACGTATCCTGCCTCACTCGAACTGTGCTCGTGAAGGCTACGCACGCCTGATTTAAAGCTGTTCGCGTCATCGAGCATGTTCCAGGCATCGAGGAATGCCGCGGGATCAATATCCCGAGTCGCAGCATTCGTACACCACGCTGCAATACAATCGAAGTCATAGACCACGGCTGGCTCTGTCATGAGCGATATGCCAGCCACGCGACAGAACTCGGCGGCCCCGCTTTCGTCTCGGAAAGTAGCGATCTTTCCATTCGACAGACGTATCAACTCGTCCGTATTGTTCGACGCCCAAATGACGTAGGGGCGTTGCCCGTCGAATAGAAATTGGCAGAGGTAGTAGTTGCGTTCACCCATGGACGATTTCCGATCAGTAGTTTAGGCAGAGCTCCTCAATCGTTTTTGCCAAGCGATTGGGGCGACGCAATCTCGTATGGATGCTCTGGCAGAGACTGGATCGCGTCGCTGCGCTCGCGATGACGGTGTGGCGAGGGCAGGGCACATCGCGAGTCCCTACGTTCGTGGCCGCCGTGGTCGCTTCACCGGATGCAGTCTTGGCGTGCGGGCCACCCGCGGGCGGAGCCGGGTGGCAGCGGCGCGCTTCGGCTTGGCGGCGACCTGCGGCCGGGCCAGCTCCATCAGCAGGCGCAGGGCTTCCAGCACCGAGCGCGTGCGGACGGCGCTGCGGCCGATGGCACCAAAACGGTGTTCGCGGTGGGTGATGCGGCCGTCGCGGGCGGCGACGGCGAAATGGACCAGGCCGACCGGCTTGCCGGGGGTGGCGCCACCGGGGCCGGCGATGCCGGTGATGGCGACCGCTAGGTCGACATCGGCGCGCTCCAGGGCGCCGACCGCCATCTGGATCGCGGTCTCCTTGGAGACGGCGCCGAAGGTCTGCAGGGTCGAGGCCTCGACGCCGAGCATGGCGCGTTTGGCCTCGTTGGAATAGGTGACGAAGCCGCGGTCGATGACATCCGAGGAGCCGGGGATCTCGGTCAGCGCACCAGCGACCAGGCCGCCGGTGCAGGACTCCGCGGTCGCGATCATCAGCTTGCGCGACCGGCACAGGTCGAGCAGCGAGCGGGCCAGCGCGCTGGTGGAGCCGATTTGACGTTCGCTCGCCATGTCCCGCTCGTCCTCGAACTGATAGCTACCTCAGAACTCACCGCACCGAATGAGACCGCGTTCGATGAGTTCGAAGCGCTGCCGCGATCTCCACCTCTCCCCGCCCTTGTCCGCCGTAGCTCGAAGAGCGAAGGCGGAAGCGGGGAGAGGTCGGATTGCATCGCAAGATGCAATCCGGGTGAGGGGGTGCAGGTCTCTCCACACGCACTTCCCGTGCGGCTGCCCCTCACCCCAACCCTCTCCCCGTGAAGAACGGGGCGAGGGAGCGCACCGCGATCGCGGTGAGAACTCGATTCAGGCATCGTAAAGTAAGAGTTCGACTCTCACCTCATATAGTTCAATCTCGTCGACCAATAACAACGGTCGAGGTCGTCTGCCGCATCGCTCAGCTCAATCTGGTCGCAACTACACACCCCACGGCAGCCGGATCGTCGCGCTCGCGGTCGCTGCGATGCCTTCCTCGCGGCCGGTGAAGCCGAGGCGCTCGCTGGTGGTGGCCTTGACGGCGATGCGCGAGATGTCGACGCCGGAGATCTCGGCGATGCGGGCGCGCATCTGGTCGCGGAGCGGGCCGATCTTGGGGCGCTCGCAGATCATCGTAACCTCGAGATTGGCGACGCGGCCGCCGCGCGCGGTGACCCGCTCGATGGCGTATTTCAGGAACTGGTCGGAGGAAGCGCCCTTCCATTTCATGTCGGACGGCGGGAAGTGCGAGCCGATGTCGCCATCGGCCAGAGCGCCCAGGATGGCGTCAACCAGAGCGTGCAGGCCGACGTCGCCGTCGGAGTGCGCCAGGAAGCCCTTGCTATGCGGCACGCGCAGGCCGCACAGCCAGACATGGTCGCCCTCGCCGAAGGCATGCACGTCGTAGCCGGTGCCGGTTCTGATGTCGCCGAGCGCTGCTGCGAGCCGCGCTTCCTCGCGCACGAAATCTTCCGGTGTGGTGAGCTTCATGTTGGCAACATCGCCCTCAAAGGTCGTGACGGTCAATCCCGCCCATTCGGCAATCGCCGCATCATCTGTAAACTCGGTGAGCCCGTCGCGCGCGGCGCGGCGATGCGCCTCCAGGATCACGTCGAACTTGAAGGTCTGCGGCGTCTGCGCGATGCGCAGTTTTGCCCGCTCCGGTGTCGCGGTGATGTCGCCGTCCGCCGTGACCTCCTTGATGGTGTCCGTCACGGGCACGACGGGGATCGCCGCGCCGGTCTTGCCGGCCGCGACAATCGCGCGCGAGATCACGGCCGGCGTCACGAAGGCGCGCGCGGCGTCATGGATCAGCACGATCTCGGGCTTGTGCGGAACCAGCGCCTCCAGGCCCGCCAGCACCGAGGCCTGCCGCGTCGCGCCGCCATGCGCGGGCGCCGCGTGCCGCAGGCCGCTGACGGCGGCATTGAAGACGTCGATGTCATCGGGATTCACCACCGGCTGCACCACGGTCACCTCGGGATGGTCGGCGAAGGCCGCGAGCGCGCGATGGATGACGGTGCGGCCGCCGATGGTGCGGTATTGCTTCGGACCACCGGCACCGGCGCGCAGGCCCCGGCCGGCCGCGACGAGAATGGCTGCAGTCCGCTGAGAAGTCGTCATGGGAACAGGCTATCGATGCTACTTGGGAAACATGAGGGGTAGGTTGGCGGCTTCTTACATCTGCGGACATTGTTAAGCGAGCGCGATCACACATGGCATGCGCGCGACGGCGATCCCGACGCATTCGTGCGCATCTGAGGTGACGAAAACGCGGGCACTCCCGCCAGAGATGCGCCACGGCGTGATCGAGGCATCCCGAGCCATGCAAAAAACCGGCGGCTGCGGGGTTTACCATGACTGCCGAACAAGCATATTTTGCTGCACTGCACTTGAAATGCGGGAAGTCTTGGCTAAAGTGTAGGCATGACGCTTGACTGCCCAAGAATTGTGCTTGAGAGTGCAGAGCAGACGCAATGATGCGTCCATGAGCTTGAAGAGTCGTCCGTGACCGGTTCGGTAAATACTGCCGCCAAGCCTCTGACAATAGGCGAGGTTTCTCTCGCGAATCGGGCTCTCCTTGCGCCGATGTCGGGGATCACCGACGCGCCGTTCCGCCGACTCGCGGCTGAGCTTGGCGCGGGCCTCGTCGTGTCCGAGATGACCGCCAGCGACGATCTCGTCAAAGGGCGGTGGATATCCCGGTTGCGCTGCGAGGCCAGCGGCGTCGGGCCGCATGTGGTGCAGCTCGCCGGCTGCGAGGCGCATTGGATGGCCGAGGGTGCCAAGGTCGCGGCTGACGGCGGGGCCGATGTCATCGACATCAACATGGGCTGCCCGGCGCGCCACGTCACCGGCGGCCAGTCGGGCTCGGCCCTGATGCGCGATCTCGATCATGCGCTGACCTTGATCGAGGCGACGGTCGAGGCGGTCGACGTGCCCGTCACCTTGAAGATGCGGCTCGGCTGGGACGAGCGCTGCCTGAACGCGCCGGAGCTGGCGCGCCGCGCCGAAGCCGCCGGCGTGCAGCTCATCACCGTGCACGGCCGCACCCGCCAGCAGTTCTACAAGGGCGAGGCCAATTGGAGCGCGGTGCGCGCCGTGAAGGACGCGGTCGACCTGCCGGTCGTCGTCAATGGCGACATCACGAGTTTCGAGGACGCGCGCGAGGCGCTCGACGCCTCCGGCGCCGACGCCGTCATGATCGGCCGCGGCGCGCAAGGCGCCCCTTGGCTGCCCGGCCAGATCGGCCGCCGTCTCGACGGTGGCGTGGAAGAGGGCGCGCCGGAGCTGTCTCGGCAGCTCGCTTATCTGACCGCACTCTACGACGAGATCTGCCGCCACTATGGCAAGCGTGTCGGCCTGCGCCACGCCCGCAAGCATCTCAGCTGGGGGCTCGACGTGGCCGCCCGGTCTGCCAACGCGCCAGCCGGTAAACTGAAGGCCTGGCGCGATCGTATCCTGACATCCGAGCAGCCGTCCCTGGTGCATCGGGCGCTGCGTGACGCCTTCGACGATTTTGCCTGGAGTGCAGCCGCATGAGCTCAGCCGCAGAACAGCGCAAGCGCCTTCCATCCGATGGCGATGCCATCCTCAACGCGTTGCCGAATCCGGTCCTGGTCATCGGCCCGGACGGCATGATCATGGACGCCAACATGGCGGCGGAATCGTTCTTCGATTCCTCATCGCAGTTCCTGCAGCGGCAGTCGCTGAAGAAGCTGGTGCCGTTCGGCTCTCCGCTGCTGGCGCTGATCGACCAGGTGCGGACGACAAACGCACCCGTCAACGAGTACAAGGTCGATCTCGGCACGCCGCGCACCGGCGCCGACCGGCTGGTCGACCTGCACGTCGCGCCGCTGCCGGAGCGGCCGGGGCACATCGTGGTGATGCTGCAGGAGCGCACCATCGCCGACAAGATGGACCGCCAGCTCACCCATCGCAGCGCCGCGCGCTCGGTGATCGCGCTGGCCGCGATGCTGGCGCATGAGATCAAGAACCCGCTGTCGGGCATCCGCGGCGCCGCGCAATTGCTGGAGCAGCAGGCCTCGTCCGAGGACCGCATGCTGACCCGGCTGATCTGCGACGAGGCCGACCGCATCGTCACCCTGGTCGACCGCATGGAGGTGTTCGGTGACGACCGCCCGGTGGCGCGCGGGCCGGTCAACATCCACTCCGTGCTCGATCACGTGAAGCGGCTGGCGCAGTCGGGCTTCGCCCGCAACATCCGCTTCATCGAGGACTACGATCCGTCGCTGCCGCCGGTGCTCGCCAACCAGGATCAGCTGATCCAGGTGTTTCTGAACCTGGTCAAGAATGCCGCGGAAGCCGTCGTCGACCTCGGCTCGGATGCGGAGATCCAGCTCACCACGGCGTTCCGCCCCGGCGTGCGGCTGTCGGTGCCCGGCAAGAAGTCGCGGGTGTCGCTGCCGCTGGAGTTCTGCGTCAAGGACAACGGCCCCGGCGTGCCGGAAGACCTGATGCCCAATTTGTTCGATCCGTTCGTCACGACCAAGCCGACCGGAAGCGGCCTCGGTCTTGCATTGGTCGCCAAGATCATCGGCGACCATGGCGGGATCATCGAGTGCGAGTCGCAGCCGCGCAAGACGACCTTCCGGGTGCTGATGCCGATGTACAGCGCGAGCAAACAACCAGATCACGGCCCAAAAAACAGCATTGGCGATGACGTTTCGGGGACGTCGTTGCATGCCTCTCAGGGATCAAATTGAGGACCACTTATGCCTGCAGGTAGCATTCTCGTTGCCGACGACGATACGGCCATCCGCACGGTCCTGAACCAGGCGCTGTCACGCGCTGGCTACGAGGTGCGGCTGACCGGCAACGCCGCCACCCTGTGGCGCTGGGTGAGCCAGGGCGAGGGCGATCTCGTCATCACCGACGTGGTGATGCCCGATGAGAATGCATTCGACCTGTTGCCGCGCATCAAGAAGATGCGGCCGAACCTGCCGGTCATCGTGATGAGCGCGCAGAACACGTTCATGACCGCCATCAAGGCGTCGGAGCGCGGCGCCTATGAGTACCTGCCGAAGCCGTTCGACCTGAAGGAGCTGATCGCGATCGTCGGCCGCGCCTTGGCCGAGCCGAAGGAGCGGGCGGCGAGCCAGCCCGACGACAGCGAGTTCGAATCGATCCCGCTGGTCGGCCGCTCGCCGGCGATGCAGGACATCTACCGCGTGCTGGCGCGGCTGATGCAGACCGATCTCACGGTGATGATCTCCGGCGAGAGCGGCACCGGCAAGGAGCTGGTGGCGCGCGCGCTGCACGATTACGGCAAGCGCCGGAACGGCCCGTTCGTCGCGGTCAACATGGCCGCGATCCCGCGCGACCTGATCGAATCGGAATTGTTCGGCCACGAGCGCGGCGCCTTCACCGGTGCCAACACGCGCGCCTCCGGCCGCTTCGAGCAGGCCGAGGGCGGCACCCTGTTCCTGGACGAGATCGGCGACATGCCGATGGAGGCGCAGACGCGGCTGTTGCGCGTGCTGCAGCAGGGCGAGTACACCACCGTCGGCGGCCGCACCCCGATCAAGACCGACGTGCGCATCGTCGCGGCCTCCAACAAGGACCTGCGCATCCTGATCCAGCAGGGGCTTTTCCGGGAAGATCTGTTCTTCCGCCTCAACGTCGTGCCGCTGCGGCTGCCGCCGTTGCGCGAGCGCATCGAGGACCTGCCGGACCTGGTCCGGCACTTCTTCGCGCTCGCCGAGAAGGACGGCCTGCCGCCGAAGAAGCTCGATGCGGCGGCGCTGGAGCGGCTCAAGCAGCACCGCTGGCCGGGCAACGTCCGCGAGCTGGAGAACCTCGCAAGGCGCCTCGCCGCGCTGTATCCGCAGGACGTCATCACCGCCTCGGTGATCGACGGCGAGCTGGCCCCGCCGGCGGTGACCACCGGCTCCAACGCGCCCACCTCGATCGACAATCTCGGCGGTGCGGTCGAGGCATACCTCTCGTCGCATTTCCAGGGATTTCCGAACGGCGTACCGCCGCCGGGCCTGTATCACCGCATTCTCAAGGAGATCGAGATCCCACTGCTGACCGCCGCGCTGGCGGCGACGCGTGGCAACCAGATCCGCGCCGCCGATCTGCTCGGTCTCAATCGCAATACGCTGCGCAAGAAGATCCGCGACCTCGACATCCAGGTTTACCGCAGCGGCGGTTAGCCCCCGGGAGAAGCTCCCCCGACCACGTCGGGGGAGTCCGCCCGCGGCGCATGCGCAGCATCCGCGACCGGCACAAGCGTCCGATCGTTCGAGAAGATGGCCCCACGCACAGTCCAGCGCGACGTGTTCGCGTGACGGCTTGGCGATAGCCCCGCAGATATTCACTCGCTCATCATCGCCCACGCACGCACCGACTCGCCGCAGCGGGGCGGCGCTTTGCCGTGACTTGCTGTGCGAGACAGCAACTTGCGCAGCTTGAAAATGAAACATCGTTGCATTTTGTCTTTTCCGCTTTTATTGTGCCGCCAAGCTCGGCCGGAAGACGGCCCAACAAGGCACCGCGGAGGAACGGAATGGACAGCGTGGCTGCGCGCGCGGCGCCGGCATTCGACATCACGCCGACGATGCGCAAGGTGATGCGGCGCATCATCCCCTTCATCTTCGTCTGTTACGTCGTCAGCTATCTCGACCGCATCAATGTCGGCTTCGCCGGCCTGCAGATGAACCGCGACCTCGGCCTGACGCCGTCACAATTCGGCTGGGGCGCAGGTCTGTTCTTCCTTGGCTACTTTCTCTGCGAGATCCCCAGCAATCTGATGATGCAGCGCGTCGGCGCTCGGCTGTGGATCGCGCGCATCATGATCACCTGGGGCCTGCTGTCCACGCTCACCTGCCTCGTCGCCGGCCCGGTGAGTTTCTCCGCGATGCGCCTCCTGCTCGGCATGGCCGAGGCTGGCTTCACGCCCGGCGTGTACCTCTATTTCACCTACTGGTTTCCCGGCGTCTGGCGCGGCCGCGCGACGGCCGCCTTCCTGGTCGGCATTCCCGTCGCCAACATGATCGGCTCGCCGATCTCGGGCGCGCTGCTGACGATGGACGGTTTCGGCGGCCTTGCCGGATGGCAGTGGCTGCTGATCATCGAGGGCTTGCCGGCCGTGCTGCTGGGTATCGCCTGCCTGTTCGTATTGTCGGATCGTCCGGGCGAGGCCACATGGCTCGATGCCGACGAGCGGCGCGAGCTCGATGTGCAACTGGCGGCGGAGCAGGCGACGTTGGCCGCCCGTCACGGCAACACGTTGCGCGATGCCTTCGCCAATCCGAAGGTGTTCGTGCTGGCGCTGGTCAATTTCTGCGGCATCTGCGGCTCGCTCGGCGTCGGCCTGTGGCTGCCGCAGATCGTGCGCGGCTTCGGCGTCAGCTATGTCGCGGTCGGCTTCATCTCCGCGGCGCCTTACGCGCTGGGCGCGGTCTGCATGCTGCTGTGGGCGCGCCTCGCCAACCGCGCCCGGCATCGCCTGTGGTTCGTCTGCGGCGCGCTGGCGACCGCAGGCGTCGCGTTGTCGGTCAGCGCGAGCTTGACGGCGCCGCTGCCGGCGATGCTGGCGCTGACGGTCACCGTGGTCGGCATCCTGTCGTTTCAGGCGACCTATTGGGCGATCCCGTCCGGCTTCCTGACGGGACGCGCGGCCGCGGCCGGGCTCGCCTTGATCGTCTCGATCGGAAATCTCGGCGGCTTCGTCGGCCCGTACATGATCGGCTATCTCAGGGAGGCGACGAAGAGCTTCTCGACGCCGCTGTATGTCCTATCCGTGATCCTGCTGGCCGGCACCGCCGTCATGTTCGTGCTCGGCGATCCGGCCCGCGACACAAGCGCATCGAAGGAAGCCGCATGATCACCCGCCGCAGCCTGTTGGCGGCCGGCGCCGTCGTTTTGACGGGCGCCCGGACCGCGGCCGCTGACGCCGTGCCGAATTCGGCCGGTTCGGAGCCGCCCAAGCTGAACGCGCCGGCGAATGCCTGCGACGGTCACCATCACATCTACGATGCGCGCTTCCCGGTCTCGCCGCACTGGCGCGGCGGCCGGCCGGATGGCGCGACCGCCGCCGACTATCGGCTGCTGCAGAAGCGGCTCGGCGTCACGCGGCACGTGATCGTGCAGCCGTCGACCTATGGCGTCGACAACAGATGCCTGCTGGATGCGCTCGACCAGTTCGGCGCAGAGGCGCGCGGCATTGTCGTCATCGACGAAAACACCGATGACACCGAGTTGAAGCGAATGGATCAGCGCGGCGTGCGCGGGGTCCGCGTCAATTTCCTGACCCCGCAAGCATGGGGCGTCACGACGGCCGAGCGGCTGGAGCAGACCGCCAAGCGCATCGCCCCGCTCGGCTGGCATGTCCAGGTGCTGATGTCCGGCGACCAGATCGCGCAGCACGAGGCCGTGCTGGCCGGGCTGCCGGTGCCGGTCGTGTTCGATCATCTCGGACGCATTCCGCAGCCGGTCGGCTTGGCCCATCCTGGCGCGCAGGCGATGCTGCGTCTCGCCGACACGGGACGAGGCTGGATCAAGCTGTCGGAGCCCTATGCCGACACCAAGATCGGTCCGCCGGACTACCCGGACACGAGCGCGGTGGCGCGCGCCTGCGTGCAGGCCGCGCCGGACCGGGTGATCTGGGGCAGCGACTGGCCACATCCGACCGAAAAGGAGAAGCCGGACGACGCCGTCCTGTTCGATCTCCTGTCCAGCTGGGCCCCGGATGCCGCGATCCGCGAGAAGATCCTGGTCGGCAATCCGGCGCAGCTGTTCGGCTTCGCCTGACGCTTGCGTCAGGCGTGCGAAAACATCGGCAGACCGGGCGTCTCCAATTCGGCCTGCAGGATGGAGCCGGTCCGGCTCTCGGTGATGAAGAGGCTGCGATTGTCGGCGCCGCCAAAGGCGAGGTTGGTGGTGCCGACGCCGGCGCACGAGACGATGCGGTCGAGCGGCTCGGCGACCGGCGATACCCGCCAGACCGACCCGAAGCCGGTGTGGCAGATCAGCAGATTGCCGTCGCGGTCGAGCGCGAGGCCGTCGGGCCCACCGGGACCGCCGTGCAGATTCACGAAGACGCCGACCTTGGTGGTGAGGCCGCTCGGCGGCAATGGAACACGCCAGACCTGATTGGCGCGGGTGACCGCAACAAGCAGGAATGTCTCGTCGGAATCGACCACGATGCCGTTCGGGCTCGGGATCGTACTCACGAGACAGCTCAGGCGACCGTCGGTGCCGAGCCGCCAGACACGGCCGGTCGGGTCCTGCATGCCGGTCTGGCCCTGGTCGGTGAAATACAGCGTGCCGGAGCGTCCGAACACCAGATCGTTGACGCCCTTGAAGCTTTCGGTCGCAGCGGTCTCCAGGAACGGCGTCACCTGGCCACTTTCGGGATCGAGCAGCATCAGGCCGCGCTTGTAGTCGGTGATGAAGATGCGGCCGTCGGCATGGATCTTGAGGCCATTGGGCCAGCCGTCGTACTCGGTGATCAGCGACCATGCGCCATCAGGATCAATGCTGAAGACGCGGCCGAACGGAATATCGGTGACGTAGAGCCGGCCCTGGCGGTCAAAAGATGGGCCTTCGAGAAAGCTGTCGATGGCGCGGCCGCCCTGGTTGGCATCAGCCCAGGCGCTGCGCTGGGCCTTGCGGAACCGATCCGGCAGCCGGGTGAAGATCCGGGTTTCGATGCGGCGGGGCGGCGCAAACCAACTCATGGCGCAAATCCATAGAGCTCTGCAGGCGAGTCGACCAGGACCCGTTGCAGCGTTGCCTGATCCGGCATCGCATTCGCCATCAGGTCGAACAGTTCGGCATCGTCAGGCTTGTCGTCGGCCTTCCGTGTCGGATGCGGCCAGTCACTGCCCCATAGCATGCGCTCCGGAGCCGCGCGGACATAGGCCGCGGTGATCCCGGCACTCTCGGCGTAAGGCGGCCGGCTGTTGAGATAGGCGCCCGACAGCTTGACCCAGGTGTTGCCCTTGTCGAGCAGCCGGCGAATGATCGCATAGGACGTGCTGTTGAGGCCGTCGGCAGGCAACGCCCCCAGATGATCGATCACGATGCGCGACGGCAGGCGCTTCAGCAGGTCCTGGGCGGCCTCGAGCTGTTGCGGCCGCATGTTGATCTCGCAATGCCAGCCGAGCGCCGCAAGCCGCGGCGACAGCGTCTCGAGCGAAGCCATCGTCAGCGGGCCGGGGAATGGCAGGTTGAAGCGCACACCGCGGGCGCCGAGCGAGTCGAGGCGCTTCAGTTCGGAGTCCGAAACGTCTTCGGCGAAGACGGCGACCATCCTGAAATTGTCGGCTCCCAGCGCCGTCATCGACGCCAGCTGCAGGCTGTTGTCGGTGCCATAGGTCGACGGCGTGACGAGCACGCCGCGCGTGGTGCCGAGCCGGCGTTGCAGGGCCTTGTAGTCGTCCGGCGACGCATCCGGCGGTGTGAGCGCAGCGCCCGGCGCCGTGGGGTAACCGGCGTCATAGGTATGAAAATGGCAGTCGGTCGCGCGCGGCGGAGCCTTCCTCGCAGGCGGCGCGGTCCCCGCCGACCATCGCACGGGGGCCGCGGTCTGGCTTTTGCCCAGGCGGGGCAGGGCGGCGAGCGCGGCAGTACCGAGCAGCAGGCTTCGCCGCGAGAGGTGAGCGGATCGCTCCATGTCAGGCCTCCTTCGCGGCAGCCAGAATTGTCGGCTCGGCGTTGCGCGACCGGCTGATGACGAGAACCAGTCCGGCGCCAATCATCGTCACGATCGCGATCGGCAGCAGCGCCAAGCCGTAATTGCCCGTCGCGTCGAGCACGCTGCCATAGATGTTCACCATGAGGCCGCCGCCGATCAGGTTCGACACCGCATTGATCATCGCAAGTCCCGCTGCCACCGATCCGGCGCCGAGCCAGCCTGACGACAGCGCCCAGAACGGGCCCTTGAATGCGTAGGCACCGACCAGCACCAGGCTGAGCAGGATCACAGTTCCGATCAGGGAGTGAATGACGAAGACACCAAGGAAGCCGAACGAGATCAGTAGCAGCGTCAGCGCGGTATGCCAGCGGCGTTCCCGGGTCTTGTCCGAGTGACGGCCCCACAGCACCATCAGCACGCAGGCCACTCCGTAAGGAATCGAGTTGATCAAACCGGTCTCCAGGTTGGTGAGACCGAACGATTTGAGGAATTGCGGCTGCCAGACGCCGAGCACCGATCCGGCGGCCGAGGCGCCGGAGCAGGCGAGGGCCATGGCCCAGACGATGGGGTTACGCAACAGCGCCAGGAACGACCCCCAGCCCGTCTTAGTCGCCGCCGACGGGCGCCCGGCCTTCTCGCGGTTGAGCTCCGCGCACAGCCAGGTCCGCTCGTCGTCGCGCAGCCAGCGCGCGTCCTCGGGGCGGTCAGTAAGAATCGCCAGGCAGATCAGGCCGAGCAGCACCGACGGCACGCCCTCGACGATGAACAGCCATTGCCAGCCACGCAGGCCGAGCATGCCGTCGAGACCCAGCAGCAGGCCACCGAGCGGAGAGCCGATGAAGGTCGCGGCCGGGATCGAGATGCCGAACAGCGCGATAAGGCGGCCGCGATAGTTCGCAGGCAGCCAATAGGTCAGATAAAGCAGCACGCCGGGAAAGAAACCCGCCTCCGCGGCGCCGAGAATGAAGCGCATGACGTAGAACGAGTTCTGGCCTTGCACGAACGCCATACCGGCCGAGATGAATCCCCAGGTGATCATGATGCGCGCGATCCAGCGCCGGGCGCCAAAGCGCTGCAGGGCGAGGTTGCTCGGCACTTCCATTAGAAAATAGGAGAAGAAGAACAGGCTGGCGCCGAAGCCGAACACCGCCTTCGACATCCCCAAGTCCTGCACCATCTGCAGCGATGCCATGCCGACATTGCCGCGATCGAGTATCGCGAACAAATAGCAGATCATGATGAATGGCATGATGCGCCACGATACGCGGCGCATGGTGATCCGTTCGAGCGCACTCGGCGCCGCTGCAGCTTGAGCCATCTTATCCTCCCAAGTTTGTTTATCGGCGTTGCTCAGGCGATGCTGAGCTGCTTCTTGTTCACGATCGCTCGCCGGTCGAATGTCTTGCCTTCCAGTACGTCCATGACGTGGTTGACTGCGATCACGCCCATCGCGTCGCGGGCTTCCTGCGTGCTGGCGCCGGCATGCGGAGTCACCACGGCGTTCGGCAAGGTCAGCAGCGGAAGGTCGGGTCTGGCGGGCTCCTCGGCAAAGGAATCCAGGCCGGCGCCGGCGATGACGCCGTCGCGCAGCGCCTTGAACAAGGCAGCCTCGTCGATCAACCCGCCGCGCGCGGTGTTGATCAGGATTGCGTTGCGGCGCATGCGGGCGAGCTGGTCGCGGCCGATCATGTTGCGGGTCTGCGGTGTCAACGGGCAGTGCAGGCTGATCACGTCGCTTGCCGTCAGGATCTCGTCGAGGCTGCCGGCTCGCACGGCGCCCGTGACGTGGGCATCCGCAGGCATGTAGGGATCGAAGATGCGCACCTGCATGTTTAGCGGTTGAACCAGGCCGACCAGAATGCGGCCGATCTCGCCGAAGCCGATGACCCCAAGGCTGCGGCCGAACAGCTGCGCCCCCTTCGTCGTCGCCTTGTCCCAATGACCGGTCTTGATGCGCGCATCGAGATGCGGGATCTCCCGCGCCACTGCGAACATCAGGGCGAAAGCGAGCTCGGCGACGGACTGTGAATTGGCGCCGCGGGCGACGAACACGGGAATGCCGCGGCGGTCGGCGGCCTCGACGTCGATGTTGTCATAGCCGACCCCGTGCTTGGCGATCGCCTTCAGCTTCGCCGAGGCGCCGATCACCTGATCATCGATCATGCCCTGCCGGACGATGATGCCGTCGGGCTGCTCGCGGGCTGCGATCTCGGCCAGCTCCCGAGGGCTCGCATAATGCGGGTTGTCGACCAGCGACGCACCGCGCCGGGCGGCGATGGCAGCCGCCTCCGCGGTGAGCGCCGGCCCGGTGATGAGAAGTTTGTACCGCATGTTGCTGCCTCTGCTTCGTGGCGGCAACGCCCACTGACCGGCGCGCGACGGCGGCACAGCCGAACTGCGGCATTGTCGCCGCAGACCCGCTCCTTGACGAGATGCTGACCGTTTCCCGCGCCGCATTTTAAAATTGAAACGGCGTTGCATTTTTTGTACATATCGCCGCGACGGCTCAATTTGTCAACCGCCGATCGGCAGAGCCGCAGGGACGATCGCATGAGGAGCACGCCATGACCGTCGGTTTCCGCATCTATCCGAATCCGAAACAGAAGGTTTCGACCGCCCTGGTCGAGCGCTATCGGGCGCTCCCGGTCGCGAATGTGAGCGACAGCATGTCGCGAATGAACGCAGCAGGTCCGCGGTTGCGACCGATGCACGGCGGCGGCGTGCTGGCGGGACCGGCGATCACGGTGAAATCGCGCCCTGGCGACAATCTGATGCTCCACAAGGCGCTCGACATGGCGGAGCCGGGCGATATCGTCGTGGTCGATGCCGGCGGTGATCTTTCCAATGCCCTGATCGGCGAGATGATGATCGCGCACGCCGAGCGCCGCGGCCTTGGCGGTGTCGTCATCAACGGCTCCGTCCGCGACGCCGCTGCGATCCGCGCCGGCAGGTTTCCGATCTTCGCCGCGGGCGTCACCCATCGCGGCCCCTACAAGGACGGCCCCGGCGAGATCAACGTCGCGATCGCGATCGACGGCATGGTGATCCATCCGGGCGACCTCATGCTCGGCGACGATGATGGTCTCGTCTGCGTTCCGATCGCCGACGCCGAGGCGGTGTTCGCCGCGGCGAAGAAGAAGCACGATGCCGAGACGACGCAGCTTGCGGCGATCGCGGCCGGTCGCAACGACCGTTCATGGGTCGACGAGGAGCTGAAGAAGCGCGGCGTCGAACATATGGGCTGAGCCACTGTTCGGATCGCGTGAACTTCGCATCGGGGATGTGTATACCGTCCTGAAACGGCCGTCCGATCGGCGGCCGGTTCGGGAATCAGGACGTGGCGAAGAAATCGAGCACCCGCAGCAACACCGCAAAGCCCAAGACATCATCGGGCCTGAAGGGCGTCTCTGCGGTGGACCGCGCATTGAGCGTATTGACGGCCTTTCAACGCGGCGACGGCGAGGTGAGTCTTGCCGAGTTGACCAGGCGCACCGGGCTGATCAAGACGACGGTGATGCGCATGGCGCTGTCGTTGGAAAGCTTCGGTTTGATCCGGCGCGTTGACGACGGCGGCTATCGGCTCGATGCCGAGGTGATGCGCCTTGCGGCCTGCTATCAGCACGCCTTCGGTCTTGCCGATCATGTCACCCCCGTGCTGGAGCAGCTGGCGCGTTCGACGGGCGAAACCGCCTCGTTCTACACGCGCCGGGGCGATCAGCGTCTGTGCCTGTTCCGGGTCGAAAGCGCAAACCAGATCCGGATGCATGTTCAGCCCGGCGATCTGCGCCCGATGGACAAATCGGCCATCGCCCAGGTGCTTCGACACTTCGACCGCGGCCGGACGGCGGCGGAGATCGATCCACCGATTTTCACGAGCGGCGTGACGGATCCCCATTCCGCGGCGCTTGCGACCCCCGTATTCGGGCCGGGCGGTGCGTTGCTCGGCGCTCTCGCCTTGTCCGGTCCGGTCACGCGGTTGACCGCGGCGCGTGCAGACGACATCCGTCCGCTGCTGAAGACGGCCGGCGTCGACTTGACCACGGCGTGCGGGGGATAGGACGACCGAACTGGGCGACACGCGGGCTTGGCCCAGTTCGCTCCAGCACTGCTGCCCAAGCAATCAACCAACGACGCGGTGAAATTATACCTCTCGTCGCATTTCCAGGGATTTCCGGACGGCGTACCGCCGCCGGGCCTGTATCACCGCATCCTCAAGGAGATCGAGATCCCGCTGCTGACCGCCGCGCTGGCGGCGACGCGGGGCAACCAGATCCGCGCTGCCGATCTGCTCGGTCTCAATCGCAATACGCTGCGCAAGAAGATCCGCGACCTCGAGATCCAGGTTTACCGCAGCGGCGGCTGATAGGGGTTATATAATACCTCAATTGGGTGGCCCGGGCCGCCATAGATGAGAAATATTCGAGACATATCCGCGACGCGCTCCCGCGCCGCGGATTAGTCGCAATTTGGCAACAGCGTGGTAGGAATGCATCAGTCCGATTCCCCCGGACGTGCCGCGTTCACATCACACCCATTGCCGGAATGACCAGCGCAGAGGCCTCGGCCACCCCCTTCGAACAATCGTCTGCCGACGGCCGGCGCTGGACCTGGCGCACCTGGCTGGCGCCGGTGGCGGTCGGGTTCGCGCTGCTGTCGGCATGCCTCACCTTCTTCGTGCTGGTGGGCCTGAGCCCGATCGAGCCGACGCCCGAGGTGGTCAACACCTTCCTGCTGATCGATGCCGGCATGATCCTGATCCTGGTCGGGATCATCATCCGCGAGGTCTGGCAGATGGTCCAGGCGCGGCGGCGCGGCAGGGCCGCGGCGCGCCTGCACGTCCAGATCGTCAGCCTGTTCTCGGTCATCGCGGTGCTGCCGGCGGTGCTGGTGTCGCTGGTCGCCAACGTCACCATCGACCGCGGCCTCGACCGGCTGTTCTCGGGCCCCGCCAAGGAGGCGATCCAGAACTCGCTGACGGTGGCGCGCGCCTACACCTATGAGCACGCCCAGCTGATCCGCGGCGACATCCTCGGCATGGCCAACGATATCGCCCATGCGCGGCCGCTCTACGACCAGGATCGCGGCACGTTCCGCGAGCTGCTCACCGCCAGCGCCGCCTCGCGCAACCTTCCGGGCGCGATGCTGATCGACAAGGATCGGACCGTGCTGGAGACCGCCGAGACCGGCATCCAGCAGACCTTCCAGACGCCGCCGGCCGACTTCCTCAGCAACGTCAACGAGACCGAGCCGCAGATCGCGGTGTTCCCCGACGCCAACTATGTCGCGGCCGTGATCCGGCTGCGCGCCTTCAACGACACCTTCCTCTACGTCGCCCGGCTGCTCGACCCGCGCGTGATCGCGCAGCTCAAGCAGACCGAGACCTCGGTCGCCGAATATGCCCAGGTCGAGTCGCGGCGCTACGGCATCCAGGTCGCCTTCGCGCTGATGTTCGCGGTGATCGCGCTGACCATCCTGATGGCCTCGGTGCTGATCGGCCTGAACTTCGCCAACTGGCTGGTGTCGCCGATCCGGCAGCTGATGAACGCCGCGCATACGGTGGCCACGGGCGACCTCAACGTCCGGGTTCCCGAGCACCGCTCGGAAGGCGATCTCGCCCAGCTCGGCCAGACCTTCAACAAGATGACGCAGGAGCTGCGGACGCAGCGCGACGAGCTCGTCAGCGCCAGCGAATTGATCGACAGCCGGCGCCGCTTCATCGAGGCGGTGCTGTCGTCGGCGTCGGCCGGCATCATCGGCGTCGATGCGTCCGGCAGCGTCGGCATTCTCAACCGCTCCGCCGAGAAGCTGATCGGTCACGCCGAGCAGGAGGTGCTCGATCATCCGCTGTCGGACGTGCTGCCCGAGCTCGACGACATGATGAAGACGGCGCGCGAGGGCAAGCAGCGGCTGGTGCAGGGACAGATCACGATCCAGCGCGACGGCCATGAGCGCAATCTGTCGGTGCGCGTCACCGCCGAGCAGACCAACCAGGCCAGCGACAGCTACATCATCACGCTCGACGACATCACCGAGCTCGTCTCCGCGCAGCGCACCTCGGCCTGGGGCGACGTCGCGCGCCGCATCGCCCACGAGATCAAGAATCCGCTGACGCCGATTCAACTTTCCGCGGAACGGATTCGCCGCAAATTCGGCAAGGTCATCACCGAGGACAAGGCCATATTTGAGCAATGTACCGATACGATCGTGCGGCAGGTCGATGACATCAGGCGAATGGTCGACGAGTTCTCGCGCTTCGCGCGCATGCCGAAGCCGGTGATGGAGGGCGAGGACGTTGCCGATGCGGTACGGCAGGCCGTGTTCCTGATGAAGGTCGCGCATCCCGAGATCGACATCGAAACCGACATCAAGCAGGACCCGCTGCGCGCGCAGTTCGACCGCCGGCTGATCTCGCAGGCGCTGACCAACATCATCAAGAACGCCACCGAGGCGATCGAGGTGGTGCCGGAGGAGGAGCTCGGCAAGGGCCGCATCGACGTCGTGGCCTCGCGCGAGGGCGACGACGTTCTGATCGACGTGATCGACAACGGCATCGGCCTGCCGAAGGTGGCGCGGCAGCGACTGCTCGAGCCTTATGTCACGACGCGCGCGAAGGGCACCGGTCTCGGTCTTGCGATCGTCGGCCGCGTCCTGGAGGACCATGGCGGCAAGCTCGAGCTGAAGGACGCCTCCGATTTCCGCGACGGCCAGCGCGGCGCCTGGATGCGGCTGCGGTTCGCAGTGTCCGGCCAGGCCGCAAAGCCTGGGGGCAAAGAACAGGCGGTCGCGACGGGCGATGCGCAGAAGACCGAGGCGGGCGGCGAAACCGCAAGCCCGGTTCAAGCGACCAACGATGAACCAAAAATCCAAGCCGCAACCGGCAGCTGACGAGACAGGCGTGATCCATGGCGAGTGATATTCTGATTGTCGACGACGAAGCCGATATCCGGGAGCTGGTAGCCGGCATCCTGGACGACGAGGGCTTCACGACTCGAACGGCTCGTGACAGCGATTCGGCGCTGGCCGAGATCGCCGGCCGTCGACCGAACCTGGTGTTTCTCGACATCTGGCTGCAGGGCTCCAAGCTCGACGGCCTGCAGCTGCTGGAGCAGATCAAGAAGGATCATCCCGATCTGCCTGTCGTGATGATCTCCGGCCACGGCAACATCGAAACTGCGGTCGCCGCCATCAAGCGCGGCGCCTATGACTTCATCGAGAAGCCGTTCAAGTCGGACCGGCTGATCCTGGTGGCGACGCGTGCGCTGGAGAACTCGCGGCTGAAGCGCGAGGTGCGCGAGCTCAAGCAGCTGGCGCCGACCGCGAGCAACATGACCGGCCGCTCCCCGTCGATGAACCAGCTGCGCCAGACCATCGAGCGCGCCGCCAAGGCCAACAGCCGCATCCTGATCGTTGGCCCTCCCGGCTCCGGCAAGGAGCTCGCCGCCCGCACCCTGCACATCCAGTCTCCGCGTGCCGATGGTCCGTTCGTCGTCATCAATGCCGCTGCGATCACGCCGGAGCGGATGGAGGAGGAGCTGTTCGGCATCGAGCAGTCGAACGGCGAGCAGGCGCGCAAGACCGGCGCGCTCGAAGAGGCCCATGGCGGCACGCTGTTCGTCGACGAGATCGCCGACATGCCGCGCGAGACCCAGAACAAGATTCTGCGCGTGCTGGTCGATCAGACGTTCCAGCGCGCCGGCGGCACCACCAAAGTGCACGTTGATGTGCGCATCATCTCCTCCACGGCGCGCAACCTGGAGGAGGAGATCGCAGCCGGCCGCTTCCGCGAGGATCTCTACCACCGCCTCTCCGTGGTTCCGATCCGGGTTCCGCCGCTGTCCGAGCGCCGCGAGGACATTCCCGAGCTGATCGACTATTTCATGGACCAGATCTCGGTCACGACCGGCCTGCCGAAGCGGCAGATCGGGCAGGACGCGATGGCGGTGCTGCAATCGCATGTCTGGCCCGGCAACGTCCGCCAGCTGCGCAACAATGTCGAGCGCGTGATGATTCTCGCGGCCGGCGGCCCGGAGGTGATCATCACGGCCGACATGCTGCCGCCCGACGTCGGATCGATGGTGCCGGCGATGCCCACCAGCAACAATGGCGAGCACATCATGGGGCTGCCGCTGCGCGAGGCGCGCGAGGTGTTCGAGCGCGATTATCTGATTGCGCAGATCAGCCGCTTCTCCGGCAACATCTCGCGCACCGCCGAGTTCGTCGGGATGGAACGGTCGGCCCTGCATCGCAAGCTGAAGGCGCTCGGAGTGGGCTGAGCTGCCAACCCGGCAAAGTTTGCCGGGTTGGGCGAAAATGCGTTGGAAAATTCGTCCGGCCCCGGATATTTACGGACGAATCGGGTCCTTTTGGAACCGGGGTCCATGTAATCGGCTTGCCTAATATGCTCGCCTGTCTTCTAATCCGGCATCCCGTGGTCCCTCGAGGGGGATCTCAATGGATCATGGGCCACCACGACGATTCCGAGACCTGCACTTCCGAGGGCTGCAATCGGGTCGCCGAAAGTTCAATAAGAAAAAGCACAAGACTGCGAGATAACAACAATGGCGGCCGACCGCGCACAAAACCTACAAGACACCTTTCTCAACCACGTCCGCAAAACCAAGACGCCGCTCACGATCTTCCTGGTCAACGGCGTAAAACTGCAGGGGATTGTCACATGGTTCGACAATTTCTGCCTGTTGCTCCGGCGCGATGGTCACTCGCAGCTCGTCTACAAGCATGCGATCTCCACCATCATGCCGGGTGCCCCGATCCAGCTGTTCGAGGGCGGCGAGGACGCGTCTGCGTGAGAGTGATCTGATTGGAACCCCGCGATCGCGAAGGGACCATCGGCCTCGCCAGGCCGGATGACGTCAAGACAACGGGCCGAGTCATCGTGGTCGGCCCGTATTTGCGGACACGTCGTGGTGACGACGGCGCATCGGCGAGCCATTCCGAGATGCGTGATGTCGAGGCGCGGATCGACGAGGCCGCAGGGCTTGCGCGCGCCATCAACCTGACGGTCGCGGAGGTCATCCTCGCTTTGATCGGGCAGATCCGCCCGGCGACCTATCTCGGCAAAGGCAAGGTCGACGAGATCGCCGGCGTGATCGCCAGCCAGGGCGCCGAGCTGGTCGTGATGGACTGCGCGCTGTCGCCGATCCAGCAGCGCAACCTCGAGAAGGCCTGGAACACCAAGGTGCTCGACCGCACCGGCCTGATCCTCGAGATCTTCGGCCGCCGCGCCAAGACCAAGGAGGGCGCGCTGCAGGTCGAGCTCGCGCATCTCAACTATCAACGCAGCCGACTGGTGCGGTCGTGGACCCATCTCGAGCGCCAGCGCGGCGGCTTCGGCTTCATGGGCGGCCCGGGCGAGACCCAGATCGAGGCCGACCGCCGGCTGATCGGCGACCGCATCACCCGGCTCGAGAACGAACTGAAGAAGGTTCAGGCGACACGCCGGCTGCACCGCGCCGGCCGCCAGCGCGTGCCGTATCGCGTGGTGGCGCTGGTCGGCTACACCAATGCGGGCAAGTCGACGCTGTTCAATCGATTGACCCGCGCCGACGTGCAGGCGGCCGATATGCTGTTCGCCACGCTCGATCCGACGTTGCGTGCGATCGGCCTGCCGCACGGCGGCAAGGCGATGCTGTCGGACACCGTCGGCTTCATCTCCAACCTGCCGACGCAGCTGGTCGCGGCATTCCGCGCCACGCTCGAGGAGGTGCTGGAGGCGGATGTGATCCTGCATGTCCGCGACATGTCGCATGAGGATGCCGAAGCGCAGCAGCACGACGTCGAGCTGGTGCTCAGTCAGCTCGGCATCGATCCCGAGGCGACCGACACCATCATCGAGGTCTGGAACAAGATCGACCGGCTCGACGAGGCGGCGCGCGAGAACCTCGCCAACATCGCCGCACGCCGGCCACCGGAGCGGCCGTGCTTCCTGGTCTCGGCCGAGACCGGGGAGGGCGTCGCGCCGCTGCTGCAGGCGATCGAGGACCGGCTCGCCGCGGCCCGGACCACGCTCGACCTCACGATCGATGCGGCCGACGGCGCCGGCATTTCCTGGCTGCACCGCAATGCCGAGGTGCTCGCGAAGGAATTGCACGAGGGCCACTACGACATGACCGTGCGCGTCGACGCCACCAAGCGCGACATCGTCGTCGAGCGCTATCACGGCGTGCCGCGGGTGGCGTAAGCCAGCCGTTCGTCCGCGCTTCCACGCAAGTGAGCCTGCGCCGTTCGGATCACGCATCTTCATCTGGCGTTGGCTCCAGACGGCTATAATGGCGTGACGTCGACGTGCAGCACTGCGGCGCGCCCAGTCTCGAGGGCCGCGAGACAGCGTTCGATCGCCGCATCGAGTTCGTCGGGGTTCTCGACCCGTTCGCCATGGGCGCCGAATGCGCGGGCGATGTCGGCCAGACGCCGCTGCTCACCCTGATGTCCGGTGCAGAGCCTGGACAGGAACGAATCGGTCTGCTGCGCCACACCGTCCGGATAGACACGTTGCACCGATGCTTTCACGGCCTGCCAACCCTTGTTGTCGAGGATCACGGACAGGATCGGCAGCCTGCATTGCTGGGATACCGCGTAGACGGAATCCGGCGCGGCAAAGTGATAGGCGCCGTCGCCGACGATCTGGACCACGCGGGTCGAGGGATTGGCCAGCTTGAGCCCGAGCGCCATGCCGCCGCTGAAGCCGAGGCCGCCTCCCGCGAGGCCCACATAGGTCATCGGCCTGGTGCGGCGAATCTGCTGCTGCAGGACCGGAGCGTTGCGGACGGCCTCGTTGACGACGATGTCGTCCTCCGCGAGATGCGCCTGCAGCCGCGCGAACACATAGGCCGGGTTGATCGCGCCGGTCCGCCCCTTCTGCGCGGCTGCAGATATCCGTTTCGCCTGGGCTGCCTCGCGCGCCGGCTGCCAGCTCGCGATCCGGTCTCGCACTCTCCTCAGATAGGTGTCGTCGCCGCGGGCGACGACGGTCTCCAGGACCTGGCGAAGAATGGCGGCTGAATCGCCCTGAATCCGCAGGTCCGTGGCAAATCCCCACATCGGAATGTCCGCCTTCAGGGCGTCGATGTCGATCTGGATCCAGCGCAGCCGATCGGCGGCCTTCAGCATCTGCGGAATGAAGGGCACGTCGATGTCGATCAGCAGCCCGAGGTCGGCACCGGCGATCAGCGCCGCCGGGTCGGAGCCGGCGAAGCAGGGCGAATCCTGGCAGATGTTCATCGTGACCGGATTGAACTCGGCGACGCGGATTCCGCAGACGAGCGCCAGCCGCTCCAGCAGCGAAACGGCTTCGGCATTGCGTCCGAGATAGGCCGTCAGCGCGATCGGATTTTCCGCTTTCATGAGCACGTCCGCGACCGCATGCACGCGCTCCGGCTCGATGCCTCCCGCCTTGACGTTGCCATAGCGTGCGGGCGGGTAGGCCGGCATCGCCGCCTCGTCCCAGCTCTCGGCGAGGGTCTCGCGCGGCAGCATCATGGAGACCGGGCCTGGCGGATCGCTGTGCATGAACGCGGCAGCGCGGGCCAGCGCCTCCTTGACGACGACGCCCGACGGCAGCGTGTATTCCCATTTGACGTAGGGACGCACGATGCTGCCCTGATCGAAACTGTCCTGTACGAAGTGGACGTAGGTATCACGTCCCCCAGGCAGCTCGCCGTGCGTGGCGAACGGCGCCCGCCCCGCGAGCAGCAGCACCGGCAGCCGGTAGCGAAAGGCGTTCTGAATGGCCATGCAGGCGTTCGCCGTGCCGGCATCGACGTGGACCAGCACGGCCTGGCCGCGGCCGGTCATCATCGCATAGCCCATGGCCATGTGCACCGCGACCACCTCGTGGGGACACAGGATCACCTCGGGGCGCCGTCGACCTTCGCTGTCCCAGCGTGCAAGCTCCTCGATCAGCGACACATGATCGGTGCCGAGATTGGCGAAGATATAGTCGACGCCGATCTCGACGAGCGCCTCGAGGAAGTAGTGCGCGGTGGTGTGGCGGGTCATGGCGCGATGACGCGGATCAGGCGACGACGGCATCGTCACGGCGCATGCCCTCGGGCTGATTTGCGTGTCCACGCAGGCGATCGAACAGGTTGTTGGGCTCGTGCGGTGCGGCCACGCCGCGCCAGGCAATGTGCGAGTCCGGTCGCACCACGAGCAGGCTGTCAGCGAAGCCATAGCCGGACGCTGCGCGCGCGACGTCGACGAGCGTTAGGGGAACACCGTGCCGGGCTGCGGCGTCGACCAATGGCGTGGCATCGACGGCCGGATCGAACCGCACCAGCGTGTAGGCCGGGCCGAGCGCGTCCAGCAGCGAGCGTCCATCGGACAGCCAGACATGCGGCGCGCGCGCGCCGGGCACCGTCGAGGCCGTGAAATGGCCCATGCCATAAGGCGGCGGCGTTTCGCCGTCGTAGGCAATGGCCGGCGAGCGGTCGTAGTAGTAGCCGAAATTCAAGCCGGCGCAGCAATATTGCTGGACGTTGAGATCGTAGGCCGCCTTGCCGACCTTGCTCCGCGCCGCATCTCCGGCGGGGCCGTCGATCTCCACTTCGGCCGGCACGGAGCGCCTCTGGCTCATCACAGCGAGGGCATGGTTCATCGCGAAGTGCGAGACCTGCTCGGTGATCGGCTGCCGCTCCGCTTCATAGGCGTCGAGCAGGGCAGGGCTGGCCCAGCCGTGCAGGACTCCGGCGAGCATCCAGCACAGATCGACCGCATCGGCGATCCCGGCATTCATGCCGTAGCCCGCATAGGGAATCCACAGATGGGCGGCATCGCCACAGATGAAGGCGCGGCGATCCCGGAAACGGTCGGCCACCAGGCGGCGGCCGATCCAGTCTTCCTTGCTGATGATCTCGTACTGGAAACGGTCGTCGACGCCGAGGATGGTGCGCAGCGCCCAATCGCGATCCACGCTGTCGAACTCCACCTCATCCGCCGCGAGGTGGTTGTGGATCAGCCAGTTGTCGCGGCCGTCAATGGCGACAGTGGTGCCGCAGCGGCGCGGATTGAGCGACATCGTCATCCACGCCGGCTTCTGGGTGATCAGGTCCTTGAGCGCGGGGGCGTGGATGTAGGTCGACTGCACCCGCTGTACCACATCGGTGCCGCCGAGGCGTGAGCCGATCAGCTTGCGGATCGCTGAGCGGCCGCCGTCGCAGCCGATCAGATAGTCGGCCGAAATGGTGATGTCCTCGCCGGCGTCGAGATCGCGCGCCCGCGCGATCACGCCGGTGTCGTGCTGGTCGAAATGAACGACCTCGACCCGGTTGAGGATTCTGATCTCGCGCTGCGCCTGCGCACAGGCGAACAGGATGGGCTCGAGATAGATCTGGTTGATGCGATGCGGCGGCTCGGGCGTCGGCCAATCGGTGTCAGGTCCTCCCGAGGCCGTGTAGCGATCCTGGCGGGACGGGATCGGGATGCGCGTCAGTTCGCGACCGACGACCGCGGTCCGATAGGCGCAGTCGTTCGGAAAGTCGGCCGGCAGGCCACCTTCTCGCACCTGGCTGACGATGCCGAGGCGGCGGAACACCTCCATCGAACGCGCGGACACGTGGTTGCACTTCACGTTCGGCGGCTCGCCGGCGCGCCTGATCTCGGCGACGACGACGTCGATGCCACGCGAGGCAAGGTCCATGGCGGCGGTCAGGCCGACGGGGCCGGCGCCCACGATGAGGACCTGGGTTTGGATCGTCTTCATGTCAGCTTCTCTTGCTTTCGATCTAGGCCCGCTCGGGTGTCGAGAGCGCGCCGCGTTGCGCGTCGTCGGAGGTCGGAAGACTGCCGCGCATGCCGAGGACGGCGAGTCCGAGGATCACCAGCGCCGAACAAAGCTGCGGCACCGCGCTCGCCTGAAACAGCGACGCGACGTCCCAATGCGCGGCGAGCATCAACCCGCCGAGGGTGACGCCGAGGATCGAGCCAAAGCGGCCGATGCCCAGGGCCCAGCCGATTCCGGTGCCACGGATGTAGGTCGGGTAGATGCGCGCCGCATAGGCGTTGCAGCCGATCTGTCCGCCGATGACAGCGACGCCGGCAATGAACACGGCGGGCACGAGGATCGGCAGTGATGCGCCGGCGACGCCGATGGTGACGATCGAGAGGAAGCCCGCGACGTAGGTCACGAACAGCACGCGATCGAAGCCGAATCGTTCGATCAGCAGGCCGAGCCCGATGGTGCCGAGCATTCCACCGAGCTGGAACGCGATACCGACGGCGATCGCCGCCTGGACGTCGAGCCCGACCCCATGCGTCAGCGTCGGCAGCCAGCTGTTGAGGAAATAGATGTCCATCATGTTCATGAAGAACATGACCCACAGCAGCAGGGTCGGCACCAGACGGCGCTTGGTGAACAGCTGCGGCAGCAGGAAGCCCTTGCCGCTCTCCTCGACGATCGTGAAGCGCGCATCGGCCGGAAGGCGGTCGGACGGATCGATGCGCATCAGCAGCGCGCGGACGCGATCGCTCTTGTTGTTCTTGAGCGCCAGCAATGACAGCGATTCCGGCAGCCAGACGATCAGGACCGGACACAGAACGAGCGGAAGCAGGCCGCCGATCAGGAAGATGACCTGCCAGCCATAGGCGGTGATGAGTTTGGCTGCCACCGCTCCGCCGATCGCCGATCCCAGCGACACCGTCATGAACATCAGCATGATCAGCAGGGTCCTGCGGCGCTGCGGCGAATACTCGCCGGTCAGGGCGATGGTGTTGGGCAGGACGCCGCCGAGCCCGATGCCGGTCACAAACCGAATGATGACGAGGGTGGATACGCTTGTCGCCTGGGTCGTCGCCAGCGATCCGAGTGCAAAGACGAGAACGCCGGCGACCACCAGCCATTTGCGCCCGAGATAGTCGGCGAGGGCACCGAACACCAACGAGCCGATCATGACGCCGAACAAGGATGCACCAAACACCGGCCCCAGCGCGCCCGGCGCGAGATGCAGGTCCTTGCTGAGTGCGGGCGCGACGAAGCCCAGCGCCTGCGCATCGAACCCATCGAGCCCGACCACGAGCGCGCACAGGCAGATCACCCGGATCTGGAAACCGGACAGCGGCCGCTCATCGACATAGCGATTGAGATTGATCCCTTGCGTCACATGTCCCTCCCCATTTCGTTGCGGCGGTTTCGCCGCGGCGCGCGGCTTTCGGCTCTTTGCGAATATGTTGCATGATCGGACTCTTTCGATTAGCCCCAAAAATCTCATTCATTCATGAGGAATCCTTATGACGCCGACCCTGCGGCAACTCGAGGCTCTGACCCTGGTGTATCGGCTCGGCAGCATCACGAAGGCGGCCGCCGAGCTGCGCGTCACGCAGTCGGCCATCAGCCTGCTGATCCGGCAGATCGAGGAGAACTTTCAGCTCAAGCTGTTCGATCGGACGACGCGCGCCCTGCATCCGACGGCGGCGTGCCGCGAGGCGATCACGGCGGCGGAACGCATCCTGGCGGGTGCGCAAGGGCTGTCGCAGCGGATGCGCGACCTCGCTGAGATCAAGGCCGGCCGGATCTCCATTGCCGTCTCGGCGGGCGTCGCATCGGCGCTGCTTCCACGGGTGTTCGCGGCATTTCGATCGCGCTACCCCGATGTGAGCATCGACCTGCGCGATGTCGCGCCCGAGGAGCTCCTCGCAGTCGTGATGGCCGGGCATGCGGAGTTCGGCCTCGGCAGCGTCGAGGACGAGGGGGCGCCGGAGGTCAAGATCGACCCGCTGATGCAAACTCCGCTTTCGGCGATCGGGATCAAGGACGGCCGCTTCGAAACTCACCGCCGTCTGACGTGGGACGGCATCATGAGCTCCAGCCTGATCACGATGCGCCAGGGCACGCGCATCCGCCGTCAGATCGATGAGGCGCTGGCGCAGACCGGGCGAACGCTGAAGCCGGCCCTGGAAGTGTCACTCATTACGACGGCGCTGGCGCTCACGGCCGAGGGGGCAGGCATCAGCATCCTGCCCGGACACATGCTGCCGAAGTCACAATTCCCGACGCTCGCGGCCGTCCCGCTGTCGCAGCCGACGATCTACCGGCACGTCTCGTTGCTGAGCCGCGCGGATTTTGGATTGTCGCCAGCGGCGCAGCACTTCGTCGCGATCGCAAAGCGCGTCCTCTCGGCAAAAGGCGGCTGATCGCGAGCGGCCGCCAGGACCGGCTGGCTGCAGCGCGGACCATGTCGCTCCGACCCAATGATGCGGCTGACAGTGCCGGCATCTCCTGTCTGCACTGCAATGCCGAATGCTCAGCAAGAATTTCAGAAGGGACGCGACCACAGGACCGTCCGCGTCGACGCCACAAAGCGCGACTTCGTGGTCGAGCGGTATCATGGCGCGCCTCGGGAGGTGTGAGCGCGCTGCATCGCGTTCGAGCTTGCACCCTTTTTGCCTCAGCGCACCCACGCCGCGCTTGTCCCGAAGACATCAAGACGCGCAGGCGGCACGCCCGAGTTGCGCCACGCGGAGATATGTCCTAATCTCGCCACAATGTAATCGGGGCCGGCCAGCAGAGCTCACGACAGTTTCGGAGCTCAACTAGAAAAAAAGCTGGGTCTCGTTTGTGGGGGCAAGCGTGGCTAAGGCGTATTCGGCAGTCGCAGCGAGCCTGCGGCTCGTCACGATGTTTATCGTCAGCCTGGCCCTGTCGTCATGCGCTGGGATCCAGGGCGTCGAGCAGTTCGAAGCCTATCGGACGGCGTTCGACAAGACCTATGGCGCCTCGACCGCCATTCTCGATCAGCTTGCCGTTCAGGAGCGCGCGCTGTTCATGCGCCGCTATCGTATCGATGGTTCGTCTGGCTCGCTGACGTTCGATCCCAACCTCGCCCGCTACTACACCGATGCTGTCGATCCACCTGGAACGGCTGCGTTCCGCCATTCGATCGATGCGGTCAAGGCGTACAATGAACTACTCTACGGGCTGGCGACCGGCCAGACCGCCGCGACGCTGACTGCGAAGGCTGGACAGCTCAACGGCAAGATCATCGATGCTGCGGGAGAGGCTGGGGCGCTGCTCGGGATCGCGAACCAGGCCAAGATCCAGGCACTCGGTGCGCTGCTGAACGCGGCCTTCACCCAGGCGCAGCCGTTCATTCAGATGGGGCTGACTTATCAGTCGCGTGAGGAATTCAGACACTACGTGATCGAGTATCACGCACCGGTGCGCGCCATTCTCGTCGAGCTCCGACAGGGGACGGAGGCGATTTTCCCGGTCCTGACGGCGGCTACGTTGCGGCGGTCGCGGGTGGCCGTGACCGCGGCCGAAGGCAAGCTCACTCAGCAGGAGGTCGAGAAGCTCGAGACCTATCGAAAACTGCTTGCCGATTGGGTCATCCTCATCGACGCCACCATCAAGTCGATCGATCAGGCGAAGGCGGCGGCCGAAGCGCCGCCCACTGTGAGCGGAACCATCACGGGACTGACCACGGTCGCAATTGAACTCGAAACCGCGTCACAGGCCGCCCGCAAGCATCTTGCGGAGCTGGCAGCCAAATAGCGGCCAAACCCTCGAGGGGGACGTACTCATGGCTGAGCTGGACGATTTGATCGAAGAGACCAGGGGCGAGCTGCGCACAGCCTATGCCGAGGCTGATGGCAATGCGCAGGTCCAACAGGCGATACGCGATCAACTCGTGGCGCTCGCCGACCTTCAGGAAGACATCGCGCTCGGCCAGTTGCTGAAACGGGCTGCAATCCTCAACAGGCTCAGCGCGATTCTCGATGCTGCCATCGAGACCATCAAGCACAACATCGCGAACTTCTTCCTGGACGACCTGAAAGACCTCAAGGACAAGATCGACCAGAAATCCGGCAAGACACCGGCACATCCGTCATCGCCCAATCCGGGCGGAGGTCCTGCTCTCGACGTCGTCGTTGCACCGCCACCGCCGCCGCCCGCCAATCATGCGCCCACGCCGGTGGGACAAATCCTGCTCGGCCGAGCGCCGGCCGGTTTCCGCGATCCCAGCGGCCCGCTGGTGATGGCGCTGCAGGCGGCCCTGATCCGGTCTGGCCAGGCGCTCGAGCCGGATGGCTCGTTCGGCAACATCACGGCGGGCGCACTCCGGCGCTGGCAGAAGGCGAACGGGTTCGAGGAGCATGACGGGATCGACGCGGCGCAGTGGAAGCGGCTGACGCGCAGCGAGCGCGCGCCTGCGCTGTTCGACCTCTGCCTCAACATCACGGCCGACTATGAAGGCACCTCGTTCGACCGCGTCGTCGGCAATTTCGACGGAGCCGGCATCACGTTCGGACTGATCGGCTTCACGCTGGCGAATGGCGAGATCGGCCACCTGCTGACCAGGATCGAGGCGATGCGCCCGGGCGCGATTGCGACGGCGTTCGGCGCGCTCTATCAGCAGCTGATGTCGATCCTGTCCGCCTCCAGGACGGAACGGTTGGCCTGGGCCGACAGCATCTCGCTCGGCGCCAGCAAATATGAGGTGGCGAAGCCGTGGAAGGACGCCTTCAAGCGGGTCGGCGCCTATCCGCAAGCCAGGCGCGCGCAGATCGAACATGCCTATGACGTGTACTGGAAGGCTGCGACCTCACGCATCGCCGATTGCATGTCGGGGAAGCCTCTGACGATCCAGGATGCCGCCTTCTGGTTCGACACGGCCGTTCAGAACTCGCTCGACGACGACGAACGGGCACTGCTTCGGCAGGCTGGCCATTCTGCCGCGACGGGCAAGGATCTGCGCAAGGCTTTCGCCAAGATCATCGCCGACGGCAGCAGTCCGAAATGGCGCAAGGATGTGCTGTCGCGCAAGATGACCTTCGTCGACGGCAACGGCACGGTTCACGACTCGGATTATTCGCTGGACTGCTGGGGCATCAGCACCGCTGCCGCGGACGCCGCCGATCTCGCTGCGCCGTCCGCCATCATCGATCTTGTCAGCGCAGTGGCGGCGTCGCCGCAGGACGAGGTCACGGCCCCCAATGATGAGGCGGGCGAGGCCGCCATGGTCGGCGGTTCAGCGCCGCTGGTCGAAGCCGCGTCCGGCGCCAGTCCCCATGCCGGCTGGCCCCTCTATGCGAAGTTCGCAGCCTTCGTCGCCCAGCTCGGCCTGCGCCATTTCGACGCCGACGAGCTGCTGTTCCTCGGCAGCCAGAATGCGGGAGGCTCCTGCAAGGGCCTCAACACCTATCCGCCCGAAACGCTGTGGCCCAACATTGCGCCAACGGCAGCCGTGCTCGACAAGCTGCGCGAGGAGCTCGGCGCGCCGATCCGCATCCTCAGCGTCTACCGCTCCCCGCTCTACAACAGGTGCATCGACGGATCGGCCGTCAACAGCTTCCACATGCAGTTCATGGCCATCGACTTCAGCTGTGACAGCGGTTCTCCGGCGATCTGGGCCGCCAAGCTGAAGGAGTATCGGTCACGCGGCGTCTTTGCCGGCGGCATTGGCGTTTACGATTCCTTCGTGCATGTCGACACCCGCGGCACCAACGCCAATTGGACGGGATGATCGCGGGGCGTGCCCGCAATGGTCGGGGGCGCCTCATTCTCGAACGTCATCCCCGCGACAGAGATTCCATAGCCGCAGTATGGCGTGCGGCGGCACGCACGTCGTTCCGATCTCACCTTGCTACGTCGGCTGCGGAGCATGGGTCCCAAGTCGGCGCCGTGTGCCGTTCCGGTTTGCTCGCGAGGACGGGCGGAGACGGGGACAGCGTCGCCGCGAACTACTTCTCCAACTCCTTCGCCTCGTTCCACAGCTCGTCCATCTCGTCGAGCGAGGCCTCGTCCAGCGTGCGCCCCTTGGCAGCAAGCGCGTGTTCGATGTGAGCGAAGCGGCGCTCGAACTTGGCGTTTGTGGTGCGCAGCGCGGTCTCCGGATCGACCTCGGCGTGACGGGCGAGGTTGACCAGCGCGAACAGGAGGTCGCCGGTCTCGGCGGTCAGCTCGGTCGTATCCTTCTTGTCGAGCGCGGCCTCGATCTCGTCGGCTTCCTCGCGGATCTTCTGCAGCACCGCACGTGGATCGTTCCAGTCGAAACCGACGGTCGCCGCCTTGCGCTGCAGTTCCATGGCGCGCACCAGGGCCGGCTGCCCGGCCTTGATCCCGGCCAGCAGCGACGCGCGGCTGATCTGTTCCTCCGGCGGCCGTCGCGCGGCGCGCTCGGCCTTCTCCTCGGCCTTGATGCGATCCCAGGTGCCTTTGGTGGGCTTGGTGACGTTGCCATCCTTGTCCGGGAAGACATGAGGATGGCGGCGGATCATCTTCTTCGTGATGCCTTCGACGACGTCGCCGAACGCGAACGCGCCTTGCTCCTCGGCGATGCGGGCGTGATAGACGACCTGCAGCAGGAGATCGCCGAGCTCCTCGCGCAGATCGTCGAGATCCGCGCGCGTGATCGCGTCCGCCACCTCATAGGCTTCCTCGATGGTGTAGGGCGCGATGGTCTGGAAGGTCTGCTCGACGTCCCACGGACAGCCGGTGACGGGCGTGCGCAGCGCCGCCATGATCTCGATCAGGCGTGAGATGTCGCGGGAAGGGGTCATTGCAGGTCCTGGCAGCAAACGGCTTGGCGCCCCCTGTATGCCTCAAGCGGCGCATGCGTCCCAGCGAAAACAGCCGCCATGCGGCGGCGGCAGGCGGGTTGGCCCGACCGGACGATGATGCTAAGCGGGGGCCATGAGTGAGCAGAATGCAACGGCGCTGGTGTTGTTCTCGGGTGGGCAGGATTCGACCACGTGCCTCGCCTGGGCGCTCGACCGCTTCGCGCGCGTCGAGACCGTCGGCTTCGCCTACGGCCAGCGCCATGCGATCGAGCTCGATTGCCGAGCCCGGCTGTTCGAGGGCGTGAGGCAGCTGCGCGCCGATTGGGCGGACAAGCTCGGCGACAGCCATACGCTGGACATTCCGACGCTGGCTGCGGTGTCAGAGACGGCGCTGACCCGGGACGTCGCCATCGAGATGGGCGCCGACGGCCTGCCCAACACCTTCGTGCCGGGCCGCAATCTCGTGTTCCTGACCTTTGCCGCGGCGCTGGCGTATCGCCGCGGCATCGGCCACATCGTCGGCGGCATGTGCGAGACGGACTATTCCGGCTATCCGGACTGCCGCGACGAGACCATCAAGGCGCTGCAGACGGCGCTGAGCCTCGGCATGGCGCGCCCCTTCGAGCTGCACACGCCGTTGATGTGGTTGTCGAAGGCGGCGACCTGGCAGCTTGCCCACGATCTCGGGGGCAGGGGCCTGGTCGATCTCATCCGCGACCAGTCGCACACCTGCTATCTCGGTGAGCGCGGCGCTCAGCACGATTGGGGTTATGGCTGCGGTCAGTGTCCGGCTTGCGAGCTGCGGGCCAAGGGCTGGCACGGCTACATCGCCGGCAGCGCGCAGCCCTGAAACAGAAGCGGGGCCCGCAGGCCCCGCATCAGATCGGCAATGAAATCGATTTCGTTGCGTTCAGGCCGCCTCGTGGTCCGACGGCTCGCGCTTGCTGACGACGACGAGATCGGTATCGGACACGTCATGCGCATCGTCGGCGTCGCTGATGGCGGCAGAGGCCGCCTGCGCGGCCAGACGCGCGGTGATGTCGTCCTTGGCGTCGCGGCCGCTCTTCTCCCACGCCGGCGCATTCAGCACGACGATATCATCGTCATGGCTGGCATCGGCGTCATGATCGGCGGGCACGATCGACGGCGATTTGGCGTCGACGACGCGCAGGGCCGGGGCCTCGGCCGCCTGCTTCACCTCGTCGTCCGTGTCGGCGGCGGCAGGGTCCGCGGTGACCTCGGTCTCCTCGGCCACCTCCGGCTGAACAGCCTCGTCGGCGGCGTCCGCCGGCGCGCTCTCGAGCTCGGCCTCAGGCCCGGCTGTAGCGGTCTCGGTCGCGGCCGCGGTCTCGTCGACCGCCTTCGCGTCTGCTGCTGCGGCTTCGGGCGCGTGATGGTCCGCGGCCGCTGCAGGTGCCGGGATCGGCTCGGCGACCGCATCCTCATGGGCCGCAAGACCCAGATGTTGCGAGATTTCCTTGATGACCTTGTCGATCGCCACGAGCACGCGATATTGCGGAATCGACGTCATGTGCTGCTCGAAGCGCGTGCGCGCATATTGCAGCGAATCGATCACGTCGGTGGCGATCGACGACGACGACGCATCGGTGCCGTGCAGCGCGCCTGCGGCCTTCTCGGTCGAGCTCTCGATCAGCAGGAAGGCCTCGTATTGCGGAATCGATTTCAGCTTCTCGTGATAGTCACGGCGCACGCTGGCGAGCGTGTCGATGATGGTGGCGAAAGACTCTGGCGCGGGCATTGTTCGGCGTCCCCCTCAACTTCGGCAACGAAGATGCGCGGGACGCTACGGACACACTCGTGAACGTTCAATTTCGCGCAAATACGGCTCTTCGCGTCATGCATACCCGGCCGTTAAGAGGGGATCGTCGAATGCCGCGCAACCTGGTCATCGAACTTTAACGATGCACGGAACGCTCAAGCGGTGAAGTCATCCGGGCTCAGCTCGATCGGCCTGCCGTGCGGGGTACGGTCGGCGGCGTGATCCCAGGCATCGCGGTAGCGCGCGAGGGTGGTGGAGGTGGTGACGCCTTTCTCGGCCACCAGCCGCTCCAGCGTGGCGAGCCAATGCCGGTAGTAGGTATCCCCGCAATCGGCATCGCCCTCAGCCTGCGCCCGGGAAATCTCCTCGGCGAGCGCCGCCGCCCATTCCGGCCAGGTGAACAGCCCGCGGGCGTGCAGCGTGACCGCCATCGCGAACGCGTGCGCCTCCCACGGCTCGCGAAACACCGGACCGTCGGCATCGACGGGAATGCCGGGCAGCGCGCGCGTCGCCTCCAGGGCGGCGTGACGACCGGGCGCGGTCATGCGTGCTCCAGATAGGGCTCGAAGGCGTCGACCGTCACCTCGAGCAGGGGATCGGGCGCATCGCTCCACAGCTCGGCGCCGTTGAACGACACCGTGTAGAGCCATTGCGGATCCTCGCCGCCGCCATGGGCGTTGCTGTCAGGAAACACGTGCACGCCTCTGACGGCCTCGATCCGGCCGAGATGGCCGCGCACGTAGCGCGGCAGCCTCGTATGCGTCGGCGGATGCATGGTCCTGGCGCGGACGCGGTCGCCGACGGCGAACAGCGCCGGCTTCGTGACGTCACGCTCGGTCGGTCCGCCCCGGTGCAGCATGGCCGCGACATCGCCGGCGGTCAGGATATTCGCGACGGGCTTCGGTGGGTGCAGCGCCTTGCCGGCGGCCAGCTCGTCGGCTTCGACCAGATTGCGCTCCTGCATCAGCCGCTCGAGACCGGCGAGCCAGATCTGGTAGTAGCTCATGCCGAGATAGTCGGCGGGCGGGCGGTTCTCGCGCGCGAAGCGCGACGTGTCGATGTTCCAGCCGCCGGGTCGGGCCATCGCCAGGGTGATCGCCAGCGCGCGCCGTTCCCAGGGCGCATGAAACACCGGCTCGTCGGGCTCGGGGCGGACCGGACCGAAGCCGGACACGCCGCCCATGTCATGTGCGCCGTCCATCAGGCTTTCACCCCAGCGTTTTGCACCTCGTCCGGCCGCTTCGGCAGGCCGGTGCCGATCATGCTGTCGCGCGTCACCAGCGCGGCGAGCTGGTCCTCGCTCCAGCCGTCGGTGCCCTCGGGGCGCATTGGCACGACGAAGTAGCGGATTTCAGCCGTTGAATCCCAGACACGGATCTTCGTGGCCGCTGGCAGCTCGAAACCGAAATCGGCGAGCACGCCGCGCGGGTCCTTCACCGCCTTGGCGCGGTAGGGCGCCGATTTGTACCAGACCGGCGGCAGGCCGAGCACCGGCCAGGGATAGCAGGAGCACAAGGTGCAGACGACCATGTTGTGCAGGGCGGGCGTGTTCTCGACCGCCACGATGTGCTCGCCCTGGCGCCCGGCATAGCCGAGTTCGCCAATCGCGGGCGTGGCATCGGCGAGCAGCCGCTGCCGGTAGGCCGGGTCGGTCCAGGCCCGCGCCACCACCTGGGCGCCGTTACGGGGCCCGACCTTGCTCTCATATGTCTCGATGAGCACATCGAGTGCGGCCGGGTCGATGTAGCCCTTCTCGGTGAGGATGCTCTCGAGCGCACGGACGCGCAGCTCGGTTTCGGACAATTCCGAGTGATCGTGATGATGGTCGTGAGGGTGATCGTGGTCGGTCATCGCGTGAAAATAGGCATATCCCCCGGCACTGTCGAGCGGAGGGTTTCTCTGGTGGTTGTGCGTCGCGAGAACTCGCCGAGACTGTAACTTCATTTCGGCGGGTTCCACAGGTTCAAATCGGCGCCGAGATATGGTTCCTGGTAGACCATGCCCGCCGGGCCGGGGGCGAAAAGACCAGAGGATTGAGGTTCATCAATGCCGAACGACGTCTCCCGCCGTGATCTTGCCAAGCTGGCCGGACTGGCAGCCCTCGGGGCGGCCAACGCGCCCGCGCAAGCCGAGGAGGCCGCCGTGAAGGATGATTCCGGGCGTCGTTTTCCCACCGATTTCGTGTGGGGCACGGCCACCTCGTCCTATCAGATCGAGGGCGGCGCCACCGCCGATGGCCGCGGTCCGTCGATCTGGGACGTGTTCACGCACATGCAGGGCAACATCGAGGACGCCAGCACCGGCGACGTCGCCTGCGACCATTTCAACCGCTACAAGGACGACGTGCGGCTGATCAAGGAGCTCGGCTGCCGCGCCTATCGGTTCTCGATCGCCTGGCCGCGACTGTTTCCCGACGGCGGGCTGACGCCCAATCCGAAGGGGCTCGATTTCTACAATCGCCTGGTCGACGAGCTGCTGGCGCAGGGCATCGAGCCCTACGCGACGCTGTATCATTGGGACCTGCCGCAGGCGCTGCAGGACCGCGTCGGCGGCTGGCGCTCGGCCGAGGCGGCGAAGGCCTTCGCGCACTATGCGGGTCATGTCGCGCAGCATCTGAGCGATCGGGTCAAGACCATCTTCACGATCAATGAATGCGGCCGGTTCATCCCGTTCGGCTATGGTCTCGGCATCGATGCGCCCGGCCTGAAGCTGCCGCCGCAGGAGGTCAACCAGGCGCGCCACCACGTGGCGCTGGCACATGGTCTGGCCCTGCAGGCGATCCGCGCCAGGGGGCGGACGGGCACGCGCGTCGGCATGGCCGAGAACATCACGGCATGTCTGCCGGCGATCGACACCGCGGAGAATATCCGCGCCGCCGAGATCGCGACGCGCGAGATGAATGCGGGCTTCCTCAATGTGATCCTCGAGGGCCGCTACACCGAGGGCTTCCTGGCATGGTCCGGCAAGGATGCGCCGAGATTCACCCCCGATGAGCTGAAGACGATCTCGGCGCCGGTCGATTTCGTCGGCCTCAACATCTACGCGCCGCAGGCCTATGTGGTGGCGTCTGAGCGCGCGCCCGGCTTCGACGTGCTGCCGATGCCGGCTTCGTTCCCGCACATGAGTTCGCCGTGGCTGCTGGTCGGGCCGGAGACCGCCTATTGGGTGCCGAAGCTCGCCGCCAAGATCTGGAATCTCAAGACCATCTACATCACTGAGAACGGCACCTCGTCCGACGACAAGGTGACGGCGGACGGCAAGATCCACGACCTCGATCGCGTGATGTATCTGCGCAACTATCTCGCCCAGTTGCAGCGCGCAACGTCCGAAGGCGTGCCCGTGAAGGGTTACTTCCTGTGGAGCCTGTTGGACAATTTCGAGTGGGTGTTCGGCTACAAGCAGCGTTTCGGCGTCTATCACGTCGATTTCGACAGCCAGGTGCGAACGCCCAAGCTCAGCGCGTCCTACTATCGCCACGTGATCACGCGCAACGCGGCGAGCGCGTAGGCGCCGGCATGCGTGCGGCGCTGATCAGGCCGCGTATCGTCCAGTGGCCTGACATATCTTCGACCGACGCGGATACCGTTGATGCCCTGAGACCATCGCTTGGTCTCATGGCCTGAACGGGCGACTTGATTCCGGATGCCGGCCAAAGTCGCTTGCAAATGCGACGGAGTGCTTGCTATGGTTGTCTTTCGATTTTGAACGTAATTGCTATTCGCCGCGCAGTGCTTCTTTCTTCGTGGAAGGACTTTTCTGTGCCCCGTGACTTTTTTTGTAAGGCCCGTCCAGGCTGTGTTTCACCGAGTGGAACGGTCATCGCGGATATTCAGGCTGCATTGAATGCCATTGGGGCAAACGCCATGCCCGTCGATGGTCTGTTCGGGCGGCAGACGCAGGATGCGCTGTCGGCGCTTCAGGCGAGGCAAGGATTCCCTGAGACCGGGACTGTCGCGGATACGACCTGGACGTTCCTGATGCGCAGCCCAGCGCCCTCGATCTTCGAGCGATCGCTGCAGGTGACGGCCTCGTTCGAAGGCACGGGATTCACGCAGGTGGTCGGCAACTTCGATGGGGCCGGCGTGACCTGGGGCATCGTGGGCTTCACTTTGGCTGGCGGCGAGCTCGGGAGCGTCCTGGCGACCATCAACCAGCGCTATCCGGACCTGATCGCAAAGGCGTTCGGCCATGACGCCGACGAGGTCATGACCGTCACGGGCCCGGCGTCGAGCCCAGCCGACAAGATCGCCTGGGCGGATTCGATCTCGCGCGGGTCGAAGAAGTATTCCGTTGCAGAACCGTGGCGGACCTACTTCAGCGATCTCGGAAAATATCGCGAGGTTCAGAAGATCCAGGTCGATCGGGCGCATGACGTCTATTGGAAGATTGCCGTGCGCGATGCCAGTGCGCTCGAGCTTGACCAGGAGCTCGATTATCTTCTGCTGTACGACGTGGCTGTGCAGAACGGCGGCATGAGGTCCAAGAACCGTCTCGCCAAGGCCAAGGCTGCGTTTGCGTCGACGCGACCGACGACGGCGAAACAGAAGCGTTCGATCATTGCGCAGGTCGTCGCCGACACTATCGGCAGCACCTACAAGAACGACGTCCTGTCACGAAAAATGACGATCGCAACCGGAGCCGGCACCGTGCATTCCGCAAACTACACGTTGTCCGACTGGGGACTGCTTGACGGGCAGGTTGCGACGGTCGGCATCTGAGCCAGCGCAAGCCTGGCCCGGGCTGGCATGTGTCGCGACCGGATGATCTTGGGGAGGATGGACAATGTTTCTTCAAAGCGGAGACAAAGGACCGGACGTCCTGCAACTGACCAACGATCTGGTGTCGTTGGGCCTGCTGAGTGCTCCAGGCAGCATCTTCAATGCCGGTGTCGTGAACGCCGTGAAGAAATTCCAAGCTCAGAATCTCGATCCGCGGGGAGCCCCTCTGGTCATCGACGGCGAAGTCGGCCCGCTGACGAAATATGCGATGGACGTGGTTCTCGGCCGGCGCGCACCAACTCCACCACCCGTCACGCCGTCAGCTCCGGTTCGTACCTTCAGCGGCGGATCCCAATCCGGAAACGCGGCCCTGAAGGTCGCCATCGCGGAAATGGACCGGGGAGCCGGTGAGAAGGGCGGCGACAACCTTGGACCCGACGTCGAGAAATATCTCAACGGCCTCGTGCCCATGGGAAGCAGCTGGTGCGCCGGCTTCGTGTCGTATTGCTTCGCGAACTCGACCAGTGGAATTCCGTTCAAATACTCCGTCGGCGCGCAGGATATTCTCGGGCAGTTCAAGAAAAAGGGCTGGCTCTACACGGCCTCGGTTACCAATCCGCCGGAGCCCGGAGACATCATCGTGTTCACGCGCGCGACCAAGGCAGAGCCGTGGCTGGGTCATATCGGTCTCGTCAACTCCTATGCGGACGGAATCGTCACGACGATCGAAGGCAACAGAGGGCCCTATCCCTCGGAGGTCACGACCTTCACCTACGTGCTCGGTCGGATCGCCAATCTGCTGAGCTTCGGCCAGGCCCAGCCGTAACGGAGTTTCCGGCCGACATTGTCTGTGTTGCGCGCAGGAGCGGCTGTGATCAGGCGAGCGTGAACGCCTCGTGCACGGCCGACTGCACGGCACCGCCGGTCACCGCGCCGCCACCGGCGACGTAGATCCAGTCGCCCACGGCGGCGGCGCCGACCGCGTGGCGCGCGGTGATCATCGGCTGATGCCGCTGCCAGCTGTCCAACGCCGGATCGTAGCTCTCCATCTGCGCGAACACGCGCGGCTCAGTAATCTGGCCGTTGGCGATCACGCCGGCTTCGCCGCCCATCGCGAACAGACGGCCGCGATAGGCGACGAGCCCGTGCCCGGAGCGCGCGGTCGGCATCGGCTTGCGCGTCTCCCAGGTGTCGCGATCGGCGATGTACACGTGATGCAGGTCGGTGTTGTACTCGAATGTGTTGAAGCGACCGCCGATGACATGGACGAGACCGTCATGCGCGACGCAGCCAATGTGATCGCGCGCGCCGGGCAGGGCCTTGCGGCGGCTCCAGCGATCGGATGTGGGATCGTAGACCTCGTGCCAGCCGACGCTGGCGCGCTCTTCCTTTGGATCCGAGGCGCCGCCGATCAGATGGATCAGACCGTTCTGCGCGACAACCGCCGCCGCGCCGCGCGGCCGTGGCAATGGCGCGACTGCGCTCCAGCGATCAGATGCAATGTCGTAGGCGCTGGCATCGGCGATCGCGAGCCGGTTCTGCTCGACGAAGCCGCCGAGTGCGTAGACGCGGCCGTCATGCGCGACGACGGCGACGTGATTGGCGCCGCGTGGCAGCGGCGCTGCCGTGAACCAGCGATCAGCCTGGGGATCGTAGACATGATGATAGGTGCGGTCGACGCGGCCTTCGCCATAGCCGCCGATGATGTGGATGCGGCCGGCCCAGGCGGTCGCCCAGGCCATCTCCGAGCGCGGCAGGGGCAGGGCGGCACGCGCGATCCAGCGCCCGGGCGGCCCCGCCGGTGCCGGACTGTCGGCGACGCGCTGCGCGTCCTCGCCCGGCATCAGATGGTCGCTCATCGCACCGCCTTCGCGCAGCCGCGCGAACGGCGCGACGGAGGAGGGGGCGGGCGTGAGCGGAGGATGCGGATGCTGCTGTGCCCGGGCTGAACCGGCCGCGGCGAGGGCAAGGCCGGCGGCGAGAAACCTGCGACGGTCCATCACAGTCACTCCGCGGTTGAGCAGACATCCGACGTCTATCAATGCGGGGCTCAGCGTCAATCGGCCGGGCCGCCCATCACCTGACGTTGATTGATCATCCGCGTGGCTTCACGCGGAGATAGCAAAGACGCGATGCGGAAAGCAAACCGCGTGCGACTCTTTTGCACGTGCGAGCATTTCGAGGGGAAAGGGCAAGGAATTTGACGTAAACCGCTGGCTGCCGGCTCCATAACCGAGATTTCCTGCATGCAAGTTTCCATCGTTCGTCCGACCGCCCTCATCCTCCGCGCTGGCGTGCTGTTCTGTGTCGTGGGAGCGATCGCGAGCGCCAGTGCCTGGGCGCAGAGTTCGACAAGCGACGCGGCCAAGCCCGCCGCCGAGAGTTCTGCCGCTGCGCCGGCTGACAAGCCGGCAGAGCCCGAGGCGAAAGCCGCCACCGACACCAAGCCCGCCGAGCAGGCCGCGGACAAGCCGGCCGGCGCAGCGGAGCCGGAGAAGGCGGCTGCTGAAAAGTCGGCCGAGCCGGCGGCGGCCGCCGAGGCGCCCAAGCCTGTCGAGGCCGAGGCCAAGCCATCGGCCCCCGAAACGCCGGCCGATGGCAAGCCGGCCGCCCCCAAGGACGAAGCCAAGGCAGAGACCGACGCCGCCCCGAAGCCGGTCGTGACCGAGGCGAAGCCTGCAGCACCGGCGGTTGAGACGCCTGCTATCGCGAAGGACGTCCCGGCGCCGGCCAAGGTTGAAGACAAGCCTGAAGACAAGGCCGCTGAAAGCAAGCCGGCTGCATCGGCACCCGTCGAAAAGCCCGCCGCCGCGGCCGAGGTGAAGCCTGCACCGGCGCCGACCGAGACCAAGAAGCCCGAGCCGCCGGCTGCATCCGCAACCGCCGCCGGCACCAAGCAGGATGGCGCAGGCGCATCACCGAAGCCGGAAGCGCAGCATGCGCATCATCATCACGCCAATGGCGATGACGACAAGCCGGCCAAGCGCAAGCGCCACGCCGCAAAGAAGAACGACGTGAAGCGGGGCGGCGTCAGCTGCAAGAGCTTCCGGACCTATGATGCTGCGAAGGGGACGTATCGCGGCTATGATGGGCAGGTTCACACCTGCTCATAACCGCGCCATGCGGGCATCGCGCCGGGCCGCTGCTGATCGCGCAATCAGCGCGGCAGCGGCGATTGAATCCCGGAGGTGTTGCGGGTCAGGAACGTCCCGATGGTCGAGCCCTGCTGCTGCGGCTGGTTTCGAGCGAGCCCCGTGGTGGTCCGCGGCTGCGGCGTCACGATGATCTGCTGCGGCGGGGTCGGCGCCCCTGTCGCGCCGCGCGCCTGAGCAGCCTGGTTCGACATCCGCGATACCAGGCGCATCAGCTGGTCCTGGCCGGCCTGCAACTGCTCGATGGCGCGCGTATGATCGCGGCTGGCCTGATCCTGCGTGGACTTGATCTGCTCGATGCCCTGCTGCAGCTCGGCGATGTCGCGCGCCATCCGCTGCATCAGCGTGCCCGGAGCGGCGGGGGTGGCGCCATCCTCCGTCCCGCGCAACGAGGCATTCGACATCATGGCATCCTCGTTGCCCGGCTGGGCCGAGGCCTCCTCCTGAGACGTTTCGCTCGAGCCGGGCATCCAGCGATCCATCAACGACGTGCCGGCCTCGCGCTGTGACCAGGCGACGGAGCCTCCGACCAGCACGACCAGCAGAGCGAGACCCACGGCGTTGCGGCCGCGCAGCTTGCCGAGCGGCGCCTTGATGCGTGCCCAGCGGCCGCCCTCATGGCCGGCCGCGTGGCCGGTGCTCGCCGCTGCCGCGGCGTCCGCCGCCACACCCGGCTTCTCGATCGCCGCAAGGCGCGTGTCGATCCGGGTCAGCACCTCGCGCAGGACCCGCCGATACAGCTGGTCGTAGCCGGCCTTCTCCGGCTTCTCCGGGGCGAGCCCGATCTCGCTCGGATCGATCTGTTGCACATTCTGTGTGGACTGCATGGTGATCCCCAAACCCTAAACGCCCGCCGCCGACGCCGCTTTTGTCCTTGAATTTTCAAACGTGACTCGACCCGCCGCTTTGGCCGAAAGCAAGACAGCGTCGTGACGAGGAGGGGGCGTTTTCGGACAATCTTCCCCGCCGCCGGCTTGCTGAGAAGCGGGTTCCTTGCACGCGCGTCGACCTTCAAGGTACTATCTGACCCGTCATCTTGAGGTTGTGAGGGATTGGGGCGGTGCAGAGTTTGATCGTAATCGCGCGCGCGGTGTTGTGCGCTGCATTCTTGTGCGGGGCAGTTTGCGCGTCGGCGCAGGCCGCGCCGGCGGATGAGGCCACGCGCAAGGCCGAACTGATGGCCGCCTGGCAGGCCGCCAGCCAGGCCGGGACTGACGGCCCGAGCGACATCGCACTGATCGATCAGGGCACGCTGAAACTGCCGTCGGACTACTTCTACGTGCCGAAGAGCGAAGGCCTGCGGGTGCTGCGCGCGCTCGGCAACGTCGTCAACGACGCGACCTTCGTCGGGCTCGTCGTCGGCAAACGCCAGGACGACGGCTGGATGGTGGTGATCAAGCACATCAAGGACGGCTACATCAAAGACGATGATGCCAAGAACTGGAACGCCGACGAGCTTCTCAGCAATCTGCGCGCCGGCGCCGAGGAGTCCAACCAGGATCGCGTCGCGCGGGGATTTCCCGAAATGGCTGTCATCGGCTGGATCGAGCCTCCGGCCTATGACGCGACCACCCATCGCCTCGTCTGGTCGCTGCTCGCCAAGGAGAAGGGCCAGCCCGACGATGCGCCGAAGAACGTCAACTACAACACCTTCGCGCTCGGACGAGACGGCTATTTCAGCCTGAATCTGCTGTCCGGCTCCGAGCGCATTGCCAGCGACAAGGCGGTCGCGCGCGAGCTGCTGTCCGATCTCTCCTACAATGCCGGCAAGCGCTATGAAGATTTCAGCGCCAGCACCGATCGCATCGCCGAATATGGGCTGCTGGCCCTGGTCGGCGGCGTCGCCGCGAAGAAGCTCGGACTACTGGCGCTAGCGGGAGCGTTCGTCCTGAAGTTCGCCAAGATCATCATCTTCGCGGTGATCGGGTTCGGGGCTGCCGTCATGAACTTCTTCCGCCGCAAGCCGCGCAGCGACAATGCGGGCGGGCCGGCGTGAAGGCGCTGCTGCTGATCCTGTTCTCCGGCCTGAAGTGGGGCAAGCTCGCCATGAGCGGCGGCACGATGCTGCTGTCGCTGGTGGTCTATGCGGGCATCTGGGGCTGGCGCTATGCGGCGGGCTTCATCGCGCTGCTGTTCGCCCACGAGATGGGGCACTACATCGCGGCACGGCAGCGCGGCCTCGATGTCGGCGCGCCCGCCTTCATCCCGTTCGTGGGCGCGTGGATCGCGCTCAAGGATCAGCCGGTCGACGTCGAGACCGAGGCCTATGTGGCACTTGCCGGCCCGCTGGTCGGGACCGCCTCGGCGCTGGCGGTCTATCTGTGGGCGCGATCGGAGGGCAGCAATCTGCTGCTTGCGATCGCCTATTCGGGCCTGTTCCTCAACCTGTTCAACCTGCTGCCGATCTCGCCGCTCGATGGCGGCCGCGTGACCAGCGTCCTCAGCCCGCGCATCTGGTTTCTCGGCGTGCCCCTGCTGCTCGCCTTGATGTTCTACCGGCCGAGCCCGATGCTCATCATCATCGCAGTCCTCGCGGCGCCGCAAGTGATGAAGGCGTGGCGCTATGATCCCTCCGCGCCCGAGAACGTCGCGTATTACGGCACGACGTTGCAGACCAAGCTGGAATATGCCGGCACCTATCTGGCGCTCGCGGCGCTGCTCGCCGTGATGACCTACGACGTCCACGAGATGCTGGGTCAATAGCGGCAGCCGACCTCGCGATGAAGGCGCTGCAGCAATCGCGAGGCTCCGGGCCCGGGATGGCGCTGCAGTGCAGCGCATGCCGTCGCGTGGAAGGTCCACGGCAGAGCAGGAACAAAGCTCCGCCGCCGGGCTTTCGCTGAATCGTGTCGCCGCTGTCGCGAGACGTTCGCAGCGACATCATGCTGAAAATGCAGAGCCGGGCCTGCGCGGCGCACTTGCTCACGACGGAATGCACGATCACACTCTCGGTGCCCGTCAGAGGCACATAAGAGATTCGGGAGGTTTCATGATGTCGCTCAAGTCGGTCTTGCTTGCGGGCTGCGCAACCGCGCTCATTTCCTCGGCCGCCTCGGCGGCGGATCCGATCCGGATCGGCGTGATCGCCGAAGCGCAGGCGGTGGCCGGCTCGTCGATCGCACCCGCAGCGCAGCTGGCTGCCGAGGAGATCAATGCCAAGGGCGGCATCGACGGCCGCAAGATCGAGATCGTCGTCTATGACAATCATTCCTCGTCGGCGGAGTCGGTGCGCGCCTTCCAGCGCGCGGTCAGCGAGGACAAGGTCAACGCCGTCATCGCGAGCTACATTTCCGAGGTCGTGCTGGCGCTGGAGCCGTGGGCAGGGCGCCTCAAGACGCTGATGATCACGCCCGGTGCCGCGTCCGACGTCATCACCCAGAACATCGCCAAGAACTACGACCAGCTCAAATACACGTTCCACGGCTACCTGACCTCGACCTCGCTGGCCGGCCTCGTCTGCGACGCCGCCAAGGATCTGCTAGTCGAGCCCTACAAGATGAAGACCGCCGTGATCATGAGCGAGGACGCGGCGTGGACGACGCCGCTCGATGCGGGCTACGAGAAGTGCCTGCCTGAGATCGGGCTCAAGGTCGTCGACCACATCCGCATGTCGCCGGATACGACCGACTTCACGCCGATCTTCAACAAGATCGAAGGCCTGAAGCCGGACGTCATGATCACCGGCATCTCGCATGTCGGCACCCAGCCGACGGTGCAGTGGAAGAGCCAGCAGGTGCCGATCCCGATGTTCGGCATCTCCTCGCAGGCCACCAACTCGACGTTCTGGAAGGACACCAACGGCGCCGTCGAGGGCGTGTTCTACAATGCCGTGTCGGGACCCGGCGTTGCCGTGACGCCGAAGACGCTGCCCTTCGTCGAGGCCTATCAGAAGAAGTTCGGCAACTTCCCGTCCTATGCCGGCTACACGTCCTACGACGACGTTTACATGATCGCGGACGCGATCCATCGCGCCGGCGGCACCGATCCCGACAAGATGGTCGAGGCGATGGAGGCGACCGACTATGTCGGCACCATCGGCCGCATCGCGTTCAAGCCGAAGGGCGATGCGAACCCGCATGCGCTGCGGACGGGGAAGGGCTACATCACCGGGCTGATGCTGCAGTGGCAGAGCGGCAAGCAGGTCAATGTCTGGCCGAAGGAACTCGCGGCCGGCACGATCACCTGGCCGTCCTTCATCAAGCTCAAGGCGGCCAGCAACTGACGCATCGCGGGGCCGCTCGAACGAGCGGCCCATTTTTTGGGTGCCTCAGTCCGACGTTTTAGGTTTTCAATGCTGTTCTGGCAGATCTTGATTGATGGCTTCGCCATCAGCGCGCTGTATGCGCTCGGCGCGACCGGCTTCACGCTCATCTTCGGTGTCTCGGGCGTGCTCAACCTCTCTCACGGCGCCATCATGGTCGGCGCCGCGGTCGCAGCCTGGGCTGCCGCGAGCGAATTCGGCGTCGGGCCCTATACCGGCGCGCTGATTGGCATCATCGCCGGCTTCATTTTGGCCTTCGCCACCTATTTCATCGCCGTGAGGCCGATCCAGCGCTCCAAGGTGATCGCGGAATCGGAGAAGGAGATCTTCATCCTGACTGCGACGCTGCTCTGGGGCATCATCATCCAGGAGGCGATCGCCTATGCCTTCACCAACAACGCCAAGACCGTGCTGCCGATCGTCGAAGGCGTGACCACGGTGCTCGGCGTGCGGACGCCGCGCAACGAATACTTCACGGCCGTGATCTGCTGGGTCGCGATCGGGTTGTTGTGGTTTCTCGTCAACCGCACCCGGCGCGGCAAGGCGGTGATGGCGGCATCGATGAACCCGCGCGGCGTCACCTTGCTGGGCATCGAGCTGTCGTCGATCTATCTCACCGTCTGGGCCATCTACGGCCTGCTGGCGGGCGTCGCCGGCATCCTGCTCGGCATGTTCCTAGGAGTCAGCTCCTACAGCGTCGGGCCGCTGACGGCGAGCGCATTCTCGATCGTGGTGCTCGGCGGCCTCGGCAGCGTCTCCGGCTCGCTGATTGCGGCCTATGTCGTCGGCTATCTCGAGACCGGCACGGCCTATCTGATCTCGCCCGCCTATCGAACCATTCCAGCGCTGCTGCTGCTCGTCGTCGTCATGTATCTGCGCCCGCAAGGGCTGTTCGGACGGAGGTGAGGATGCCGAATTTCGTCTCATCCAGGCTGTTCTGGATCGGCCTCGCCACCGTAATTGTCGCGCTCGTGCTGCCGACCTATGTCTCGGGCTACGTCCTCGGACTGCTGACGGTTGCGTACTACACGGCGGTGTTCGCGATGTCCTGGGATCTCCTGTTCGGCTTCGCCGGCGAGGTCAATTTCGGTCCGACCTTCCTGATCGGCGTCGGCGCCTACACGGCCGGCATTCTCGACGCGCATTTCTCGCCGGGCCTGTCGATCTGGCTGTGCATCGCGGCCGGCGCGCTGGCGGCGGTGGTCGGCGGCGTCGTGCTGGCGCTGCCGGCGCTGCGCGTCAGCGGACCGTATTTCGGCCTTACCACGCTGGTGGCCGTGCTGATGCTGCAGAACTTCATCGTCGTCGCCGCCGGGCTGACCGGCGGCGAGATCGGCCTCGCGGTGCCCGACGTCATCTCGATCGACGCCAAGACCAACTACTGGATCGCGCTCGGCTTCATGCTGGTGTCAGGCGCGATTCTCTTCGGCCTGTCGCGTAGCGCGATCGGCCTGATCCTGCAGGCCAGCGGCCAGGACAAGATCCAGGCCGGCGCGCTCGGCTTCAACGTCACCAAGCACAAGCTCGCCGCTTTCGTCGTCAGCGCGTTCTTCTCCGGCCTCGCCGGCGCGCTGATGGTGTTCTACATGGGCACCGCCTCGGTCTCGACCTTCGTCGATGTCGGCGTCGGCGTGCAGATCATCATCGCCGCCGTGCTCGGCGGCCGGCGCACCGTGATCGGTGCCGCGATCGGCGCAATCTTCCTGATCGGCATGGGCGAGTTGCTGCGGCCGCTCGGCGAGCTCGCCACCCTGATCGTCTCGGTGATCGCGCTCGTGGTCATCCTGTTCTTCCCCGATGGATTCCTGGGCATGATCAGGGGAGGGGCCAAAGCATGAGCGGCGCTCCGATGCTGGAGGTCAGCGGCCTCACCAAACGCTTCGGCGGCCTCGTCGCGGTCAAGGATCTGAGCTTCTCGATCCGCCCCGGCGAGATCCTCGGTCTCATCGGGCCCAACGGCTCAGGCAAGTCGACCGCGATGAAGAGCGTGATGGGCGTCGAGCGGCCGACCGCGGGCTCCGTCAAGCTCGACGGCGTCGAACTCGCAGGCCTGCCATCGCATCGAATCGCGCGCATGGGCGTGGGGCTGGTGTTCCAGCATTCGCGCCCGCTGGCGCGCCAGACCGTCCTGGAGAACATCAAGGTCGCGCTGCTGCCGGACAAGCTGCTGCGGCTGTTCGCCGACAAGGACGTCGATGCGCGCGCCCGTGCGATTGCCGAGCGCGTTGGCCTGGGCAAGGTCATCGAGCGCCGGCCGCCGACCTTGGCGTTCGCCGATTTGCGCCGTCTCGAGCTTGCGAAGGCTGTCGCACGCAGCCCGAAGCTGGTGCTGGTCGACGAGCCGTTCGCCGGCCTCACCGCCTCGGAGGTCGCCGACTTCTCCAATCTCATTCGCGAATTCCGCGACGACGGCCATGCCGTGTTGCTGGTCGACCACAACGTCAAGAGCGTTTCGGCGCTGGTCGACCGCGTGCTCGCGATGTATCTCGGCGAGAAGATCGCCGAGGGCAAGGCGAGCGAGGTGATGCAGGACGAGACCGTGCGCCGCGTCTATCTCGGCGGCGCGCTCGTTTCAACCGCGCGGCCCGAGGCGAGCTTCAAGGACGTCACGCCGGCGCTGCAGGTCGACAAGGTCGGCGTGCTCTATGGCAAGGCTCAGGCGCTGCAGGACGTCTCGCTGCACGTCCACGAAGGCGAGTTCGTCTCCGTCGTCGGTCTCAACGGCGCCGGCAAGACGACGCTGTTCAACGCCATCTCCGGCCTGGTGCCGTTCTCCGGCGAGGTGAAATGGGCAGGGCGCAGCCTTGCCGGTGGCACCGCGGCGCAGATCGCGCGCTCGGGCATCGTGCAGTGCCCGGAGACGCGCGAATTGTTCGGCGACATGAGCGTGCGCGAAAATCTCGAGCTCGGCGGCAATGCGTTGCCCGATGCGGAACGCAGCGAGCGGCTCGACTGGCTGTTCGGGCTGTTTCCGATCCTCAAGACCAGGCAGCCGCAATTGGCGCGCACGCTGTCGGGCGGCGAACAGCAGATGCTGGCGATCGCGCGCGCCCTGATGATGAAGCCGAAGCTCTTGATCCTCGACGAGCCGACGCTTGGACTGGCGCCGGTGATCCTGGAGACACTGTCCAAGGCGCTCGACCGGCTGCGCGAGACCACAAAGATCACGGTGCTGCTCGGCGAGCAGAATGTCACCTTCGCGCTTCCGCACGCTGACCGCGTCTACGTGCTCGACCACGCCAAGATCGTCTGGGAAGGCCCGCCGGATCGTTTCGAGGCGGAAGCCGCGGCGAACTATCTTTGAAGGCGAGGGGCAGGGAGCAGGGGTGTCCCTGCTCCCTGCCCGGATCTCATCAGCTCAGAAGTTCGGAAACCGAGGAGGGCGCGCCTGTGGCGGGCGGGGCGCGGGACGCACGGCTGCACCGACGGTCGTCGCTGCCTCGGTCTTCGACGCCCGGAATGTGCGCGCCAGCTGCTCCTGGCTTGCCTGCAGTTGCTCGATCGCCCTGGTATGATCGCGGCTGGCCTGCTCCTGGCTGACCTTCAGATCCTGCAGCCCGGTCTGCAGCGCGGCGACGTCGTGCGCGATCTTCTCGATTAGGGGCGCGAGATCCCGATCGGGAGCTGCCGGCATGTCGTGCTCGGGCGTGGCTTCCGCCATGGCGGAGGACGGATCGCTGGACCGCCCTGGCGCGGCCTCCGGCGATGGTGACGCAGATGGGGACGGCAAGAGGGATGGCAAGGCTGGGGGCGTCTCTGCGGCCTCGGCCGCGCTCGATCCGGCCATCGGCATCTCCCGTCCGACGGATGGCATCGCCATCTGGGGAGCCTCGCGACGGATGGATTGAATCGCCGCCTCGATCCGGTCGGTGACCGAGGTGAGGGTCTCCGTATGATCGCGCGCCAAGGTGACGACAGCGCCGACGAGCCCGGCGGATGCCGCAAGCGTGATCGCCGCGCGAACCACCGGCCGGCGCCGGGTTGCAGGAGGCGCAGCTGTGGTCGCGGCGTCGGCTGCGGTCACGGCAGCTTCGGTCGCTTCCACTTCAGCGTCGGCTTCAGCTTCGGCCTGGGCCTCGATCGCCGCAATCCGCTGATCGATCCGGGCGCGCACCTCGGTGAGGACGCGTTGATAGATCTGCTCGCAGAGCTCGTTCTCGGGCGACAGCGCGACATCGCCCGGATCGACTTCCTTCGGCGTCGACTGAACTGGCATAACCTCGGGTCCCATATGCGAAACACCCATGCCCAATCCCGCCTGCGATTTGGCCAAGGGCTTTGACCAAACCAAGACTGCAGGGTGACGAACGAGGGGCGATTTCACACGTGCACGGTCACGCCGCCCGGCGATGACGAGACCATCGATGATGGCCGTGGCCTTTAGCCGAACCTCAACCTCTGATCGCTACGGTGCTCGACAAAGGGAAGCGCAGCGACTCGATGGTCGCAACGCGCGGCGCGATCGAAGGACGAACGAATGTCCATTGGCGAACTGTTGCAGATCAAGCGGCGCTTTGCCGTCACCCGCGCCGCCGACGCCGAGCTGGCGTCGCATCTTCCGGAGCTCAGGCTTCCCCGCATGCGCGACGCGGCCCGCACGGCCTTTCGCGCCATCCTCGACTACGAACTTCCGCTCGGCAATGGTTCGCTCGTCGATTTTCTCGCGTTGGCGGAAGCGCGCGGCTTCTGCGCCCATCCATCGGACTGGGTTCCTGCTCCTGGGAGTGCGCAATATGCCGCGCTGTATCAGCCGTGGGTCGACTGGTTGTCGGACAATGGCGTGACGCCGTTCCACGAGGGAAATCGCCTCACCGCGGCGAACTGGGCGCGATGGAAACCGAAACGCCGGGTACGGGCGTTCGAAGACCTGCTCCGGAGGGACCGTCAGGCCGCCTATGATCTGCTGGTGTCGCTGGGGCCGTCGGAACCGACCGCCGTGCGACTCGAGCTGCTATCCACGATCGACAGAGGTGCATGGCCTCGAGACAGCCTCCCATCGCAGGTGCGTCTGTTGAAGCATTTTCTCGCCGATCGGTCGGCGAAGGTGCGCGCTGTGGCAGAAAGCAAGCTCAAGGCGCTGATCGGTGTGGAGACGGAAGGAGCGCGTCAAACGCTCGATCAACTGGCGCAGGCGCGTGGTGTCACCCCGCTGGACATGGCGCAACAGAGCGACTTGACGGAGCTCGGCGACGACTTCATCCGGCTCGTGGTCGAGATTGGCGACGTCGAGATACGCTCGGTCGTCGCTTCGCGTCTGTTGGACATCAACGAGTCTTCCGATTCGATTCCGATGGCGCTGTTTGAAGGCGTGGCCCGTCCGCTGTGGGAGCGGGGACTGCGCGCAACCTTCCGGTCGAACTATTGGCACAGCGTCGGAGATTTTCTGGGACCTGACAGGGGCACTTTGACGGCGCCCCAGATGAGCCATTGGGGGCCCTACAAGCACTGGACCAGTTCTGTGACGGCCGAGCTCGAAACCGGGGAGCTGCCCGTCAACAAGATGTACGACCCGCTGCGGATCCTCGGCCTCGTCGTCGACAAGGATACAGCCCGCGAGATACTCCACCAGGCCGTCGCGCTCGGAATGAAAGAAACCCATCCGCGCCTGACCATGCTGAAGTTCAATCTCGCGCTCTGACGCGCGCCTGGGCTTGGCCGCCGCCTTGAAGCCAGCGATGAACCCGCGCCACCGAGGTGACATCCCCAACGGCAAGACCGAGTCCCGTGAGTTTCGGCCACGAAGGACTGGTGGGGGATCGGTCCGAAACCGGCATAGCCAATTCGCATAAGGTATATTATGGAATATTTATATGCTGAGGAAGATCAGCGGCTTGGCGCCAAGAGCTCAGATCTTCCTCCGTTGCCGGGTCTTCCAGACGGCTCCGCGAACCTCCCTCGATGGTGGCTCCAAAACCCTCGGAAGCCGCTCCGTGGCGTCTGTCGCGAACGCCGATATTGCCGCTGCGGCCCATCGCTGCAATAAGCGCAGACGGACGCCGCTGACGTCGCAGGATTCGTCCGCGATGTCATTCGGCGCAGATGCAACAAGAAGAAGCTTCGTAAGGGAGAAACGAGAATGAGCCTGTCACGACGCGCGCTGTTGAAGGCCACTGCGGCCTCGGCCGTTCTGGGTGGAATCGCGGCCCCGCATGTCGCGCGCGCGCAGAGCGCCGATTTTACCTACAAGTACGCCAACAACCTGCCCGACACGCATCCGCTGAACGTCCGCGCCAAGGAGATGGCGGCGGCGATCAAGGCCGAGACCAACGGCAAGTTCGACCTGCAGATATTCCCGAACAACCAGCTCGGCTCCGACACGGACATGCTGAGCCAGATCCGCTCCGGCGGCGTCGAGTTCTTCACGCTCTCGGGCCTGATCCTGGCAACGCTCGTGCCGGCGGCCTCGATCAACGGCATCGGCTTCGCATTCCCGGACTACGACACGGTCTGGAAGGCCATGGACGGCGATCTCGGCGCCTATGTGCGCGGCCAGATCAGCAAGGCCGGCCTGATGGTCATGGACAAGATCTGGGACAACGGCTTCCGCCAGACGACGTCGTCAACCAAGGCGATCAACGGGCCGGACGACCTCAAGGGGTTCAAGATCCGCGTGCCGGTGTCGCCGCTGTGGACGTCGATGTTCAAGGCGTTCGAGGCCGCACCCGCCTCGATCAATTTCAGCGAGGTCTATTCGGCGCTGCAGACCAAGGTCGTCGAGGGCCAGGAAAACCCGCTCGCGATCATCTCGACCGCCAAGCTCTACGAGGTGCAGAAATACTGCTCGCTGACCAACCACATGTGGGACGGCTTCTGGTTCCTGGCCAACCGCCGCGCCTGGGAAGCCGTGCCGGCCGACATGCGCGCCATCGTTGCCAAGCACATCAACGCCGCCGCGGTGAAGGAGCGCGAGGACGTTGCCAAGCTCAATGCCGGCCTGCAGGCGGACCTCGCATCGAAGGGCCTGACGTTCAATCAGCCCGTCGTGGCGCCGTTCCGCGACAAGCTGCGCACCGCCGGATTCTATGCTGAGTGGAAGGGCAAGTATGGCGACGAGGCCTGGGCGCTGCTGGAAAAGGCCGTCGGCAAGCTGTCTTGAGTCGGACTGACGTAAGCGCGTTCGGGTGACGTCATGGCGCATGCCGAGTACACGGAAATCGCGATCGGCGAGGTGATCATCGAGTCCCCTCGCCGGCGGTCGTTTCTCGATACGCTCGAATCCTGGCTCGGCCTGCTGGTCGAGATCCCGGCGGCGCTGCTGGTCGTCGCCGAGATCGTCATCCTGTTCGCGGGCGTGGTCGCGCGCTACGGGCTGCACCGGCCGCTGATCTGGTCGGACGAACTGGCCTCGATCCTGTTCCTGTGGCTCGCGATGCTGGGCGCCGCGGTGGCGTTCCGCCGCGGCGAGCACATGCGCATGACCGCGATGGTGGCGCGCGCGAGCCCCGGCTTGCGCGCCTATCTCGATCTTGTCGCCACGGCGGCTGCGCTGGCGTTCCTGGTGATGATCGCCTGGCCGTCGTGGGACTACGCCTACGAGGAAAGCTACATCACCACGCCGGCGCTGCAGATCTCCAATATCTGCCGCGCCGCGGCGCTGCCGGTCGGCATCGGCCTGATGGCGCTGTTTGCGCTGATCCGCTTGGCGCGCGCGGCCAGTCTCAAGACGATGCTGCTGGCTCTGATCTCCATTGCAGCGGTGGTCGCGCTGTTCTGGCTGGCGCAGCCGGCGCTCAAGCCGCTCGGCAACCTCAACCTGATCATCTTCTTCGTCGGCGTGGTCGGCTTTTGTGTCTTCGCCGGCGTCCCGATCGCGTTCGCGTTCGGGCTGGCGATCTTCGGCTATCTGTCGCTGACGACGCGTACGCCGCTGATGGTGCTGGTCGGCCGCATGGACGAGGGCATGAGCCACCTCATCCTGCTTTCGGTGCCGCTGTTCGTCTTCCTCGGCCTGCTGATCGAGATGACCGGCATGGCGCGTGCGATGGTCGCGTTCCTGGCGAGCCTGCTCGGCCACGTCCGCGGCGGCCTGCACTACGTGCTGGTCGGCGCGATGTATCTCGTGTCGGGCATATCAGGCGCCAAGGCGGCCGACATGGCCGCGGTCGCGCCGGTGCTGTTTCCGGAGATGAAGGCGCGCGGTGCCAAGCCGGGCGATCTCGTCGCCCTGCTCGCCGCCACCGGCGCGCAGACCGAGACCATCCCGCCGAGCCTGGTGCTGATCACGATCGGCTCGGTCACCGGCGTCTCGATCGCGGCGCTGTTCACCGGCGGCCTGCTGCCGGGCGTCGTGCTCGCATTCACGCTGTGCACGCTGGTGTGGTGGCGCTATCGGGGCGAGGACATGAGCGGTGTCCGCCGTGCCACTGGCCGCGAGATCGGCAAGGCCTTCATCGTCTCGGTCCCTGCCCTGGCCCTGCCCTTCGTGATCCGCGCCGCCGTGGTCGAGGGCATCGCCACCGCGACGGAGGTCTCGACCATCGGGATCGTCTATGGCGTCCTCGCCGGCCTCTTGATCTATCGCCGCTTCGACTGGCGGCGCCTGAGGCCGATGCTGGTCGAGACGGCGGCGCTGTCCGGCGCCATCCTGCTGATCATCGGCACGGCCACCGGCATGGCCTGGGGGCTGACACAGTCCGGATTCTCGCGGTCGCTGGCGGCGGCCATGACGGGCCTGCCGGGCGGTCCTGCGACCTTCATCGCCGTCTCGATCATCGCGTTCACGATCCTCGGCAGTGTGCTCGAGGGCATTCCGGCGATCGTGCTGTTCGGGCCGCTGCTGTTTCCGATCGCGCGCGCCGTCGGCGTGCACGAGGTGCATTATGCCATGGTCGTGATCCTGGCGATGGGAATCGGCCTGTTCGCCCCCCCGTTCGGAGTGGGATATTACGCCGCCTGCGCGATCGGCCGGGTCGATCCCGCCGAGGGCATCCGGCCGATCTGGGGCTATATGCTGGCGCTTCTGATCGGCCTCATCATCGTGGCGATTTTTCCGTGGATTTCGATCGGGTTCCTGTAAACTCTTGAGGTGACGAGGGAGGACAGCGATGAGCACGAACCAGTATCAGATCGGCCTGGACAAGACCCCGGCCAACTACGTGCCCCTGACCCCGCTCAGCTTCCTGGTGCGCAGCGCGGCGGTCTATCCCGATCATGTCAGCACGGTCTATGAGGGCCGCAGCCTCACCTGGCGCCAGACCTATGAACGCTGCCGGCGCTTCGCGTCCTATCTCGCCGGCCGTGGCATCGGCGAGGGCGACACGGTCGCGGCGATGCTGCCGAACATCCCGGCGATGAACGAGGTCCATTTCGCCGTGCCGATGGCCGGCGCCGTACTCAACACGCTCAACATCCGGCTCGATGCGCCGTCGATCGCGTTCCAGCTCGATCACGGCCAGGCCAAGATCATCCTGGTCGATCCGGAATTCTCCGGCGTGATCAGCGAAGCGCTCAAGCTGATGAGCAACCCCAAGCCGTTCGTGATCGACGTCGACGACGCCTCCTATGCCGGCGGCAGCCGCATCGGCGAGATCGAATACGAGGCCGCCGTCGCCTCGGGCGATCCCACCTTCGAGCCGCGCCGTCCCGCAGATGAATGGGACGCGATCGCGATGAGCTATACCTCGGGCACGACGGGCAATCCCAAGGGCGTCGTTACCCATCACCGCGGCGCCTACCTCAACGCCGTCAGCAACATCCTCGCGGGCGGGCTCGGACAGCATCCGGTGTATCTCTGGACGCTGCCGATGTTCCACTGCAACGGCTGGTGCTTCCCCTGGACCATGGCCGCGGCGGCCGGCATCAATGTCTGCCTGCGCAAGGTCGAGCCGACCAGGATCTTCGAGCTGATCAAGACCCACGGCGTCACCCACATGTGCGGCGCGCCGATCGTCTACAACGTCCTGATCAACGCGCCGGATGCGCCGAAGGGCAAGCGCGACAAGCCGGTGGTCGGCCTGATCGCCGGCGCCGCGCCGCCGGTGGCCGTGCTCGAAGGCGCCGAGAGCATCGGCATCAAGCTGACGCATGTCTATGGCCTGACCGAAGTGTATGGCCCTGCCTCGGTGTGCGCCGAGCAGCCGGGCTGGGACGACCTGCCCGCCGCCGAGCGCGCGCAGATGAAGCGCCGCCAGGGTGTGCCGTATCCGTTGCAGGAAGCCGTCACCGTGCTCGACCCGCAGACGATGCAGGAGGTACCGCGCGACGGCGAGACCATCGGCGAGGTGATGTTCCGCGGCAACATCGTCATGAAGGGCTACCTCAAGAACGACAAGGCGACCCAGGAAGCGTTTGCCGGCGGCTGGTTCCACACCGGCGACCTCGGCGTGCTCGACGCCCATGGCTACGTCATCATCAAGGACCGCTCCAAGGACATCATCATCTCCGGCGGCGAGAACATCTCGTCCGTCGAGGTCGAGGACATCCTCTACAAACACCCCGCCGTGCTATTCGCCGCCGTCGTCGCAAAACCCGATCCGAAATGGGGCGAGGTGCCCTGCGCCTTCGTCGAGTTGAAGGACGGCGCCGAGGCCACGGAGGCCGAGATCATCGCCTATTGCCGCAGCCACATGTCCGGCTTCAAGACGCCGAAGACGATCGTGTTCGGCCCGATCCCGAAGACGTCGACCGGCAAGATCCAGAAATTCCTGCTGCGCAATCAGGTCGACTCGGCCAAGGCGATCTCGGCGTAGCTGAGAGGCACAATATCAACCAAGCCGTCATTGCGAGCGCAGCGAAGCAATCCAGAGTCCTTGCTCAGCCCTGGATTGCTTCGCTGCGCTCGCAATGACGAAGCTACAAATCCCTGCTCTTCTCCGGATAGTACTGCGGCGCTTCGCTGCGGTCGTACATGCCGTAGTCTCTGACGATCTCGACGACGCGAATGTTGTCGGCGCCGGGTTCGGCGAGCAGCCGTGTGCTCAGCGCAAGCCCGGTCGCCTCATCCGGCAATTCGATCAGATGCGCGAAACGGCCCTCGCGATAGACGCTGGAGAAGCTCGCGACCGGCAGGTCCGTCCCAGCGCTGAGCTGCGGCTCAGCCGTTTCGAGGACGAGCACATAGGTCGGCGCCCTCCGCTTCGGATCATTGTAGGTGCCGCGGCGCTCCGGCTGCCAGGCGGCCTGCCCCGGCTTCACCTCGTGGATCAGCTCGGCGACGCGAAGACGATAGTCGGAAAACACCTTGTCGCGGCCGAGGGTCTGGATGTCGTGGTGGTGGGCATGGACGCGCCACGCGGCCATGGCGCCCTCGTCCTGCCAGATCTGATAGGACAGGATCAGGTTGTCGCGCGACAGGCTGCGGAAGCGATCGAGGAACAGGCAGCCGCCGAGCGCGTCGAGCTCGGGCCGCAGCGCGGCGGCGAGTTGCAGATACTGGTCGAGCCGTCCCGGCTTGACCTCGACCTCGAAGAACAGCGACAACATGGCAGTTTCTCCATGTTCTTGGTGTTGGCAGAACTGGAAACCTCGAGGCCGACCAAAAGCGTCATTGCGAGCGAAGCGAAGCAATCCAGGGTCCCGCGACGACTCTGGATTGCTTCGTCGCCTTCGGCTCCTCGCAATGACGGCCGTATCAACCGGGGTGCTTTACCCGATCTCCAGCCGCATCCCATCATATGCCGGCACTACGCCCTCCGGCAGGCTCTGGCGCAGCACTTCGTAGTCGAGGTCGGCGGTCATGTTGGTGATGACGGCGCGCTTCGGCTTGAAGCGCTCGATCCAGGCGAGCGCGTCGTTGACCGAGAAATGGCTTGGATGCGACGCGGGGCGCAGGCCGTCGATGATCCAGAGATCGAGGTCTTCCAGCGCGCCCCAGCTCTCCTCCGGGATGTCGTTGAGGTCCGGCGTGTAGGCGGCGTCGCCGATGCGGTAGCCGAGCGCGGGGATGTTGCCGTGCTGGACCAGGAACGCCGTCAGCTTCAGCTCGCCGCCCTTGCCTTCCACCGCCTGCGTCTCGCCGGCTTCGATCGAGTGCTGGGTCAGGATCGGCGGGTAGTCGCTGCCGGGCGGCGAGATGAAGCAGTACGAGAACCGGTGCATGATGTCCTTGGCGGTGGACTGGTTCAGGTAGACCGGAATGCGCCGCCGCTGGTGCATCACCACCGAGCGCAGATCGTCGATGCCATGGGTCTGGTCGGCATGCTCGTGGGTGAGGAACACCGCATCGATGTGATCGACCTCGGTATCGATCAGCTGCTCGCGCAGATCGGGCGAGGTGTCGATCACGACGCGCGTGATGCCATGCGCGCCGCGGCGCTCTGCCAGCAGCGAGCAGCGGCGGCGGCGATTTTTCGGATTGTTCGGGTCACAGGCGCCCCACCCCAGCGCCGGGCGCGGCACGCCGGCCGAGGAGCCGCAGCCGAGGATGGTGAGCGTCGTCGTCATGCGTGCACCTCGGGCCGCGGCACCTTGGAGAACAGCTTGAAGAAGGTCTCGGTGGTCTGGCGCGAGAACGCCTCGAACGAGACGCCGCGGGTTTCCGCCAGCACCTTCGCGGTTTCGACCACATAGGCCGGCTCGTTGCGCTTGCCGCGGAACTTGCCGGGCGCGAGATACGGCGCGTCGGTCTCGACCATGATGCGGTCGGCCGGCACCTCGGCGGCGAGCGCGCGCAAGGCATCCGATTTCTTGAAGGTCACGATGCCCGTGAACGAGATGTGCAGTCCGAGGTCGATCGCCTTCATCGCCAGCTCGCGTCCGCCGGTGTAGCAATGCAGCACGGCCTTGAAAGCTCCGCGCGCCATCTCCTCTTCGAGGATGCGGCTGCACTGCTCGTCCGCTTCGCGGGTGTGGATCACGAGCGGCAGGCCGGTTTCACGCGCGGCCGCAATGTGCGCGCGAAAACCGCGCTCCTGGGCGTCCTTGGAGCCATGGTCGTAGAAATTGTCGAGCCCGGCCTCGCCGAGCGCGACCACCTTGGGATGGCTCGCCAATGCGATCAGCTCCTCGGCCGCGATGCCATCCTCCTCGTCCGCATTGTGCGGATGGGTGCCGACCGAGCAGAACACGTTCTCGAACCGCTCGGCGATGGCGAGCAGTTCGGGCAGCCTGCGCACCCGCGTTGAGATCGTCACCAGGCGGCCGACGCCGGCCGCCGCGGCACGCGCGACGATGCCATCCAGATCCTCAGCGAAATCCGGGAAGTCCAGATGGCAGTGGCTGTCGACCAGCATCACTCCGCCGCCGTCGGCTCGATATAGCGCGGGAACACCGCCTGCGGCGCCGGCAGCTGCGTGCCGGCCGCAATCCGGACATCGCCGCCAAGCCGCGCGAAGCTGCGCTCGTCCTCGGGGACGCCCAGGCTGTCGAGCAGCTTCGCGGACGCGGTCGGCATCACCGGCTGGGTCAGGATCGCGACCTGCCGGATCACCTCGGCGGTGACGTAAAGCACCGTGTGCTGGCGCTTCGGATCGGTCTTGGCCAGCGCCCACGGCGCTTCGCCCGCGAAATAGCGGTTGGCTTCGGCCACGACCGACCACACGGCGTTCAGCCATTGGTGGATCTGCTGCGTCGCCATGGCTTTGCGCGCGGCGCCGATCATCGCGTCGGCCTCCGCCAGGATCGCTCTGTCGTTGGCCGAGAACTCGCCGGGCTCCGGCAGCTGGCCGCCGAGCTGCTTTGCGATCATCGACAGCGAGCGCTGCGCGAGATTGCCGAGATCGTTGGCGAGATCGGCATTGATGCGCGCGACGATCGCCTCGTGATTGTAGTTGCCGTCCTGGCCGAACGGCACCTCGCGCAGGAAGAAGTAGCGCAGCTGGTCGACGCCATACTGATCGGCGAGGTTGAACGGATCGACGACGTTGCCGACCGATTTCGACATCTTCTCGCCCCTGTTGAACAGGAAGCCGTGGGCATAGACCCGCTTCGGCACGGGCACGCCGGCCGACATCAGGAACGCCGGCCAGTACACCGCGTGGAAGCGGATGATGTCCTTGCCGATGACGTGCACGTCGGCCGGCCAGTACTTCCAATTGGCATCGTCCTCGTCGGGGAAGCCGACGCCGGTGATGTAGTTGGTCAGCGCGTCGACCCACACATACATTACGTGCTCCTCGTCGTGGGGCACGCGGACGCCCCAGTCGAAGGTGGTGCGCGAGATCGAGAGATCCTTCAGCCCGCCCTTGACGAAGCTCATGATCTCGTTGCGCCGCGCGTCCGGGCCGATGAAGTCGGGCTGGCTCTCATAGAGCGCGAGCAGCCTGTCCTGGTAGGCCGACAGGCGGAAGAAATAGCTCTTCTCCTCGACCCATTCGACCGGCGTGCCCTGCGGTCCGCGGCGGACGTTGTGCTCGTCGACGACCGTCTCGTCCTCGGCGTAATAGGCCTCGTCGCGCACCGAGTACCAGCCGGCATAGCTGTCGGCATAGATGTCGCCATTTTCGCGCATGCGGTTCCAGATCGCCTGCACCGATTTGTGGTGTGCCGGTTCGGTGGTGCGGATGAAGCGGTCGAACGAGACGTTGAGCCGCTCGTCCATGTCGCGGAAGCGGCCGGCGTTGCGGGTGGCGAGCTCGCCCGGCGTCAGACCCTCGTTCTGCGCGGTCTGCACCATCTTCAGCCCGTGCTCGTCGGTGCCGGTCAGGAAGTACACGTCCTTGCCGTCGAGCCGCGCAAAGCGCGCGATCGCATCGGTCGCGATCGCCTCATAGGCGTGGCCGATATGCGGATTGCCGTTGGGATAGGCGATCGCGGTCGTGACGTAGAAGGTGTTGGCGTCGGCGGGCGCAGCCGCGTCGGGCGCCGGTGATTCCACGATCTCCGTCACCTCGACTTCGGTCACCTCGATCTCGACGATTTCGGCCTCGGCGATCTCGATCTCGGGAATCGCGACGGCCTCGACTTTCGGCTTCCGCGGCGCCTTCGGCTTCGCGGGACGCGGCGGCTTCGGCGCTTCGACCACGGCCGGCGCAGCCTTCTTCGGCGCGGCCGGCGGTTTCGGCGCGGCGGCCTTCTTCGCCGCAACGGGTTTGGTGGTCACCGTTTTGGCCGGCGGTGCCGCCGGCTTGGCCGCGGCCTTCTTGGCCGGCGCCTTTACGGCCTTCTTCGGAGCGCTCTTGGCCGCTTTCGGTGCCTTGCTCTTGGCCTTCGCAGGCGCAGCTTTCGCAGCCTTGGCCTTGCTCGCCTTGTCCTTGGCGTCCTTGTCCTTCGCCGTCGCCGCCTTCTTGGCGCTGGCCTTGGCCTTCTTTGCCGGCGACTTCGCAGTCTTCTTGGCAGCAGCCTTCTTCGCGGCGCCCTTGCTCGCGGGCTTGCCCTTCTTCACGGTAGTCTTGCTGGCCTTGGCCACGGCAAATTCCTCTTTGACGACGTCGGTCGACGGATTAGTCCTGGCGATCTCGGGATGATGGTCGGCGCGGTCAGCGCGTGGCTTCGGCGAGCATCCCGAACACCGAGAAAACCAGCGGTTTTCGTTCCAGATTATAGGATTCGGTGTCGCGCGCGGCGCGGACGATCTTTTCCCATACCTCCGCCAGCCGTGCAAGGCGCGGCAGTTCCGCGTTGGCGTCACCGGCGCGCAGCCGCGCCGCCACCCAGCGCTCGATGCTGTCGAGGAAGCTCGCCAGCGCCACGCGGTCGCTGGTTCCGAGCGCGTCGCCCAGGGCATGGAGCTCGCTTGGATCGATGCGCGGCAGGCTCGCGAGCAGCGCCGCCGTCCGGGTCTGCAGCTGCAGCCCGTCGCCGCCGAGCAGCATCAGGGTCCGCGCGACGCTGCCCTCGGACGCGCTCGCCGCCTCGCGCAGCGCCGGATCGGCCGCATCGCTGCCGGTGGCCTCGGCCGCGGCACGCATCACGTCGTCGGTCGACAGCGCCCGCAGCGACAACCTGCGGCAGCGCGACTTGATGGTGGCGAGCACCCGCGCCGGCGCGTGGCTCACGAGCAGGAACAGCGACTGCTGCGGCGGCTCCTCGAGGATCTTGAGCAGCGCATTGGCAGCGTTGGTATTGAGCTCATCGACGGTGTCGACGATGCAGACGCGCCAGCCCTCGACCGCCGCGGTCGAGCCGAAGAACGAGATCGTCTCGCGGGTCTCGTCGACGGTGATGACGGTGCGCAGCAAGCCCTTGTCGTTGGCTGACCGCTCCAGGGTGAGCAGTCCGCCATGGGCCTCGGAGGCGATCAGACGCGCGACGTGGTCGTCCGGAGCGACATGCAGCGAATCAGCCGCGCCCACCTCGGCGGAGGCGGGATCGCGGTGCGCCAGCACGAAGCGGGCCATGCGGTAGGCCAGCGTGGCCTTGCCGATCCCCTGCGGGCCGCCGATCAGCCAGGCATGCGCCATCCGTCCGCTGCGATAGGCGGACAGCAGCGCCGCTTCGGCCTCGCGGTGTCCGAACAGGGCGGTCGTCTCGCGCGGATGGCGGACGCTGATCTCAGGCTCGACCTTGCGCGCGCTCATGAGGCGGCAGCCACGGCTACCGCGAGCAGCCGCTCGCGCACGGCATCCCAGATGATGTGCGAAACGTTGTCGGCGCTCGCCGTCGCATCAATCAGGACGCAGCGCTTGGGATCGTCGGCCGCGATCTTGCGGAACGCCTCGCGCAGGCCCTGGTGGAACTTGACGTCCTCGCCCTCGAAGCGATCCGGTGCGCCGTTGCCGCGCCGATCCGCGGCCCGTTTCATCCCGACCTCCGCAGGCACGTCCAGGATCACGGTGAGGTCCGGCTTGAGATCGCCGATCGTCACCCGCTGCATCGCATTGAGCACGTCGGGCGCGACCTTGCCCTGGCTGCCCTGGTAGGCCCGCGTCGAATCGAAGAAGCGGTCGCACAGCACCCAGCTGCCCTGGTTCAGGGCCGGGAGAATCACGTTGCGCACATGGTCGTCGCGGGCGGCCGCGAACAGCAGCGTCTCGGCTTCAGGCCCGAGCAGCTTGCCCATCCCTGACAGCACGAGGTGGCGCATGATTTCCGCCCCCGGCGATCCGCCGGGCTCGCGGGTCAGCACGATGCGCACGCCGTCTTTCTCAAGACGGTCCGCCAAGATCTTGATCTGCGTGGATTTTCCCGCGCCCTCGCCGCCCTCGAAAGTGACGAATCGGCCGCGGCCAGGACCACGTTTCAAAGCTAAATCCGCCATGTCTCTAGAGCTTCTCGGCCCCGGCGCGGAACATTCCGATCACGAGCTCGCTGGCCCCATCGATCGCGCGCCGCATCGTCGACCCCCTGCCCACTGCCTCTGCGGCATAGACGGGGGCCTCCATGGCGATATTGGGGCCGCGCCAGACCCTGACAACCCCGACCTTCTGACCCGGCTCGATCGGCGCCTTCACGGGTCCACTGTAGACGACACGCGCGATCAGCTTCTCGCCGCCGTTCTTCTGCACCATCACCTTGACCGGCACCGGACTGGACAGCTTGACCGAGCGGCTCTCGCCGCCGAACACCTTGGCATAGCCGAGCGTCTGGTCGGCGGCGAACAAGGTGCGGGTCTCGAAATTGCGGAAGCCCCATTCGAGCATCTTCTTGGCTTCGGTGGCGCGGTCCTCGGGATCCTCCAGACCGTTGACCACGACGATCAGCCGCGTGCCGTTCTGCACGGCCGAGCCGACCATGCCGTAGCCGCCTTCCTTGGTGAAGCCGGTCTTGAGCCCGTCGGCCCCTTCCATCGCATTCAGCAGCGGATTGCGGTTCTGCTGCCGGATCTTGTTCCAGGTGAATTCCTTCTCGCCGAGGATCTTATAGAACTCCGGGAAATCCAGGATGATGTGCCGGGCGAGCATCGCCAACTCGCGCACCGTCATCTTGTTGCCGGGGTCCGGCAGCCCGTTGGAATTGGCGAAAGTCGACTTGGTCAGGCCGAGCTCGCGGGCGCGCTTGGTCATGTAGTCGGCCGCGAAGATCTTCTCGTTGCCCGCCATGCCCTCGGCGAGCGCGATGCAGGCATCGTTGCCGCTCTGGATGAGGGCGCCGCGCAGCAGGTCGCTGACCGAGACCTTGCTGTTCAGCGCGGCGAACATGGTCGAGCCGCCGGACGGCGCCCCGCCCCGCCGCCAGGCGTTCTCGCTGATCCGGTACTCGTCGGTGAGCTTGATCGTGCCGTCCTTGACGGCGTTGAAGACGACCTCGGCGGTCATCAGCTTCATCATGCTCGACGGCGCGCGCAGCTCGTCCGCATTCTTCTCGAACAGCACGCTGCCGCTGCTGGCTTCGACCAGGATCGCGGTCGGCGCATCACCGTCGAAGCCGCCGTCGTCCTTTTTCGCGCCCTGGACGCTCTGATTGGCGGCGTAGAGCATGCCGCTCCACCCGACGGCGATCACGGCCGCCAGGACGACGAGCGCACGCGTCGCCCGTCCGGACATCAAACCGGAGCGAGGGAACGGGAAGGTCATGAAATCCATCGGCTAAGCTCTGGAGCGCGCTTGCAAACTAGCAGCTGCGCGATGCGCAAACAACTCGGCAGTCCTGCGGATCCGGCAACTGTCCCGGGATTTGCGCAGCCTCGCAGGCGGTGCGATACCATTGCGACAGCCACGTAAAAATCAGGCAATCGAGGGCGGATACGGTGTCATCGACGCGGATCGTCAAGGCCAATGGAATTGAGCTGTTCGTGCGCGAGCAGGGCGCGGGGCCGCTCGTGCTGCTGTGCCACGGCTGGCCCGAGCTGTCCTATTCGTGGCGGCACCAGATTCCGGCTCTCGCCGGGGCCGGCTATCGCGTCGCCGCACCGGACATGCGCGGTTTCGGCCGCTCGCAGGCGCCGGCCGACGCCGCCGCCTATACGATCTTCGACATCGTGGGCGACATGGTGGCGCTGGTCGGCGCGCTCGGCGAGCGGCAGGCCATCATCATCGGCCACGACTGGGGCGCGCCGGTGGCGTGGCACGCCGCGCTGTTCCGGCCCGACCTGTTCACGGCCGTCGCCGGCCTGAGCGTCCCGCCTCCGTTCCGCGGTCGGGCCCGGCCGCTCGACACGCTGCGGGCTGGCGGGATCGAGAACTTCTACTGGCAGTATTTTCAGACCGCTGGTGTCGCAGAGACCGAACTCGAGCGCGACGTCGCGCTGACGATGCGCACCGTGCTGGCGCGCGGCTTCTCCGATCCGCAGTCGCTGTTCGTCGCGCCGGGCAACGGCTTCCTCGGCGCCGCGACCCCGGACCTGCCTCTGCCCGCGTGGCTGAGCGAGGCCGACCTCGCGGAGTTCATCGACGCCTATCGCGTGTCCGGTTTTCGCGGTGGCCTGAACTGGTACCGCAACATCGATCGCAACTGGGAGCTCACCGCGCCCTGGCAGGATGCGCAGATCCGTCAGCCGTCACTGTTCATCGCCGGCAGCGAGGACGCGGTCGTGACCGGGATCATCGGCGCCAAGCGCGTTCAGGAGATGGCGCGCGTGCTGCCCGATCTCCGGCGCAAGCTGATCATCGAGGGCGCGGGGCACTGGATCCAGCAGGAATGCGCTGAAGCGGTGAATGAGGCGTTGATCGCGTTCCTGCGCGAGGTGGCGCCTGTTCGCCCGTGAGCCGGAGCGAGCTCAGCGGGCGAGCGTCAGCTCCATTTTGCGATGCGACGCGTTCGCACCGTCAGCGACATCTTGGAAACCCAGCCGGACGTAGAATCGCATCGCGTCCTCATTGGCCGTCGCGACCGCGAGCGACAGCACCGCGGCGCCCTGCTCCCGTGCCGCCGTGGCGACCGCCTGCATGATCTCGCGACCGACACCGGCGTTGCGTGCCCCCAGCAGCAACGCCAGATCGACCACGTGCCATCGCGACGCCGCGCGGTCGAGCAGCAGCCGTCCGACCGGCGCACCATCGCGGAGGATGATCAGCGATTGCGCCGCAGGGCATTGCGCCGCATAGCCCGCGACCTGCGCGCGATATTGCTGCGCCAGCACGAGGTCGCGCATCGCGGGCGGCAGGCCGGCTGTTGCGAGTTGGGCGCCTTTGACGGATTTGAAGAGGTCGCGAAGAAACGGCTCATCGGCGGTCCCGGCGAGCCGCAACCGCAATCGGGCATCCGGCGAGACGATCTCGGTTGCGATCGTCATCAACGCGATCGCGTCCATCGGTTCAGGAATTGTTGAACGACGGGAAGATGCCGGCATAGGCGATGCACCAGATCAGCGCCTGGGTCGGCTGCGTGTTGTCATGCGGAATGCCCTGCCCGGTCAGAGTCATGGCGTTCGGTGCCAGCGTGGTGGTGCTCGGCAGCGGCACGAAACCATTGAAGATGGGATCGATGGCGGCCATGGTCCCGGCCGTTCCCGGACCAGGCGCCGCATTTGCGGCCGTCTTGCTCCCCAACTGCAGACCGTGGGTGTGCGCCGCCATCTCACTGGTGACCAGGCCGACCGTGCTGCTCCCGATCGATTCGCCGAACACCCGCGGCTGGAGACCCGGACCATCACCTTGGCCGTTGGTGATAGAGCCGCTCAGATTGGGCAACTGGAAATTGCTGGTCCCGTTGCCGCCGTAATAGGTGCCGATCAAGGCAAACAATGGTGTGAATCGCTGGATCGGCAGCAACTGGCCAAAGCATGGCAGCCAGGCCTGGTTGAAGCCCTGAGCAGCAAAGCTAAACGGAAAGGCCTGGATTTCGCCGACATACGGGTCCGACACTTGGTCTCTCCTCAAATCCAGTGAAGCGTGAAATCTGCCGACGCGCAGGACGGGGTGCGATCAGCCCGATGACGGGAAGACGCCGTTGAAGCAGATGCAGTAGTTGCCCACGACCGTCGGCATGATGTTGTTGTGCGGGACAGTGTTGCCTGCCAATGCGACGCAGGCCGCCATCGTCTCATACGGCGCGGCATCCGCCGCCGGCGCGTAAAGATTTCCGGCTGACGCCGTGGCCAAGTGAACCATCGTTCCGGGCGTCCCCGTCTCGGCGGCGGCGGTCGACGACATCAGTGCGTGGTTATGCACGGGCATCTCGTTCTCGATCAGAACGTGCTCGTCCTCGCCTGCGATTTGGCCAAGCACGTACAGCGGCAGACCCGGCCCCTGGCCCTGGCCGATTGGCACGCGACCGCGCAGATCGGGCGTATTGAAGGTCTGCACGCCATCGCCGCCATAGATCGTACCGATGAGGGTATAAAGCGGGGTGTATTCCGAGATCGACAGGCTCTGTCCATTGCAGGCCAGCCAGCCATCCGGCACCCGTGGGAACCCGAACAGCCGGATTTCGCCAATAAAGGGGTCTGACATCGCCGAAGTCCCTTTCAAGCATCGATTGCAAATCAGCGTCAGGAACGGGGCGCCTCTCACGAAGCGCAGTTCGGGAAAGCTCAAGCATGGAAGCGGTTTGCGGGGGCTGAACGCTTCGCGGTGGAAGTCTCAGTCGCGAGACGGAAAGATGCCGTTGAGCGCAATCATGTAGTTGATGACGAGATAGGGCTGCATGTTGTTGTGCGCTTGATTGCCGCCTTCATCGACGACATTCGTACCCGGCGCGAGCGGTACTTCTCCGCTCCCTGCGGTCAGGAAGATGGACTTTGGGCCGGCTGGCGGAATCGTGTTTGTGCCAAAAAGATTGTTCGTCGCAGCAGCGCCTCGTCCCGTTCCCTGCGCAGTCGATGCCAGAATCATGTGGTTGTGGCTTGGAAGCTGCTGCGCGTTCAGGGTCACTGAAACCGTGCCGCTGGTCATGCCGGCAGGAAATTCGCCACTGCTGCCGGTGGACCCGAGAATCGCGCGGCCGCGCAGGTCGGGCAGTCCGAACGTCTGGATACCATCACCACCGTAGTAGGTGCCGAGTAATGAAAACAGCGCCTGATTGGTCTGGATTGCCAGGAGGGCGCCGTTGCACAGCGCCCATCCTCTCGGCACCGTCGTGCCGGCAAAAGGCATGATCTGACCCAGGATGGGCTGTGACGGCATGCTCCCCCCTCTTCCATCAGGCGATGGATCGCCTCTTCATTGAAGTGCAGAATTGAAGTGCGGATTCGTTGACGTGCGGAATATCGACGCGTGGCGGGCCAAAAACGGTAGTACATCGCAATCATATGCTCGCCAAGATTGTTAGGGGGCGAACCAGCAACAGTCAAGCCCGCACGCGCAATCATCGAGCGCGACAACTTATGGCCGTATCGCGCATGCGGCGAGGCGGCGGGTCAGCAGCCGCGCAACGTGTGCCGCTGCTGGCGTGCGGCGCGCCCGCTCTATCCAACACTGCCCTGTTGCCGAGTTGCAACTGACGGTCGAAAACTACCTGCCCTGGTAGAAGTTTTGCCGGGAACCCGTCGTCCGCGGCTTGCTCGCAGCGCGAAGTCACGTGCTAATGCACACAATCGGTAGAACTCAATTTATCTGATCAATGATTTTGCTGCGGCATCGAGACTTGGGAGACGATGTCGCGAAGGGGGCGTAGTGAATTTCACGACCAGGACCGGACAAGGTTGTCTTCCGGCGCTGAACGCGGCCGCTTGGCAGGCAACGCGATTGATCTGCGTAGCTGCTGCCGGGATCTGGATGCTGGTCCGTGCAATGGGGGACGCATTCGCCCACGCTTTCGGCTGCTCGCTCGACAGACCGCCGGCACGCGCGTCATCCCATGCGACAGCCTCTGCCTCCCGGCCTGGCAAAGCCAGCGCGCGGCGCTACGCCCTTGTCTCGGCAGTCGCGGGCCTCGTATGCTTTGTTGCAAGTGACGCCTGGGCTGCCAACTGCTCGGCCGTGTCCGCATTGACGGTTTCGACGAGCATTGCGCTGAACTCGCAGATCACATTCAGCGTCAACGGCGCCACCGGTCCCGGCGCGACGCTCGTGCCGAAAACGGGCACGCAATACAATCGAATCGCCAACAGCGGCCTGTACAATGCGTGCGGAACCGACACAAATACTGGTTTCCCGATTACAGGGGCCGGATCCGACACGTCCGCATCGATCGCTGGTTCGAATGGGGGCGTCTACACGATCACGCCGATCGAGACGATTGATCCCAATAACGGCAATGCCTACTACGTAACCTATAATCTGACGATGACGACGGCGCCGCCGACGACCTCCGACACGATCATTCTGAACTATTCGTCGACGACTGATGTTGGCACTGGCACGTTCGGCACCACCGATAGCGGCCTGACCATCTCGCTCACGAACGTCACGCCCAGCCTCTCCGTCACCGCATTGTCACCGAATTCCGGCCCGACCGCGGGCGGCACCTCGGTCGTCATCACCGGCACCGGATTCTCGGGGACCACCGGCGCCGGCGGCGTGAAGTTCGGTTCGAACAATGCGACCAGCTACGTGGTCAACTCCAGCACCCAGATCACGGCGGTCGCGCCGGCCGGGTCGGCGGGCACCGTCAATGTGACGGTCACCAATGGCGCCGCATCCCAGGCGGCGCCGGCGAATCAATACACCTATGTGGCCGCGCCCACGGTATCGTCGATCGCGCCGACATCGGGACCCGGCGCCGGCGGTACATCTGTCGTCATCACCGGCACCAATTTGAGCGGCGCCACGGCGGTCAGCTTCGGCGCCACGCCGGCGACCGGATTTACGGTCAATTCGGCGACTCAGATCACCGCGACCTCGCCGTCCGGGACCGGCACCGTCGATGTGACCGTCACCACTGTGGGCGGAACATCGGCCACGTCTGCCGCCGATCAGTTCACCTACATCCCCGCACCGACCGTGACCTCAATCTCGCCGACCACGGGCCCCGGCGCCGGCGGCACCACGGTGACCATCACCGGCACCAATTTCAGCGGGGCGACCGCGGTCAATTTCGGCGCCACGCCGGCGACCGGCTTCACGGTCAACTCAGCGACCTCGATCACCGCGACGTCGCCAGCGGGAACGGGCACCGTCGACGTCCGCGTCACGACCGCCGGTGGCACCTCGGCCACCTCGGCTTCCGACCAGTTCACCTACATTCCTGCACCGACGGTGACCTCGATCTCGCCGATTTCGGGGCCGTTGGCCGGCGGCACGACGGTCACCGTCACCGGCACCAACTTCACCGGCGCGACCGCGGTCAATTTCGGCGCGACGCCTGCAACCGGCTTCACGGTCAACTCGGCCACCTCGATCACCGCGACGTCGCCGGCCGGCACCGGCACGGTCGATATCAGGGTGACCACGGCCGGCGGCACCTCGGCCACCTCGGCCTCGGATCAATTCACCTATGTCGCCGCGCCGACTGTGACCTCGATCTCGCCAACGGCGGGACCGACGACCGGCGGCACCACCGTGACCGTCACCGGCACCGGCTTCAGCGGCGCCACCGCGGTGAATTTCGGCGCGACGCCGGCTGCCGGCTTTACGGTCAACTCGGCCACCCAGATCACGGCAACCTCGCAGGCCGGGACAGGCACCGTCGACGTGACCGTCACGACCGTCGGCGGAACGTCGGCAACCAGTGCAGCTGATCAATTCACTTACGTGGCCGCACCGACGGTGACCTCGATCTCGCCGACATCGGGACCAGGTGGTGGCGGCACCACGGTGACCATCACCGGCACCAACTTCAGCGGGGCCACCGCGGTCAATTTCGGCGCGACGCCAGCGACCGGCTTCACGGTCAACTCGGCGACCTCGATCACCGCGACGTCGCCGGCGGGAACGGGCACCGTCGACGTCCGCGTCACGACCGCAGGCGGCACCTCGGCGACTTCGGCCGCCGACCAGTTCACCTACATCCCCGCACCGACGGTGACCTCGATCTCGCCGACCTCAGGGCCGGTGGCCGGCGGCACGACGGTGACCATCACCGGCACCAACTTCACCGGTGCGACCGCGGTCAATTTCGGTGCGACGCCTGCGACCGGGTTCACCGTTAATTCGGCGACCTCCATCACGGCGACCTCGCCGGCCGGCACGGGGACGGTCGATGTCAGGGTCACCACGGCCGGCGGCACCTCGGCCACCTCGGCCGCCGACCAATTCACCTATATTGGGACGCCAACGGTGACATCGATCTCGCCGACGGCGGGTCCACAGACCGGCGGCACCACGGTCACGATCACCGGCACCAACCTGAGCGGCGCCACCGCGGTGAACTTCGGTGCGACGCCGGCGACCGGCTTCACGGTCAATTCGGCGACGCAGATCACGGCGACCTCGCCCGCTGGCACCGGCACCGTCGACGTGACGGTGACCACCGTTGGCGGCACCTCCGCCACCTCGGCGGCCGACCAGTTCACTTATGTCGCCGCACCGACGGTGACATCGATCTCCCCGACGTCGGGGCCCGGTGCCGGCGGCACCTCCGTGACCATCACCGGCACCAATCTCTCTGGCGCCACGGCGGTCAATTTCGGCGCGACGCCGGCGACCGGCTTCACGGTCAATTCCGCCACCTCGATCACGGCGACCTCGCCCGCCGGCACCGGCACCGTCGACATCAGGGTCACCACTGCGGGCGGCACCTCGGCGACCTCGGCAGCCGACCAGTTCACCTACATCCCTGCACCGACCGTCACCTCGATCTCGCCGACCTCGGGGCCGGTGGCCGGCGGCACCTCGGTGACCATCACCGGCACGAACTTCACCGGAGCGACCGCGGTGAATTTTGGTGCCACGCCGGCGACCGGCTTCACGGTGAATTCGGCGACCTCGATCACGGCGACCTCGCCCGCCGGCAGCACCGGTACGGTCGATATCCGGGTCACCACTGCCGGCGGCACCTCGGCGACCTCGGCGGCCGACCAGTTCACCTATATCGGCCCGCCGACCGTGACGTCGATTTCGCCGACATCCGGGCCTGTCGCCGGCGGCACCTCAGTGACCATCACCGGCACCGGCTTCACCGGGGCGACTGCAGTGAATTTCGGCGCGACGCCTGCGACCGGGTTCACCGTCAATTCCGCCACCTCGATCACGGCCACTTCACCGGCGGGGACCGGCACGGTCGATGTTCGCGTGACCACGCCGAACGGCACCTCGGCGACGTCAGTTGCCGATCAGTTCACCTACTCGCCGGTCCCGACCGTGACGTCGATCGCACCGACCGCCGGGCCCTTGGCGGGAGGCACGTCGGTGACCATCACCGGCACCGGCTTCACCGGCGCCACGGCGGTCAATTTCGGCGCCACGCCTGCGACCGGCTTCACGGTGAACTCGGCGACCTCGATCACCGCGACATCGCCGGCCGGCGCCGGCACGGTGGACGTCCGCGTCACCACCGCGGGCGGCACGTCGGCAACCTCGGCGGCGGATCAATTCACCTATACCGCAGCTCCGACGGTCAGCTCGATCGCACCAACCTCCGGACCTGGGATCGGCGGCACGTCGGTCACCATCACCGGCTCCGGCTTCACGGGAGCAACCGCGGTGAACTTCGGCGCGACTCCGGCGACCGGCTTCACGGTCAACTCGGCCACCTCGATCACGGCGACCTCGCCGGCCGGCACCGGCACCGTCGACGTCAGGGTCACCACCGCTGGCGGCACCTCGGCGACCTCGGCAGCCGACCAGTTCACCTATTTCGGCGCGCCGACGGTGACATCGATCTCGCCGACGTCAGGCCCTGCGGCGGGTGGCACCACGGTGACCATCACGGGCACCGGATTCGCCGGCACCACCGGCGCGGGAGGCGTGAAGTTCGGCGCCGTCAATGCGGCGAGCTACAACGTCAACTCGGCGACCTCCATCACGGCCATTTCGCCGGCCGGCAGCGGTACGGTCGATGTCACTGTCACCAACAGCGGACAAACTTCAGCTGCCTCGGCCGCTGACCGTTTCGCCTATCTGTCGGCGGCGACGCAGACGGCGCTGACATCGTCGCAGAACCCGAGCCAGGCCGGTCAGGCCGTGACGTTCACGGCAACGGTCACCGGGGCGGGTGGAACGCCGACGGGCACGGTCACCTTCAGCGACAACGGCACGGCGATCGGAACAGCGACGCTGAGTGGCGGCGTTGCGACCTTCACCACATCGGCGCTCGCGGTCGGCAGCCACACGATCACAGCCAACTATGGCGGCAGCCCAAGCTTCGCGGCCAGCACCTCGCCCGGCCTGGCGCAGACGGTGAACGTGCCACTCGACAGCGTCAGGCTCCGCGCCCTTCAGCTCAACGTCACCAAAATGGTGGCGCAGAATTCGGGACAGGCCATCTCCGGGGCGATCGACGATGCCATCGCCGATGGTTTCAACGATGGCGGCCCCTTGCTGACACCCGGCAATGGCCGCATGCGCTTTAACTTCTCGGCTGACCCGCGTGACCAGGACGACGTCGCGGCCCTCCCCGGCGCGGCCGGGTCGGGCAGCAGCGCCTATGGCGCCGATCGCGGTGGCAGCCTCGGGACCGACGGCCGATCCGGCCGAGGCCGGTCGCGGATCGACAATGCCTTCGCGGCGATCGACCAGCAGGCGCCGAAGAAGGCCGCGCCGAGATGGCATGAGGACAAGCAATGGCTGTTGTGGGCCGATGTGCGCAGCACCGGCATCGACCGCTGGGGCACCACGACGATCGCCGGCGTCGCCCAGGCCAGCCAGTCCTCGCTCTACGGCCAGCAGCTCAACGCCCTGATGGGGGTGACGTACAAGGCGGCACCGAACTTCCTGATTGGCGCCCTCGGCGGCTATGAGACCTTCAGCTACACGGAGCAGGACATCAACGGAAAGCTCAAGGGCGACGGCTGGACGGTGGGCGCCTATCTCGGCTGGAAGCTGTCGCCGACGCTGCGCTACGATGCGGCGGTGGCCTATTCCGGCATCGGCTACAACGGCACCGCCGGCACCGCGCAGGGCAATTTCAATGGCCAGCGCTGGATGGTGGCAACCGGGCTGACCGGCCTGTACCAGGCCTATGGCTTCCTGCTCGAGCCCTCGGCCAAGGTCTACGCGCTGTGGGAGCACGAGAACGCCTACACCGACTCGCTCGGGACTCTGCAGGGCACCCATGATTTCGCCAGCGGCCGCGCCTCCGGCGGCCTGAGGGCCGCCTACCCCGTGGCCTGGCTCGACAGCGGATTGGTGCTGACCCCATTCGTCGGCCTGTATGGCGACTATTACTTCAACAAGGAGGATGCCGCCGCGCTCGCCGGCACCGCTCTGGCCTCCACCCCGTTGCTGCAGGGCTGGTCGGCGCGCGCCACCGGCGGTCTCGGCATCAGGACGCCGGGCGGGGCCAGCGTTGGGCTCGGCGCCGAGTTCGGCGGCATTGGCAGCACCACCCATGTCTGGACCTACTCGGCCAGAGCGCGGGTGCCGTTCTCGGCGCAATAGAGCCTGAGTGACCACCGGAATCGAAACCGCCCCGGCATGGGGCGGTTCAATCGGTCGAGCTGTTGTTTCTAAGCCGTAGGTGAAGGCCGTTGTTGGCGATCTCAGTACAGGCCGCGGCCGCCCATGATGTCGCGGGCTTCGTCGGCGCCATCGTTTGCCTCCGCCCTGCCCTGCCCTGCGTAGCGACCGTCCTGGTCGTAGGAGACAGCGCGCGGATTGTCGAGCGTGCGTCCCCGCGTCCGGCCGGAAGCCGACATCTCCGAGGTCGCGCCGATCGAGGCGATGTCGGCCGAGGTGTTGCCGAGCGTATAGGGGCGCCCCTCCGGCAGCGGGATCTCGCCGCGAATCGGCCGGCCCGCGCCGACGTCGGGCACGAATGGCTTGGCCGAGGCGACACGCACCAGCGAGGGCGCCGGCGCCGGGATGCCGGTGCGCAAGGTCGCCATCAGCTGGGTGTCATCAGAGCCTTCGAGCGGAGCGCGGCCGACATATTCGACACGCACCTTGGCGATGCCGTTGCCCTTGAACTCGAGCAGATCGGCCGCCTTGTTGGAGACGTCGATCAGCCGGTCGCCATGATACGGACCGCGGTCATTGATGCGGACGATGAGCGATTTGCCGTTGGCGAGATTGGTGACGCGGGCGTAGCTCGGCAGCGGCAGGGTCGGATGCGCCGCGGTCAGCGAGGTCATGTCGAAGACCTCGCCATTGGCGGTCAGCCGGCCGTGAAAATCATCGCCATACCAGGACGCCATGCCCTCGGCGCGGTAGTTGGCGTCCTCTTCCGGCACGTAGGTCTTGCCGGCGACCGTGTAGGGCTTGCCGATTCGGTAGACGCCGCCGCCCTTGGGCACCGGCTCGCCGAAGCCGACGACGCGCGGGCTCGACGACACGCCATACTTTGGGTCGACCTTGCTGGCGAACTTGTTCGACGAGGCGCAATTCGCCACCATCAGGCAGGCGACAATCGCGATGGCGCTGCGCACCGCTTTCCCGGCCGGATCTGCTTGATCAGTCCCCATCGACCCCAAATACCACTGCGCCGGCTGCCGTCCGAGCCAACATCTAGCCCGCCGGCCCCCGGCTTCCCCGAGTCGCGTCCCCCGCAACTCAATGCACAAGAATAACGCAACCCGAACACGGCGGAAATGGGGTGGACCCCGCCGTGGTTAACCGGAGCTTTCCAGCGGTTGTCGCGGAGTCCGATAGCTGCCCAAGCGTGCAGCTTTCTGCGCCGTGATGTTTCAAGTGCACCTTTTTGGACACATATGTTGCGTGAAATCCTCACCCGAGGGCGTTCTCAATTACCGGGACCTGAATCATTTTGACTGTGCAGGGCTGCACGTCGTTTCCTTCACACGGGGCGCAACAAGGGTGTGTTCGCGATGATCGAAGCAATGACAGCAGTGATGGGCTTGGTTGGCGCCGGGATCTTCCTTGCTCATGCGTTTGAGGGCGTCCGTTCGCGGGCCTGATGCGTGACAAGTCGGACAGCCGGCGTGATGGCCGGCTCTCGTCCGCTCTTCGAGAACGACACTTCAGGATTGACCTGAAGCTGCAATTTGCGAACTTTTACATACTGCCGATCTTCGTCCGAACCTCGTCAGGAGGTCGGACCCGCAGTGCGGCCGAAGCTGGTGGCCCGATGCGACATCAAAACTTGCTTTCGGGCAGTTTCCTCGCCCTGACAGCCGTGAGCACGCTGGTCTTGTGCTCCGGACTGATGATCTTTTTTCCGATAAACCGAAGCCGGGCAGCATTGGCGCCAACGGGCGCCAGATTGACGGCCTGGTCGACCAGCAACGGAATCGCGCGAAGCGCGACGCGGACTCGTCTTGCTTCGGCGAGATTCGGCCAGCGCGTCAAAGCGCCGTTGACGAGCCGCAAGCCGGCACCATAAACAGGGGCTGCGACGAAAGCCCCGCCACGATTTTCGAGGGATTCGCCGCTGTTCCGGATTCGAACCGGATGGAAGGGTGGCCGAGTGGTTTAAGGCACCGGTCTTGAAAACCGGCGTGCCCGCAAGGGCACCGTGGGTTCGAATCCCACCCCTTCCGCCACGACGTTCCGCCAAGACGGCCTCACCAGGACCACGTCAGAGCGCAATTCTATATCCGGCCGCGGGCCCCCTCCGCCGAGGTCGTCCGCGAGTCGCTTGCTGCAAAGGCGGCGACGTGCCGGATCCGAAAGCCGCTCAGGCGGCGATCGAGGAGATGAAGAGGTCGAACATTCCAATCACTTCCTCGAGTGGGTCTGCGCCGCGCAGTCCCCAACTCGGGAATTGTCCATCAATGTACATCCGCGCGAGGCCATAGGCCAGCGCACGGCCTGCCACCGCGTGGCGGGCCGCATCGCCATTCCGGAGCAGTCCCTCCGTCTCAGCGTCCCGCATCAGGCGGACCATGACGGCACGAATCTCGCCATTGCGATGGACCAGCGAAGAGCCGTCGAAATCGATCGCGGTGCGCGTGGAAATGACCTGGAAATGGACCGGGTTGGCAATTGCCCAACGGAAGAAGCCGATCCCGATCGCCCGGTATCGCATGAGGGAAGTCTCGCCCTCCGCTGCGGCAAGCGCGTTGTCGATTTCCGCGATCAACCGGTCCATCGCCTGTTCCGCGACGGCTGTCAGCAGCGCGGTCCGACTCGGGAAATGGCGGAAGGGCGCCCCGGGCGATACGCCCGCGATCTTGGCCACTTCGCGCACGCTCACCTGATCGAGACCCTTGGTCTCGATCAACAGCACCGCCGCATCGAGAAGGGCCTGGCGCAGATTGCCATGATGATAGCCTTGGCGAACTGCCGACCTGGTTTTCGATGAGTTGGACGAGGCCATGATGCCACCGGTATAGCGCAATCAGCCAAGCGCGTAATCGCTGATGACATGACGCTGGACAGCGGTCGCCGCTCAATGTAATCGATGATTACATTGAGCGTTTGGCCGCTCCGCAAAGCTGGGTGAAACCTATGACATCGCGTAATGCCTTTCTCGGTTTCGTCCTTGCCCTGTCGGTCTTTGATCCGATGGGATGGTCTGGAGCCCTCGCTCAGGAGCATATGACACAGACGGTGTCAGCGCCGCCGCAGCCCCCCGCGCACCTTGTTGTCAATCAGCCGCTCGCTGGTCCGCTCTCCGCCGGGCTGGTGATCATCACGTTCCGAACCGAGAACCTGAAGATCGTGCCGCTCTACGGCGAGACCGCGAGTCAGGTCGTCCCGCGGCTCGGCCACCTTCACATCACGGTCGATGACGGCCCGTGGCATTGGCTTCACGCCAGCGACGAACCGATCATCCTCCAAGGTCTGTCGCCGGGATCCCACCGCGTGCTGATCGAACTTGCCGATGCGACTCACAAGGTCCTCGATGCCGAAACACGAACCTTCGAGATTCCCCAGCGGCCTGCATCGCACTGAGACGGCCGTTCGCCGAGCAGATGGTCATAAAGCGATCGCGCCAGCATCCTGCTTATCATCTCGAACGTAGCCTGCCGCGTGGCTAAGACGAAGACGCGCAGTCCAGCATCCATTGAACGCCGAACCGATCGGTGAGCTTGCCATAGTAGCTGCCCCACGGCTGCAGCGCGAGCGGCGTCGTCACCTTGCCGCCGACGGCGAGCTTCGTGAACAACACATCAGTCGTTTTGCGATCGTCCATGATGAGGATGTGGGCGGAGCCGCGCATCGGCTCGGCGTCGTGATTGTCCGACGCGAAGAACAGAACCCCCGGTCCCTCGAAACGGGCATGCATGATCTTGCCTCTCATGGCCTCGCTGGCGATCGGGATACCCCGCTCGCCATGGCGTACGAGCGTCGTGACGTGGCCGAGACCGCATTGCGTGTAGAAGGCAAGCGCGGCTTCGCATTGCGTCGTGAAGAAGAGATAGTTTGCCAACTGCATCGATGATCTCCACGCGCTGCCGCACCGCGCGAGAGCTGCGCCGCGCGTCCCGGCCATCGCAAAGCTTCGTTCGTTTCAGGAATGATTATGCTGTGGCATCGGCGATCGCCGCGACGAGATCCGCGTTGCCGTAGCTTTCTCCGGCAATGCCCCAGGCTCCGTCGGGAGCGTAGACGATGTTCGACCAGATATGCTCTCGCTTCAACCGTCCACCGCCGGCCTTTTCGACGACATCGGTCGCCTTCTCGAGAAAGGCTGTTTTCGCCTCGCGCGTCGCCAGCGCGATCTCAGGCAGCTTGAGCTCGATGAAAGCGGCCGCAACCGGCTTGCCGCCAGCAAGCACACGTTCTTTCGGCAGCACATTGATCGAACCGACGATATTCGCCGCCATGAAAGCGTTCCCGGCAAGACCCGACACTTCCAGGAGCGCATCCGTCAAGCCGGCAAAGGCTTCGGCCTGTTCGCGTGGCGACAACAATCCGTCGGGCAAGGTGAGTGTGATGGGCATGGATTTCTCCTCATTCGAGCAGCGATCGCATCTTAAATACCGAACGCTCTCTATCAATAAATATTGATCACTCTCTTTGCAAGGCCTAATTGAAGCGTTCTCTCTCGGGGATCGGACCATGCGTTACAGCGCGGAGCACAAGCAGGAGACCAAGGCGAAGGTCGTCGCCGCCGCAGGCCGGGTGTTTCGGCAGGCCGGTTATGGCGGCGCCGGCATCGATGCGTTGACCAAGGCCGCGGGCGTGACCAACGGCGCGTTCTATGGTCACTTCAAATCCAAGAGCGACGCTTTCCGCACGGCCGTGCTGTCCGGCCTGGACGAACTCCGTCAGGGAATTGCCGCGCTCAAGGCCAGCGAGCCCAAGGGATGGCTGAAGACGTTTGTGAAGTTCTATCTCGGCTATAAGCGGACCTGCGATCTCGGCGAGAGCTGTGCCCTGCCGAGCCTCTCTCCCGACGTGATGCGCGCGGATCAGGACACGCGAGCTGCCTATACGGCCGAGCTGAGGCTTCTGGTCAGCGAGATCGCCGCGGGCTTGCCGGAGAACGGTGGACTGGCCTCCCCTGCGCCTTCGCGGGAGGATCAGGCGATCGTGCTGCTGGCCATGCTCAGCGGCGGCGTGACACTGGCTCGCGCCGTTTCGGACCCTGCCCTGTCTGAACGCATCGCCCAGTCTGTCGCGCGAGCGGCGATACGTTTGACCGGCCCGGACGCGCAAGGCGCTCCAAGTGACCGGCGAAAAGCTTAAAGCCGTACACCTCCCGCGACTGTTCGCGATGATGGTGTTGCTCCCTCACCCGGTCCCTAACTGGGGACAAGCCCGCGTCGGCAGCGAGCGCCGCTTGCGGATCACGACGATTGCAGAACACTTTGATCGCTGGGAAAAGTCGTGCGCGGGGGCGTGACATGCGGGTTGATGAACCAGGGTACGACCATGGCCGGTATCGTCGATTGCTGGCCGAAGCCAATGACGAACAGAAGCGGATGGCGCTCATCAGGCTCCTGATCGAGGAGAGTGCGATGGACCGGCTGGCTGCGGACAGCGCCGGCCAGCGCACTCTGAACGCGGGCACGCCGGCGCGGCGGTCGGGTGCATCTTTCAAAAGCTGATCCGGCCAGCCTCCCGCTCGCCACGACCTGTCAGCTGTTCAGGTAGGCTTCTTTGCTCGCCCGCGGAGCGCCCTGGCCGTTCAACACGCCAGCCACGTCCGGGACCACACCGACCCGTTCCATCAACTCGCGGACGTCGCCGATGCGGTTATCGAGCAGCCTGTGCATCTCGACCAGGGTCCAGCGCAGCTCATCCAGCGCACCGGGCGCCGCGTCCGGAAAATGAGCGAGATGATAGATCATCTCGTTCAGCACCTGTCGCAGCCCGTACAGGTCGTCGTGGGCGAGCATCTGGACGTCGAGCTGGCCGAGCAGCCGTTGCACGAAGCTGCGGCGATCGGCCGGCACATGGCGCAGATCCACGAAGCGGTTGACGTGGAAGGCTCGCGGCGCCTCGGTGCTGCCGGCTGCATGAGCCAACGCGGCACGCACGCTGTCCGCGGCGAGATCCTCCGTGTCGACCGCGAGCGTGTTCGGGAACAGGTTCGCGTATCTTTCGATCAGGGAATGCGTCTTGTCGTAGTACCAGCCGAACTTGTCGGTCAGCGACAGCTCGAACCATTGCGGCTGCGTCATCTCGCCGAAGTGGAAAGCGGTCGGGCGCTTGCGCTCCGCGGCCGGCGAGTCGGCGTAGTAGACATGGTTCTGCGGCGACAATTCTGCATTCTCGGCCAGACTGGCGATGCAGGCCGCGCGGTCGCGGCGGCGCAAATGCACCAGCGTGATCTGGTCGCCGAGCAGCTCGGCGATGATCGGCAGGACAGCCGCGTAGCCATTGCCGACCACGCAGGCGTGGGGGCAGTCGCGGATCATCTGACGAATCTCTTCCTCGATGCTGCTGTCCTTGGTTTCCTTGAGACGGCAGAACAGCTCGTTGAGCTCGCGCGACCCCCATTCGTGCACGGCCCTGTCGCCGTTGCCCTGGTGGTCGAAGATCTCCTGCATCATGCGCGTGAGGGACGTCGTGCCGTCCCGCCCCGTGCCGACGCACAGCACCCGCAGCGCCGACGACGGCGTATTCTTCAACACCGGTGCATCACGGCCGCTGCGGAGCGCCGCGCCATTGGCGGAAGCGGTCGTCGCGCGCGGCCGTGTCAGCCGGCGCAGCTCCGCGGAGGCCGACTCCCATTCGAGCTTGTGGCTGTCGCGCTCGTCGCGCAGACGGCCCATGATCACGCCCATCTCTTCGGTAATGCGCTTGTAGCGCTGCGCGTCATCCTTGGCAGCCTTCAACTCCGACTGCAAAGCCTCGATGAAACGTTTGGCATCGGCGTCCAGCCAGTTCGCAGCGCTGGCTTCGCCAAGACCCAGCCGCGCTTCGATCCAACGGCGCATTCGTACTCTCGAAAACAAATTTCCTCCAGACGCCAAGCTGAGCCGCCCGCTGGTCTACTCGCGGTCACGCCTGGCTTTATTGTGACCCGACGCGATACGGAGGTCGGCGACGGATCTGACGGTACGATCATATGCGAGCCAATAGCGAATGCACTTTGAAACGTATTGCAATTTGTTTCTAATGCAGCTTTGGCGCGCGGTCCATCTCGCGCGCACGTGACCGTTCCGACGTCGGGGAACGCCCCCATCCCAGCTCTGCAGCCACCTCAATTCTGCGCCGTCCGGGGGATCACCCTCAACAGGTCGATCGTCCGGTTCTGGGTAACAGGATGATTGACCTGTTTCATCAGGCCGCTATGTTCCTGGCGAGATGAAAACCAACCGACGAACCAACGACCCGGACGGCGTGCGCCGGCGCATCGTCGACGCCGCCTACGACGCCTTCGTTCGCCAGGGTTATCTCGCCACGGGGATGCTGGAGATCCGGGAGAAGGCGTCCGTATCGGGTGGCGCCCTGGCCCATCACTTCCCGGCCAAGCGCGACCTTGGCCTTGCCGTGATCCGGGACCGGGTGGCGCAGGTGGTTACAGCGACGTGGATCGCGCCGCTCCAAGCTCATGCCGATGCGCCCACGGCCATCGACAGCATCTTTGCAGCCATCATCGGCGAGTTGACGAGCAGGCGCGCCGTAGCCGGCTGTCCACTCAACGACATGGCGCTGGAGCTTTCGCTGCACGATGCGGAAATGCGCGTCGCGCTCAGCGACATCTTCGCGTCGTGGCATGACGCCCTGCGTGCGAAGTTCTACGCCGACGTCCTCGCGGACCGCGCGCGCGACCTGCATCCGGACAGCCTCGCGACCCTCATCATCGCCGCCTATTCCGGGGCGATGGCCATGGCCAAGGCGCGCCAGCATGCCATCCCGCTGGCCGATGCGAGAACGGAGCTGGCGGCACTGCTGGCCGCAAAGTACCACCGCATCACGCCGGCGGGCTGAAGCGACGCGTCGGCGCGTCGGATCGGCTGCATCAGATCAGTCCAGCCCGCGTTCGCGGCTGAGACGGACCATTTCGTCGATGAAGATCTGCCTCTGCTTGTCGTCGAGGCTGGTGAACAGCGGCTCCGAGGCATCGGCGACGGCGCGCTGGTCGGCGGCGCGATCGACCAGGAACTGGGCCTCGTTGCGCATCTGCTCGACGATGTCGTCGGGCGGATCGCGCTTCGAGCGTGCGATGCGCAGGTTGAGGCGATCGGCGCCGTTGCGACCAAGCGCATGCATCGCATTGGCGAACGGACCCCAGTTCTTCGCCTGCTCCTCCGTCAGGCTGAGGCCGCTCTTCAGGCGCTCGACATTGGCATCGCTGTTGGCGACGATCTGCTCGGCCGTGAGCTCCGGCGCGCCCGGTTGCGTCAGCATCGGTGCCGCTTTCGCGACCCTGGTCCTGGCCGTCTTCGCGGCCTTGCTCTTCTTGCCCTCCGGAGGTGCCGCCGCGGGCTGCGCGTTCGGTTGACCGGTGTTGCCGGTGAAGGCTCCGGTCACACCGGTGACCACGCCGACGACGCCGCCGATCGCGCCGCCAAGCACGCCGCCGACGGGGCCCGCAGCCCTGTTGCCTTCGCGCGCGCCCTGTTCGACGCCCTTGAACAGGCCCTGCGCGTCAACCTGACGCGGTGGGTCCGCAAGGGCGACGACCACCAAGGACGCGCCTATTGCGATGCATCGCAAACACCAACGCCGCCTGCCAATGGACTTCATCGTCATCAATTCAGGTTCCATGCAACTAAGCGCCACCGGCTCGCGACACCTCGGTCATGTGGCCACGAGTCGGATCAATTCTATCGTTGCCGCAACGCGTAAGTCCATCTGCCGCGCGAAGCAGCACCGCATCGAACAGGTCGAGCGACGCTGATCGTGACTTCGGTTGCGAGCCGCATCGCATCGCAGCGTTCATCGCTGCGATGCGATCAGCTGCGGACCCTGCGACGAAATGTGCACGCCATGAGTGCTATGTGTCGCCGCACCTGCTTTCTCGACAGTCGCACGCAATTCTGCTCTGATCGCAGCCAAGCGAAATCCAGTCGCGCCCGACGCGACGCAACAACTAACAAACAGGATTCGCCATCAACCGAATGCTTGGCTCACCAGGGAGGGAACGCCATGTCACGGAGGAAGCTGGATCGCCGACAATTCGTTGCTGCAACTGCTGCCGCCTCGGCGGTCATGATCACCGCGCCCTATGTGCGCGGAGCGTACGCCGCCGGCAAGCTCTCGATCGGGTTCTGGGACCACTGGGTTCCAGGCGCCAACGATGCGTCGACGGAGCTCTGCAAGGAATGGGCGGCCAAGGAGAAGGTCGATCTCGAGATCGACTACATCACCAGCCAGGGCAACAAGAACCTCGTGACCATCGCCGCCGAGGCGCAAGCCAAGTCCGGCCATGACATCTTCCAGATGCCGACCTGGTGGTGCCACTCCAACTCCGACCTGATGGAGCCCGTGAACGACATCATGGAGCCCATCATCCAGGAGAACGGTGCCGTCAACGATACCGTCAAATATCTGGGAATGCTCGACGGCAAATGGATGGGCGTGCCCGCCTGTGTCGGCAGCCAGATCAAGGGCCCCTGCTCGCGCATCGACCTGATGAAGAAACATGCCGGCATCGACGTACAGGAGATGTATCCGGCAGGCGGTCCGCCCAAGGCCGAGAACTGGACCACCGATACGTTTCTCAAGGCCGCTGAGGCCTGTCACAAGGCCGGGGTCCCGTTTGGAATCGGGCTCGGCGAAACGTCCGACAATGTCGATACGGCGGGCGCGTTCTTCAAGGCGTTCGGCGCCGAATTGGTCAACGCCAAGGGCGACCTCACCGTCAAGACCGATGCGGTGCGCCAGGTGCTCGAGTTCTACAAGAAGCTGATCGCCTTCCTGCCGCCGGATGTCGGTGCCTGGGACGACGCCTCGAACAACAAATGGCTGATCGCGGGCAAGGGCGCGCTGATCATGAACCCGCCGAGCGCCTGGGCAGTCGCCAAGCGCGATGCACCGCAAGTGGCGGAGCAGTGCTGGACCCACGGCTTTCCAGCGGGCCCCAAAGGCCGCTTCGCGCCGTTCCTGCCCTACTTCTGGTCGATCTGGAGCTTCTCCAAGAACAAGCCGGCGGCGAAGAGCCTGCTCGTGCATCTCTCCAAGCCGTCTTCGATCGAGAAGATGGTGGACGCGAGCGGCGGCTACGACCTGCCGGCCTTCGAGAAGCTGACAAAGCTGAAGATCTGGGTCGAACAGGGACCGCCCAAGGGCACGATCTTCCACTACCCGGATCCTTATCAGCAGCAGGTGCTCTCGATCGCGGCGTCACCGGCTCCGCCCAAGGTCGCGCAGCAGATCTATTTCCAGGCGACGCAGACCAAGATGTGCCTGCGCTATGCCCAGGGCGAAAGCCTGGAGAAGACGCTCACCTGGGCCGAGGGCGAGTGCGAGGGCTTCCTGCGCAGCTGAGCAGGCGTCCGTTGCAACCTTGGCGGCCCGCATCATCAGGCGGGCCGCGCACTTTATCCGTTCCACATCCAGTCAACGCCATCCGCCGGGGACCTCACGAGGAGCTCGCTCTCATGGTTGATACCGCCATCGGCGAAACGGCCGCCGCCCGCCCCCGCAAGGCCGCTGGCCGCAGCAGCTTGCGAAAGGCGCTGAAGCGAAAGTCGACCACGGCCTTCCTGATGACGCTGCCGTTGATCCTGCTGATCGCGCTGCTGGTCGTCTATCCCGCCTTCTACTCGGTGCATCTCGCCACTTTGAACAAGTCGATGCAGCGGTTCGTCGGCTTCGGCAATTTCGAGTTCCTGTTCAAGCGCGACACGTTCTGGCTGGTCGTCAAGCAGTCCTGCATCTTTGCGATCACGGCCGTCGTGTTCAAGGCGCTGATCGGCTTCATCGTCGCGCATTTCGTGCACAACATCCCGGCCAAGGGGCAGCGCAAATGGCGCGGCATGCTCTTGGTGCCCTGGGTGATCCCGCCCGCGATGAGCACGCTCGCCTGGCTGTGGCTGTTCGACCCGTCCTACAGCGCCTTCAACTACACGCTCGGCTTCTTCGGCATCGGTCCCATTCCCTGGACCGGCGATGCCGCCTGGGCCCGGTTCTCGGTGATCCTGGTGAACGTCTGGTACGGCGCGCCGTTCTTCATGATCATGTATCTGGCGGCGCTGAAATCGGTTCCCGAGCAGCTCTACGAGGCCGCGGCGATCGACGGCGCCAACTGGTGGCAGCGGATCTGGTATGTGACCCTGCCGATGATGCGCAACATCATCGCCATCACCACGCTGTTCTCGCTGATCGTGACGTTCGCCAATTTCGACATCGTCCGCATCCTCACCGCCGGCGGCCCGCTCGACAAGACGCACATCTTCGCGACCTGGGCGTTCCGCGTCGGCATCGAGGGCAGCGACATTCCGCTCGGCGCCAGCGTCTCGCTGTTCATGGTGCCGATCCTGGCGGTGGCCGCGATCTTCATCCTGCGCGACGTCAACAAGCGGGGCAATGAATCCTGATGAGCACGCTCACGATCGACAAGGCCGGTCCCACCCGCAATGTCAAATATGGCTCGATGAGCCGCGACCGCACCTGGGCGCTGCGCTGGTCGTACTTCTTCCTGACCTTGTTCGCGATCTTCTCGCTGGTGCCGCCGCTCTATATGCTGATCACCTCGTTGAAAGGCAGCGCGGAGATCTCGGCCGCGACCAACCCATGGTGGGTGTTTCACCCCACCCTGGAGAACTATGCCGGGCTTCTGACCTCGAACCAGTTCCTGCGGTTCTTCTTCAACTCTGCTATGGTCTCGATCATCGTCGTGATCATCACCATGCTGATCAGCATTCCCGCCGCGTTCGCGCTGTCGCGCATGAAGTTCTGGGGCTCGGCGACGCTCGCCACCGGCGTATTCCTGACCTATCTGATCCCGGACAGTCTGCTGTTCATTCCGCTGTTCAAGATGTTCGCGATGATCGGCGACGTCACCGGCATCCAGCTGATCAACCGCTGGTACGTGCTGCTGTTCATCTATCCGACCCTGACGGTGCCGTTCTGCACCTGGATCATGATCGGCTATTTCGCCTCGATCCCGAAGGAACTCGACGAGGCCGCGATCATCGACGGCGCTTCCTGGCTGCAGACCTTGACGCGGATCTTCATCCCTGTCGCCCTGCCCGGCCTGATCGCCGCGACCATCTTCGCCTTCACGGTGTCCTGGGCGCAGTTCCTGTATCCGCTGGTGTTCACGACCTCGGCGGACCAATTGGTGCTGCCGGTCGGCATCGTCACCACCCTGATCAAGGGCGACGTCTTCAACTGGGGGCAGATCATGACCGGCGCCCTGCTTGGCGCCGCGCCGCCGCTGATCATCTACGCGTTCCTGATGGACTACTACATCGCCGGCCTCACCGCTGGCGCGACCAAGGGCTGACATGAGGGGTTCGTTGACATGGCTGAAGTGAGCTTGCGTAAGGTCGTGAAGCGTTATGATGACGTCGAGGCGGTCAGGGGCATCGATCTCGACATCGCCGACCACGAGTTCGTCGTGCTGGTCGGCCCCTCCGGTTGCGGCAAGTCGACGACGTTGCGGATGATTGCGGGCCTGGAGGACATCTCCGACGGCGACATTGCGATCGGCGGCGACGTCGTCAACGATGTGCCGCCGAAGGACCGCGACATCGCGATGGTGTTCCAGAACTATGCGCTGTATCCGCACATGACGGTGGCGGAGAACATGTCGTTCGGGCTGCGGCTGAAGCATTATCCGAAGGCCGAAATCAAGAGCCGCGTGGCGGAGGCCGCACGGATGCTCGATATCGTCGACCTCGTCGACCGCAAGCCGAAGCAGCTCTCGGGCGGCCAGCGCCAGCGCGTCGCCATGGGCCGCGCCATCGTGCGCAATCCCAAGGTGTTCCTGTTCGACGAGCCGCTGTCGAACCTCGACGCCAAGCTGCGCGTGCAGATGCGCATCGAGATCAAGAAGGTGCACCAGAAGGTACGCACCACGACGGTCTACGTCACCCATGACCAGGTCGAGGCCATGACCCTGGCCGACCGCGTCGTCGTCATGAACCGGGGCCGCATCGAGCAGATCGGCACCCCGAACGAGCTGTACCACAATCCGGCGACGCGCTTCGTCGCCGGCTTCATCGGCTCGCCGGCGATGAACTTCGTGCCGTGCCGGCTCGAGGAGGCCAATGGCCGGCTCCAGATCCGTCTCACCGACCGCATCGCGTTTCCACTACCGCCAGCGCGCGCCGCGCGCTATCAATCCGTGTCACGGAATGAGCGGCTGCTGCTCGGCATCAGGCCGGAGCACATCACCGAAACCAAGCCGCATACGGAGCCTGGAATCGAGCCGTTCGAGGCGCTGCTCGACGTCACCGAACCGATGGGCATGGAGACGTTGGTCTACTTCGCCCTCGATGACACGCCGGTGTGCGGGCGGGTCAGCCCCAATGCCGGCGCGCGGGATGGCAGCCCTCTGCGCATGGCGATGGACCTCAACAATATGCACCTGCTAAACGAGACCACGGGCCTCGTGATCTGACGACGGCCCGACAAGAAAATCGGGTCAAGGGCAGGACATGAGCACCAGGACGGCCAGCAACAAGAACAAGATCCTCGTCACGGAATCCTTCTCGGCCAAGGGCCGCGCGCTGCTCGCGGCGCGCGACGACGTCGAGATGATCGAGTTTCCCAACATGATCTCGGCGGCCGAATTCTCCGCGCTGCTCACCGCCCACGCGCCCGTGCATGGCGTCGCGCTCGGCGCCACCCGCTTCGGCGAGCCGGAACTGCTGGCCGCCGGCGACATGAAGGTCGTGACCCGGATCGGCGTCGGCTTCGACGCCGTCGACGTTCCCGCGCTCTCCAGGCACAAGGTGCCGCTGATGGTGGCCGGCACCGCCAACTCGCCCTCGGTCGCCGAGCAGGCGCTGTTCATGATGCTGACGCTCGCCAAGCGCGCCAGCGAGATGCATGCGATGGTCAAGGACGGCACCTGGGGCGCGCGCCTCGGCGTGCTGCCGTTCGATCTCTACGGCAAGACAGTGCTGATCATCGGCTTCGGCCGCATCGGCACCCGCACCGCCAAGCGCTGCCTCGCGATGGAGATGCAGGTCCTGGTCTACGATCCCTACAAGCCCGCCGCCGATATCACCGCTGCCGGCTGCGAGGCGGTCGCCGATCTCGATGCCGCCCTGCCGCGCGCCGACTTCGTCAGCATCCACTGCCCGAAGACGCCGGAGACGATCGGCCTGTTCAATGCCGCGCGTCTGCGGTTGATGAAGCCCTCGGCCTACCTGATCAACACCGCCCGCGGCGGCCTGATCGACGAGGCCGCGCTGTATGATGCGCTGTCGTCGGGACGGCTGGCCGGCGCCGGCCTCGACGTGTTCGAGCAGGAGCCGCCGCCGGTCGGCCATGCGCTCCATGCTCTGCCCAACGTGATCATGGCCCCGCACGTCGCCGGCGTCACCCGCGAGGCGGTCGACCGGATGAGCGAGCAGACCGCGCGCAACATCCTGAGCGTCCTGGACGGCGATCCGATTCGGCAGAACGTGATCAATCAGGACGTGCTGTAGCAGCAGCGCTGGTACGATGGAGACGGCCCTGCCCTTCAGCGATGGGGCAGGTGCCGGGGTGCCATCACGCGGATGTCAGAACCTTTCTCCACCTCTTTGTCGCCCAATTTTGAACGCATTCTTGCAACCTGCCCAAATCTCGCTACAACTGGGACTATTGGCGCCGAAGGTTACGCGCGCCGGTAGGGAACAGGGGCGATCATGAGTGTTGCGACGGAGCATGCGCTCGCAACGATAGCGAGCATTCTGGATCAGCCTGAAACCGCCAAGCCGGCCGACAAGGCCACGCCGCCGTCCAGGAAGGCCGCCGCGGTCATCCCGTTTGAACAGGCTGACGGCTACACCAAGGTCGGTCCGGGTCCGATCTCCGCAATCCGTTTCCGCTGGACGTCCCGGCGGGGCGACGACGGCTACTATGTCGACGAGACCGTCGGTCCGACCTCGATTGCAGTGAGCACCGGACCGATGAGCGCCGAAGCTGCCATCAAGACGGTCGATGCCCGCGCGCGTGAGGCGATCGAGCGCTTCGAGGCGCTGAAGAACGAGATGACCGGCAAGGGCCCGACCGCCCCGTTCACCCCCACGGGTCGCGGCGAGAAGTAGCCGGCGCTTCAAAGGGACGACGGCAAAGCGGCCGATGTAGCGATCAGCTCGTCGAAGGATGGCTGTGCGTGACGCCTGCGGGCGGCCTCATGTCGTTTTCGCACCACGCCCCTATCGCGGCAATCCGAGATAGTCCGACTTCGCCAACGGCACACCGGCATGGCGCAGGATGTCATAGGCCGTGGTGACATGAAAAAAGAACTGCGGCAGGCTGAACGTCAGCAGCAATGAGCGGCCATCCGCGAACCGGCGCGTCGCGCCGTTGCGGAAGGTGAAGACGGCCTCGCGCTCTGCACCGTCTTCGATCGCTGCGCGTGGCGCGCTCCGCACATGGTCGATCGCGATTGCAATCCTCGCCTTCAACCCGGCCACATCCGTGTCGCTTTCGGCGACCATGGGCTGCGGCTGACCGGCCAGCAACGCGCAGGCGATGGTGGCGTGGCGGTTGGCCTCGCAGACCTGCCGGATCAGATTGAACATGTCGGGGGCGAGCCGCGCCTGCAGCAGGTCCGCCGGATCGATGCCCCGCGCCTCGGCAAAGGCTGCGGCCTTGTCGAGCAGCGCCGACAAGTTGCGAAGATACGGCACGAACGTCTCGACCGACGCCTGCACCAACGAAATGCTCATCACCCCCCCGTCCCGCGGCCCCTCGTCGCGCGTGGCGACCTCGGCTAAGAATAGCGCGGCCCAACCAAGCGAGGTATTTCAATATGGGACTTTTCAACCGGACGATCGCCGCCCTGACCGGCGTGGCGCTGCTCTGCAGCGTCGTGGCCGCGGCCGCCGCCGAGCAAGCCTCACGGCTCGATGAGATCGTGCAGCGCGGCGCCCTGCGGGTCGGCATGACCGGCGACTACAAGCCGTTCACCTATCTCGACAAGGCGACGGGCAAGTTCTCCGGCTTCGACGTCGACATGGCCGAGGCGCTCGGCAAGGCGCTCGGCGTGAAGGTGGAGTTCGTGCCGACCAGCTGGCCGCAGCTGATGAAGGATTTCGAGGCCGACAAGTTCGACGTTGCGATGGGTGGCGTCTCGATCACGCTCGACCGCCAGAAGAAGGGCTTTTTCTCGACGGCGATCATGCGCGAAGGCAAGACCCCGATCGCGCGCTGCAGCGACACCTCGAAGTACCAGACGCTCTCCGACATCGACAGACCGGGCACCCGCGTCATCGTCAACCCCGGCGGCACCAACGAGCGCTTCGCCCGCGCCAACGTCAAGGCGGCCGACATCCGCGTCCACAATGACAACGTCACCATCTTCGAGGAGATCGCCAAAGGCGACGCCGACCTGATGATGACCGACGCCTCCGAGACCCGCTATCAGCAGAAGCTGCATCCGGGCGTGCTCTGCGCGGTCCATCCCGACAAGCCGTTCGATTTCTCCGAGAAGGCCTACTGGCTGCAGCGCGACGTCGCGCTCAAGGCGTTCGTGGACCAGTGGCTGCACATCTCCACCGAGAACGGCAGCTACCAGGCGATCTACAAGACCTGGTTCGATTGAGGGGTGATCCGGAGCGGCGCTGAACGCGCGTCCTTCGGAGCCCACATCGTGTCCGGGTGAGATCGAAAAGACACATCCGGACATCCCCGGACATACGCCGTATCAAGTCCCATTGACGACCTAATGCACGCCATGTTCCATCACAACTGGCGGTATATTTAAACTGGTTGATCAAAATGGCATTGAAGCGCGCGGTTGGCGGCAGCTTGCTGATGGGATGGCTGTTGCTGCCAACCGGCGCGGCTCTGGCGCAGCAGTGCCAGGCCACTGGGACCAACCAGACCTGCAGCAACTCCATCGCCCTGACCGGGGGCGCGACCGGCCTTGAGGATAGTGGCACCGCGACGGTGACCAATGCCGGTGCGGCCACCATCTCCGGAACTGACGCGGCCGGAACCGGCGTCGGCCTCAGCGCCCTGCAAGACGCCAAGGTGACCAATTTCGGCACCATTTCAGGCTCCGGATTCCAGGCCCTCGGCGTGGCCGTCAACAACGACGCCACCATCGCGAACTCCGGTGTCATCTCGGCGATCTCGGGTCCATCCGGCGTGCTCGGCTATGGCCTCTATGTCGGCAACGATGCCAACGTGACCAACTCCGGAACGATCACCGGCAGCGGAAGCTTCCAAGGCATCGGCATCCTGGCGTTCAGGAATGCCAATGTGACGAACTCCGGCACCATTTCCGGAGCGGCCGACGACAGTGGCAGCAGCTATGGGATCGTCACCGGCCAGGACGCGCGCGTGACGAATGTCGGGACGATTTCGGCCGCCGCGGGCTTCTCCGGCGTGGCTTTTGGCATCCAGGCCCAGCGCGATGCCGACGTCACGAATTCCGGCAGCATTTCAGCGGTCGCGGGCGTAGGCGGTCAAGCCTTCGGGCTGGTCAGCGCCAATGGCAACGTCCGCTTGACGAACTCCGGCACGCTCTCGGCTGTCGCCGGCGCCGGCGGTCAGTCCTACGGCCTGCTGGCTGTCACGGGCATGGCCGACGTGGCGAATTCCGGGACCATCTCCGGGGACGGCGGCCAGTTCGGCCTCGGCCTTCTCGCCGGCCAGGACGCCACGGTGGCCAATTCCGGGACCATCACGGCCAGAGGCGACCAGCAGAGCATCGGCATTTCGGCCGGTGGAAACGCCAGCGTGACCAATTCGGGCAGCATCGCCAGCGCGTCGGTCGGGACCGGCTTCAGCTATGGCATCGCCGTCGCCAATGACGCCAACGTGTCGAACTTTGGCACCATCGCGAGCGTGTCGGGCGCTGGCGGCCGAGGCGTCGGCATCTCCGTCAGCAACAATGCCAGCATCTTCAACACCGGGAGCATCAGCGGGGCGGCCGGTACGGGCGGCCAAGGCTTCGGCATTCAAGTGTTCGGCACGGCGAATGTCACGAACGCCGGCACCGTCTCCGGAAGCACGTCGGCGCTGCAGTTCGCTGGGGGCGCCGACACCCTCACTTTGCTGACAGGCTCGCGCCTGATCGGCGCCATCGAGCTCGGCGGCGGCGGCGACACCGTCAACTTCCGCGGCGGCAACCACAACCTCACCTTCGATACGCTGTCCGGGGCGACGGTGACCGGCACCACGCCGTTCGCCGTCTCCGGCAACCGGGCCGTCGCGGTGGATCCTACGACGTTTGCCGCGACGGCGCGCAGCCTGGGCGACTTCAGCCGCGCGGTGTTCGATGCCGTGCCGGTCTTCACCGGCACCAGCGCCCCGGGCGGCGGACCACTCGCCTTCGCGGCTCCCGACTCCTCCTCGCGCATCGACGAAGCCTTCGCCGCGATGCCGGGACTGTCGGCCTATGCCGGCCAGGGTCTTCAGTTCAAGAACCCGACTGTCACCTATGGCGACGGCAGCACGGTCTGGGCGCGCGGCTTCGCCGGCCAGCGCATCCAGCAGCAGGACGGCGTGCTGCTGCGGACGACGAACCTGTTCTACGGCGGCATGATCGGCGGTGACTGGCAGACGCGGCCCGGCCTGCGGCTCGGCGCCTTCCTCGGTGGCGGCCAGACCCGCAGCGCGGTGGACTTCAATCAGGGCAGCAGCAATGCCGACCTCGTCTTCGGCGGAGCTTATGCGCGCTACGACATCGGCGCCTCCTTCCTGCACGCGGCGGTACAGGCCGGAAGCTCCCGCAACAGTTCGAGCCGCACCATCAACAACAACCTCGTCGCGGGCGGCCTGGAGACCGCGTCCGCGAACTTCAACGGCTGGTACGTGAGCCCGCAGGCGACCTTCGGCCATCGCTGGGCGCTGGGAAGCCTCGCCGGCGCCAGCTACACGCTGACGCCCTCGGTCCGGCTGCGCTATCTCTACGGCTCCTATGCCGGCACTACTGAAACCGGCACGACCGCGCCATTGACCCTGAACGGCCAGACCGTGAGCACGCTCGAGGAGCGCGGCGAAGCGAAGCTGACACGCAGCGTCACGTTCTCGCCCGGCGACGTGCTGTCGACCAGCCTCACCGCCGGCGTGCTAGGCACCCAGCGGGTCGGCGGCAACAGCGTCAATGCGGCGCTGCTCGGACAGACGATCCCGTTCGCGACACCGGGCCAGTCCAACGTGTGGGGCGGCTTCGGCGGCCTTGGGCTGGAATGGCAGAACCGCAACTTGACACTGTTCTCGGCCGGCGAGTATCTCGCCCTCTCCGACCGCTCGACCATCATCAGCGGCCGCGCCGGACTGCGCATCGCGTTCTGACGCACGGCGTGCCGCGATGATCCTCTCGATCTGGCTGGATCTGGCGCTGGCGCTTGCCATCGGATCGGAGGTGCTGAAATCCCAAATGCTGCGCCACCAGCGCCATCGTATCTGACAATCGCAGTTTTGCGTTCGTCTCTCTCCACTTCGTGATGCCCCGGGACAAGCCCGGGCATGACGGAGGAGCTAGCTAACTAACACGATGGTTCGTCGCGGCAGCCCCGGATGTCGAGATGCGATCGCCGCCCTGCTCCGACCTTCAATGGCTCGTCTTCTGCGGCTTCGCCGCGGCGGTCGCCCCGGACGGCTCGAACCGCACCAGAACCACTATTGTGTTGGCCCGTCCGAGAATCGTGCGGACCAGCACCGGCGGCCGGCGCTTGCGAATCCGCCAGCTGCCGATGGTGGACTGGCCGAGCGTGACGACCTGCCCGTCGAGATCCAAGGCCTTTGCGAGGACGTCGAGATCGGCGCGGTCGAGCGCAACGGGGACGTTGATGTCGCACCAGGATTGCTTGCCCTCCTCCATCACCGTGCTGATGGACGAGACGTTGCCCGACGCCGATTTGAACAGCCGCATGGTGGATTTCTCGATGGTGATCGACGCCCCCGACGTCCCGCCGGTGGAGTCCACCAGTCCCAGTTCGCTCGCCCGCGCGGAAATATCCGGCGCGCCATCCCACAGCGCGAGACACAACGCGACGTAGTCCGCCATCGTGATCCGCTCCTGTGCGACCGCAACCGACGGCAACAGGACGATCGCGAGGACGGCAAGCAGATAGCGCATGGGTGCGCCCCTCCAGGTAGATGAACACCAACAATGCTCGCTTCTTCGCACGGCCACGATTGAGGCGCCAGCGTGCCACACTTGCGTCGATCGACCTTTCTCCGAGCTGTTGCGGAATCGGCGCACCGCGCAAGCGCATGTCCCGGCGGCTCGCGCGACGCGCGAGGGACCGAAACGAGAGCAACCATCGTGTGCTGGAAACGGTCCGTTCGTCGTTCGCGGACCGCCCGATGGCGAGGCTGCGCGCTCATCACCGAGTTGCCGGCGATGCTGCGTACTGGCACATGAGCAAGAGCGCCGACGAGTGGCGATCACGACAGGCCGGTCGGCAGTTCGCGCCGCGCCCTCCTCTGGAAGCAACCAGATCATGTCCCATGAGATCCGATCCATCACCGAGAGCGACATCGCTGCATTCCGTGCCGTGCTGGACAGCGTGGCGCGCGAACGGCGCTTTCTCTCGTTCCTCGAAGCGGCGTCGCTCGACGAAATCAGAGCCTTCGTTCTGAACAACATCGAGAACGGCCAGCCGCAATTCGTCGTCGTTGACGATGGCCGGATCGTCGGCTGGTGCGATATCCTGACCAATACGCGCAGGACGATCTATGCCCATTGCGGCACCCTGGGCATGGGCCTGCTGCCGCCCTGGCGCGGCCGCGGCATCGGTCGCACGCTCATCCGGCAGACCATGGATGCCGCGCTCGCCGGCGGGCTCACGCGTATCGAACTGACGGTGCGCGAGGCCAATCAAAACGCGATCGCCTTATACAAATCGGTCGGCTTCCAAGCGGAGGGATTGCATCGCAACGCCGTCCGGATCGACGGTCGCTATGAGAACGTGATCTCGATGGCGTTTCTGGCGGACGGAGCACATGCTGGCCTGCCATCCTGAATCTGGCGCCAGGAGCGAGCGCCTGCCGCAGTCCTAAACCCGTTTTCGATCAACGTGACCAGCCGCGGCATATGCACGGACGTGAGCCCGCGCTACCATGTCCCCGTGGTTGGGAGGGGCGTCATGCGAGTTCGCTTTGGTGCAAGGGCCGTATCGTTGTTCGGCGCGATGACGGCCGTACTCGGCGCTGTCAGCGGCCCAGCGCAATCAGAGGTCCCGTTCACGTTCACCGTGCCGCAGAGCCAAGTGATCGTGAAGATCTCGGAGCCGGCGCTTCGGTCCGATCCCGTGGAAGGCGCAAGGCCGGGCTACTTCAAGCTCAGCCGCGCCCGGCCTCTGCTGATCTTGAGCGGGTGGCTCGAACCGGCGCAGCAATACAAGGGCCTCGAGGCGTTCTGGGCGGCGGAGTTGCGGTCGCCGGCGCTGACAGGAGCCACGGCGCCGACGCATGTCGAGACGCTGCGGGAGGGCGGATGGGAGGTGGTCGCCTACGACGTCTCCGTCGCTGGTCTCGTCCAAGTTCATCTGCGCGCCGAGCGCGTCGAGGCCAATGCATGGATCGATCTGCATCTTTCCACCAGAGCAGCCGACACGAGCAAGACGGCGAAGTCGCGTGCCGAACTGCTGAAGGTGTTGCGGCAAGTTCAGATCGTTCGGAAGTAAGCGATCAATCATTTTATCTGAAGGAGATGGGTTTTGAGACGCATCGGTCCCGTGTTGCTCGCCGCGGCCATCATCACGCCCGCTCACGCCTACGATCAGGGGCAGCGGGTGACGGCGGCGGCCGCTGCGGTCTCCTGCCGGTCGTGGCAGACGCTGAAGACGCTCGGCGACCTGATGGGAGACACGCCGCGCTTTGCAGCCTTCTGGCGCGCCAAGAAGGCGTCGGGAGAATGCCGGACCTTCCCCGTCGGAACCGTGGTGGCCGTCGAGGATGATCAACGCGCCGGCTCAAAGGCGATCATGCGGATGCGGACCGCGGCAGACGGGGTGTACTGGACCTACCCCTGGTATTTCAGATAGTCCGGGCTTGGCTCCCCGATCGCTTCTCTTCGAGACGGGCGGAAACGGAACGGCCAAAGGGCAGCATCGTGCCCCTGCGCGCCGACTGTCGAGCGAGATGAGCGGCTATTGGCCGCTCATCTCCGTGTTGTGGTCACGCCGACTGACGAGCCTTGTCAGTGACGCCCTGTGGCGCCGGCGCGTAGCGCAAGAACGCCATCGTGTAGACGGCGCGCCCCTGCGACAGCGACCGCAGCGCGCTGACGTAGTTGAACAACTCCGCCAGCGGCACTTCGGCCGTGACGTCCTGCCCGCGCGGGATCGGTTCGGTCGCAAGAATGCGACCGCGCCGGCTTTGCAGATCGCCGATGATGCTCCCGAGATAGTCTTCGGGAGTCGTCACGACGACCCGCATCAGCGGCTCGAGCAGGATCGGAGCGGCGCGTTCGAAGCCGATCCGGAACGCCTCCTTCGTCGCCAGTTCGAAAGCCAGCCCGGACGAATCCTTCTGATGAAAGGCGCCGTCCAGCAGGCTCACCTTCAGGCCGAGCACAGGATATCCGCCAGGCCCTCCGTCCAGCAGCGACTGGCGCAGGGCCTTTTCGATCGATGGAATGAACTCGCGCGGAACGGCGCCGCCGACGGTTTTGTCGACGAACACGAGTCCCGTCTCGCCGTCCTCCAAGGGCGCGAAGGCGAGGCGAACGCGCGCCATTTGCCCGGGGCCGCCACTCTGCTTGCGCAGGGTGTGGTCGACCTCGCTCGGCCGCGACGCGGCAGCACGGTAGGCAACTTGGGGCGCGCCGATGGCAGCATCGACATTGTAGTCCTCCTTCAGTCGTTCGACGGCGATCTGCAGATGCAGTTCGCCCATGCCGCGCAGCAGCGTCTGGCCGCTGTCCGCGTCGATGACGACGCGCAGCGACGGATCGCTGCGCGCCATCAGCGCCAGGGCCTGCCCCAGCCGTTCCTGGTCGCGACCGAGGCGCGGCTCGATCACCGCCTCGATCACCGGGGCCGGGATGACGAAGCCGTCCAGCACGATGGGCTGCGCCGGATCGCTCAGCGTGTCACCGGCGGCGACGGATTTCAGGCCGACGATCGCGACGACGTCGCCGGCTGAGGCGTCGTCGATCTCGGTCTGCGCATCGGCCTGCATCCGCAACAACCGGCCAATGCGCTCGGCCCGATCGGCCGTCGCATTGGTCACCGACGTCCCTGCCGCAATGCGACCGGCATAGACCCTGATGAACGCAAGCGTTCCGAACCGGCTCGCCTGCACCTTGGACACCAGCGCCGCAAACGGCTGGTCCGGACGCGGCAGCCGATGCTCGACCTCGCCGCTGCGCGGGTTGATGCCCGCCACCGGCGGCCGGTCCGATGGGGCCGGCGCATAGTCCACGATGGCGTCGAGCAGCGGATGCACCCCGACATTCCGGTACGCCGACCCGCACAGGACCGGCGTCAGCCGTCCCGCCATGCAAGCCTGCCGGATCGCCGCCTTGATGTCAGCCGCTCCGATCGCTTCACCGCCGAGATAGGCCGCCATGATCGCCTCGTCCTGATCCGCCAGCGTCTCGAGCAGACGCTGCCGCTGCATCTCTGCCGCGCTGCGCAGTCCCTCCGGAATCGCGCAAACCGTCGGCGACGCCCCTGCTCCATCCCACAGCAGCGCCTGCATCGACACGAGATCGACCACGCCCGCGAAGTCGCCTTCGCCGCCGATCGGAACCTGCAGGACGAGCGGATTGGCACCGAGACGCTCGGTGATCATGTCGACGGTCCGCTCCAGATGGGCGCCGACCTGGTCCATCTTGTTGACGAAGCACAGGCGCGGCACGCCGAGCCGGTCAGCCTGGCGCCAGACTGTTTCCGACTGCGGCTCGACGCCGGAGACGGCCGAGAACACGGCAATCGCGCCGTCGAGCACGCGCAGCGAGCGTTCGACTTCGATCTGGAAGTCGACGTGTCCGGGCGTGTCGATGATCGTGATCGACGCGCCGCGCCAGTCGCACGAGATCGCGGCAGCCGAAATCGTGATCCCATGCTTCTTCTCGAGCGCATGGGAGTCGGTCTCGGTGTTGCCGGTGTGAACGTCGCCGGCTTTGTGGATCCGGCCGGTGTCGAGCAGGATGCGCTCGGTCAATGTGGTCTTGCCGGCATCGACATGCGCCATGATGCCGATATTTCTCAGGATGCGGGTCATCTTCAAACTCCGCTGGAGTCTCTGGAAAGAAAGACGAGTCGCGCGGCGTCGTGCCGCGAATCCGTGAGGACGCGCAGCCGCGAGCTCGCAATGCGCGTGCGCATCACAGGCTTCGACGTCTCAGACTCGTTGTGGGAAAATGTGCCGGCGGCTTCGGCCGTCCGGCATCAGAAGGGAGGCGCGCAAGCACGCCTCGACGGACGCGCTAGCGAGACTCCCGGTGCTGGCTATCGTCCGTCATTGTACGCCTCTGTTCAGTCCGCGAAGGTTGCGGAGCGCCGTTCCCCTAATGGGACCAGCCGGGAATGTCAAGATTTGCAGCGCATCGCACGAACCACGTGCCTGATTTTGACGCTTGATGCACCTCTCGTACGGAGTCCGTTCGTGGCCCATCTCGGACATTCCGGTCGGCCTCAGCGATGTCAGCTATCGGACCTCAGCCGGAAGTACGCCTTCGTTGAACCGAATGGCCGCTTTTGACCCGGAGCGGACCAACCGCCTAAGCACGTTCGCAACCTTGCTCACTCGTACCGCTTTTTGATAGCGCCGTTTAAGTGTAGGTTGCTACGTTCAGTGACCTAAAGTGCATAGGACGGGATGAACCGCATATCTCTCATGGCTGTTGCGGTCGGCAACATTGTCGACATCGTTTTGTCTTCCATCGCGGGCTTCTTGGCGGCGATCTATGTCCTGAAGTCATCGGCAGCTTCCGCGAACAATATGGACGCCGCCAACCAGTTCGTGCTGGCGAGCGGCGTCTTCTGGTTCTGGTCTACCCTCCTGGGCTCACTCGGCTCCGTGCTGAGTGGCTACGTCGCGGCCCGCATGGCCAGGCACGATGATGTTCTCAACGGGGGCTTGTCGTCGATCCTTTCGGTCGGAGCCACCGTATACGCCCTGGTCAGAGGCGGTGCGGCGGGTCATGAAGCACTGTACTTCGTCTCTCTGCTGCTGAGCCCCGCGGTCACGGCGTTTGGCGGATACCTGAGCGCCCGCCATAGGGCACGGTAGCCCTGAGCGGCGAACGGCGTATGACCGCCGTTCCAAATCGGTCCTCGTACGGTGGCCACCTTCGGCTCAGCTCCGGCAATGTCTGCTCCAGGATCTCAAAGCGGAAGCAAGAAATTTCGTGCAACAAGCCGGCTTTTGACCCGAAGCGGACATCGCCAGATCGATAGTCACGGCTTAAGCCCGTTGGCTTTGATGAATCTTGCGATCGTATCGACAGCCTGAATTTCGACACGTCGATCGAGTGCAGAGAAAACTATCTCTTCGGCCTAGCGATTATCGCTGAGCTGCAGACGCGAACCTTTTCCAAAGCGATTGAATGTTATCCTGATAACCAACCTGCACCGCGTCGGCAAACGGGCGATTGTCAAGAATCGCGTCCATCATCCGATCGAAGCCTGCGTTGTCAAAATCGTGCAGAAACTGGACGAACATATGTGCTTGGCGGTAGGCCATCACTGTCCGGTGCGACGGTGTAATTCCGGTAGGTGCCCGCGCGAATCCAATTTCGGTGAGATTCAGAAAGCTTCCAGTATCGTCAATGTCTATGTGTTGGCCACGATCGATAGCGCGCTGCGCTTCCCGTTGGCTGACGTACTCGTCGCCGCCATCCGATACCGTGACAGCGAGGCCTTCTTTGAACCAGTTGGGGAGGCGGACCCATGCGTAACTGGATAAGTAGCCCTGAAGGTGAACGTGCGACAATTCGTGGGTGAGTATCGCGGGCAGACGTTGGTGCTGAGATTCATACAGTGTTGGTGACAAGACCACGCGTCCGAAAGCTCCGACACCGACGGCACCCGGGTCGCCGCTGGCATTGGCAACTGCGTACTTCTCGACCGTTGCGTATACTCCGATGGTTACTGGACGAGCGAACCGTCGTCCCTGCGCCGCCTCGACCCGGCCTAGCGCCGCCGGAAGCAGTGCCGCCACCTCGCGCGCATACTCTTCCGCACCAGGCTCGAAGTGGACTTGGCCGTTCTGGGCAAGCGCGGGCAGATAATCCGGCGCGTTCCATAAGGCGGATGCCAAATGCCGCGCCGCCGGCATGGCTACGGCCGTGCCGACCGCAAGCGAGGTCAATACCAACGGCACCACAAGCGTCGTTGTCACAATGCGACAGCGCATAATGGCGACCTCCACCTATGTCTACGACGGTGCGTAGCATCACCCATGAACGCGCTTGCCGTCAATGTTGCCCTTCGGGCCCAAGTCCGCATGTGGCCCGGTGCGGCCATACGACGGACGAATGCGACCCTCGACAAGACTTGGTGGAGATCCGATCAACGCGGTGATGGGACCGCTATGCGAGAATGCCCCAAATGGGTTGCGCCAAGACGTAATGTTCGCCAGCAATTTCAACGGGAAGACCCCTGTCCAGTCCCCCTGCCAAAAATATTCTTATTCCGTTTTTCAGAATTGTGTGTTTGACTGCCGCCATCCCGCCTCATCGAGAGGGGCGTTGCGCGCGATCGTCACGACACGCGAGGTGGGGATGCGATGGCCGCGTTGTTGCCGCAGCGTGCTTGCACGCGGACGAACGGCACGGCGCGGACGCGAAGTCGTGTGGTCCTGGCGCCGCGACGCTGGCGCTAAGTTCGGGGGATGACGAATCCTCGCGGGCGACGGTGGCTAGAGAGCCGTACACCGGGGAGAGCACGAAGGAAGCGTTAAGACCGTCGCGCAGGGAATGCCGGATGTTCGGCTGATCCTGTGGTGACTGCCGCCTGCTTTTCTTGTTGCAGGCGGGCCATGGGTGAGGCCTTCACCCGGCATTCCCTGCGCCCTCTTTTATTGGAGGGCACGACTGGCGGATCACTCGGACGCGGATGCGTCGCGAGGCGGCGATGTCATGTGCGGATCGCTCTTCCAACAAACTCCCTGTCATTCCGGGGCGCGCGCAGCGCGAGCCCGGAATCTATACGCCGTGATGAGCTTGTTGGAACGAGATGGAGCGGCTGGCGTGCCCGATACGGGCGATCGTGGTTATGGATTCCGGGCTCGCGCTATCGCGCGCCCCGGAATGACGATGCTGAGTGGATCGCTCGCGCGACACAAACGGTGTCGTCCCGGCCTCGAGCCGGGACCCATACTCACAGGCCGTAGTTCGTGGCAGGTCGGGAGATGCAGCCCGTCACAACAGCGCTGCCGGTGGCTATGGGTCCCGGCTCGAGGCCGGGACGACAGCGGAGTTGGTTGTGAAAGCTCGGCTCATAACTAAGCAGCGAGCGCTGCTCGAGCGACCGTCACCCGTTGCGATACGTGTAGCTGTAGCCGTTGATCGCGGGAGCGCCGCCGAGATGGGCGTAGAGCACCTTCGAGCCTTCCGGGAAGTAGCCCTTCTTGACGAGGTCGATCATGCCCTGCATCGACTTGCCCTCGTAGACGGGGTCGGTGATCATCGCCTCGGTGCGGGCGGCGAGGCGGATGGCCTCGTTGGTCTCGGCGCTCGGCACGCCATAGGCCGGATAGGCATAGTCGTTGATGATGACGATCTCGTCGTCGCGCACCTTGCGGCCGAGCTCGACCAGCTCCGCGGTGTTGTCGACGATCTGGCGGACCTGGCTGCGGGTCTGCTCGGGCGTGCCGGAGGCGTCGATGCCGATGACGCGGTCGGCGCGGCCGTCGGCGGCGAAGCCGACGATCATGCCGGCCTGGGTCGAGCCGGTCACGACGCAGACGATGACGTAGTCGAACTTGATTCCCATCTCGGCTTCCTGCGCCCTCACCTCTTCGGCGAAGCCGACATAGCCGAGGCCGCCGAACTTGTGCACGGAGGCGCCGGCCGGAATGCCGTAGGGCTTGCCGCCGGCATCCTTCACCGACTGGATCGCGTTCTCCCAGCTCTTGCGGATGCCGATGTCGAAGCCGTCCTCGACGATGCGGCTGTCGGCGCCCATCAGGCGGGTCATCAGGATGTTGCCGACGCGGTCATAGACGGCATCCTCGTGCGGCACCCAGCTCTCCTGCACGACAACGCACTTCATGCCGATCTTGGCGGCGGTCGCCGCGACCATGCGGGTGTGGTTGGACTGCACGCCGCCGATCGAGACCAGGGTGTCGGCATTCGACTCGATCGCGTCGGGCACGATGTATTCGAGCTTGCGCAGCTTGTTGCCGCCCATCGCGAGGCCGGAATTGCAGTCGTCGCGCTTGGCGTAGATCTGCACCTTGCCGCCGAGCGCAGCCGTCAGGCGCGGCAGATGTTCGATGGGCGTGGTGCCGAAGGTGAGCGGATACTTCTTGAACTTGTCGAGCCGAAGCACGGGATCTCTCCGTGGATGGTGGATTTGGGTCGGTCAGAAGATACGAAAAACCACGAGAAAGGTGCTCTCTTTATTGGCCGTGATTTCCGTGCTTACGTCCGAAGAAAGCCGACTTGGCAGCGAATTCTCTCACCTGGTGGCACTTTGATGAAAGAACCTTCCGACACCGATCTCGACCGCGTCGACCGTCGCATCCTGCAGCTGCTGCAGAAGGACGGCCGCATGAGCAACGCGGAGCTCGCCGCGGCCGTCCATGTCAGCCCGGCGACCTGCCACCGCCGCACCCAGCGCCTGTTCGAGGACGGCATCATCAAGGGTGTCCGCGCGCAGATCGCCCCCGAGAAGGTCGAGCGCAGCGCGCTGGTGCTGGTCGGCGTCGTGCTCGACCGCTCGACGCCGGAAAGCTTTCGCACCTTCGAGGCCGCGATCCGCAAGCTGAAATTCGTGCTCGACTGCCATCTCGTCGCCGGCGATTTCGACTTCTTCCTGAAGATCCGCGTCCGCGACATGCAGGACTTCAACCGGATGCATGGCGACCAGCTGATCTCGCTGCCGGGCGTGCGGCAGACGCGCACCTTCTTCGTGATGAAGGAGGTCGTCGACAATGCGCCGCTCGATTTCTGAGCAGGTGACGGATTGAACCGGAGGTCCAGCGCGAGCGACTTACCAGCGCGTGAGCTCGCTCATATCAGCAACCGGTATCGCGGAGACCCTGATGAAGAGGCTGTTGGCCGTTGCGGCCTTGGTTCTGGCCAGCAGTGCCGCCCACGCGCAATACGTCATCGAGTACGGCGGCAAGACGATCCGCATCGATCCCGACCGCGGCACGGTGCAGATCCCCGGCGTCTACGACAACACCGAGCAGAAGAAGACCAAGCGGACCAAGGATACGGCGACCAAGCCGCAGCCGGGTTCGGACAAGCCGGCCCAGGCGCCCGCCGAGGCGGCGGTCTCGCCGGCTCCGCCTGCTCAGGCTCCAGCGGCGACGGCCCCTGCCCCGGTTCCTCCGGCGCCAGCGCCGACAGCGGCCGCGCCTGTGAGCCCGCCGGCTGCGCCCGTTGCGCCTGCTCAGGTTGCTCCTGCCCCCGTCCAAGCGGCCGCGCCGCCCGCAGCTGCTCCGGCCGCACCGGCCGCCAAGACCGCCGCGCCGGCCACTCCATCCACCGCTGCCGTTCCTCCTGCGGCCCCAGCACCTGCAGCGGTCCAACCGCGGCCAGCCCAGGCCGCGCCCGCCGTGACGACGGTTGCCGCTACGCCAACCGCAGCAGCGCCAGCGGCTGCCCGCGATCCGAACTCGCCCGTCGGCATCTGGCTGACCGAGGAGAAGGAGGGCAAGATCCGCATCGAGCCTTGCGGGACCAATCTCTGCGGCTACGCCGTGGACGCCAAGACCAATCAGAACGGCGAGCAGATCCTGATCAACATGCGTCCGAGCGACAAGACGCCGGAGAAGAAGTGGACCGGCCGCATCTTCGATCCGAACAGCGGCAGCACCTACGATTCGACCATCGCGCTGAAGGGATCGGACAGCCTGCGCGTGCAGGGCTGCGCCTTCGGCGGCATGTTCTGTGGCGGCCAGACCTGGACGCGGGTGAACTGAGCGCGGCGGCCGTCGAAGCGCGTCCAAAAGAAAAGCGCGCGGGCTTTCGACCGCGCGCTCGATATGGTCTCAGGCGGACCTCAGCCGACAGCCGTGGCGTATTCCTCGTCGGTGACGTGCTCCATCCAGGTCACGTGCTCGCCATTGAGCGATTCATGCATCGCGACGTGGACCATGCCGGTCGTCGGTGCGGCGCCATGCCAATGCTTCTCGCCCGGCGGGATCCAGACGACATCGCCGGCCTTGATCTCGCGCACCGGCCCGCCCTTGGCCTGCACGCGGCCGACGCCCTGGATGACATAGAGCGTCTGGCCGAGCGGATGGGTGTGCCAGGCCGTGCGCGCGCCCGGCTCGAACGCGACACGCGCCGAGGCGACGCGGGCCGGCGCCTGCGGCGTGATGATCGGGTCCTGCCAGACCGTGCCCGTAAAGCTCTCGGCCGCCGCGCGGCGCGTCGGGCGCGAGCCCGCGAGATAAACATCCACCATTGTTCTGCCTTTCCTGAAGCTGTGCTGTCGATCGGTCGGCGTCGCGGACTACTTCTTCGACGCGGCGTAGCGCGCCTTGGTCTCGGCGTTCATCGGGTACAGACCCGGCAGCACCGCGCCCTTGTTCACCTCGTCGACGATCCAGGCCTCCATGCGCTCCTGCTCGGGCCCCTCGGCGAGCACGTGATCGAGCATCGCCTGCGGAATCAGCACCGCGCCGTCCTGGTCGGCGACGATGACATCGTTCGGGAACACGGCGACGCCGCCGCAGCCGATCGCCTCGCCCCAGCCGACAAAGGTCAGGCCGGCGACCGACGGCGGCGCGGCGTAGCCGTCGCACCACACCGGCAAGCCGGTGCCGAGCACGCCTTCGAGATCACGCACGACGCCGTCGGTGATCAGCGCGGTGACGCCGCGCTTGACCATGCGGGCGCACAGAATGTCGCCGAAGATGCCTGCATCCTTGACGCCCATCGCATCGACCACGGCGATGCAGCCCTCGGGCATGGCCTCGATCGCAGTGCGCGTCGAGATCGGCGACGACCAGGATTCCGGCGTCGCCAGATCCTCGCGCGCCGGCACGAAGCGGAGCGTGAAGGCGGGACCGACCAGCCGCTTCTGTCCCGGACGCAGCGGACGCGCGCCGCGCAGCCAGACATTGCGCAATCCCTTCTTCAGCAGGACCGTGGTGATGGTCGCGGTGGTGACCTGGGACAGGGTTGCGATGGCTTCGGGGGTGAGGGACATCTCGAGACTTGCGCTCCAATGGGCTGGCGAAAAAATCAGGCGCATCTTGCGAGCGACGGTCCCCGCGTCAAGAGCTGGCAGAGTGCGCGGCAGGCATGCGGTTCGCGCGGCCCGATAAAGTTCTCTTATCGCAAGACATCCGATTAATTTATTGAATTTTCGAGACTTTTTGCCTTCGAGCCAATTCCACTCGCGACTGAAAACAGCTAGATGAGGGACACCAACGCGGATCACTTCGGACTCATGGCCGATCCTTTTGCACCTCCCCGTCTCCTGCCCAGCGGCGACAGCGCCATCACCGTCGAGTTCAGCCGGACCATCGACGAGACCGCCAACCGCCGCGTCCTCGCGCTCGACCATGCGCTGGCCGCCGCCGCGATCGAGGGCATCACCGAGACAGTGCCGACCTATCGATCGCTGCTGGTGCACTACGATCCCGGCGTGATCGACCACGAGGCGCTCGGCGCGAGGCTGCTGGCGCTGTCGGCCGGGTCGCTCGCGCCGGACAGCGAGGTCAGGCGCTGGCGGGTGCCGGTCTGCTATGGCGGCGAGAATGGCATCGACCTGGAGGACGTCGCGAAGGCGCTGAGCATCACGCCGGATGAGGTGGTCGCGCGCCACGTCGCCGGCACCTATCGCGTCGCGATGATCGGCTTCACGCCGGGCTGGTCCTATCTGTCGGGCCTCGATCCGCGCTTGCAGATGTCGCGCCGGCAGAACCCACGGCTCGCGACGCCGGCGGGCATCGTCGCGATCGGCGGCATCCAGACCGGGATCCAGTGCCTCGCCGGCCCCTGTGGCTGGCATCTGCTCGGCCGCACCGCGATGCGGACGTTCCAGCTGCACCGCGAGCCGACCTTCCTGCTCGAGCCCGGCGACGAGGTCAGCTTCTATGCGGTCGACGTGAAGACCTTTGCCGAACAGGAGCGCGCGGCCGAAGGCGGCGAGCTCATCGCCGAGCGGGTCGCCGCATGAGCACTCTCGTCGTCTCACAGATCGGTCCGGCAAGCTCGGTGCAGGATGGCGGCCGCTTCGGCGCGCAACGCTATGGGCTCACGCCGTCGGGCGCGATGGACAAGCTGTCGCTGGCGGCCGCGAACAGTCTCGTCGGCAATGCGGTGATGGCGGCAGCCATCGAGATCGGCCCGTTCGGCGCCACGTTCACGGCGAAGGACGGCCCGGTTCGCGTCGCGCTGTCCGGCGCGCCGCGGCCTGCCGAGGCGGCCAAACGCCAGATCGAGATGAACACGTCGGTCACGCTGAACGAGGGTGAGAAGCTCACGCTCGGTTTTGCGCGCGGCGGCTCGTTCAGCTATCTCGCCATCGAAGGCGGCATCGCCGGCGAGCCGATGTTCGACAGCCTCTCGGTCAACGCGCGCGCGGGGCTCGGCAGCCCCTACCCGCGCCCACTGCAGTCGGGCGACGTGTTCGAGGTCGCGCCGGCCGGCCAGACGCCGGAGATGCAGATCGAGCTGCCGAAGCTGAGCGGCGCGATCCGGGTCGTGATGGGTCCGCAGGACGATGAGTTCAGCGACGAGATGAAGGCGCTGTTCCTGGGCGGTAACTGGATGGTCTCGGCGACCAGCGACCGCATGGGCTATCGCCTCGAAGGCCCGGTCATCCGCCACCTGCACGGCCACAACATCGTCTCTGACGGCACCGTCGAGGGCAGCATCCAGGTGCCCGGCAACGGCTCGCCGATCGTGCTGATGTCCGACCGCGGCACCAGCGGCGGCTATCCGAAGATCGCGACCGTCATCTCGGCCGATTTCGGACGGCTGGCGCAGATGCCGGCCGGCACGCCGTTCCGCTTCAAGGCCGTCAGCATGGCCGAGGCGCAGGCCGAGCTGCGCCGCTACAAGGACCTGCTGCGCAGCCTGCCCGGCCGCGTCACCGAGCTCGCGAGCAGCGACTTCAACATCGATGCCCTGTTCACGGCCAATGTGGCCGGACACGCCGTCAGTGCCACCGACGTCACCACCTGGCTTGGAGTGACACCCGATTAACTCATCTCCTCTCACGCTGCTTCGGACCCATCAACGCGCGGACATCGAACATGACCGGTAAAGTCGACCTGAACTGTGATCTCGGAGAAAGCTTTGGCCCGTGGGAAATGGGCAATGACGCCGCGATGATCGAGCTGGCGACGTCGGTCAACGTCGCCTGCGGCTTCCACGCCGGCGATGCCGACATCATGCGCCGGACCGTCGAGATGGCCAAGGCGAAGGGCGTCAGCGTCGGCGCCCATCCCGGCTACCGCGACCTGCATGGCTTCGGCCGGCGCGCGGTGCCCGGGCTGAAATCATCAGAGATCGAGAACCTCGTCGCCTATCAGATCGGCGCGCTGCAGGCGATCGCGACCGCGGCCGGCCACAAGGTGACGCATGTGAAGGCGCACGGCGCGCTGTCCAACGTCGCCTGCGAGGACGACATGACGGCGAACGCGATCGCCAAGGCGATCAAGGCCGTCGATCCTAGCCTGATCTTCGTCGTGCTCGCCAACTCCAAGCTGGTGACCGCCGGCGAGAAGGCGAACCTGTCGATGGCCCACGAGGTGTTTGCCGACCGCGCCTATGACGACAACGGACTCCTGGTCTCGCGCAGCAAGCCCGGCGCAGTGCTGCATGATCCCAGGGAGATCGCCGACCGCGTGGTGCGCATGGTGCAGGACGGCGCGGTCATCTCCGTGACCGGCAAGGTCATGAAGATGCGGACCGACACGGTCTGCATTCATGGCGATACGGCGGGTGCGGTGGAGATTGCCCGCGAGGTGCGCCAGGCGCTCGATGTGGCCGGTATCAAGGTGGCGCCGTTCAAGACGGCGCCGTGATCGACGAGGAGTCTGATCAGAAGGGATGGGTGAAGGGCATGCCCAAGGTAATCGCCGCGATCAGAGCCAGCGCTCCGTAGAGGCCAATCAGCGCAGCTGTCGTGCCTCGCTCGCGCATCGCGCGAGCCTCGGGCATCTGTCGCAGGGGCGTCGATATCGTCCGCATGACCGGTCTCCTGAAGTTCCGGCCATGAGAAAAGCGTTCTCACGGGCCAGTGCAAGACAACCGGCGAAATAACGACAAGCCCCCTGTCCGGGGTCCATGGGGAACCAAAAAATTCTCAGCCGGTGTTCCGGTTGAGAATTTTATCCGCAGGGTTCCGGGCCGCCTCGACTCGTTAATAAACGTCGAGCTGGAACCGGCCCTTCTTCTTGAGGTCCGCCACGAAGCTGACGGCCTCGTCCGTCGACCGCGCGCCGAACTGGGCGACGATGTCGACCAGAGCGCGCTCGACGTCCTTGGCCATGCGCTTGGCATCGCCGCAGATGTAGAGATGCGCGCCCTCGGTGAGCCAGGTCCACACCTCGCGGCCGACCTCGCGCATGCGGTCCTGGACGTAGAACTTCTTGTCGCCGTCACGCGACCACGCCAGCGACAGCCGCGTGAGAAGACCGGAGGTCTTCATCGCGTTGAGCTCGTCGGCGTAGAAGAAGTCGCAGTCGCTGCGCTGGTGGCCGAAGAACAGCCAGTTCTTGCCCGGCGCACCGGTCGCCTTGCGGTCGAGCAGGAACGCGCGGAACGGCGCGATGCCGGTGCCGGGGCCGACCATGATGATCGGCGTCTTCGGATCGGCCGGCAGCGCAAAGCCATGCGCCTTCTGGACGTAGACGTGAAGCTTGTCGCCGGGATTGATGCGCTCGGCGAGAAACGTCGAGGCGAGGCCGAGGCGCTTTCGCTTGCCGATAACGTAGCGGACGCAGTCGACCGTCAGCGACAATTTTCCGGGCGTCGCATTGTGCGACGACGAGATCGAATACAGCCGCGGCTGCAGCGGCTCCAGGGCTTCGACGAAGGCCTCGGGATGCGGCCGCACGCTGGAGAATTTTTGCAGCACGGCCATCACGTCGAGCGTCGCCGCATCGCCATCGGGATCCTCGCCCTGCGCCAGCCGCCGCGCCTTCTCGCGCGTCGCGCCGCCGCTGATGAAGGAGATCAGCTCGAACAGCGAGTCCGGCGCCGGCGACAGCGAGACGTCCTCCAGCAGGCACTGCCGCAGCGGTTTGCCGTTGACCTCGGTCATGTGCGAGGCGCCGAGCAGCGCGATGATCTGGTCGACGAGGCCGAGATCGTTCTTGGCGAAGATGCCGAAGGAATCGCCGACGACGTAATCAAGCCCGGCCTCGCCGAGATCGAACTCGATGTGCCAGGTCTCCTTCTCCGAGCCCGGCTTGTTGAGCAGCCGCCGCGACAGGAACGTCGCCGCGACCGGATTGTCGCGCGAGCGGCCGGGCTCGGTGACGACGACGGAGACGGTGGCCGGTGTCGCTGCAACGGTGGGCTTGGCCGCGGCCGGCGCCTTGTCGATCTCCTCATACAGCGCCTTGACCATCCGTGCGGTTTCCTTGCCGCCGGGGACGCAGAGATTGAGGCGCGCTTCGCTGCGATTGGCGATCGCATCCGAATAGTCGCTGCAATTATAGCCGCATTGGCCGCAGTCCTGCTGCGCCATCGCGGCCATCAGGCGCCGGCGCAGCGGACGTCCCTCGGCGAGCTTCATGCGCTCCGCGATCGGCATGGTCTGGTCGTGCCATGGCGCTTCGCCGTCGTCGGCATCGCCTGCAGGCGCCAGCACGGCGCCGTTCTGCGCCGGCGACAGCGCCGTCGATCCGTCGAGGCCGAGCGCGCCGGCGAGGAAGCCGTTCAGCCAGGAGCGCTGCGCCTCGGAGAACGGAGCCGTCGCGGGAATGATCTCGATCTTCGGCTCAATCTTTGGCATGGGCGTGATCTGGTTCATGCTGACACCTCGGACGTCGTCTGGGCTTCGGCGAGCCGGCGCAGGGCTTCGCCATCCTGGCGGCGGGCGAACGACAGGAAGGTCTCCTCAGGCGAAGCGCGATGGGCGAGATAGGCCTTGAGCAGCTTCTCGACGAAGCGCGGCGCGTCCTCCGCCTTGAGATCGCGATAGACCTCGCGGCCGATGTCGGCCTGCGGACCGAAGCCGCCGCCTGCGAACAGGTGATAGCCCTCGACCGTGTCGTCGCCGTCACCGACCGGCACCTTCGCGCCGATCATGCCGATGTCGCTGATGTAGTGCTGGGCACAGGAATGATGGCAGCCGGTCAGATGGATGTTGAGCGGCGTGTCGACATCCACCCTCGTCTCGCACCAGTCGCCGATCTCGGCGGCATGCTTCTTGGTGTTGGAGGCCGCGAACTTGCAGCCAGCATTGCCGGTGCAGGCAATCAGCCCGGCGCGGATGTGCGAGGCTGTCGTCGAGAGCCCGATCTGCTCGATCGCGGCGCAGGCCAGCGCAACCTTGTCGTCGCTCACGCCCGATAGCAGCAGGTTCTGCCACACTGTCAGCCGGATCTCGTCGTCGCCGAGATCGGAAGCGATCTTGGCGAGTGCCCGCATCTGATCCGTCGTCAGCTTGCCGAGCGGCAATACGACGCCGATCCAGTTCAGGCCCTGCTGCTTCTGGGGGTGCACGCCGATATGCGCCATGCGATCCGCCTCCGGACGCGGCTTCAGCGCCTCATCGGGGACACGCGCGAGCTTGCGGCCGAGCCTGGCCTCGACGGCTTCCATGAACTTGTCGTGGCCCATGCTGTCGAGCACGTATTTGAGCCGTGCCTTCAGCCGATTGGTACGGTCGCCGGTCTCGATGAACAGCCGCACGATGGCATCAGCCACCTCGGTCGCGCGCTCCGGCTCGACGATGATCCCGGTCGGCCTAGCGAAATCCTTGTGGCCGGTGATGCCGCCGAGCCCGAGCCTGAACCAAACGCCGGGCGTCACGCCAAAGCCGTCCTTCACCTCGACGGCCGAGAACGCGATGTCGTTGGTGTCTTCCAGCGCCGCGATCCGGCCGGCGCCGTCGAAGGCAACGTTGAACTTGCGCGGCAGGCCATACAGCGAGCGGTCGTTGAGGATGTGGAAGTGCCATTCGCGCGCATAGGGCCGCGTGTCCAAGAGCTCCTGCGGATCGATGCCGGCGGTCGGCGTCCCCGTCACGTTGCGGATGTTGTCGGCGCCGGAGCCGCGCGCGGTGAGGCCGAGATCCGACAACCCTTCCAGCAGCATCACGGCATGCTTGGGCGGGATCTCGCGGAGCTGCAGATTGGCGCGCGTCGTGACGTGGCTATAGGGACCGCAGAGCTGGTCGGCGAGGTCGGCGAGCCCCGCGAGCTGCCAATGCTTCATCACGCCGTTGGGAATGCGCAGCCGGCACATGTAGGAATCCTGCGCCGGCGCGACGTGGAACAGGCCGTAATAGCGCCAGCGGAAGTTGTCCGCCGTGGACGGCGCGGCATTGCTGCGGGCCTGTTCCTTCAGCCGCTCATAGGCATCGAACGGATTCAGCTCGCGCTTGACCTTCTCCTGGTCGGCGAGCTTGCGCCCGGACGCGATGACCTTGTCCTGAGCCTTGATGTGGATGGCGTCCGGCCCGGTCGGCTCGGCCGCTGTCGTTGCGGCAGCCTGCCCGCGGCCCGCGAGCGTGACCTTGAGGCCGGCCGCCAGCCCCTCGAGATAGCGCTTCTGCTCGTCGTTGAAGTCGACTGACAAGGGTTCGATTTTCATGATGGCTGACGAAGCTCCAGCGGCCAGGACGAATGGCGTTTGCGGATGGGATGAGGATCGCGTCGTCGAACGGCCGATGAGGCACGGTTCAAGGAAGCGATCCGACCAGCTTCGTTGCTGCGGAAATCCGAGATGGACTGCAGTCAGCGGCATCTGTGGCGGCTGACTGCACTGCAACATTCAAGTTGCGTGCCAGCCGGGAAAATCGGGAAATGTGAGAGAATTCAGGGCGCTGCTCGAATCGCCGAAACCGCGATCGACGGCTCAAGCCCTGAAATGCGGGCACTCCGCCCAAAATTTGACCGATGGACCGAGCTGCCCGAATTCTGTTCGCAAGGAGATTAGGCCGTCCAACGGCCGATCTTGAAGGCCTTGAGATGGCCGGCGACATCGTCGGCCGCGAACGGCGGACCCGCGAAGGCGCCAATCGCAGCACCTTCGGCCCGCCCCTGCGTGCCGAGCGCGGCGTCGTAGATATCAGGCCGGAACACGCCCATGGCCGTGCTCAGGGCTTCGCTACTCAGCGGCGTCTGCCCCCAGCGGACCATCTGGGCATACAGCCAGGCGGCCTGGATCTTTTCCGGCCGGGCCGCGCCCTCGCGCCCGACCAGCAGATAGCGCGGGCTATCCCGGAAGGTGCCGTCCGGCGAGATCTTCAGCCGTCCGTTCAGCGTGCGCTGGATCACCTCGGCATCGACGCCGATGCGCTCCGGCTGGGCGAGGATATGCGCCGCCTCGGCGTGGTTCTTCTCGATGAAATCAGCCGCGTGGCCACAGGCCCGGACCAGAGCGGCCAGCGCCTCCGGGTTCTTGTCGACCCAGCTCTGCCTGACAGCCAGCACCTTCTCCGCCGCGCGCACCAGCACGTCCGACACGAAGTGCAGGATGTGGCCGATGCCGAGATCGACCGCGATCGAATTCCAGGGCGCGCCGACGCAGAAGGCGTCGACGTGGCCGCTGGCGATGCTCTCGACCATATAGGGCGGCGGCAGCACCACCAGGCGGACGTCCTCGTCGGGGTCGACGCCGCCTGCGGCCATCCAGAACCGGAGCTGGTAGTTGTGGGTGGAGAACGGAAACGTCATGCCGAACGTCAGCGGCTCGGCACCGGCCTTGCGGCGTTCGGCAACGACACGCGCCAGCGCGAGCGCCGTCGCCATCGGATCGAAACGATCGCCTTCGAGGTGCGCCATGAGGGCCGCGTGCAGTGCCGGGGTCACCGTGATCGCATTGCCGTTCACGCCGAGGCTGAACGGCGCCACGATCGGGACCTTGACGTGGCCGATGCCGAGGCTCGAGGCGATCGCCACGGGAGCCAGCAGATGCGCGGCATCGAACAGGCCGATGTTGAGCTTGTCGCGGACGTTCGACCAGGAGACCTCGCGGACCAGCGTGACGTCGAGCCCTTCGGCAGCCGTAAAACCCTTGTCGACGGCGACGATCAGCGCCGCAGCATCGACCAGAGGAATGAAGCCAATGCGAAGCGGGCCGGTCATTTCAGCATCTCCGAGGCGGTCAGGATCGACTGGGCGATCTCACCGATCTTCTTCTTCTCGCGCATCGCCGTGGAGCGCAGCAGAACGTAGGCCTCCTCTTCGGTGAAGCCCTTCATCTTCATCAGAATGCCCTTGGCGCGGTCGATGACCTTGCGATCCTCCAGCGCCGACTTGGCGCGCTCGAGCTCGTCCTGCAGCTTCGAGAACGCATTGAAGCGGGAGATGCAGAGGTCGAGGATCGGCTTGATCCGCTCTTTCTTCAGGCCGTCGACGATGTAGGCCGACACCCCGGCCTCCACCGAGGCCTGGATCGAGGCCGCGTCGCTCTGGTCCACGAACATGGCGATCGGCCGGCGCACGGCGCGGCTGACCTGGAACATCTGCTCAAGCACGTCGCGGCTCGGATTCTCCAGGTCGATGACGATGACGTCCGGATCCAGCGCATAGATTCGGGCCAGCAGGCCCTGCATCTCGCTAACATGCACCACGCCGGTAAATCCCGCCTCCCGCAGACCCTCTTCTAGAATGGCTGCGCGGATCGGGCTCTCGTCAACGATTACGATTTTAGGCGACTGCTCGGCGCTCATCGATCACCAGGGGTGTCCGGGCCCTCATCCATAGCATGGACGCGCCCGCCTTAAAGCCTTGTCTTTCTGAGCAATTCGGACTAGCTGACGCGTATCCCATCAGGCAGTTCCAAGATGCAGCAGGGTTCCGCGCCCAAGATCAGCTTTGTTTCGCTCGGATGTCCGAAGGCGCTGGTCGATTCCGAGCGCATCATCACGCGGCTCCGGGCCGAAGGCTACGAGCTGGCCCGCCAGCATGACGGCGCCGACGTCGTCATCGTCAACACCTGCGGCTTCCTCGACAGCGCCAAGCAGGAATCGCTGTCCGCGATCGGCTCGGCCATGGCCGAGAACGGCAAGGTGATCGTCACCGGCTGCATGGGCGCCGAGCCCGAGCAGATCGAGCAGGCCTATCCCGGTGTGCTCTCGATCACCGGCCCGCAGCAGTACGAAAGCGTCCTGGACGCCGTCCATCGGGCGTCGCCGCCGGTCCACAATCCGCATCTCGATCTCGTCCCCCCGCAGGGCATCAAGCTGACGCCCCGCCACTACGCCTACCTGAAGATTTCCGAGGGCTGCAACAACCGCTGCACCTTCTGCATCATCCCGAAGCTGCGTGGCGATCTGGTGTCGCGGCCCGCGGCCGACGTGCTGCGCGAGGCCGAACGGCTGGTCGCGGCCGGCGTCAAGGAGCTGCTGGTCATCTCGCAGGACACCTCGGCCTACGGGCTGGACATCAAATACGCCGAGAGCCCCTGGAAGGACCGCAACGTCCGGGCCCGCTTCCTCGATCTGGCCCGCGAGCTCGGCGAGCTCGGCGCCTGGGTCCGGCTGCATTACGTCTACCCCTACCCGCATGTCGACGAGGTCATCGGCCTCATGGCCGAGGGCAAGGTGCTGCCCTATCTCGACATCCCGTTCCAGCATGCCAGCCCCAACGTCCTCAAGGCGATGCGGCGGCCGGCCGCACAGGACAAGACGCTCGACCGGATCAAGGCGTGGCGGACGACCTGCCCCGATCTGGCGTTGCGCTCGACCTTCATCGTCGGCTTCCCCGGCGAGACCGACGAAGACTTCGCCTACCTGCTGGACTGGCTTGACGAGGCCGAGATCGACCGACTCGGCTGCTTCAAATACGAGCCCGTCGCGGGTGCAACCTCCAATGCCCTGCCCGGCCAGGTCCCGGACGAGGTCAAGCAGGAGCGCTGGGACGCCTTGATGGCTCGCCAGCAGAAGATCTCGGCGCGACGGCTCAAGCGCAAGGTGGGCACGCGCCAGCAGATCATCATCGACGAGGTCGGCCCGACCGTCGCCAAGGGCCGCTCCAAGGCGGATGCGCCCGATATTGATGGCTCCGTCTACCTGTCCAGCCGCCGTCCGCTGCGGGTCGGCGAGATCGTCACGGCCAAGATCGACCGCGCCGACGAATATGATCTGCACGGAACCGTGTCGGGCTTCTGATCCTGGACCGGCTCAGTTCGCCGACGAACCGGTCCTCACGCTCCACAGCTTGAGCAGCCGCTGCGCTTCGTCGAGCGTCAGTTCGAGATATCTGTTCTTCAGCTTGGTCAATTCGTCAGGCTTCGTCGCGCCAGAGACGAAGCGGCTGTCGAGGATCGCGGCCACCGTGGTCCAGCTCAGCCCGGCGGTCTTGCACGGCACGAGAATGCCGTCGCTGCGCAAGCTCTGCATCAGCGGCCGCACCAGCTCGATGCTGCATTTCGCCAGCTCGGCGATCGCCGCGATGGTTTCGGTGTAGCGCCGCTGACGGGCGAAATCGAGCAGCATCGCCTCGTTGAGCTTGCCGGCCTGCTTCAACTGCCCGACCGTCAGCTTGGCGCCGCCGAAGTCACGACTCCGCGACATGCCGCGCTCGGCGTCTGCCGTGACGGCGGCAATTGCGCCACGGATTTCCTCGTACAGATGCGGCGGCGCCGAGGCGAGCAGCCTCGCTCTCACCGCCTCGCTGGCGCTTTGCAGCAACGTCCTGCGCAAGGCGGCCGGCAGGTCGGCGCGGATGCCCGTGGCGATGGCAAGCTCGGGATCGCCCATTGCCTGCGCGAGAATGATGGAGAAGCCTGCCGCCGAGATGCGTGCGCCGGGATTTTTCATCAGCTTCCGGCTCACGCTGGGATAGCGCCGGACCAGCAGCGCGTCCGTGACGATCTCCTGCAGCCACCAGCGGCCGGCGACGGCAATCAGGTGCTTCTCGCTCCGGCTGCCGGCGATCTCGACCAGGTCCTCGGCGCTGAGGCGCGGCGACTCCGACAGCACCGGGCCAGCCACGGCAATGTCGTCATGATGCGCGAGCCGCCGGATCACGGCGACCGGCGTCTGGGGGATCGGGGCGAGCTGGGCGCTGAGCTCGGCGAGCGCGATGCGGGCGCCGACATCGGCCAGCGCGCGCAGCTCGATCGTGTTGACGAGACGTTCGAAGACGTCGGCGAACAAAGCGTGCTGCTCGGCGTCCAGATTGCCGGCCGAGGCAATGAACAGCGAGGCGACCCGCTCGGCGACGCCGGAGCAGCGTTCGGCTGAGCCGGTGGCAATCGCCGCCTGCACGTCCTCGGCGATCGTGAATTGGGGGTTCGACATCGCTCATCCTGAGCAGCTTGCACTTCAAGCTGACCGACACGGTAAATGCTGCCGCTAAATGTTTGGTAAAGTTGGAGCTAAACGGGTTGGGCCGGCTGTGCCCGTGCGATGACCGCACGCATTCTGTCAGCCCCTTACATCCTCCGGCTCCCGGCCCCGTCGCAATTGGCCGAGCGGCCGCCGTCTTGACAGCGCTCGCGATTTACCTGTATGGCCGCTGCATGATCTTCAATCGGACCAACCGCCGCGCCGCCGTTTGCCGTCGTCACCGCCGTGACGATGCCGGGGCGCGCCATGTCCGAAGACGTTGCTGATCAGTTAAGCTCATCAGCTCCAGGTTTTCGAGAAGGCCGCTCCCGCAAAGGAGCGGCCTTCTCGCTTTTCGGCCCGTCGTTTTCACACCTGTCATAGGAGACTGAACATGCTGACCGCTCCCCATCCGTATGACGCCCTCATGGAGATCACGGCGCGTCCGCGCACCGTGTTTGTTCAGGGCAAGGGCTCCTGGCTGTGGGACGACAGCGGCAAGCGTTATCTGGACTTCATCCAGGGCTGGGCGGTGAACGCGCTCGGCCATGCGCCGCCCGAGCTGGCCAAGGCGCTCGCCGACCAGGCCGCGCGGCTGATCACGCCGAGCCCGGCCTATTTCAACGACACCAGTCTGCAACTGGCGAAGGCGCTGACCGAACGCTCCTGTTTCGACCAGGTGTTCTTCACGAACTCCGGTGCGGAGGCCAACGAAGGCGCCATCAAGCTGGCGCGCAAATACGGCGCGCGGCACAGAAACGGCGCCTATGAGATCATCACCTTCGAAGGCGGCTTTCACGGCCGTACGCTGGCGACGATGTCGGCCTCAGGCAAGAAGGCGTTCGAGCCGCTGTTCGAGCCGAAGGTGCCGGGCTTCCCCAAGGCGCGGCTGAACGACATCGCCTCGGTCGAGGCGCTGATCTCCGACAAGACGGTCGCGATCATGTTTGAGCCGATCCAGGGCGAGGCCGGCGTATGGTCAGCGACGGCCAAGTTCCTGCAGCAATTGCAGACGCTGACGACGAAGCACGGACTGCTCCTGATCGTGGACGAGATCCAGACCGGCATGGGCCGGACCGGAAAACTGTTCGGCTATGAGCACGCCGATGTCCTTCCGGACATCATGACGCTCGGCAAGGGCATCGGCGGCGGTGTGCCGCTGGCGGCGCTGCTGGCGACCAACGAGGCGTCCTGTTTCGAGCATGGCGATCAGGGCGGCACCTTCAACGGCAATCCGCTGATGTGCGCCGCCGGGCTTGCCGTGCTCGATGTCATCGAGAAGCCGGAGTTTCTGAAAGGCGTCGCTGACAACGGGATCTACCTGGAGAGCGAACTGCAGCGCCTCTCGGCGCGGCACGGGCTCGGCGAGGTGCGTGGCCGCGGCCTCCTGCTCGCGCTCGATGTCGTCAGGCCGATCGCGCCGGCGATCGTCGCCCATGCCTTCGAGCTCGGCCTGCTGCTGAATGCGCCGCGTCCGGACACGCTGCGCTTCATGCCGGCGCTGAACGTCACCCGGGACGAGATTGGCGCCATGATCGAGGCGCTGGATGGAATCCTGACCAAGGCGGGCGCCGCGCGTTGCGTGGCCTAGCAGCTGAGCTTCCCGGGCGGGCCGGCCCGACGTCAGTCGGACTGGCCGTCCAGGATGTGTGTCCGGAACGTCGCAAGCAGATCACAGCGCGGCGTTCTCGCTGGTCGGGACCAGCAGGACGCTGCGCGGTCCAGCCGCGGCGAGCTCGGCCAGCCAGATCGGTTTCGGCCTGGATGGCAGCGTGGGTGTGACCGTGATTGTCGTAGGGGCAGAAGATGCCAATGCGAGGACGTGAGCTCATGATCGTCAAATCTCCCGGTGCCGCCGCCGGATTTCCGGCGCCGAACAGGGATGGCAGACCCCGATTGACCTGGATCAAAGACAGCATGGCCCGGCAGCGACGATCCTCGCCGGGCCAAACACCTGCGATCCGATGACTTACGTTATATCTTTGTGGATATAGCGTTGTACGGGATGTGATCAGCTCGTCAGGAACGAGGCTTGCCGGGACCAAGCTGATGATCATTCCGCCGACGACGAGGTCGGCACGACAGAAGGAGACGCAAGAATGGCGAGAGAGAATCTGGCGCGTGTGCTGCCCGTCGAGGACACCGGGAGCCACATCGCTCCGGTCGCCGCGACCGAGGACGTGTTGATCCATGTCCGCTTCTTTCCGAACTCGGATATCAACACGATCGGGGAGAAGCCGGCCGGCCTGACCGCCAATCAGTGGTACGAGCGGCTGCTCGACATGGCTCGCCCGCATTATCAGACCTTTGCCGGCGGTCGCGGCTTCTTCCGCATCCCCCGCCCCTGCTTCGAGGCGATCCTGAAGGATCTCGCGGCCTGACGAACGCTCTCTCCGGATGAGGCTGTGAGCGTCCTCTCGGCCTCATTCCTGTCGGCCGCGGTGCGCCGGGTGCGCCGCGGCCGCTGGCGCTCTTTTCGCTCGCCGGTTGGAGGACTGCCTTGAGCGAAGCGGCTTTCACCGAGTTGCAGCGGGTGTTCAGCTCGCTGCTGTCCGCCGGGTCGACGTCGAGCAGCCTGGCTGACACGCTTGCCGACCGCGCGTTCGATCTGTTCGAAGCGAATATCGACGCCCAGATGGCGCATCTGCCGGCGCTGGCCTGCGCCAAGGGCTGTCCCTCCTGCTGCGCGTTGCGCGTGACCGCGACGGCACCGGAGATCTTCCTGCTGGCGCGCTACGTCCGCAGCATCGACGAGTACGCGTCGGCGACGGCCCTGGGCTCGCTGGCGCGGCGGGTCAAGCTTGCCAACCGCGCGACGCAAGGGTTGAGCGAAGCGGAGCGGATGCAGCTGCGCCAGCCCTGCCCGTTCGAGGTCCGCGGCGGCTGCATCATTCATCCGGTGCGCCCGCTGGCCTGCCGCGGCCACGCGTCGTTCGATCGGCGTGCCTGCGCGCAGGCGATGGCCGGGCGGGATGTCGATGTGCCGGTCTCGGCGCCGCACGTTGCATTGCGCGCCGTGGTTCAGGACTCGCTCAGGGCGGCCCTCGCCGCTGCGCGGCTCGCCTCGGATCTCTATGAGTTGAACCAGGGACTTGCTCTGGCGCTCGGCCATCCCGAGCGCGAGCGCGCCTGGCAGGATGGACAGGACAGTCTGGCCCCGGCGCGGATCGCGCCGGCGGCTTCGACCGATGCGTCGCTCGGGCGCCGTCCGGACGGTGATGCGGCAGCGATCCCGGACGGTGAACGATGAGCCGGTCGTCAGGCGATCATGGCTTCAGGATCGACGCCCCCGTGGTGGCGCGGCTTTCCAGGTCGGTATGAGCTTTCGCTGCATCCTTCAGCGCATAGGCGTGATTGATCGGCACGTGCAGCTTGCCGCTGATGACGGCTGAGAACAGCGCGTCGGCGCCCTCGAGCAGCTCCGAGCGCTTGCCGATGTAATCGTTGAGCTTCGGCCGGGTCGCGAACAGCGAGCCGTGGCTGTTCAGCTCGGCGATCGAGAACGGCGGTACCGGACCCGAAGCGTTACCGAAGCTGACGAACAGGCCGCGCGGCTTCAGGCAGGACAACGAGCCGGGGAAGGTCGATTTGCCGACGCCGTCATAGACGACGTCGCAGAGTTCGCCGCGGGTGATCTGCTTGACCCGGGCGACGAAGTCCTCCTCGTTGTAGAGGATGACGTGGTCGCAGCCGTTGGCCAGCGCGAGATCGGCCTTGGCCTTCGAGCCGACGGTGCCGATGACATGGGCGCCGAGCGCCCGCGCCCATTGGCAAGCGAGAAGGCCGATGCCGCCAGCCGCAGCGTGGATCAGCACGCGATGATGCGGCTCGACCTTGAAGGTCGCGTGCAGCAGATACCAGACCGTCAGTCCCTTGAGCATCAGCACCGCGCCCTGCTCATAGGTGATGTGATCGGGCAGCTTGACCAGGCGCTGCCAGGCGATGTTGCGCTCGGTGGCATAGCCGCCGAGGGTCTCGTAGTAGGCGACGCGATCGCCGGGATGGAAATGGGTGACGCCGGGGCCGACGGCGATCACCTCGCCGGCCGCCTCGTTGCCGGCAATGAACGGAAGGCCGGGCGCCTTGTACAGGCCGGTGCGATAGTACACATCGATGAAGTTCAGCCCGATCGCATATTGGCGGATGCGGACCTCGCCCGGCCCAGGGGCGGCCAGATCGACCGGCTCATAGACGAGCGCCTCGGGGCCTCCCACCTTGTGCACGCGCACCGCCTTGACCATCCCGCATTCTCCCCTTCGGGCGCTCGGTGGCTGGACCCGAAAATCCAACCTGACAACCCGCAACAATTACCTGATTCTCGTCGGATATCCGGCCCGTCGCACGCGCCGGATCACGGCCGCCGGCGCGGCGGTGGCCGAAGCGAAGGCGATCACGAACGCCTTGTCAACTCAGCCTGCCCGCTTCCTGCGGTTGCGCGAGGCCATCACGTTGAAGGCCTCGACGGCGAGTGCGAAGGCGATGGCAAAGTAGATGTAGCCGCGCGGGATGTGGAACTCGAAGCCGTCGGCAACAAGCGCCACGCCGATCAGCACCAGGAAGGCGAGCGCCAGCATCTTGGTGGTCGGATGGTTCGCGACAAACCGTGCCACCGGCCCGGACGAGACGTACATGATGATGACCGCGATGATCACGGCGGCGATCATGATCTCGAGATCCTGGGCCATGCCGATCGCCGTGATGATGGAATCGAGCGAGAACACGAGATCGATGACGATGATCTGCGCGATCACCCAGAAGAAGCTGCTGGTGCCGCCGCCTTCCGCCCCGTTGTCCTCGCGCGCCTCGACCTCGGCATGAATCTCATGCGTCGCCTTGGCGATCAGGAACAGCCCGCCGCCGATCAGGATGATGTCGCGCCAGGAGAAGCCGAGGCCGCGGATCGAGAACACCGGCTGGGTGAGACCGATCAGCCAGACCAGCACGCTGAGCAGCAGGATGCGGAAGATCAAGGCCAGTGCGAGGCCAATCTGCCGCGCGCGCAGGGCCTGCGGCTCCGGAATGCGCGACGTGATCACCGAGAGGAAGATGACGTTGTCGATGCCGAGAACGATTTCGAGCACGGTCAGCGTCAGCAGCGCCGCCCAGGCTTCGGGACTGGTCAGGAGGTCGATCATGCTTTCAAGGATCTCAACAGACGAATCGCGGAGTCGCTCGCGACGATGTAGAGGCCGATCGCGCACAGCAGCGCGGTCACGATCGGGCTCACGGAAAAATTCTGGCTCAGCGCGTAGATCACCAGCACGACACCGAGTGCGACCAGGAGCAGCGTCAGCCAGCGCAGGCGTTCGACGCGCACCGGATGGATGACGTGGAACGGAACGAAAGTCAGCGCGGTCAGGATCGCAAGGCCGAGGGTCGCGAGCAGCGGCGGCGGCTGCAGCAGGAACAGGTAGAACGCTGCGATGTTCCAGAGGCCCGGGAAGCCGCGAAAATGGTTGTCGTCGCTCTTCATGCGGCGGTCGGCGAAATACAATGCGCCGGTCACCGCGATGCCGACGCCGATCACCGGCGCTGCCAATGGCAGCAGCAAGCCGCTCGCGGTGATCGCATAGGCCGGCACGAACACATAGGTCGTGAAGTCGACGACGAGATCGAGTACGTCGCCTGACCAGTCCGGCTGCACATGGACGACGTCGAGCCAGCGCGCCAGCGGCCCGTCGATGCCGTCGATGACGAGCGCCACGCCGAGCCACCAGAACATCGCAGTCCAATGCTCGCGCACGGCCTGCAGCATGGCGATCAGCGCGACGCCGGCGCCGAGCGCGGTGAAGACGTGCACCGACATCGCGGCAGCGCGCCGAACTGGCGTGGCCGATACGGCGCTCTCTGGTCTTAACTGATCCATGCAGCGCCAGTGCTATCAGGAATCGGAGCCAGTTGCATATCCGCGATTGCGGCGATGCGCCGCGCATCAGTCCGCATCACCCTTGAAAAAGCCCGGCAGGAACGTCAAATGTTCCCGTATGACAAATGCAGACACCAGCTTCGATGTCATCGTCGTCGGGGGCGGCCCGGCAGGGCTTGCGGCCGCCATCGCCCTATCACAGACCGGCGCCCGGACCGCCCTCGTGGCCCGCCAGGTGCCGTATGCCGATAATCGCACCACGGCCCTGCTCGGCGGCTCCGTCGACTTCCTCGACGAACTCGGCGTCTGGTCGTCGTGCCGCGATCGGGCCGCCGGCCTGAAGACGATGCGGCTGGTGGACGACACCGGCCGCCTGATCCGCGCGCCGGAAGTCCGCTTCGTCGCCGACGAGATCGGCCTCGATGTGTTCGGCTACAACATCGCCAATGCCGTCCTGGTCGAGGCGCTGGAGCAGCGCGTGGGCGAGATCGCCGCGCTGACGCGGATTGCCGAGGATGCCGAGAGCGTTCGCACCGACGACGCCGCCGTGACCGTCACCACCGCATCGGGGCGCGTGCTGACCGCGAGCCTCGTGGTCGGCGCCGACGGCCGTCATTCCCTCTGCCGCGAGGCCGCAGGCATCGGCGTCAGCCGGCGCGCGCTGCAGCAGGCGGCCCTGACCTTCAACATCACCCACGGGCGGCCGCATCATAACGTCTCGACGGAATTCCATACGCCGCACGGACCCTGCGTGCTCGTGCCGTTGCCGGGTGACCGCAGCAGCGTCGTCTGGGTTGCTGCCCCGAAGGAGGCGGAACGGCTGCACGCGCTCGACGACGACGCGCTGTCCGCGGCGATCGAGCGGCAGTCGCATTCGATCCTCGGCCGCGTCCGCGTCGAGCCGGGCCGGCATCTGTTTCCGCTCGCGATCGAGCGGCCGCATCGCTACGCCCAGAACCGCATCGTCCTGATCGGCGAGGCCGCGCATGTGGTGCCGCCGATCGGCGCGCAGGGACTGAATCTCGGCCTGCGCGACGGCATCGACATCGCCGAAATCGTGCGCAAGGCGCAGGCGGCCGGCGAGGATCCCGGCGCGCCGCAGGTCGTTGCCCGCTATGGCGCCGCCCGCCGCACCGACATTCTGAGCCGGACCTTCGTCATCGATGTCGCCAACCGCTCGCTGCTCAGCGATCTGCTGCCGATGCAGTCGTTGCGCGCGGTCGGCATGCATCTGATCGGCGGCTTCGGCCCGTTGCGGCGGCTGGCGATGCGCGAAGGGCTGGCACCGTCCTGGCGCTCCACACGCAAGGCCGGCTGAGGCCTTCAGGGAAACACCAGCCGGCCGCTCTGGATCAGCCACATCACGCTGGTCAGCGTGACCACGGAGGCGAAGGTGCCGATCAGCACGGCTCCTGACGCAGGCTCGATCCAGCTGTCGTGCTGGCGGGCGATCACGAACACATTGAGCGCGGGCGGCAATGCCGCCATCAGCACGGCGGTCGCAGCCCAGGGCTGCGCAAACGGCCCGAACAGCAGCATCAGGCCGAACGACACCAGCGGGTGGATCACGAGCTTCACGACCGTGAGCACTGGCACCTCCCAGGGCAGCCGCTCGAAGGGCCGCAGCGCCACGGTGACGCCGAGAGCGAACAGCGCGGTCGGCGCAGCCGCATTCTGCAGAAACTGCAGGGTGCGATCGATCACGGTCGGCGGATGGAACTCGAACGCCGCGGCCAGAATGCCGGCGGCCGTCGCCATGATCAGAGGGTTCCGCAGAATCTGCTGCAGCACGGTGCGCAGCGCATGCGCGAGCGAGGCATGATCGCGTTCGGTCAATTCCACCAGCAGCGGCACGATCGAGAACAGGAAGATGCTGTCGCAGCAGAAGATCAGCGCGGTCGGCGCCGCGGCCTTGGTGCCGAGCACGGCCAGCGCCAGCCCAGGTCCCATATAGCCGATGTTGCCGTAGCCGCCGGCGAGCCCGGCCATGGTGGCCTCACGCAGCGACAGCCGGCCGATCAGCCTGCCGAGCACGAGCGCCAGGGTGAAGGTGAGAACCGTCGCAAGCGTCGTTGCAACCAGGAACCGAGGGTTGCGCAACTCCGCAAAGGGCGTGCGCGCGATGAGGTTGAACATCAAGGCGGGCAGCGACACGTAGAGCAGGAAGAAGTTCATCCAGGCGAGCCCGGATTCCGGCAGCCTTTTCCATTTACCGCAGGCGAACCCTATGAAAACGACGCCGAAATACGGCAGGGCCAGATCAAGGATGTCGAACATGGGTCTCGGCGGCGACCCTTTGCGGGCCGGAAATGCGGGGGCTCGCGGCGCGGCGCGAATCGGCGATGTCTAGATTAAATCCGCCCGTTGGGCACTAGCATCAGCCGCAATCCTGGTCTATTCGACTCACATGATCAAAGCGCGAACTGCCAAGTTTCAGATCGGCCAGATCGTCCGGCATCGGGTATTCTCGTTCCGGGGCGTGATCTTTGACATTGATCCTGAGTTCAACAACACCGAGGAGTGGTGGCTCTCGATCCCCGAAGAGGTTCGGCCGCACAAGGATCAACCGTTCTACCATCTGCTGGCGGAGAACGCGGAGTCCGAATACGTCGCCTACGTCTCCGAACAGAACCTGGTTCCGGACGACTCGGGTGAGCCGATCCGGCACTCTCAGGTTGCCGAGATCTTCATCAAGGACAAGTCCGGCGGCTACCGTCCGCGCAACCCGCTGATGAACTGACGCCGGCTGGCGCGCGGCCGCATTCACAACGGCATCGCGGCGGGCACGCCCCACCCAGCCAAATTCGGCGGCACACCATCGACGGCAACAAAAAAGGCGCTCCATCGGAGCGCCTTTTGTTTTGCGGTGATCGCGGCCTCGGACGGCGTTACGGCTTCGCCGCCGGCTGGCCGCCCTGGGTCTGCTCGAGCTTCTTGCGCTGCTCCTCGGCGCGCTTCTGCAGCTCTTCCTGCAGCTTCTGCTGGGTCTTCTCGAACTCCTTCGGATCGGTCGGCGGACCGTCATAGGCCTTCGCGAAGCTGCTGCTGCCTTCCTGCAGCGGCAGCGGCAAGGTCAATGCCGTGCCGTTGGAGTTGATGGCCTGCACGTACAGGTTCTGCCCCTTCTTGAGGCTGGCGAGGAAATCCGGGGTGGCCTCGTAGTCCGACATGCAGCCGTTCTGGAAGCAGATGACGTAGCCGCTCTGCAGCGCCTGGTTGTTGTCGACCACGATGCGGGTGCCCGGCTGCAGCTGCATGCCGAGCGGCAGGGTCACGCGCAGGATCTTCTTCGGCTCGCCTTCGGGCTCGATGATGACGGCGGCAACCACGGGCTGTCCGGACTCGATGCGACCGTCCTTGCCGATGAAGCAGACCTGCTTGGCATTGGCATCCTGCCCCTTCAGGCAGAACTTGGTCCAGGGCGCGTAGATCAGCTGCGGCATCTCCTGCTGGGCCTGCTGCTGCGGCTGGCCGCCGGCGGGAGGACTGGCGGGGGCCTGCGCGGCCGGAGCGGGAGCCTTGGGGGCGGGAGCCGGAGCCTTCGCCTTCGGCGCAGCAGGCGCCGGAGCCTGCGCTTGCGCGGCAGAAGCAAAGGAAACGGCCAGTGCGGTGACCGCCAGCAGGGCGACGCGCCGCCCACGCGGCCCAACCGACGAGGCCAAGTCACGGAAATTCATTGCGGAAAACCCTTTCTGAACGGCAGCGCCCGAGACCGCCAAAGGCGCCACACCGAGCCGTCGAAGCGGCTGTCTCCTCAGGAATTGAGGCGGTTAAGTGACAGGCGTTGCCGCCTTGCGCGAATTGCCCGCTTTCATAACGCGGTGCGCAGAAAGATCAATGCCGCGGACCACGTCGCAGACGCCGTTTAGCGAGGCCGGGCCTGTGGTAAAAGCCCTCCGTGGCCCGTTCCGAATCAATCAGTTGCGCCCCGGTCCTGATGCTGCAGCGCATGTTGGGCGCAGCGGCTTGTGTCGGCGGCGCGATCCTGGCGCTGTTGCAGCCGGTCTACACCTCCAGGGCAAACGCGGCCGAAACTGCGGCAATTGCCATGCACGGCGCTCCGGCCCTGCCCGCCGACTTCGACCACATGCCCTACGCCAACCCGGACGCCCCGAAGGGCGGCCGTCTGGTATGGGGACTGCTCGGTACCTTCGATAGCTTGAATCCGTTCATCGTGCGCGGCGTCGCAGTGCAGCAAATCCGCACCTATGTGGTGGAGAGCCTGCTGACCCGCGGCAATGACGAGGCTTTCACGCTCTATGGGCTGCTGGCCCGCAGCGTCGAGACGGATGACCGCAGGACCCATGTCACGTTCCACCTCGATCCGCGCGCCCGCTTCTCCGACGGCCAGCCGGTTCTGGCGGCGGACGTCGCCTTCTCCTTCGCGCTGCTGCGCGATCACGGCCGTCCCAATCACCGGCAATTCTATAGCAAGGTCGCCCGTGCCGACGTGCTCGATCCGCTGACGATCCGGTTCGATTTCGGCGGCAGCGAGGATCGCGAGCTGCCGCTGATTCTCGGCCTGATGCCGATCCTGCCGCAGCATGCCACCGACGTCGCGACCTTCGAGGACACCACGATGGCCGCTTTTGTCGGCTCCGGCCCCTATCGGGTCACGGCGGTGCGGCCGGGATCCAGCGTCACCCTGACCCGCAATCCCGACTATTGGGGCCGCGATCTGCCGGCCAATCGTGGCTTATGGAACTTCGACGAGGTCCGGCTCGACTACTACCGCGAGTCCAACGGTCAGTTCGAAGCCTTCAAGCGCGGGCTCTACGACTTCCGGGTCGAGACCGAGCCGCTGCGCTGGCACGACGGCTACGACTTCCCGGCCGTGCGCAATGGCGAGGTCATCCGCGACAGCTTCATCTCGGGGATGCCGCAGCCCTCCCAGTTCCTGGTGTTCAACACGAGGCGCGAAATGTTCGCCGACGTCAGGGTGCGCCGTGCGCTGACCCTGCTGTTCGATTTCGAGTGGATCAACCGCAACTATTTCTTCGGGCTGTACCGCCGCAGCGGCGGCTATTTCGCCGGCTCCGAGCTGTCGGCCTATGGACGTGCGGCCGATGCGGCCGAGCGCGAGCTCTTGAAGCCGTTCGCCGGACAGATCCCCGCAGACATCATGGACGGCAGCTATCGCCTGCCGGTCACCGACGGCTCCGGCCGGGACCGCACGACGCTCAAATCCGCGCTCGATCTGCTTGCCGAGGCCGGCTACGAGCTCGATGGCACCGTATTGCGGCACCGGGCGTCGCGCGAGCCCTTGGCGTTCGAGATCCTGGTCACGACGCGCGATCAGGAGCGCATCGCGCTGGCCTATTCCGGTAGCCTCAAGCGCGCCGGGATCAACGCATCGATCCGGGTCGTCGATCCCGTGCAGTTCGACCAGCGCCGCCTGAGCTTCGCATTCGACATGATCCAGAACCGCTGGGACCAGTCGCTGTCGCCGGGCAATGAGCAGGCGTTCTACTGGGGCAGCGAGGCCGCCGACCGGACCGGAACGCGGAACTACATGGGCGCCAAGGACCCGGCGATCGATGCGATGATCGCCGCGCTGTTGCGGGCCCGCGACAGGCCGGAATTTATCTCGACCGTTCGCGCATTGGACCGTACCCTGATGGCGAGGTTCTACGCTATTCCAGTGCTCAATGCCGCCGAGGAATGGATCGCTCGGTGGAATCGTATAGAACGGCCCAAGAGGACAGCTTTGACGGGAGCGCTCCCGGAGAGCTGGTGGCAGCGGCCGGAGCCGGCATCGAAGTGACCAACCGGGGCAGTTGGTTGTGGCCGGGTCCGTGAAAGTACGGGGCAACAGGTGAATCAGGCCAATACGTCGCCGACGCTCGACGCGTTGTTTCAACGCATCCTGGCGCGCAAGCCGGATGCCGTCGCCTTGATCGATCCGATCAACAAGCAGCGCATCGCCGGCCGGCCGCCGATGCGCCTGACCTACGCGGAAGCCGATCGCGTCATCTCGGCGCTGGCCGCCCACTTCATCGACGCCGGCCTGCCGGCGCATTCGGTGATCGCGGTGCAATTGCCAAACACCATCGAGTTCGTTCTGACCGTGCTCGCGGCGCATCGCGCCGGCCTGGTCGTTGCGGTTTTCCCGCTGCTGTGGCGACAGGCCGAGCTGGTGGCGGCGCTGAACCGCACCAGCGCGCGCGCCATCGTGACGATGTCGAAGATCGACGGCGTCATCCATGCCGACCTCGCCATGAACGCGGCCGCGGAAGCGTTCTCGATCCGCCACGTCTGCGGCTTCGGCTCCGACCTGCCCGAGGGCATGTACTCGCTCGATCAGTCGATCGCCAAACCCTCGCGCTCGACGCGCGGGATCATGCCGGATGGCCGCAAGGCCGCGATCGTCTCGTTCGATGTCACGGCCGACGGTTTCCGCGCGGTGCCGCGAACCCATCTCAGCCTGATCGCGGGCGGGCTGGCGGTTTCGCTCGAAAGCGATCTGCCGCAAGGCGTGAACATGATGTCGGCGTTCCTGCCGTCGTCCTTCGCCGGCCTCGCCGCCTCGGTCGTGACCTGGCTGTTGTCGGGCGGCAGCCTCGCGCTGCACCATCCGTTCGATGCGGATGCCCTCGAGCAGCAGCTCGGCCAGCTCGGCTGCGACACCCTGATCGTTCCGTCGCAACTCGCCTTCCGTCTCGACGAGGCCGATCTCGCGGCACGGTTGCCGAACCTGCGCTACGTGCTGGGGATGTGGCGGGCGCCCGAGCAGGTGGCGTCGAGCCCGCAGTGGAAGACCCGCGACATCGAGTTCACCGACGTCTATCTGTTCGGCGAGGCCGGCCTGTTCTCGGTGCGCCGCACCGCGGCCGATGGCAGCCCCGGTCCGGTCAAACCTGGCCGCCAGGGCGCGCTGCGCGAGCAGCCGGGATCGTCGATCGCCGGCGAGATCCTGGTCACGCCCAAGGGCACGCTCGGTCTGCGCGGTCCGATGGTGGTGGTCGCAGCCTATGCGCCGCCGCCGCCTCCGAGCGACTCGCTGATGCCGGCGCCGCCGCGCGATTTCGTCGACACCGAATACGCGGTGCGGCTCGACCGCGCCCAGGACACGATCTCGATCACCGCGCCGCCGGCGGGCGTGATGGCCGTCGGCGGCTACCGCTTCCTCGCCCAGGACCTGCACGAATGGTCGCGTCGCCTCGGCCAGGGCGCGCTGCTCACCGCGTTGCCCGACCGTCTCAGCGGTCACCGGCTCGCCGGACGCGCCATGGACAATGCCCGCGCGCGGGAGGCGCTCGCCGAGCTCGGCCTCAATCCGCTGATGGTCGAAGCCTTCCGCGACCGCGCCGGCTCGGGCAGCTGAACTGGCCGTCCCGACGCGAATGTGGAACCGCGTGTTGGGAACAGTGTTGACGCCGCGTTAACGGGAGAGACCTAGGATCGCGTCAGATCGTCAGCGTATCCTGAGTTTTCCTGAATGTCTCAACAAGGCCCGCTTCTCGTCGTCTCCACCTCATCGCGGCCTTCGCTGACTGCGGCTCTCGCGGCGGCACGAATTCTCCCATCCATCGAGGTGCGCTGGACCGACGCGCTGAGCGCAATGTCGAAGGTCCAGCCGGCGGCCGTGCTGGCCGTGATGGACGGCGCCGACGCGACCGCGGTCACGGCGGTCTCGCGTCACGTCGAGGCGCGCCGCCCCTATGTGCCCATGATCGCCATCGCGCCGGGCGACGCGGCTCTGCCCGACAATGCCATCCCCCTGCACGGCAGCGACAATACCGAACGCCTGATGGCGCGGCTGCGCGCAGCACTGCGCGTCCGCACCCTGCATACGATGGTGCTGCGCCGGCTCGACGAGAAGAAGACCGACGGCGCGACCTTGCCCGACACCGACCCGCTGGATGACGCGACGGTGCTGCTGCTCGGCCGCGGCGCCTCGCTTCCCGGCCTGTCGGTTGCGCTGGGCGAGCGCATGGCCGTGGTCGGCGCGCTGAGCATCGAGGCTGCGGCCAAGAATCTGTCGAGCCGCGACATCGACGGCATCGTGCTCGGCGAAGGATTTTCGCCGCGCGTGGTCGATGCGTTTCTCGCCGTGCTCGCCGAGGACACCCGCTTCCGCAACCTCGCCGTCGTCGTCACCGCCAACCAGCCAGCGCCGCTGCAGGAGCTCGCCAATCTCGAGATCATCGCCGGCGATCCCGCGCGCATCGCGGCCCACGCCCTGCCCCTGATCCGGCAGCACGCGTTCGAGTCCCGGCTCAACCGCACGCTGCGCGCGATCGAGGCCGGCGGCATGCTCGATCCGCAGACCGGCCTGCTCACCCGCAGCGCCTTCGCCCGCGACTTCGCGACCGCCGTGAGCCAGACCTTGAAGAACGGCGGCAGCCTTGCGGTCGCGCGCTTCGCCTTCGATCCGGTCAACCCGCGCGCGCAGTACGATGGCGCCCGCATCATCAGCCGGCTGATGCGGCGGATGGATTTCGGCACCCACGAGGACAACGGCTCCGTCGTCGTCGTGTTCGCCGAAACCGACCTGCGCTCCGCCCACGCCATCGCGCGTCGCCTGTCCAGCGTGATGCGCCACACCTCCCACGGCAAGCGCGACGCCCGCACCGAGCCCTCGGTCACCGTCGCGGCGCTGCAGCCAGGCGACACCGCCCGCACCTTGCTGTCCCGCGTCTACGGCGAGGCGCAACGCGCGGCGTCGTGAGGATTCGCGCGGCCCGCGGATCATTGCGCTGACAAGAACTACGAATCGTGGTCGTCGCGTTGGCAAACCGCAAGGCGGCGCGTGCCACCAATGTCTGCGAGGTCTCCGAGAGCTTCGTTTGTTTAGGCGACCCTCGACTGGCCAAGCCTCGACGCGATCGAGAACGTCTGTGAGCTTCTTGGCCTAAGATGAGCGCAAGCGAGCCAGCAGTCACGAGTTTTCCATTTTGGCCGGCACCGCGTAGCCCGGATATCGCTACGCTCATCCAGGCGACCTTCACTTGCGAGGATCACCGCCATGTCCCGCCTGCACTGGATCGACCTCCCCATCTCCGGCCGCCTCGCCATCGCAGCCCGGCCGCGGGCCGGGGACTGGCTCGACGACGAGATCGGCGCCTGGGCGAGCGACGGGGTTGCCGTCGTCGTCAGCCTGCTGGAGCCCGCCGAAGTTCACGACCTCGGCCTGGAGCGCGAGGCGGCGCTGTGCCAGTTGCACGGCATGGCCTTCTTGTCGTTCCCGATTCCCGACCGCGCTGTCCCTGCGAGCCGAAGCGCGGCGGTGCAGCTCACACGGGACCTCGAAGCACGGCTGATAACCGGAGACGCCGCTCTCATCCATTGCCGCGCCGGCATCGGCCGCTCAGCGGCCATTGCGGCCTGCGTGATGATCCGGCTTGGTGTTGACGCGGCCGAGGCCTTGTCGCGGATCACTGCCGCGCGCGGCGTGCCCGTGCCGGATACGGAAGAGCAGCGGGCGTGGGTGATGGAGATGACGAGGAAGTAGGAGCGTCAGCGAACCGTAGCACGCCGATCACGTGCAGTGTCGGATTGACCTTCGCTCATCCGCCCGACGCGTGCTACATCGTACCGTCAGCATCTGACTGGAACGGCGCATGGAGCAGGCTGTCATTGCCTATATTCCCTTGAGAAAAGGCTCCTTCGTGTCGGAGCACGAATGCGCAGAGATCGCCGATCTGACAGCCAAGCTGCAGCAGGCGATCGACCATCACGGAGTCGGAGAGTTCGACGGCGACGAGTTCGGCGGCGGACGCTGTGTGCTCTTCATGTACGGTCGCGACGCCGATCAGCTGTTCGGTGTCGTCGCTCCGATCCTGAAGGCAGTCCCGTTGACGCGGGGTGGCTTTGTGATCAAGCGATATGGCGAAGCGAAAGACCCTGATGCGGTCGAGGTCAGGGTCGATCTGTGATGCTTGAGCACGCTGCCGGCCCGCGTCTACGGCGAGGCGCAACGCGCGGCGTCGTGAGGATTGGGTCTCCGCGGCGCTCGACCGTGCTTCATCCACAGCGCTCCGATCGCCCCGCTAGCCGCAGGCAGCGGGTTCAACTTTCGATTGTCTTGATCTTGAAATGCACATAGCTTCCCTGCGGCAACAGCGTACCGGCGACCGATAGGTCCGCGCGGTCGGTGGTAGCACCAGGGGAGGGGTCGATGGAGACGATCATTCTGGTCCCCGGCATCACGGGGTCGTGCCTCAGTCTGGGGGAGACCCAGGTATGGCCGCCGAAAGTGGAGGAGATCGTCTGGGACGGCTACCACCGGGTCGACGATCTGCTCAATCCGCAGGTGAAAGCCACCGGGATCTGGGCCGAGCTTCCAGTGTTCAATGGCTACGCGTATCCGGTCTATCGGCCGATCATGAACAAGCTGGATGAGATCGCAAACCGGCTCCAGCCCAAGGCCGAGCGCATCGACTTCTACTATGATTGGCGGGTCGATCTCTGGCAGTCGAACGCGCCGTTCGTCGCCTCGTCCGAGATGCTGGCACGGCGCATCGCCCAGGCCGTCGGCGCGGGGGCAACGGCGATCACCTTGGTGTGCCATTCGATGGGCAATCTGGTGGCGCGGCTGGTGCTGGAAAGCCAGAGATACCGGAACGAGCCGTGGTTTGGGACGATCAAGCGCCTGATCGCTGTTTGCGGGCCGCATCTGGGCGCAGCGACCGCTCAGGGTCAGGCGCTGGGCTGTGAAGCGGGCTCGCTCGGCCTGAGCCGGGACGACTTGCGCAGGATCGCCAACAATCCGAGCTACCCGGCCTGCTTCCAGTGCTTTCCGATTCCCGGGACTGAGGTGCTGCTCGACACCCTTCTGACTCCTCAGGAGCAGGACGTCTATGATCCCGCCGTCGCCGGCAAATACGGGCTGACGGCATCGAGCACGCGCGCCGCCGCGACCTCGTGGCAGCAGCTCGACATCGCGCATCGGCCGTCCCACGTCGCGTACTATCTCATCGCCGGCACGGGTCTGAATACCTCGAACGCGTATCTCTATCGCGGCACGGATTTCGTCGAGACGATCAAGGTGGATGGCGATGGCACGGTGCCTGTCTATAGCGCCCTCGCGGGCAGCTACTCCGGCAAGTATTCGATGCCGGGCGACCATGTCGGAATCCTTGGTACCGTCCAGTTGTCGGATGCGCTTGACAACATCTTCGGCCTCTCGCGCATGCGGGCCTTCCTGATGGCCGAGCCTGGCATCACGATCAACCTCCACAAGCACAGCTTTGCTCCCGGCGAAGTCATGCAGCTGCTGATCATCCCGGACACGCCGACCACGACCATCAAGGGACGGCTGAGCGTCAGCGCTGCGCCGCGCCCGGGCTTGCAGAGCAGCAGTGCCGTGAAGCCTGCTCTGGTCGCCTATGGTGGAGGAGTGCCACTCGATTACCAGGGACCGGAGATCACGCACATTTCAGCGCAGTGGACGGCGCCACGCCTCCCCGGCGCCTATGTCATGCGGTTCGAGGGCGACACACATCAGACGAGCGCACCATCGAGCGCCGTGTTCTTCGTCAATTCGCATCCGGGACTGGCGCCGCTGCGCGGAACGCCCTGAGACGCGCGGCGCAAGGCCTGAGCTCCAAAGTCGGGCGTTACTTATCCAGCGACGAGTCCTGGTCCGTAGGGTGGGCAAAGGCGCACGCACGGTGCCACCAAATGCGAGATCGCGGATAGCGCCGTGCCCACCATCTCGCCGCTGAGCACGCTGATCGACGGTGGGCACGCCGCCGCCTGTCGGCGGCCGCTTTGCCCACCCTACCGACGTGCGCTTGGCTGATTATGTTCACAAGCACCAACCTCGCGTCATTGCGAGCGCAGCGAAGCAATCCAGGGCTCAGCAAGGAGTCTGGATTGCTTTGCTGCGCCGCTGCGCTCGCAATGACGGCTGTTGAATTGGCCACGATCTCAGCCAGACACGTACATCTTGAGATCGCGCATTCGCCGTACTTGTCTGGTGTCATCCTGCAATGGGCTTTGGGTGCCTCCGAAAACGGAGCGTTGCGCGATGCAAAACAGACAATCACGCGATGAGACCGACTGGGTGAGCGTGGTCGCGATCGTCTCGGTCTTCCTCGTCGCCAGCTTCGCGCTGCATTTCGGCTGGCAGCTGCGCTGAAAGTTGCTGTAGCCGACAGCATCAGCCGGGCGGACGACGCCCGGCTGCGCGCCAGCGATCGAGAGCAGAAGCTGACTACGCCGCCTTCTTCTTCTCCGCGAGCTCCGCCAGTTCCTTCAGAATATCCGTCGTGCCCGCCAGCCGCTCCTCCGGCGTCTCCCAGAGCTGCAGGAACACCACCTTCATGTCGGGGCGCACCTTGGCGGCCTGGCCGTGGCGCTTGATGAAGGCGACGAGGCGGTCGGGATAGGCGAAGCTGTTGTCGCGGAAGGCGATGACGGCGCCCTTCGGGCCGGCATCGACCTTTTCGACATTGGCCCGGCGGCAGTAGTTCTTGATCGCGGCGACCTTGAACAGATAGCGCGTCTCGTCCGGCAGCTTGCCGAAGCGGTCGCGCAGTTCGGCGGCGAAATTGTCGATCTCGTCGTCGGTCTCGAGATCGGCGAGCCGGCGATACAGCGACAGCCGCACCGAGAGATCGGAGACATAGTCCTCCGGAATCAGCACGGGCATGCCGATCGTGATCTGCGGCGACCAGCGGTCGACGGTTGGCTCGGTGACGCCGGCCTTGAGGTTCTCGATCGCCTCCTCCAGCATCGACTGATAGAGTTCGAACCCGACCTCCTTGATGTGGCCGGACTGCTCGTCGCCGAGCAGATTGCCGGCGCCGCGGATGTCGAGATCGTGACTGGCGAGCTGGAAGCCGGCCCCCAGCGTCTCCAGCGACTGCAGCACGGTGAGGCGCTTCTCGGCCTGGGCACTGATCTTGTGCGTCGGCAGGGTGAACAGCGCATAGGCGCGCAGCTTGGAGCGGCCGACGCGGCCGCGCAGCTGATAGAGCTGCGCGAGGCCGAACATGTCGGCGCGGTGCACGATCAGCGTGTTGGCGCGGGGAATGTCGAGGCCGGACTCCACGATCGTGGTCGACAGCAGGATGTCGAACTTGCCGTCATAGAACGCCGAGATGATGTCCTCGATGACCGTCGGCGCCATCTGGCCGTGGGCGACCGCGACCTTCATCTCCGGCACGGTCTTGTCGAGGAACTCCTTGACCTCGGCGAGATCGTCGATGCGCGGCACCACGTAGAACGCCTGGCCGCCACGATAGCGCTCGCGCAGCAGCGCCTCGCGGATCATCACGGGATCATGCGGGGCCACGAAGGTGCGCACGGCGAGGCGATCGACCGGCGGGGACGCGATGATCGACAGCTCGCGTACGCCGCTCAGCGCCAGCTGCAAAGTGCGTGGGATCGGCGTCGCCGACAAGGTCAATACGTGCACCTCGGCGCGGAGCTGCTTCAGCCGCTCCTTGTGGCTGACGCCGAAATGCTGCTCCTCGTCGACGATGACGAGGCCGAGGTCGCGGAACTTGATCGCCTTGCCGAGTAGCGCATGGGTGCCGACGACGATGTCGACCGATCCGTCGGCGAGGCCCTTCTTGACCTGGTTGAGCTCCTTGGTGCTGACCAGGCGCGAGGCCTGCGCCACATTGACCGGAAAACCCTGGAAGCGCTCGCTGAAGTTCTTCGCATGCTGTCGCGCCAGCAGCGTGGTCGGGACCACGACCGCGACCTGCTTGCCTTCGAGCGCGACCGCGAAGGCTGCCCGCAGCGCCACCTCGGTCTTGCCGAAGCCGACGTCGCCGCAGACCAGCCGGTCCATCGGACGTCCCGCTTCGAGATCAGCGAGCGTCGCCTGGATGGCACCGAGCTGGTCCTCGGTTTCGTCATAGGGGAAGCGCGCGCAGAACTCGTCGTAGAGGCCGGCCTGCACCGGCAGCTTCGGCGCCTCGTGCAGCATGCGCTCGGCGGCGATCTTGATCAGCTCGCCAGCCATCTCGCGGATGCGGTTCTTCAGCTTGGCCTTGCGGGTCTGCCAGCCCGAGCCGCCGAGCTTGTCGAGCTCGACACTGGTCTGGTCGGAGCCGTAGCGCGACAGCAGCTCGATATTCTCGACCGGCAGATACAGCTTGGTCTCGCCGGCATAGCGCAATTCGAGACAGTCATGCGGCGCGCCGGCGACCTCGAGCGTCTGCAGGCCGACGAAACGGCCGATGCCATGGTCGACATGGACGACGATGTCGCCAACGCCTAGGCTCGTGACCTCCGAGATGAAGTTGTCGAGCTTGCGGCTCGCCCGGCGCGGCCGCACCAGGCGGTCGCCGAGAATATCCTGCTCGGAGATGACCGCGATCTGGTCGGTCTCGAAGCCGGACTCCAGGCCGAGCAGCGCCAGCATGGTCTCGTTGCGCGGCGTCGCCTGCACCACGCGCCAGGTGTTGACGCTGGTGACGTGGATCAGCTTGTGGTCCTTCAACATGCTGGCCATGCGGTCGCGCGAGCCCTCGCTCCACAGCGCGATGACGACCTTCTTGCGCACCGACTGCAGCGCCTGCACATGCGCCACGACAGCCTCGAACACGTTGACGGCGGCGTCGTTGCGTTCCGGCGCAAAGTTGCGGCCCTGCCGCGCGCCGATGTCGACGACACCAGTGCCTTCCGGCACTGCGAAAGGCGTCATCCGCGCCAGCGGCACGGAAGCGAGCCGCTCGGCCCACTCGGACGACGTCAGATACAGCCGATTGACCGTCAACGGCTTGTAGATCGCGCCGCCGCCGGGATGCTCCATCGCCTCGCGGCGTGCATCGTAATAGTCGATGATCTGCTTGAAGCGCTCGCGCGCAGCGTCCTCGCCCTGCGGCTCGATCACGATGGGCGTGTGCGGCAGATAGTCGAACAACGTCTCCATCTTGTCGTGGAACAGCGGCAGCCAGTGCTCCATGCCGGGATAGCGGCGGCCTTCGCTGACGGCCTCATACAGCGCATCGTCGCGCTCGGGCGCGCCGAACTCGGCGACATAGCCCATGCGGAAACGGCGGATGGTGTCGGTGACGAGCTGGAATTCCGACACCGGCACCAAGTCGAGCGAGCGCATGTCGAGCATGGTGCGCTGGGTCTCGGCATCGAAGGTGCGGATCGATTCCAGGCTGTCGCCGAAGAAGTCGAAACGGACCGGCTGGTCGAGGCCGGCCGGGAACAGATCGAGGATGCCGCCGCGGACGGCATATTCGCCGCTCTCGCGCACCGTCGAGGAGCGGTGGTAGCCGTTGTGCTCCAGCCAGGCGATCACCGAGTCCATCGGCACGACATGGCCCGGCGCGACCGACAGCGCCTGCCCCGCCATGGTGTCGCGCGCTGGCACCCGCTGCAGGATGGCGTTGACGGTGGTCAGCACGATCAGCGGCTTGTCGCTGCCGGCCAAGCGCGACAGCCGCGCCAAAGTGGTCACGCGCTGGGCCAGGATGCCGCCATGTGGCGAGACGCGATCATAGGGCTGGCAGTCCCAGGCCGGGAACTGCATGACCGGCAGGTCGGGAGCGAAGAAATCGAGCGCCCGCGCCAGCTGCTGCATCCGCGCGCCGTCGCGGCAGACCACGGCGAGGCTGACCGCCGGCGGCTTCGGCTTGGCCGCGACCGCGCGCGCCAGATCCGAGACGACGAGGCCTTCGGCGCCCTCGGCGACGTTGGCGAGCGTGAGTGCGCGCCCCGGCGCGAGGTGCTCGGCAGGCGACTTGACCGGGCTCTTCATCAATCGGCGTCCGCCACGGGGAAGGACTTGATCCGCTCGAACAAGGCACTGGCCCGCTGGGGCGGCAGCGGCTGGGCGCCCGTCACGGCGGCGTAGAGGTCGGCATCGGGAATCTCGAGCAGTTCCTCAAGCTCCGCCACCTCCTGGTCCGAGAGCGTGCCGATCTCGGCATCTGCGAACCGCCCCAGAATCAGGTCCATCTCCCGCGTGCCGCGGTGCCAGCAGTGGAACAGCAGCCGCTTGCGGCGGTCATCGAGGCCTTGGCTCGATCGGGTGGTCCCAGTCATCGAAAATCCTGCTCCAATACAACGCCAAAAGCCCGGACGGTGCCGGGCGGGCTCGATATAGCGGCGCTGCGGGGCCCTGTCAGCCCTTATCCGACGCAGGACCGGCATGTCCCGCCCTCCGTAACGAACGAAAAAACAGGTGGATGTCTGCCCGGGGCCGGGTATTCCGACCGCCAAACCGCTTTAAGTGTTCGGCCCATGCGTCCTGCCATCCTCAATCCGCTGTTTGCACCGGTCACCACCCTGTCGGGGGTCGGGCCGAAGCAGGACAAGCTGCTGCGCTACCTGCTCAGCTGCAGCGAGACGCCGCGCGTGGTCGACCTGCTGCTGCATCTGCCGGCCAGCGTGATCGACCGCCGTCACCGGCCCAAGGTCCGCGACGCCGCGGCCGGAACCGTGGTGACGCTCGAAGTCACGGTCGACCGCCACCGTCCGTCGCGCAACGCGCGCGCGCCCTATCTGGTTTACGCCAGCGACGAGACCGGCGACGTCGTGCTGACGTTCTTCCGTCCCAAGGGCGACTATATCGAGAAGATCCTGCCGGTCGGCGCCAAGCGCTACGTCTCCGGCACCGTGCAGATGTATGACGGTATCCCGCAGATCGTCCATCCTCACCCCATCCTCGACGAAGCCGCCTTTGCCAAGCTGTCAGGAATCGACCCGGTCTATCCGCTGACCGAGGGACTCGCGCTCGGCTCGCTGCGGCGGGCGATCGCATTGGCGCTGACCAAGCTGCCCGACTTGCCGGAATGGATCAGCCCCGAGGTGCTCAGCCGCTGCAACTTCCCGCCGCTGAAGGAGGCGCTCACGCGCGTCCATGTCCCTCAGGAACTGACGGACATCCTGCCGGAGAACCGGTTCTGGTCGCGGCTCGCCTTCGACGAGCTGCTCGCCGGCCAATTGGCGCTGGCGCTGGTGCGGGCGCAATTGCGCCGCCCAGCGGGCAACCGCCATGCCGGCGACGGCCATCTACGCCACAAGATCATCGATGCCCTGCCCTATGCGCTGACGAATTCGCAAGCTCAGGCCATGGCGGCGATCGCCGCCGATCTCGAAAAGCCGGTGCGCATGCTGCGGCTGCTGCAGGGCGACGTCGGCTCGGGCAAGACTGTCGTGGCGCTGCTCGCCGCTGCGGCCGTGGCGGAAGCGGGCAAGCAGGCGGCGCTGATGGCGCCGACCGAGATCCTGGCGCGGCAGCATGCCAAGACGATCACGCCGCTCGCCGAGCGCGCCGGGATGCGGGCGGCGATCCTGACCGGCCGCGAGAAGGGCAAGGAGCGCCGCGACATCCTCGCCCGGCTCGAAGCCGGCGAGATCGATGTCCTCATCGGCACCCACGCGCTGATCCAGGACGATGTGATCTTCAAATCGCTGGCGCTCGCCATCGTCGACGAGCAGCATCGCTTCGGCGTGCGCGAGCGTCTCGCACTGACGTCGAAGGGCGAGGCCGTCGACGTGCTGGTGCTCTCGGCGACGCCGATCCCGCGCACGCTCGTGCTGACCTATTTCGGCGACATGGACATTTCCGAGCTGCGCGAGAAGCCGGCCGGCCGCCAGCCGATCGACACCCGCGCGGTCGCCGACATCAGGCGCGGCGAAGTGATCGACGCCGTCGGCCGCGCGCTCGATGCCGGCAAGCTGGTGTATTGGATCTGCCCGCTGGTCGAGGAATCCGAGGCCGAGGGCATCGATCACCTCACCAATGCGACCGACCGGTTCGAGAGCCTGCGCGAGCGCTTCGGCGACAAGGTCGGCCTCGTCCACGGCAAGATGAAGGGCAGCGAGAAGGACGACGTCATGGGCCGCTTCGCGACGCATGAGCTGCGCCTGCTGGTCGCAACCACCGTCGTCGAGGTCGGCGTCGACGTGCCCGCCGCCAGCATCATGGTGATCGAGAATGCCGAGCGCTTCGGGCTGGCGCAATTGCACCAGCTGCGCGGCCGCATCGGCCGCGGCTCGGAGGCGTCGACCTGCATCCTGCTCTATCACGAGCCGCTCGGGCAGATGTCGAAGGCGCGGCTCGCCGTGATCAGAGAGACTACCGACGGCTTCCGCATCGCCGAGGAGGATCTCAAGCTGCGTGGCGAAGGCGACGTGCTCGGCATTCGCCAGAGCGGCCTGCCCGGCTATCGCATCGCCCGCCCCGAGGTGCACGCCCAGCTGATCACCCAGGCCCGCGACGAGGCGCTGCGGATCCTGAAAGAGGATCCCAAGCTGAAGGGCCCGCGCAGCGATGCGCTGCGCTGCCTGCTGTATCTGTACGAACGCGACGAGGCGATCCCGCTGCTGACGGCGGGGTGATCGCGTCATTGCATCAACGAACTCCACTGTCGTCCCGGCCTTGAGCCGGGACCCATAACCCCAGGGAATAGTTCAACGCAGGCGCGTTGTCCTGCTCGCAAATCACAGCCGCCGCGGAGTATGGGTCCCGGGTCGACGCCGCGACGTGCTATCGCGCATCGTGGCTTGCCCGGGACGACAAGCCGAGATGGTCTACTTCGCCTTGCAACTCTCGGCAAAAGCGACAAGCTGCGCCGCGTCGGTGCCCTGCCCCTGCACGTCCGTCGCGATATGCTCGAACAGCCGCGCAAAACCTTCGTAGATCAGCGCGGCCGGATGATCCGGCCCCAGGAAGCCCGCGATCTCGCGCATCTCGGCGACCCAGCGATAGGCCTTTGGCAGCATGTCCGGCAGCGAGTTGGCGAGACGAGCCTGGACGTGCGGCAGGCTGAGCGCGAGCTCGTCACGCAGCGCGTCCGCAGCGCCGGCCCGCGTCGCGGCCAGCACCATTGCGGCCCCTAACCCGGTCAGGCCCTTGTTGATGCCGGCATAGGACATCTTCAGCGCGGAGGCGGCGCCGATCGGTCCTTCGATCCGACGCAGGTCGAGCCCGAGCTGCCCCAGCACGCTCACATCCGCCGCCGCATCGCCGCTGACATACAGCGCAGGCCCTTTCGCCCCGGGCTTCGGCGGCAGGCCGATGATGGCGGCATCGACCAGCCGCGCACCCGAGGACAGCACGATGTCCTCGATCCTTCGGATGGTCTCGACGTTGACGGCGTTGCAGTCGACGATGACCGGCTTCTTGGCGTTGCGGTTGATCACGGTCGCGAGCTGCTCGGCGAGCGCCACCGCCTCGCCCGGCGGCACGATCGACAGGATGATGTCGGCATTGGCGATCTCGGACTCGCTGGCGCCGACCATGCCGGACGCGGCCGCCCTCGCCCGCGTCGCCGCACTGCGTCCCTCGAGCAGGGTCAGCACCTTGCAGCCATGCTCCACGAGGCGTGCGGCGATGGCGCTGCCCATGGCGCCGGGGGCGATGACGGCAATGCTGGGAGGCATGGATGGACTCCGATTCCTGGAACGGTCCCGAAGACTATGCGCAGCCGATGACAAAACAGAAGGCGCGAAAACGAAGGGCAGCCCTTCCGGGCTGCCCTCGCCTTGGCTGCAACATCAGCGCCGCCCCCCTTAGAGCCCCCAAGAGCGCTGGCCGCCGCAGCTGACCTCAGAACGAGATCTTCAGTCCTCCACTGCCGTAGAAGTCGTCGCCGCCGGTGCGCCCGATGGTGCGCGACACGGTCGCCGTCAGCGCCACATTGCTCCAGAACGGCGCCACGATGCCGGAGCTGATCCGGCCATAGACGTTGTGCGAGGTGCCGCTCGGAACGTTCCAGTTGTTGACGATCAGCGGCGCCGAGGTCGCGCTGTACTGGATCAGGCGGCCGTTGCCGATCAGATCGTCGTCGAGCGTCAGGTTCAGGTACGGATGCACGGTCGCGCCCTGCACCTGGAACGGGGTGCGCAGCTGCACGCCGATGCTGCCGATCAGGGTCTCGGCGGTCTGCGGGCCGACCGTGAGCGTCAGTGCGGGATCGCCGGACTCGGTGAAGCCGTCGACGCGGGCGCGCGCATAGGTCAGGCCGCCGATCGGTCCCATCTTGGCCGTGCCGGCATCGAACAGATAGCCGGCCTTGGCCGCGGCAACGAAGGTCGTACCGCCGGGAGCCGAGGTGATGGTGTCGACGACGCCCAGGCGCGTATTGCGATAGTCCTGCTTGCCGATGGTGGCGAGGCCTTCGGCGAACAGATTGCTGTTGGCCCAGACGCCGTAGACGCCGAGCTGATAGGAGTTGGCATCGGTGGTGCCGGCATTGTTGAACAGCTTGGCCTTCGGATTGGAGTAGTCGAACGCGGCGCCGACCAGGGCGTTGGCCGACAGCCGGTAGTCGACACCGATGGTGCCGCCGATGCTGTCGAGATTGAAGCCGTTGGAAGCGACGTTGCCCTGGCGATTGCTGAGACCGCCATTGCCCTGCATGTAGAACGACCACGGGCTGGCGGGCGCGAGCGGCGGCGCCTTGGCATAAGGCGCCTTGGTCACGGCGGCGAACGAGTTCATGGTCGATGGCGCGAAGCCGGTGGTTTCGCGGAACATGTCGAGCTTGCCGATCAGCGTCGAGGCAAAGCCCATCGCCGAGATCGACGCCACCTCACCCTGCGGCGCGAAGGTCAGCGGCGCGTTGAGGCGGTTGACGATGTATTGGCCCAGCACCTCGAAGCCGTGCGAGGTCAGGTGCACGCCGTCGACATAGAACAGCGACTGATACTGCAAGGCCGTATTGCCGATGCAGGCAACCGTGCAGGCGAAGCTGCTGAAGCCATAGCGCGATGGATTGGCCTGGATCAGCGTGCCGACCAGGCCGGTGTCGACATATTCGACGCGCACGCCGTTGCGGGCGATGCCGGCAAGTGATGCCTGCATCAGGCCGTTGTAGGTCGTGCTGTAGGACTTGCCGGCTGCGGCGTTGGCATTGCCGATGGCCTCCGGCAGCGTGCTGACATCGCCGACGGTGAACACGATGGTGCGCGCGCCGTCGCCGACCAGCGCGTTGATGCCAGCCATCGCCTGCTGCGCCGTCACGGCGGCGGCGGTCGGCGCTCCCGCCAGCGTGCCGCCGGCACGGTAATAGGCCCGCGCATCATTGCCGCCGACCGAGATCTCGACCAGGTCGGTCGACGAGATCTTGCCGGAGAAGCCGGTCAGGCCGCTCCATTCCTGGAAGAAGCCGGGAATGCCGGGCGCGACCACGTTGGTGTTGCCGGCCATGGCGCCGCCGATGGCGTAGTTGAGCTGGGGAATGCCGAGCAGCGCCGAGGTCGTGTCGACGAAATTGGTGCCGCCGCTGAAGCGCCCGGTCGGATAGAGCGGCAGCTTGCCCGCGCCGCCGGTGTAGGTCCAGAGATTGCCCGTGTCGGCATAGCTGTCGCCGAAGGCCTGAATCCGCGTGTAGTTCGTTTGCGCCGAAGCCGGATGCATCAGCTGCAGCAACGTTCCCGACACCGCGACGGCACACCACAACGCCGTTCTGCTCACAGACCTCATTCCACGCTCCCCCTACGCCTCATATTTGTTTGCGCGATGTTTCCATGGTGACTGACGGGAAAACCACCGCCTTGCGGTTGTAGGAACGAGACCGCTGTCGGCTGTGCCTTTCACGCACCATCATGCAGCGCAAAAGCGCCGCCATGCGCACATCGGCCCGCTCGGCGCACGGGTCGTGGACATGGAGCAAGCTCAGCGACTGCTGACAGGATCTGGCATGGGGCTCGGCTAGTGCTCTTGGACGCGCGCCGCTGCCGGCGCCGTCACCGGAGAGCAACACATGCCCGAGTTCAGCTTCCTGATCCTCTATGTCGACAACCCGCCCGCCAGCGCGGCCTTCTATGCCGACCTGCTTGGCCGTCCCGTCATCGAGCAGTCCCCGACCTTTGCGATGCTGCCGCTGCGCGAGGGCGTGATGCTGGGATTATGGTCGCGGCACACGGTGGAGCCCGCGGCCGCCGGCGCGGCCGGCTTCAGCGAGGTCGCGTTCACGGTCGCCGATCCCGGCGAGGTCGAAAAGATCCATGATGACTGGAGGAGTCGCGGCCTGCAGATCGTGCAACCGCCGACGCGGATGGATTTCGGCACCACCTTCGTGGCGCTCGATCCCGACGGGCACCGGCTGCGCGTGTTCGTGCCGCAGGACGCCGCTTAGCGGGGGCCCGCGTCCCACGCCACGGACTTGGTCCGCCTTGTCTAGTCCGCTTTGGCTGTTTCCGGCTCCAGGCGCGGGGCCTGCTGGGCCTGGCCGTTGGCGATACGCGCGGCGTTGGCCATGCTGGCGAGCGCCGTGGCCTTCTTCTGCGGATCGGAACCCGGCTGCACCACGCCGCAGGACATGATCAAGGTCGCCGCATCCTCGGCGCTCATGTCGACCTCGATGATCTTGCTCTTCGGCAGATAGAAGAAGAAGCCGGTGGTCGGGTTCGGGGCGCACGGCAGGAACACCGAGATCTGCTCGTCGTCGCCGGGCAGCCGGTTTGCGATCTCCACGCTCGGCGGCTGCGAGATCAGCACGATCGACCACATCCCGGGCGAGGGAAACTCGACCAGGCCGACGCGGCGCAGGCTGGAGCCCTTGCCGGAGAACAGCGTCTCGAACACCTGCTTGAGGCCGCGATAGATCGCGCGCACCGCCGGGATGCGGCCGAGCAGCCGCTCGCCGAGATCGACCAAGGTGCGGCCGATCAGGTTCGCGGTGAGGAAGCCGAGCAGCGTGAGGCCGATGACGGCGACGATCAAGCCGGAGCCCGGCACGCCGAACGGGAGATAGGTCTCCGGCCGGTAGGCCAGCGGAACGAACGGCCGGACCAGCCCGTCGACCCAGGTCACGAACCACCAGGTGATGTAGAGGGTGATCGCGACCGGGCCTGCGACGACGAGGCCGGTCAAAAAATAGTTGCGAAACCGAAACATCACCCCGTGATGGGGCGTCTCGGCCGGCGGTTCGGTCAGAGGATGGGTCTCAGGCGGCAGGTCGTCGCGGGAACTCATGCGCACTTCCGGATCGGATCAAGGCTCAGGTAAGGGTCTTAGCAGATTTTTGGAAGGGCAAGGCCCACTTTCCGACACACCGCGCGCTTTGCCTCTGCCTGTGGCGGGCCGGCAGGGTGTCGGAAAACCGGGGCGGTGACGGCCGTTTTCGGGCCCCTCCTGCGGCGCGGAGCCGCTTCAAGACCGCGATCTGCGGGATCAGGCGCTGCGCAGCGGCAGGGCCAGACCAACGGCCACGAAGATGCCGCCGCAGACCTGGTTGAAACGCCGTCCCACCCGCGCGAGCCAGGGGCGAACCCGGGCGGCCGCGCTGGCGATGGCATATTCGGTCACGAACTCCGTGATCGTATAGGTGGTGGCCACGATGGCGAACTGAACCGCCAGGCTGCGATCGGGGTCGATGAATTGCGGCAACAGGGCGCTGAAGAACAGCAGGCATTTCGGGTTGGTCGCCGCGGTCAGGAAGCCCTGACGGAACAGCGCATGCCCGCTCGCCGAGACGGGCGCATCGCCGACGTCGACCGCCACCGGCGGTGATCGCCACAGCCTGATGCCGAGCCAGGCGAGATAGAGCCCGCCGATCCACTTCAGGACCACCAGCCAGGTGATCGAGGATTGCACCAGGGCGCCGATGCCGAACAGGCAGAGCGCGATGATCAGGACGAACCCGATCAGGCTGCCCACGATCGTGAACAACGTCTTGCGTCCGCCATGCAGCGCGCCGTGGGTCAGGGCGAGCAGGCCGTTCGGCCCCGGCGTGAGCGAAATGCCGATGCTCGTGAGCAGAAACAGCAGCCAGGTGTCGAGGGCCATCGAGATCGCCATGTTGCAGCGGACCGACCGATCCGCTGCCGGGGTCGTCGCCAGACGCTGATGTCGGATTGTTGAACGGATGGCAAGCGGGGCTGCCGTGCGATCGCTTGAGCTCCGCTGCAAGCCGGCCAAACTCGGTCGTCGTCCCGGACAAGCCCGACAACGCGACCGCGTTGGCGGGCGCAGATCCGGGACCCATACTCCCGAAAGGCGGTGTGAGGCACGCTGGAGTTGCCAGCATTGCCGGCCACGGCGTGCGGTGGTTATGGATCCCGGCGTTCGCCGGGATGACACCGAATGGGCGGAGGCAGCCTCGCAACTCACGGCGTCGTCAGGCGATGCGAGAGCATCGCCGGACGACAGCGCCCTATTCCACCGTGACCGACTTCGCCAGATTGCGCGGCTGGTCGACGTCAGTGCCCATCACCACGGCCGTGTGATAGGCGAGCAGCTGCACCGGGATGGCGTAGACGATCGGGGTGAACGTCGCGGCCATGTCGGGCATGACGATCGTGACCAGCGAGTCCACGGTCGCCTCCTCCGCGCCCTTGGCGTCGGTCATCAGGATGATGTTGCCGCCGCGCGCAGCGACTTCCTGCATGTTCGACACCGTCTTCTCGAACACCCGGTCATAGGGCGCGATCACGACGACCGGCATGGTCTCGTCGATCAGCGCGATCGGGCCGTGCTTGAGCTCGCCGGCGGCATAGCCCTCGGCATGGATGTAGGAGATCTCCTTCAGCTTCAGCGCGCCTTCGAGCGCCAGCGGATAGGAGGTGCCACGGCCGAGATAGAGCACGTCCTTCGACTTCGCGATCTCGCGGGCGAGCTTCTCGATCTGCGGCTCGACCGTCAGCGCAGAAGCAATCAGGCGCGGCACCTCGACGAGTCCGTGCACCAGCTTGGTCTCGTCAGCCTCCGACAATTCGCCGCGGCCGCGGCCGGCCGCGATCGCCAGCGCCGCGAGCACCATCAGCTGGCAGGTGAACGCCTTGGTCGAGGCGACGCCGATCTCGGGACCCGCCAAGGTCGGCATCACGATCTCGCTCTCGCGCGCGATCGTCGAGGTCGGCACGTTGACGACGGAGAGCGTGTGCACGCCCTGTGATTTCGCGTAGCGCAGCGCCGCCAGCGTGTCGGCGGTCTCGCCGGACTGCGAGATGAAGATGGCGAGATCGCCCTTGCGCAGCGGCGCCTCGCGGTAGCGGAACTCCGAGGCGACGTCGAGTTCGACCGGCACGCGCGCGAAGCGCTCGAACCAGTACTTTGCGACGAAGCCGGCATAGCTCGCAGTGCCGCAGGCGGTGATCGAGATGCGCTGGATGTCCTTGAAGTCGAACGGCAGCCGCGCCGGCAGCATCACGCGCTCGGTGCCCATGTCGACATAGCGCGCCAGGGTGTGGCCGACGACCTCCGGCTGCTCGTGAATCTCCTTGGCCATGAAGTGGCGGTAGTTGGCCTTGTCGACCAGCGAGGTCGAAGGACCGTGCTTGACGATCTCGCGATCAACGACCGCATTGTTGCGGTCATAAACGGTCGCACCCTTGTGGGTCAGAACTACCCAGTCGCCGTCCTCAAGATAGCTGATGTTGTCAGTGAAGGGTCCGAGCGCAATCGCGTCCGATCCGAGATACATCTCGCCACTGCCGTAGCCGACCGCCAGCGGAGGGCCGTTGCGTGCGCCGATAAGAAGATCGTCCTGACCTGCGAAGATGAATCCGAGTGCGAAAGCGCCCTTGAGTTTCGACAACGTCTCGCGCACGGCCTCTACCGGCGCAACACCCTGGCTGAGGAGATCGTCGACAAGATGCACGACGATCTCAGTATCCGTTTCTGTTGCGAATACAGTTCCCTTCTTTTGAAGGGCTGCACGCAACTCGTGGAAATTTTCGATAATGCCGTTGTGGACGACCGCAACGCGATCGGTCGCATGCGGATGCGCGTTGTTCTCGGTCGGCTTGCCATGCGTCGCCCAGCGCGTGTGACCAATGCCGGTGAAGCCCTTGAGCGGCTGCGCCTGAAGCCTGGCTTCGAGATTCTTTAGTTTACCTTCTGCGCGACGGCGTTCCAGTACGCCGCCTTCAAGCGTCGCTACGCCGGCAGAATCATAACCGCGATATTCGAGCCGCTTCAGCGAGTCGACCAACTGCTCGGCGACGGGTCCGCGTCCCAAAATGCCGACAATTCCGCACATCAGCGCTAGTCCCCAAATCGTCGAGAGAGATTCAAATGCGTGGCAATGTCTTAACGAAAACCGCGCGCTTTCAGGATTCAATAATTATTGCGGATTGCGACAGGGTTAAGTGGACGCCTTCATCGCGCGGACGGCTACGCAACTCCGGCTCGATGCGGAGGTCTCATTCGGAATGGACTTAACGTCCGGTCAACGCTTTCGCGCAGAGACTGTTGCGTCGGAGATGCTGCCATGACCACCACCCGTCGCCCATCTGATCCCAAAGGCACGAGCTCGCTCAGCCTATCCCACCCCACCTCAGGCAGCCATCTGGCGCATTGGCCGCCGCCGACCCTCGCCCACGAGCTCAAGCCGATGCCGATCAAGCATCGGACCAACGAGCCGGTCAAGCACGCCACCCGCCGCGGCTGGCGGCTGACCCGCGAGATGTTCGCCGAGTTCCAGGACGACGAAGGCTGAGCCGTCAGCCTTACTTCTTCTGGCGCTGCTTGGCGCTGCGGAAGCGCGCCGCGGCGCCTTCGCGCGTCGTCTGCGGGCTGCGCTCGAGCGCCAGCGCATCGTCGGGCACGTCGCGCGTGATCACCGAGCCGGAGCCGATATAGGCGCGCGCGCCGATGTTGATCGGCGCCACCAGCGACGTGTTGGTGCCGATGAAGGCGCCCTCGCCGATGACAGTCTTGTGCTTGTTGAAGCCGTCATAATTGCAGGTGATGGTGCCGGCGCCGATGTTGGAATGGGCGCCGACATGGGCGTCGCCGATATAGGACAGGTGGTTGACCTTGACGCCCGCCTCCAGCACCGCGGCCTTGGCCTCGACGAAATTGCCGATCTTGGCGCCGTCACCGAGCGACGTGCCCGGCCTGAGCCGCGCGAACGGTCCAAGCAGGGTGTTACGGCCGAGTCTGGACTGCACGATGTGCGAGAACGAATGCACGATCGCGCCATCGCCGATCGAGACGCCGGGGCCGATCACCACGAACGGCTCGATGGTGACATCCCTGCCGAACGTCGTGTCCGCAGCCAGATAGACCGTCTCCGGAGCGATCAGGGTGACGCCGGCGTCCATTGCCGCCTGCCGCAGCCGTGTCTGCATCACGGCCTCGGCCGCAGCAAGCTGCGCCTTGGTGTTGATGCCGCGCACCTCGTCCTCGGAGGTCTCGATCACGACCGCCGCGAGGCCCTGCTCGCGCGCGATGGCAACGGCGTCGACCAGATAATACTCGCCCTTGCTGTTGGCGTTGCCGATCTTGTCGAGAACGGCCAGCGCATGCCGGCCATTCATCGCCATCACACCGGCGTTGCACAGCGTGATCGCCCGCTCCGCTTCGCTGGCGTCGGCATGCTCGCGGATCGCAACCAGCTTCGAGCCGTCCAGCAGCAGGCGCCCATAGCCGGTCGGATCGGCCGCCTGGAAGCCGAGCACGGCCAGCGCCGCGCCCTGCGCCAGCGGCGCCCGCAGCCGTGCGAATGTGTCGGCGGTGATCAGCGGGGTGTCGCCGAAGGCCACGAGAAGATCGTCGGCGCCGCGCGCGATCGCCTCTCGCGCGGCCAGCACCGCATGCGCGGTGCCGAGCCGCTCGCGCTGAACGAAGATCTCGGCGTCGGGGCGCAGGCGCCTTGTCTCCTTCTCGACCGCGTCGTGCTCTGGCCCGACCACGACCGCGATCCGGGCGCCGTCGCCGCTCGGCGCCGCCGCCAGCACATGGGCGAGCAGGGATTCGCCGGCGATCGGATGCAGCACTTTCGGGATGTTCGAGCGCATCCGCGTGCCCTCGCCTGCCGCAAGCACGATGGTCAGACTGGATCGAGCGGTCATCAAACACCCTGGAGATAGCGGAACGCGCAACAGGCGCTGTCATAAATCGTTTTCGGCGCGCGGCAAACCTGCTCCGGCTGAAACCCATGCTGGTTTTCCTGTTAATGTTCGCTTCGTGATTCGATTAAGGCAGGTTCATGGCTAGGGACTCCCACAAATCAGCCGGCGTGAATGGAGCTGAAAAGACGGGCGGAACACTGTCCGGACTGTTTGCGGATGAAAACGAGCTCGATCGCCGTGCAATGTGGCGGCTCGGATGGTGGGGCGCGGGCGCCGTCGGCGCCATCGGGCTGGCCATTTTTACCAATCAGGCCGCGCAGGGATGGCGCAAGGACCGCATTTCTGCGGCCGATCTCTCACGCCAGGCGCAGCTGCTGCAGTCGCTCGCCAAGGAGACGCAGGGCGAGGCGCGGCAGCTCGGCGCGGCCATCGAGACGCTGAATACCGATCGTGACCAGCTCTACCGGCGTGTGACCATCCTCGAGCAGAATGTCGAGCTGGTCACCGGCGCGCTGGCCAAGCAGAGCAGTCAGTCCGCCGCGAACCCGCCCGCCGGCAACAAGCCGGCCCCGGCGCCGCAGATTGCGGCGGTCGAGTCGCAAACGCCGCAGCCGGCGCCCGCGGTTTCCCCGGCGCCAACTCCGCTGCCGGCCTTTGGCAATCTGTCGCCGTTCATGCCCGTACCGGGTGCCGCGGTTGGCCCGAATGCAGGCCCGTCGGGCGCGGCCGCGCCGCCGGCTGTCGTCGGGGCCAGCCCGGACAAGACAAGGCCGGAGGCGGCGAAGGGCCTGTCGGTTGCGATCTCCGGCGGCGCCTCGCCCTCGCCGGCGGCCGGATCATCGCCGACTCCGCCTCCGCCGGCGGGTGCCGCTGTCGCCACGGGCTACAGGGCCGCGGCGGCGGAACCGATGGCCAAGCCGGCCGATTCGGACAGGCTCGCCAAGGCTGATCCCGCAGACACCTCCCTCGCCAAGGGCGGCGACACGGCAGATGCGGTCACCGCCATTCAGAAGACCGAGTTCGCCATCGATCTCGGCGGCGCCAATTCCGTGCCCGGCCTGCGGGCGCTGTGGCGGGGCCTTGCGAAGAGCAATCCTGAGCTGGCTGCGCTCCGGCCGATCATCATGGTGAAGGAAGGCCGCAACGGTCCGGGCATGCAGCTGCGGCTCGGCGCCGGGCCGCTGACCGATGCGGCGGCGGCGGCGCGGATCTGCGCTGCGCTGGCCGAGACGCAGCGCGCCTGTGAGACGACCGTCTATGACGGCCAGCGGCTCGCGGTCGGCGAGGAGCCGGACAGCACCACCGAGTCGAAGCCTGCCGCAACGGCGCCCCCGGTCCAGAAGCCGGTTCCGGCGCAGCGCCGCCGCGTCCTGCAGCCGCAGGCGCAGCAGCAGCGCCATGGCAAGCGTGAGGAGCTACCGCCGCCGGCGGCTGCCGCGCCGCCCCCGCCGGCCGAGGCGCCGAAGCCCGAGCAGCCGTCGGCGCTGTCGTCGTTCTTCCGCCGCTCCTGAGCCTCAAATCATCTGGTCGCGACAGCCGGTTACAGCGGATTGTGAAAGCAGTCCGCGAAGCGGCTTTGCGGCTTGTCCGCGACGGCGTTCCGCAGCATAGTCCCGCGCATGAAAAAGACCCCGTTCCGCCTCTCGCCCTATCAGGTGCAATGGCTCCTGATCATCGGCTTCGTCACCGTCGGCTACGCCCTCTATCTGCGCTATCTCGCGATCGAGCTGTCGAGCGTCGCGCTCGCCTGCGACGCCGGCCTGCAGACGCTCGCCTGCAAGAGCCGGGCGGTCGCGACCACGCTGTTCAAGAATTCGGTGTTCGGCGCCACGGCACTGGTGATCGCGGTGCTGCACGTGATGCGGCCGTCGATCGTGCTGCTGACCGGCGGGCTGATCGCCGCCGGGCTCGGCATCGTGCTCTACAATATCGTGCTGTCGGGGCTGGCGATCGGCCTGCTCATCCTCGGCTTTGCACGGCCCGCGCCCGCCACAGCGTGACGGCGAGCGTCAGGTACATCGCGCAGGTCCACAGCGCCTGCCAGTTGTCGCGGCCTTCGTTGTAGATGACGTAGACCGAGGAGAGCGCGAGCAGCCCGGCAAAGCTCGCCTCCGCGATCGGCCGTGCGCCCTGTGCCGGCCGGTTGGCCAGCAGCAGCGCGAACGGCACCACGGCCATGGTCAGGCTGGCAAACGGGAAGTCGCGATAGCGCGGGTCGAACACGAAGCCGAGCGCCGTCTCGGCCGCGATCAGCACGGTGACGATCAGGACCAGACCGAGCACGGCGGTGATCTTGAGCTGCTTGCGGCCGTCGGCCGGACCGAGCAGGTCCAGGAAGGTCGGCAGCGGCCGGCCGGCCATCGCCGCATTGGCGGACAGGATCGGGGCCAGCATGCCGGCGGCGAGCAGGCCGCCCCATTGCAGCCAGCCGCCGAAGCCCAGGCTCTCATAGAACACCTTGTCCGCGGCCATGCCGAACAGCACGCCCGCCGTGGTCGCCGAGATCCCGACCCCGAGCCAGGCCGAGATGTGCGGCGGCCAGGGCCGGCGCCGCACCGTCAGCCAGCCGGCCAGGAACACCACGAAGGACAGGATCATGCCGCCGCCCATCTGCAGCTTCCACTGCGGATAGTTGCTGACCGGCTGACCGGGCGGATATTTCAGCGCCCGCTGGTCGTCGCTGATCAGGCCCCAATAGCCGCCGACCGTGCCCTCGAGCTTGCGCTTCCAGGGCTGGTCATAGGCCTCGATCAGGTTGACGCGGAAATTCTCGCGCTTGGCGAGGCTCAGGATCTCCGACACCACCCGCGCCTGGTTGGCGCGCGACGGCAGCGCGCCCTCGCGCATCCGGCCCTCGCTCGGCCAGCCGGTCTCTCCGATCAGGATCTCCTTGCCTGGGAACGCCACGCCGACCTGCTGGCGGATGGTGTCGACATGGGAGGCGGCGAATTTCGCGCGCACCGGCATGTCCTCCCAATAAGGCAGGATGTGCACGGTCACGAAGTCGACGATGTCGTAGAGCTCGCGGTTGCGCAGCCAGAACTCCCAGACGTCGGCGTAGGTCACGGGAACCTGGACCTGCGCCTTGACGCTGCGGATGGTGGCCGCGAGATCGGCGGTGGTCATCTCGCCGCGCAGCAGCACCTCGTTGCCGACCACGACGCCGGTGATCACCTGCGGATAGCGCTTGATCAGGTCGACCGCGATGCCGATCTGCTGCTGATTCTTCAGCTTGTTGGAGCCGAGCCAGATGCCCTGGATCACCTTGATGCCGACCCGGGCGGCGATGGCCGGAACCTGGTCGAGGCCGTTCTCGATTGAATAGGTGCGCACGCATTCGCTGATCTTGGCGAGCTGCACCAGATCCTGCTCAATCTGCTCGGCATCGATATGGGTGGTCGGATCGAGCGGGCTCTGCTGGCCTCGGAACGGCGCATAGGAGACGCATTGCACCTTCGAATCGAGCTCGATCGGCGCGCGGGCGAGCGTGATGGGCTGGGCCAGCCACCACCATGCGGCGGCGATCACAGCCAAGGATACGAGCAGAAGCGCCAGCGGCGTACGAAGGGATTTCAGTTCCGTTCTCCAGGCAGGGTGGTGTCGATTACCCGGTCGGCGGCGATCTGCCAAGTAGGCGATCGCAGCGCCCCCAACCGCGTCGGGCGTCCCGCTGCCAATCCCGCTTTTACGATGACGCGAGAAAGTTGGGGCGTTGCTGGACAAAATCCGAGATTCCAGTCATTGGGAATCTCCGGTTGACCCGCCCGTCGCCCCCGCCTCCGGGAGCCGTTCAAGCGTCCGTCAGGAACGCCATTTTAGGAACGGCATGCGAAGGTCGGAATCAACCTCCCGCCGCAATCGGGGCCGATTTGATCGGCATCAACACTGCGTCCGCCAGGGGACGGCATGAAGGCAACAATCGGGGAATTTATGGGTCGACGCGTGCTCCAGTCCAAGCTTTCGGTTTTGCGCCTTGTCGCGTCGGCGGGTATCCTGTCCGTCGGCCTCCTCGTCGGCGCCGCGCCCGCCGCGTTCGCCCAGAGCGGCAACGACCACCCCCAGGACCAAAAGCCGCAGGCCTCCAATCCGGCCGACATCAAGGAAAACCAGCGCAAGGCCGATGAGTTTACCGAGGCGGCGCAGGCGCTGAGCGGCGGTCCCGCTGGCAACCCGGAATGCGTCTGGCTCGGCCGCCGCGTCGTCCAACTGATGTATCGCGACGACCTCGATACCGCGTTCCGCCACCTCGACCTCTATGACCGCTTCGGCTGCCCCGGCGGCCATATTCAGGCATCGTTCCGCTGCCTCACCCGCTTCGTCGCCCAGATCGACGACAAGGTGCCGAACTCGCTGAACAACCACGTCCATGCCTGCTGGGTGAATCCGGACACCAAGCCGCAGGTCGCCACCGCGCCGGCCCCGGCCGCCACCCCGGTTCCGGCCGGATCGCAGCCGGCGCCTCAGCCGGCCGCGCCGCAGGCGGCGCCGTCGCCGCAGCCGGCGAAGCAGTAAGGCCACGCGCCCTGCCCGGCCGCCAGGCCGGCAGGGCTGCTCCATGCGGATTGCAGCACCGCTGCAGTTGTTAAATCGCGCTGCAGCGTTATCGTGTCGCACCGGGTCGGTTTCGATCGATCCGGCGGTTCAGCCTTCGTTCAGCGATGGGCCGGCCTTAATGCGACCGTCGGCCAGGCGCCAATGCCGGACCTGCCGGTGTCCAACCGAAGCCGCGCTTCGCCACCGTGCCCGGGCAGCACGCAGGCGGGGTGCGTTGGCGATGCGCCGCTCCTTAGCGCGCGTCGCCGGTTCAGCTGCTCCTCACTCTCCAGCCCGCCATGGTGTTCTGACCGATGCGCGTGATCGCAGCCGTCATCCTGTTCGTCGCCGCCGCGCACGCCGCGCTGTGGGGCGTCCTCCAGCAGAAGCAGAATGCGCCCGACTTCACCGGCATGCTGCCGAGCGTGTCCTATGCGCCGTTCGAGGGCACCGACCATCCCGACGTCGACAACGTCCCCAATGCCGATCGCATCCGCAGCGACCTGAAGAAGCTCGCGACCATCACCCGCGCCATCCGCCTGTACTCGTCGACCGGCGGCGTCGAGCTGGTACCGCCGATTGCCGCGGAAGTCGGGCTGAAGGTTATGCTCGGCGTCTGGATCGACAAGAACGAGGACCGCAACGAGCGCGAGATCGCCGCCGCCGTTCAGCTCGCCCGCCGCAACAGCAACGTCATCGGCGTCGTCGTCGGCAACGAGACGCTGTACCGCGGCGAGCTGAAGCCGGATGAGCTGATCGGCTACATCAAGAAGGTCAAGAAGTCGGTCAGCGTGCCCGTCACGACCGGCGAGATCTGGAACCTGTGGCGCGACTATCCGCAGCTCGCCTCCAGCGTCGACTTCATCGCCGCGCATGTGCTGCCGTATTGGGAGTTCTTCAACCACACCCAGGCCGTCGACCAGGCCGTCGATCGCTACCAGCTGCTGCGCGAAAAATTTCCCGGCAAGCGCATCGTGATCGCCGAGTTCGGCTGGCCGAGCGAGGGCTACAACCGCGGCATCGCCGATCCCGGCCCGTTCCAGCAGGCCTGGGTGCTGCGCAATTTCGTCACCCGCGCCGAGGCCATCGGCATGGAGTACAACATCGTCGAGGGCATCGATCAGCCCTGGAAGTTCTTCGAGGGCGGTGTCGGCCCGTATTGGGGCGTGCTGAACGCCTCGCGCGAGGCCAAGTTCGCCTGGACCGGCCCGATCGTGAACCCCGATTACTGGAAGCTCGCCACCATCGCGCTCCTGGTCGGCGTGCTGCTGTCGCTGCCGATCGTGCGGCTGCGCCAGCCGACCGTGCTGCAGGCGATGATGCTGGCGATCACGGCGCATGGCGTCGGCGCCTGGGTCTCCAACGTCTTCGCCTATTGGAACGTGCACTATTTCGTCTGGGGCTCGACCTTCGCGCTGACCTTGGGCCTGATCCTGCTGGTGCCGCTGATCCTGATCGCGATGGCCCGCATCGAGGAGATCGCCGCGATCGCCTTCGGCCGCGAGCCGCGCCGGCTGCTGACCCGTGACAAGGTTGCGCGCGACCGCGCCGCCATGCCGTCAGGCTATTGCCCGAAGGTCTCGATCCACGTGCCGGCCTATTTCGAGCCGGTCGACATGATGAAGCAGACGCTGGATGCGCTGGCCCGCCTCGACTACCCGAACTACGAGGTCGTCTGCATCATCAACAACACGCCGGATCCGGCGTTCTGGCAGCCGATCCAGGATCACTGCCGGATGCTCGGCGAGCGCTTCAAGTTCATCAACGCCGAGAAGGTCAAGGGCTTCAAGGCGGGTGCGCTCCGCATCGCGATGGAGCGCACCGCGGCGGATGCCGAGATCATCGGCATCATCGACGCCGACTATGTGGTGACGCCGGACTGGCTCTCCGACCTCGTGCCGGCCTTCGCCGATCCCGCCGTCGGCCTGGTGCAGGCGCCGCAGGAACATCGCGACGAGCATCTGTCGCTGATGCACTACATCATGAACGGCGAATATGCCGGGTTCTTCGACATCGGCATGGTCCAGCGCAACGAGGAGAACGCGATCATCGTGCACGGCACGATGTGCCTGATCCGGCGCGCGGCGATGGACATGGCCGGCGGCTGGTCGAGCGACACGATCTGCGAGGACACCGACCTCGGCCTCGCCATCCAGGAGCTCGGCTGGCAGACGCATTACACCAACACCCGCTACGGCGAGGGCCTGCTGCCCGACACCTACGAGGCGTTCAAGAAGCAGCGCCACCGCTGGGCCTATGGCGGCTTCCAGATCGTCAAGAAGCACTGGCGCCGCTTCCTGCCGGGCCGCAGCCGGCTGACGGCGGACCAGAAGCGCGAATTCTCGCTCGGCTGGCTCAACTGGCTCGGCGCCGAGAGCCTCGGCGTGGTGGTCGCGATCCTGAACCTGATCTGGGTGCCGATCGTGGCATTTGCCGGCATCGCCATCCCCGACAAGATCCTGACCATCCCGATCATCGCCGCCTTCGTGGTCTCGCTCGCCCACTTCCTCATTTTGTACCGGCTGCGCGTGCCCGTCAGGTCATGGCAGATGCTGGGCGCGATGATCGCGGCGATGTCCGTGCAGTGGACGGTCAGCCGCGCCGTGGCCCAGGGCCTGATCACCGAGCATTTGGCGTTCGCCCGCACGTCGAAGGGCGGCCTGTCCCGGATGTCGATCGAGTTCCAGGCGTTCTGGGAGGCCGTGATCGGCGCCCTGCTGCTGATCGGCGCCACCATCCTGATCACCACCAACCATCTGGCGATCACCGAGCTCTACATCTTCGCCGCCGTCCTGATCCTGGAAAGCCTGCCGTTCCTGTCAGCGGTCGCGATCGCGCTGCTGGAAATGTCGCGCATCAACTCCTTCGAGTTCTGGCGCCACGCCACCGTCCGCACCGCCGAGCTGATCGGCCTGCGCCCAGTCTGGGTGCCGGAACTGGCAGGGCCGGGCATGCAGCCGGCGGCGCTGAGCGCGGCGCCGACGAAGGTGGCGGAGAAGGTCTGAGGCCCGGGGCGCTGGCTGACTGGGCGCCGGTCCCCATAATCCATCGCTGGGGCATCCCGCCCGCGGCCATCCTTCGAGACGCCCGCCTCCGGCGGGCTCCTCAGGATGAGGCCGGAGTGTGGGGCATCAAGCGTATCTGGCGGCTCCGAGGCCCTAATCCGACGACGCTACCGCAGGGCGCCCAGCCCACTCTAATAAACCCTCATGGTGAGGAGCGCCGCCCCTTGGGCGGCGTGTCTCGAACCACGAGGCCTCGCTGGGGCAGCAACCTCCATCCGCCCCGCAATCCGCCCCCCTGTGGTTTCCCCCGTCCGCCCTATTGACCGGACCGCACCCACCCCCTACACAGCGCCCACGACAGCATGCGGCCCACGGCCGGGGTTTTGCCGCCCCGTTTCCGCGGCCCGCAGTGAACCACAGCCCCGCCGCAAGCGTTCTGATGGTCACCTGCCGACGATCCGGACAGTGACGGTCAGCCGTCACACCGCTTCCTTGGAAGCGAGCGCGTAGCTCAGCCGGTAGAGCACGTGACTTTTAATCATGGGGTCCCGGGTTCGAGTCCCGGCGCGCTCACCACCCAAATCAAGCACTTAGGCTGAATTTTTAGCTGGCCGTCATCTGGCGGCCCAAGACAGGGCCACTTACCAACTTTTTCTGAAGACGCCGCAACCCGTCGCACTTGTCCGCAGCCGCTGGTTGCGAAAGAATTGCGTATTGGGGAGTGAAATGGCTGATTCAGAGACAAGCGATAAGGGAGCGGCACCGGCTCCCAACAAGGCTACGATTAGAAAAGGTCGCCTTCTGCTCGGCGCCATTGCATTCAAGGATGCAGGAATCCCGAATTTGGGCGACACCTACAGGGCCCAAATTTTGACCGATAGCGGCGTCCGCGCTGCCATCGTGAAGGATATCCCTTTACGAGAATTGGCAAACGAACTCATGGCAGCCACGTTGGCTGTCGCTCTTGATTTGCCAATTCCCCCCGCATTTGTCGTCGCGGCGACCGAAAACGTTCTCAAAACCAAATATGCTCCGAAGGTCGACGAGGTCAGCTTCCTTTTCGGAAGCGCTGATCTATCATCGCCTTCAGTTGCTCAGATAATAAACACGAAGTTCGGCTTCGATGTGGCTGCCATGAAGCGCGTCGTTGACGCGTTGATCAATAGCGGGCGGCTCGGCAACTTCTACGGTTTTGATGCGTGGGCTGCGAACATCGACCGGCACCCAGGCAATATACTGTTGGCATTTGATGCTTTGCCATGGCTGATCGATCATGGACGCTGTTTCACGGGCCACAATTGGACCCAAAGCGATCTTGTGGCGGATGGCACGTATATAAGCCGGCTGAAACAATGGCTGACTCCGAGCCTCTCGCCCGCTCAGAAAGCGGAATATGTGAAAACCGTAAGCACATTGGTGACGCGGATCGCTCAAATAGACCTGCACAAGCTTGGCACCACGAACGGTCTTCCCGACTTATACGGAGATCCCGATTTCAACGCCTTGGTGACGTTTCTCTGTGATCGTACGGCCCACACTGAGCGGATTGCGGCTGATACATTGGATTTGGTGGTCTGAGATGCGACCATTCGCTATTGCCGACTTCCCGTCTGCGGAACAGTATGTGCGAGCCAAGTGGGCTCCTATACTCCTGCGTCCCATTCTCGGCTCACCGGAACAGGTCGTCGTCGGCGTCGCTGCTGTAAACGCTTCCGGATTCTATCTTGAGAGGGCTACAGATCTTTTCCGACTGGAATGCCTTCTCGGTGAAAACGCTGCCGTCGCAATACTTGCAGCAAGCGCCGGTTTGGACGCTCTGCAAGCGGATCTAGCTAGTCGATCAATCGATGCTCTTTCGGACTACCGGCCTGCATTCTCTGGAATAGCGATTGGCGAGTTGCGCGATGCTGAAGGCGAATCGCTACAGGCTGTTGCCAAGTCGTGGTTGGCCACGCTCTCGTCGTTGGCGCATCGCGAGTCGCCGGCAGCAAGCAAGCGCACGAAGACACTCGCGGACGAGCCCGGCGATGTTTCACCCCAGCGGGACCGATTACCTATACTTGTTCTCGAATACATGAAGGCAAAACGCCCCGAGACCGATAAGTTCTTCAGCCGCGAGATCCGCGAACAGAGGCCGGACAGTGGTAACGCATCTGAAGTGAGGATCGACTACTCGGGATCCAAGATTGTCGCAAATTTTGGCGCTCTACTCGTTAGTCAGCACAAACGATCAGTGCTTCGCATCACGAAAGGGCTTTGGGACCTAAAGGTAGACAAGGACGGCGAAAGGACGGGCTGGACTAAACGCGACCACGAAATGCTGATTCAGCATCCTCCATTCAACGATCCTCAGTTTACACAAAAGCAGCTTGATACTATGGGCGAGGCCCTTCGCCAGTTGGAGAAACAAGCCGACCAAGAGGAAATCCGTCTGCGATCAATGCACTCGGTTTCTGAGATTGGTGAGCACCTATTGCAACGTGACGCTGCCTAAATCCGTAACTCGGTCCTGATCATCGTGTGCTGCTGCCCGCTCAACTCGGTCAGCGCCCATTCGAGTGCGTCAACACGGTCCGGCGAATAGCCGACTTTGCCACGATCGAAATCCAACGTGAGTGCGCACATATGATCCTCAAGCACAGTGAAGCCGCCGACATGAGGCGGCCGTCCCACGCACGTCGTGCCCACCGTCGTCACGATCCCGCGCCAACCTTCGGGCTACGCGACGCCCGCCCAATGAGTTGTTTCCGCCACGGACCGCATTTTAGCCGCGTTCACCCCACATCTAGCTACCTTTTCGTCCAAGTTGGCGATTTCTTGTGGCTGATCGGTGACAGCATCGTGCGCGGAATGGTTGTAGGAACACGGTCATCGCGCAAGCAAGTCATTCATTGGAGGTCGCCGTGAGGAAGTTCGCTGCTGCTCTGTTCACCCTGGCGTTGAGCGCCGGCGCCGCATCGGCGGCAGATCTCTCACCCCGGACCTACACCAAGGCGCCGATGATGGCGCCGGGCTACAACTGGACCGGCTTCTATGCCGGTCTCAATGCCGGCGGCGCCTGGGGGCAGTCCAATGCGACGACCGCGACGGTGTTTTCGCCGGTCGGCTATTTCGCGACCACCAGCGTGCCCGCGATCAACACGGTCGGCAACCAGAACCTCAACCGCACCAGCTTCACCGGCGGCCTGACGGCCGGCTACAACTGGCAGATCAACAGTGCCGTGGTCGGCCTCGAAGCCGATTTCAACTATCTCGGCTTCAAGAAGTCGGCCTCCGGCACCGCCGTCTATCCCTGCTGCGCGCCGACCGCGTTCACCGTCAACAGTTCGGCCTCCGCCGACTGGCTGGCCACCTTGCGCGGCCGCGTCGGCTTCCTGGCGACGCCGACCTTGCTGCTGTACGGCACCGGCGGTCTTGCGGTCGCCAATGTCCGCGCCAACTACCTGTTCACCGACACGTTCGCGGCCGCCAATGAATCGGCGTCGATCTCCTCGACCCGCTACGGCTGGACCGCCGGCGGCGGCGCCGAATACGCGCTGATGAACGGCTGGTCGATCAAGGCCGAATATCTCTATGTCGATCTCGGCCGCGCCAGCACCACCAGCACCAATCTGACCGCGTTCAATCCGGGCGGCGTGGCCTTCCCGAGCAACGTCTACACCCACACGGTGAACCTGCGCGAGAACATCGGCCGCGTCGGCATCAACTACAAGTTCGGCGGCCCCGTCATCGCAAAATATTGATCCCACTCAGTCCTGAGCTGAGGACTGACTCGGAGATTGGATCGGTGATCTCGATGTTCGAGGTCCATGAGATGTCGAAGCCCGGGTCGTTCGACCCGGGCTTTTTCTATGCGACGATGCCGATGCTGCACTTGTCAGGAGGCCTGCCGCCCGCCCCTGTCTCAGCTGCCACAAGCCCGATCACGAGCGGCTTCGGGCTCTGCTGGAAATCCGCCTTCGTGTCTGGATATCGTGCTCTGCAATTTAAGTATTCCGCGAACTCCGGACCAACATGGCCGGACGGTCGCGGTCGCCTCAGACCCGAGACGCGATGGACCCGGTGAGTTGGCTCACCGCAAAAGCCCTTCGAGCCAGATCAAATACATGAACGCAAAGAATGCGACGGCCGCACAAACCATAAGAATATTCTCGGGAATGGTCGGCGCCCGCTTGCCAGATGGAACAGCGCGACCACAGATCAATTCGACGGCGCGACCACAGATGCCGATCACGACCGAAACGCCCAACGCGACAAAGGGCCCGTACGTCCGAGCCAGGTATTCAAAAGCAGTGACGTATACGTAGCCATACCTATGCGACAGACTGATCATGTGCGTGTAGCCCAACTCCGGCTCCGGAAATGTTGGCCGCGTGGGCGGCGCCAGTTGTCCCTCCAAGAACAGGCAAAAGAAGAATCCGCCAAGGCCAACACCACCGCAGACCAGCATGAATCGATCGAACCAGCGCCAGCCCGCGCCACGATTTTCGGCCCCAAACTGCTGACTTGCCACCGACCGCCTCAAGGCGAGCGCCTTGCTCCAACGAGACTTGAATCCTGAGCTATCATGGAGCACCCGCGAGCTTATCCACTCTGATAGATGCGGTACGCCGCGTCGTCGGTTCGATCGGCTGCCCTTACCCGTTGTTACCCGTTCACCGCAAACCCGAGCACCAGCTGCTTCGGGCTCTGCTTGAATTCCTTGATCACGGCGGCACGGACCGTCTCCGACAACTCCGGCAGCGGCTTGTCGGTGTAGAGCTTGGGGAAGGTCACCATGACGGAGGTCAGGGTGCCGTTATTCCAGTTGAAGCCGACGGCCGGCCGCACGCCGGTTTCGGCGAGGAGATCGGCTTCGACGGCCCTGCTATAGGCAAGTCCGTTCGACACGGCGTCGACCATCCCGCATCCGGCGAGACATGCAATAAGGGGGATCAGCGCGAGGGTTCTCATGGCGTGAATGCCTGGCATTGATGTCGCTCCGCAGCATGGCGCCGGCGCAGGGATCGAGCGCACTGCCGCCGCACCAACCGGCGATGTGATCACGATTCCGGGCCGGAATGTCCCGTTAATCTGAATGTCCTGACCATTCGGGCGGCACCGGGGCGCACGAGGCAACCGGCGAAGATCCCCAGGAGGGCGGCGCCGGCGAGTTGGTGATCCCATCGCGCACCGGCATGCCCCATCGCGTTGACGAGCACCTTGTAGGCGATCAGGAACAGCACGGCGCTGAAGACAAATCGGCCCAAGAAGTCTCTGACCAACGAGAAGAGTGTTCCGAACACGGCGCCAACCAGAATGGCCGGCCAATAGGTCGTCAGCCATTCCGACATCGTGCTTCTCCGGCCGAGTGCGTCTCCGAGCGGCCAGGCCGGCGGACCGACCGCATCAACAGGACGCCCCCTTACGGTGCACCAAATTGGAATCGGCCCCAGTGACGAAAGATCCGCCCCTTATCTGCCGGCGGCATCGGCCTCCAGCACGACCTTCGCCACGGGATAACGCCAGTCGTTCTTCGAATTGTCGGCGGCGGCATCGATGCCTGCCACGATGACCGCACCAAGGATCCCGCCATTGACGCCGCTGGCCAGACGAGCCTGGCGCGTGGAATCAAAGGGCGCGACCGTGATCATCCGCTTCTGATAGCCAGGCTTCTGGCACGTCACGGCCAGCGTGCTCGACTGTCCGCGATAGAGCGGCACGCGCACCTTTGCGGGGCTCGTCATGGTTGCGGTGAAGCCAGTGGCTTCCAGCAAGCAAGAGGCCCCGGCCATCTCGACCTCGCCGCTCTGGCCGGGATTGTGGAACGTCCGCACTTCCACAAGCTGGTCACCCGCGAACTCGGGTGCGCTTGGGTCGGTCCGGCGCTTCGGCTCGTAGACGTCGATCCCTCGGCTGCCGGTGTTCGGCCGGATGTCGGTCACATTGTTGACCGCGAGCGGCGCGGCACACCCTGCAAGACACGCCCCTCCAAGGATGGCCAGCCCAATGGCAAGCCAACGCAAACAGTCCATTTGAGCCCCCACAGCATCCCCACTGTCGTTGACCAGCGGTAGCAGGGGCCGATCTGGGGAACAATAGCCACAACCTCGGGGGGAATAGAGTAACTATCAAAAACCGACTACGTTGCGTGTAGGACACAGTTGCCGTCGTCCTCCATCAATTAGATCGGTGGTTTTGGATGTGTCAGGCGATCGCCAGCGGCGGGAATTCATGGTTGTCAACATGACGCCGCTGCTCCGCCACGACCTTCCTCGCGATCAACGCCAGGACAGCGCGTTCGGTGCATGCACAAATTGCAGCAGCCGCCAGCACCAAATCGGGCAGAGGCCGGATCATGGCGCGACCGCGCTACGCTTTCCGGCAGGATGTGCTGTGAGGATGCTCGGAAAAACTCATTTCATCAGGCCACTCAACACGATCACCCCTGTCCAGTCGGCAGCGCAAAAATATTCAACTTCACTTTTTCAGAAACTCATGGTTGACTGTCCCCATCCCGTGCTCCTCGAGAGGGGCGCTTCGCGATCGTCACGGACGTTGGGCGCGGGGAGCGGTGGCCGCGGCTGGCTGCAGCGCGCTTGCGCGCGGACGAACAGTCGGTCGCGGACGTGAAATCGCGTGGTCCTGGCGCCCCGAAGCTGGCGCCAAGTTCTCGGGGAATGATGATCCCCGAGGGCGACGGTGGCTACCAAGCCGGACACCGGGGAGATCGCGTATAAGCGTGAAGACCATCGCGCGGGGAATGCCGGATGTCGGCTGAACCTGTGGTGACTGCCGCCTGCTTTTTCTTCTGCAGGCGGGCCATGGGTTGCGGCCTGCAGCCCGGCATTCCCCGCGCCCTCTGTTTGCGGAGGGCGAGACGACCAGCAAAGCTCGGACGCGAGATGCGTCGCGACGATGGTTGAACGCGCCCCTGCCCTTCATTGTCTACACATGGGCCGCGCTCGTGCAAGCAACGCCGCGTGTCCTGATCGCCGATGCGTGAACCCGTCACGGCTATCGTCCGCCGGCGCTGTGTGGAATGCTGGCGTTCGATGTGAGACGCGCTGTTCGCTGATGCGGCCGCGAATTTGGGAGCCCGCCGATGTCGTTTGCCTTTCTGCTGACCTCGCTGATCGTGGTGGCCTCGCCCGGCACCGGCGTGCTCTACACGCTCGCCGTGGCGCTGACCAAGGGATCGCGCCTGAGCATCGCCGCCGCGTTCGGCTGCACGCTCGGCATCATCCCGGCGATGCTGGCTGCCATCGTCGGGCTTGCCGCGGTGCTGCACACCAGCGCGCTGGCCTTTGCCGCGCTGAAATATTGCGGCGTCGCCTATCTCTTGTACATGGCCTGGCAGACGCTCGGCGAGCGCGGCGCGCTGTCGGTGGAGACGAAGGATGACGCAAAGGACGAGGCGCGCTCGGCCGGGCGCGTGGTGCTGACCGGTTTTCTGATCAACATCCTCAATCCAAAACTGTCGATCTTCTTCCTCGCCTTCCTGCCGCAGTTCATTGCACCGGATGAGTCGCATCCGCTCGCGATGATGCTGGAGCTGTCGGCGACGTTCATGGCGATGACGTTCGCGGTGTTCGTGGTCTACGGGCTGTTTGCAGCAGCCGTGCGCGATCGCGTCGTCAGCCGGCCCCGCGTCATGGCCTGGCTGCGCCGAGCGTTTGCCGGCGGCTTCGCGCTGCTGGGTGCACGGCTGGCGGTGAGTGAGCGGTGAGAGAGTCCAGTCACGCTGGTGAAGGCTGATGGCGACAGGAATACGGCCTTTGCCCCTCACCCTGAGGAGCCCGCCGCAGGCGGGCGTCTCGAAGGGCGAGGCCCCCTACTGTGGCCTCATGGTTCGAGACGCGCCGCAAGGGCGGCGCTCCTCACCATGAGGGTTGAGGTCCGAAGCCGGAGTTGCAGATTGGCCATGAGCAGCGCGCTCATCGATTGGAAAGCGAGTTGCGGATCGGAGAGTCTAAGCAAAAGCAAAACCCGCCTGGAGCGCTGCCGCACCAGACGGGCCTTGTCAGTTCAGCGGTTCACCCGGCAGAGCTCAGCCGAACTGGTTCATCGTGTTGTGCGCGCCGCCGGCCTTCAGGGCCTTGTCGCCGGCAAAGTATTCCTTGTGGTCGTCGCCGATGTCGGAGCCGGCCATGTTCTGGTGCTTGACGCAGGCGATGCCCTGGCGGATCTCGGCGCGCTGGACGTTCTTGACGTAGCCCAGCATGCCCTGCTCGCCGAAGTACTCGCGGGCGAGGTTGTCGGTCGAGAGCGCGGCCGTGTGGTAGGTCGGCAGCGTGATGAGGTGGTGGAAGATGCCGGCGCGCTTGGCCGAATCCGCCTGGAAGGTGCGGATGCGCTCGTCGGCTTCCTTCGCCAGCGGGGTGTCGTCGTACTCCGCCTTCATCAGCTCGGCGCGGTTGTACCTGCTGACGTCCTGGCCCGCCTCCTTCATCGCGTCATAGACCTGCCAACGGAAGTTGAGGGTCCAGTTGAACGACGGCGAGTTGTTGTAGGCGAGCTTGGCGTTCGGGATCACCTTGCGGATGCGGTCGACCATCTTGGCGATCTGCTCGATATGCGGCTTCTCGGTCTCGATCCACAGCAGGTCGGCCCCGTTCTGCAGCGAGGTGATGCAGTCGAGCACGCAGCGGTCCTCACCGGTGCCGGGACGGAACTGGTAGAGGTTGGAGGGCAGCCGCTTCGGACGCAGCATCTTGCCGTCGCGGTTGATGATGACGTCGCCATTGCGGGCGTTCGCGGGCGTCACCTCCTCGCAGTCGAGGAAGCTGTTGTACTGGTCGCCGAGATCGCCGGGCTGGCTCGAGAAGGCGATCTGCTGCGTCAGGCCGGCGCCGAGCGAGTCGGTGCGGGTGACGATGATGCCGTCCTCGACGCCGAGCTCCAGGAAGGCGTGGCGGCAGGCGCGGATCTTGGCCAGGAACACGTCATGCGGCACGGTGACCTTGCCGTCCTGGTGGCCGCACTGCTTCTCGTCGGAGACCTGGTTCTCGATCTGCAGCGCGCAGGCGCCCGCCTCGATCATCTTCTTGGCGAGCAGATAGGTCGCTTCCGCATTGCCGAAGCCGGCGTCGATGTCGGCGATGACCGGGACGACATGGGTCTGGAAGCCGTCGATCTTGGCGATGATCTCGGTCTCCTTCGCCTTGTCGCCGGCCTTGCGGGCCGCGTCCAGCGTGCGGAACAGATCATTGAGCTCGCGCGAGTCGGCCTGGCGCAGGAAGGTGTAGAGTTCCTCGATCAGCGCGGGCACCGAGGTCTTCTCGTGCATCGACTGGTCCGGCAGCGGGCCGAATTCGGAGCGCAGCGCCGCGATCATCCAGCCGGAGAGATAGAGGTAGCGGCGGTCGGTCTTGCCGAAATGCTTCTTGATCGAGATCAGCTTCTGCTGCGCGATGAAGCCGTGCCAGCAGCCCAGCGACTGGGTGTACTTGGTGCTGTCCTCGTCATAGGCGGCCATGTCGGCGCGCATCACGGCGGCGGTGTAGCGGGCGACGTCGAGGCCGGTCTTGAAGCGGTTCTGCAGGCGCATGCGCGCCACGGCCTCGGCGGTGACGCCGTTCCAGGTCGGGTTGGTCTCGAGCAGCGCACGCGCCGCCTCGACTTCGGCCTGGTAGGAGGCCGGTCCCATGATGGCCTGGTCGCTCAATCCACGCGGTTGGAAGTTCATGTCCGTGATCCCTCGGTTAAGGACAACCTGGGACCTATTGTAAGCACGCGGGAACGGCGGACCAGACATTGCGCGGAAAGCTTGTCACACTTTACAAACTTCTCGTGTATAGCTGTAAGGAGATTACAGAACCGGGATTTGACCATGTCGACAGCCACGGCACGATCGATCTTCATGGGCCCGCGCCTGCGCCGGCTCCGGCGCGAGCTCGGCCTGACCCAGGCCGACATGGCCGCGGACCTCGAAATATCAGCGCCTTACGTGGCGCTTCTGGAGCGGAATCAGAGGCCGGTCACGGCCGACATGCTGCTGCGGCTGGCCCGGACCTACAAGATCGACCTCGCCGATCTCGCCGGCGACGGCGGCGCCGACCACACCGCGCGGATGCAGTCGGTCCTGAAGGATCCGATGTTCTCCGACATCGACATCCCCGCGCTGGAGATTTCCGACCTCGCCGTCAGCTATCCCGGGATGACCGAGGCCTTCCTGCGGCTCTACACGGCCTATCGCGAGGAGCAGCTGGCGCTGGCCGAGCGGGCGCCCGCAACCTCCGGCGGCCCGCCGCTACCCGACGGCTTCGACGCCAACGATCCCGTCGCCGACGTCCGCCGCTTCCTGGCCGCCCGCCGCAACAATTTTGCGGGTCTCGACGACGCCGCGGAGCGGCTGGCGCAAGCGATCTTCCAAGGCTCGGCGACCGGCTCGCCGCAGGTCTCCGCCAGCCCTGCGGGCTTCATCGAGCGGTTTCGCGTGCGGCACAATCTGCAGGTCCGCTACATGCCGCCGAACGTCATGCTCGGCTCGCTCAGGCGGCTCGATCTGCATCGCCGGCAATTGCTGATCGAGGATTCGCTCGACAGCGCGAGCCTGAAGTTCGAGCTGGCGCGGCAGCTCGCTTACCTCGAGCTCGACAACGAGATCGGCGCGGCACTCGAGGACGGCAAGTTCGCCAGCAAGACCGCCGAGCTGCTGGCGCGCCGCGCGCTCGCGGCCTATGCGGCGGCTGCGATCATCATGCCCTACTCGATCTTCGCGAAAGCCGTCGACGCCAGGGCCTACGATCTCGAAGCGCTGGCGCGGCAGTTCGGCACCAGCTTCGAGCAGACGGCGCATCGCGTCACGACCTTGCAGAAGCCGGGCGCCGAGAAGATCCCGTTCTTCCTGATCCGCGTCGATCCCGCCGGCAACGTCTCAAAACTGCTCGACGGCGCCGGCTTTCCGTTCGCAAGGCACGGCGGCGCCTGCCCGCTGTGGTCGGTGCACGGCATCTTCAAGACGCCGCGCCAGATCATCACGCAATGGCTGGAGCTGCCGGACGGCCGCCGCTTCTTCTCGATCGCCCGTACCGTCACTGCCGGCGGCGGCTCCTACGGCGCCGTCCGGGTCGAGCGCGCCATTGCGGTCGGCTGCGCCGCCGAGCATGCGGGCCAACTGATCTACACCCGCGACGGCCACGGTCCCGATGCCGACGAACCGACCCCGATCGGGGTCGCCTGCCGCGTCTGCCACCGGCCGAAATGCGCGGCCCGCTCGGCGCCGCCGATCGGCCGCGAGATCCTGCCGGACGATTTCAGGACGTCGTCGATCCCGTTCGGGTTTTCGGCGGATTAGGGAGACGCGATGGAAACGCCCGTTCGATCATGCCGACAATGTCAGGCCGATCCAACGCGGCAGTACCGCTCAGTTCGGCCGCTTGCGCTTGTGGGCGAACGGATTGGCCTTCTCGCGGAGCGTAATCCGCACCGGCGTGCCCGGCAGGGCGAAGGTCTCGCGCATCGAGTTGGTGAGATAGCGCAGATAGGATTGCGGGATCGCGTCGGCCCGCGAGCAGAACAGCACGAAGCTCGGCGGCCGCGCCTTGGTCTGGGTGATGTAGTTGAGCTTGAGACGGCGGCCCGACACCGCCGGCGGCGGATTGTTGGCGATGGCCTCCTCGAACCAGCGGTTCAGCGCAGCGGTCGACACGCGCTTGTTCCAGACGGCGTAGGAATCGACGATCGCCTGCATCAGCCGGTCGATGCCCTCGCCTCTCAGGCCCGACACCGCCACGATCGGCGCGCCCGCGATCTGCGGCAGCCAATGATCGGCGTCCCGGCGCAGCATCGAGATCTGGCCGGGCTGGGCCTCCATCAGGTCCCATTTGTTGACCGCGATCACCAGCGCCCGGCCCTCGCGCTCGATCAGGTCGGCGATGCGCAGATCCTGCTCCTCGAAGCGGTTCTGCGCGTCCATCATCAGCACGACCACCTCGGCGAACCGCACCGCGCGCAGCGCATCGGCGACCGACAGCTTCTCGAGCTTCTCCTCGATGCGCGAGCGCCGGCGCAGACCCGCGGTGTCGAAGACACGGAAGCCGCGGCCCTTCCATTCGATCTCGACGGCGATCGAATCGCGCGTGGTGCCAGCCTCGGGGCTGGTCAGGAGGCGCTCCTCGCCGAGCAGGTGATTGATCAGCGTCGACTTGCCAGCATTGGGGCGGCCGACGATGGCGACGCGGATCGGCCGTGCGGCGCGCTCCTCGTCGGTCTCCTCGTGCTCATCGTCCTCGTCCTCCGTGGGCGGCACCAGCTTGCTGACGGCATCGTAGAGTTCGCCAATGCCCTCGCCGTGCTCGGCCGAGATCTGGATGGGATCGCCGAGCCCGAGGGCGTAGGACTCCATCGCGCCGAGCTCGCCATGCTTGCCCTCGCTCTTGTTGGCAAGCAGCAGCACCGGCTTGTCGGCGCGGCGGGCGAAGTCGGCGAAGGCGCGGTCGGCCGGCGTCAGGCCGATACGGGCGTCGATCACGAAGAACAGCGCATCCGCGAGCGCGATCGCGGTCTCCGTCTGCTCCTGCATCCGCGCAGTCAGCGAGCCCTTGGGGCCCTCGTCGAGACCGGCGGTGTCGATGATCGTGAAATTGAGATCATACAGCTTGGCCTCGCCCTCGCGGCGATCGCGGGTGACGCCCGGCATGTCGTCGACGAGCGCCAGCTTCTGTCCCACCAGGCGGTTGAACAGGGTCGATTTGCCGACGTTGGGCCGGCCGATGATGGCGATGGTGAAAGGCATGATGATCCGTGCGCGTGAGCGCGCAGCTGTAGCGCATCCGGACGCAAAACCGAACCGGCGATCGTGCGATTCGCGGACGGCCTTAACGGTTGAAGGAGCCGCTCGGGACCGGCGCCGGGAACTGGCCGCTGGACTGCCGGACAGGCTGCTGCGCGGGCGCGGCCTCATCCGGCGGCGGCGCGGTGGTGCGGCGGCGAACGATCTTCTTCGGCTTCGGCGCCGCCGGAACGGCCGCAGCGCCCTCCTCGACCGCAGCAGCCTCGCCGTCCTGCGGATCGGCGGGCGCCGGATTGCTCACCGCGGCCTGCTGGCGGCCCTTGGCGCCCTTCTTGCCTTTCGGCTCCTCTGCGGGAGCCGGCGGCGGGGCGGCCGCCTGCGCGCCTGGATCATTCATCTGCTGCTGCTGCGCGCCCTTGTAGAGCTCCTTCGGCACGCCCTGCTCGAGACCGGGCACGCCTTCGGGGAACACCGGCTTGCGATCACCGGGCAGCTTCTTCTTCGTATCCAGGAAGTCGAGCATATCCGAGGGATCGAAGCTGCCGCCGCTGGCGCAGCCGCCGAGAACGCCTGTCAGGGCGGCGAGGACGGTCAGGGCGATGAGGCGTTGGGGGCGGCGCATGGTCGTCATTTTCCGATCAAACTCAGTTTCGCCGTCGCACAGGTCGCGATCGGCTCACCATCAGCTCTTGGCAACGGCAGGCAGCAGCGCCTGCAGTGCCTCGGCGCGCGAGCGCAGGCCGGGCGGTGTCTCACCATCCAGCGAAATCATGTCCAGCCACTGGCGGGCGGCAGCCGCATCATTGGCCTTCCACGCCGACAGCGCCAGCAGCTCGCGCGCGGCGTGACGGAACGGTGCGCCGGGCGCGGTCTCGCCGTCGAGGCGCGGCTTCAGGTCGGCGTAAGGCGCGGTGTCGACCAGCAGACCGGCCGCGCGCAGCCGCGCCATCGACTGCTGCTCGGCGCCGATGCTGCGGTCGGCGGCGAGCTCGTCATAGAGCTTCACGGCAGCGGCGTTGTCCCGCAGCGCCGCCTCGGCGGCCTGATGGAACCGGGCCAGCATGCGGTATCCGGATGGTGCCGTGGCCGCAACATCGGCAAAGGCCTTCTCCGCCTCGGCGTGCTTGTTCTGTTCGGACAGCTCGAGGGCCTTGTTGAAGGACACGCCAGCCTCGGCGGCCTTCTGGGCCTCGAGATACGAGTAGCCGCGCCAGCCACCCACGCCCGCGATGATCAGCACCGCGATGGCGATGAAAAGCAGCGAATAGCGGTCCCACAGCTTCTTGAGCTGTTCCCGGCGGACCTCTTCATCTACTTCATCAATGAATTCAGACACTTAATGACATCCCGTCAAGTTCGCTGTGCGCTCACGCGAACGGATTTGAAGTGCCGCGCGAGCCGCCATCACCCGCACGCTGGCGCCGATACCGTATCGGTATGGCGGTGGCAAGGCGAGTCCAACCGAATCAAGGTGTTACCCCCGTCCCGCGGCTGCCGCACGGATCGGAGGCGGCTATCATGCCGTCAAGGCTTCGCGCAACTGCCGTTTCATCACCTTGCCGTTGGCATTGCGCGGCAAAGGGTCCGTGGTCACGGTCAGGGTTTCCGGGACCTTATAGTCCGACAACCGTTCGGCGCACCAGCTGCGCAGGACCTCGGCGGTGGCTGGCTCGCGCGTGACCACCACGGCATGGACCCGCTCGCCCAGCACCGGGCAAGGCTTGGCGAGGATCGCGCTCTCGATGACGGCGGGATGGCCGGCGAGCACCGATTCGACCTCAGCGGAATAGATCTTCAGGCCGCCGCGGTTGATCATGTCCTTCTGACGGTCGAACACCCGGACGAAGTTATCGGCATCGATCGAGCCGAGGTCGCCCGAATGCCAGTAGCCGGCGGTGAAGCTCTCGGCAGTGGCCTCGGGACGGTTCCAATAGCCTTTGATGACCTGGCCGCCGCCGATCCAGATCTCGCCGATCTCGCCCCGCGGCAGCTCTCGTCCCTCCGCATCCATCACCAGGATGCTGGCGCCCGGGCACGGCAGACCGACGCTGTCGATGTGGCGTGCCGTGAGATCAGGCGGCATCAGGGTCGATGGCGAGGTGGTCTCGGTCGAGCCGTAGGCATTCACCAGCCGAAGACCCGGAATCTTCGCCGCGAGCTTCTCGATGGTCGCCACCGGCATCGGCGCGCCACCGAAGCCGCCGATGCGCCAGGACGACAGATCGTGGCTGTCGAAATCAGACTGCAGCAGGCACAGATTGTACATCGCCGGGACCATCACGGTGTAGGTCACGCGCTCGCGCGCGGCGAGCTTGAGATACTCGCTGGCCTTGAACTCCGGCATTATGATCAAGGTGCCGGCGCAGCGCACCATGCTGGTGATGTTGGCGACGACGCCCGTCACGTGGCCGAGTGGTACGGCCGCGATCGAACGGTCCGCCGGCGTCAGCCCGAGGCAGGCCTCGTAGATCATCGAGGAGTGGACGATGTTGCCATGGGCGAGCATCGCGCCCTTCGGCCGGCCTGTCGTGCCGGAGGTGTAGAGGATCATCGCGGTGTCCTCTTCGGCCAGGGCCACCTGCTCGGCATGGGGCGGATGATCGACGAGCGCGGCGAAACCGGAGCGTGCCCGGTCGTCATCGACGGCAACGCGCTCCAGCAGCTCGGGCGTCTCCGCAACAGGCGGCAGCCGGTCCGCCAGCACGGCCTCATGCAGCAGCAGCCGGGCGCCGCAATCGTTCAGCACATAGGCGATCTCAGGCGTCTGCTGCCGCGTCGACAGCAGAACCGTGATTAGCCCGAGCTTGGCAGCCGCAAACAGCGTCAGCACGAATTCCATGCGATTGCCGAGCAGCAGCGCCAGCCGGTCGCCCTTGCGCAAGCCCCTCGCCTGCAGCCCGCTCGCGATCCGCGCCGAAATGTCCAGCACCTCGCGCCAGGACAGCCGCTGAGCGCCGCAGACCAGCGCCTCGCCGTCGCCATTGCGCGCGGCGGCGTCCTCGACCATCGCCCATATGCTGGCCGGACGCTCTGCAAACAGCGGCACCACGCGGTCGCCGAAACGCTGCTCACGGCGCATCGGCTTGATGGCGGCATGTTGCGACCACTCCATCGGATCGCCTCCCCTGACGTTTTCTTGTTGCTTGCCGGATGGCTCCGGTCATCAGCGCCGCTCGCTGTTCGAGCGACGCTGAATTGTGCGGCAGAATGCGGCTGCCGAGAACCGCTAATTGCCGATGACGGGAATGCCGAGCACGACCGGATGGAACGCGAAGACCAGCGCGGCATAGACGATGATGCCGACCACCACCGCGATGACGTCGTTGCCAATGCCGCCGACCGGGATCGGCGGCCCGCCGGCATCGGCGCGGCGCTTGAGCGAGATGCGGTCGAAGACGGCCCAGGCCAGGATCGAGCCGAACAGGATGATGCCGCCGAGATCGCCGTTGCTGAGCAGGTGGCCGAACGCCCACAGCTTCACGCCGGCCAGCATCGGATGTTTGAGAATGGTGTAGATGCGGCCGCGAACATAGGCGGCAACCACCATGATGACTGCCGGCAGCATCAAGGCCAGGTTGATGTGCTTAAGCGCCTTGGGCGGCGTCCAAACCTGGATCCAGCCGCCGCCATGGCGATACTCGGCAAAGCCCCACACGATCAGGGCGAGGCCGGCGAGTGCAACGACGGTGTAGACGAGCTTGTAAGGCGCCTCACCCAGCCGCGCGATGACCTGCGCCCGCGCCTCGCGCCGCGTCGTGAACACGTGGGCGCCGAGAAACAGCACGAGCCCCACCACCATCACCAGAAGTCCCACGGCGTCCCCCTTTGTGCACGCAACCTGCGGGGAACTGGGTATCATCTTCGGGGGCGGCATCGCAACGTGCCCGGCGCCGACACCTTCCCGCCGCGAGCGGCGTTATTGCTGCTGCGACGTCTTGCTCAGGTCGCGGTTGTCGACATAGCGGATCGCGATCGGCCGCCCGGCCAATGCGCCGGCCAGGCCCGAGGTGAACTTCAGCGGCAGGCAGGCATCGAGCGAGGCATTGATCGCCTTCAGAAAGGTTGCACGCGTCTCCGCCGAGACGCCCGAGGTCGCGAACGTGACGCGCGGCGGCGCGACCATCTCCCCGGTCCGCTTGAAGCTGAAGCGCACCGTCATCTGCATTCCGGCACGGGCATCGCCCTCCGGCGGAGGCGTCCAGCACGCGCGCAGCGCGGCGAACAGATCACCGATGGTGTCGAGATCGTGATCCGGCTTCTGATACTTGGCCTCCTGGTCCTTCGCCGGCCGACTCTCGATTGTCAGCTGCAGGTTCTGCCCATAGGGATAGTTCATCTCGGGAATGCAGGGCCAAGGCCCGTAGACGCCGCAGAAGGACGGCGTGCACGGCCGCTCGTCGAGCACGCTGCACGGCGTGTGCGCGAACGGCACCGGATTGATCTGCCGCTGGCGCGCATCGGCGGTGACCGGCGCGGCCATCATCAGCAGGAAAAGCACGATGACACGGAGCATGGGACTCTCGGGACAGATGGACTCAGAGCTGGTTCCGATGGCGACATTCGCAAGCTCAATGCCGTTCACGTCTGCGCGTTCCGGCCATGCGAACCTCTCTCGACGGTAACAGCGGAACTCGTCTAGAACACGGCAGGACGCGACAACAACCGGACGGAAGCGATGAGCCGCAACAGCGAGACCGTGATCAACGTCATCAACCCGAACATGACGGCATCGATGACAGAGCTGATCGCGAGCGCGGCCCAAGCCAGCGCGAGCCCGACGACCCGGATCGTCGGCCGCACCGCGCGCTTCGGCGCCGCGTCGATCGAGGGCCATTACGACGAGGCGATCGCCGCGGTCGGCATGCTCAAGGAGGTCGAGGCCGGCGACGCCGAAGGCTGCCATGCCCATGTCATCGCCTGCTTCGGCGACCCCGGCCTGCTGGCCGCACGTGAATTGTCCGCCGTGCCCGTGCTCGGCATTGCCGAAGCGGCCATGCATGCGGCGAGCTTCGTCGCCACCCATTTCAGCATCGTCACGACCTTGTCGCGGACCAAGGTGATCGCCGAGCACCTCGTGCGCAACTACGGCATGGAACAGCATTGCCGGAAGGTGCGCGCGGTCGATGTCGCCGTGCTCGATCTCGACAAGCCCGAGGCCAATGTGCGCGGCACGCTGCTCGGCGAATGCCAGGCGGCGCTGCGCGAGGACGGCATCGGCGCCATCGTGCTCGGCTGCGCCGGCATGGCGGATCTTGCGCATGACCTCTCGACCGAGCTCGGCATTCCCGTGATCGACGGCGTCGCCGCCGCGGTGCGCTTCGCCGAGGCGCTGGTCGGGCTCGGGCTGAAGACCTCGAAGCACGGCGACCTCGCCTTCCCGCTGCCGAAGGCACGGACGACGCTCTGAGGCGATCTGAGCTCCCACAGCCTGCCCACCCGGGGAGTTCCGAAACGACGACCGACGCTCCACATTGGGATCAACCAATGGAGCCGTCGATGCCCGATCTTTCTGCCCTCTCCTCACTGTCGTCAGCGCTATCCGTGACCGTGGCTGCAGCCGCGCCATCTCTCGTCTCGGTCCATTCGCACCGCTCACGCGCGTCGGGTTTCGTCTGGAAGCCGGGCCTCGTCGTCACGGCGGACGAGACTCTGGCCGACGAGGGCGAGATTACGCTCGTGTTTGCCGACGGCACCACGCGCCCCGCGGTGATCGCCGGGCGTGACCACACCACCGACGTCGCCCTGCTGCGCTATGACGGCAAGGAGGCGGCGCCTGCGCCGCTGACCAGCGACGTCCCGCCGCTCGGGTCGCTCGCCGTCATCACGGCCGCCGACCAGGGCACGCCGGTCGCGTCCCTTGCGATGGTGTCGAAAGCTGCCGGCCCGTGGCGGAGCCTGCGCGGCGGCGACATCACGGCGCGCATCGAGCTCGACACGAGGCTGCGGCACAGTTCGGAAGGCGGCCTCGCGCTCGATGCGCAGGGGCGCGCGATCGGCATGGCGGTGCGCGGACCACGGCGCACGCTCGTGATCCCTGCCGCAACCATCGCACGCGTTGCCGGCAAGCTGGAGCAGCACGGCCGCATCGCCCGCGGCTATCTCGGCGCCGGCCTGCAGCCGGTGAAGCTCGACAATGGCATCGGCGCGATGGTCATGAGCATCGACAAGAACGGTCCTGCGGCCACCGCAGGCCTGCGCCAGGGCGACATCATCACGGCACTCAACAGCCAGCCATTCCGGGGCATGCGCGCCCTGATGCGCGAGCTCGGTCCCGACAGCGTCGGCGCGGTGGTCGAGGTGGCGGCCCTGCGCAGTGGCGAGCCGGTGCAGATGGCCCTGACCATCGGCGAGCGGCCGGCGTGAGCGAGGACAAGAGCGCGCCGGTCACGATCGCCATCGCGGTCGACGATGCCGAGCTGGCCGACCGGCTGGCCGTGCTGCTCGGCGGCATCGCCGGCCTCCGGCTCGCCGCGCCGGGCGAGAGCGCCGATGTCGCCGTCGTGCGGCCGGGCAGCAGCGAAATCGGCGAGCGCAGCCATGCGGAGAACCGCGCGACTGACGCTGACGCGTTTCAGCTCACCGCGCGCGAGCGCGACGTGCTGGCGCTGATGGCCGAGGGCTGCTCCAACAAGGAGATCGCGCGCAGCCTCGGCATCTCCGTGCACACCGCAAAGTTCCATGTCGGCTCGCTGCTCGACAAGCTCGACGCCACCGGCCGCACGGATGCCGTGGCGCACGCCGCGCGGCGGGGGATCATCGAGCTGTAGGCCGATCTCTCTCCGCTCGTCATTCCGGGGCGCCCGCAGGGCGAGCCCGGAATCCATCGGGCCGCAGAACAAGAAGCGAAATGGATTCCGGGCTCGCGACTTCGTCGCGCCCCGGAATGACGAGAAGCTGCAGCGAGCCTCACGCCTTCTTCTTCACGTCCTTGACGTTGGAGAACACGATGCCCTCGGCGCGCTCCTTGGTGTAGCCGAGATAGAACTCGTTCTTGGCCAGGAACACGGGATCGCCATCGACGTCGTCGGCGACGCCGGAATTGTTGGAGGCGATGAACGCCTCCAGCTTCTTCTTGTCGTCGCACGAGATCCAGCGCGCCAGCGAGAACTCGGAGATCTCGAACTCGACGGGCAGCGAGTATTCGGCATCGAGCCGCGCCTTGAGCACGTCGAGCTGCAGCGGACCGACGACGCCGACCAGGGCCGGCGCACCGTCGCGCGGGCGGAACACCTGCACCACGCCCTCCTCCGACATCTGCTGCAACGCTTCCTTCAGCTTCTTGGCTTTCATCGCGTCGGTGAGCCGGACGCGGCGGACGATTTCCGGCGCGAAGCTCGGCACGCCGACGAAGGTCAGGTCCTCGCCTTCGGTCAGCGTATCGCCGATGCGAAGCGAACCGTGGTTCGGGATGCCGACCACGTCGCCGGCGAAGGCCTCGTCGGCGACCGAGCGATCCTGGGCGAAGAAGAATTGCGGGCTCGACAGCGGCATGGTCTTGCCGGTGCGCACCAGCTTGGCCTTCATGCCGCGGTTGAGCTTGCCCGAGCACAGCCGCGCGAACGCGATGCGGTCGCGGTGGTTGGGGTCCATGTTCGCCTGGATCTTGAACACGAAGGCGCTCATGCGCGGCTCGGCGGCGTCGACCTTGCGCAAATTGGACTCCTGCGCCCGCGGCGACGGCGCGTAGCGGCCAAGGCCTTCGAGCAGATCGCCGACGCCGAAATTGCGCAACGCGCTGCCGAAATAGACCGGCGTGAGATGGCCTTCGCGGAACGCCTCCAGATCGAACGGCTTGCAGGCCTCGCGGACCAGATCGAGCTCATCCTTGATCTGGCCCATGTCGAGATTGGCGTTGTAGCCAGCGAGCTCGGAGATCTCGATCTGCTGCGCCGCGCCGGTCTTGGCGCCACCGCCTTCGAGCAGGCGCACGCCGCCGTCGCGGATGTCATAGGTGCCGATGAAATCGCGGCCGCGGCCCACCGGCCAGGTCATCGGCGTGGTGTCGAGCGCCAGCGTCTTCTCGATCTCGTCCAGCAGATCGAAGGTGTCGCGGCTCTCGCGGTCCATCTTGTTGATGAAGGTGATGATCGGGATGTCGCGCAGGCGGCAGACCTCGAACAGTTTTCGCGTGCGCGCCTCGATGCCCTTGGCGGCGTCGATCACCATCACGGCGGAGTCGACTGCGGTCAGCGTGCGGTAGGTGTCCTCGCTGAAGTCTTCGTGGCCCGGCGTGTCGAGAAGGTTATAGACGAGCCCCTCGAACTCGAAGGTCATCACCGAGGTGACGACGGAGATGCCGCGATCGCGCTCGATCTTCATCCAGTCCGATCGGGTGTTGCGGCGCTCGCCCTTGGCCTTGACCTGGCCGGCGAGGTTGATGGCGCCGCCGAACAGCAGCAGCTTCTCGGTCAGCGTCGTCTTGCCGGCGTCCGGGTGCGAGATGATGGCGAAGGTGCGCCGGCGCGCCACCTCGTCGGACAAGGCGGTGCGGGGCTGTTCGGTCGTGACGGTGATGTCGGACATGAGGCGGCAGGCGTCGTTTCGGGGCCAGAGAGCGGTCGATTGATCGGGAAACGCGCGGGATCACGGCCGCCGCGCGCCCTCCATATAGGCGTTTTGCACCGCAACTCCAACCGGCGAGTTAACCCATCGTCCGGCCGCGGGTCAGTGCCGGAGCACCGACACCAGCCAGAAGGTCAGCGCCGAGACGATGGCGGAGGCCGGAATCGTGAAAATCCAGGCGTAGACGATCGATCCGGCTACGTTCCAGCGTACGGCCGAGGCACGGCGGGCGGCGCCGACGCCGACGATGGCGCCGGTGATGGTGTGGGTGGTCGAGACGGGCACGCCGAGGAAGGTCGCCAGGAACAGCGTGATGGCGCCGCCGGTCTCGGCACAGAAGCCCTGCATCGGGTTCAGCTTGGTGATGCGAAGCCCCATGGTGCGGACGATACGCCAGCCGCCCATCAGGGTACCAAGCGCCATCGCCGTCTGGCAGGACAGCACCACCCAGAACGGCACCGTGAAGTGCTCGCCGAGGTGGCCCTGCGAGTACAGCAGCACGGCGATGATGCCCATCGTCTTCTGGGCGTCGTTGCCGCCATGGCCGAGCGAATACAGCGAGGCGGAGGCGAACTGCAGGATGCGGAAGGCGCGGTCGACGGCGAATGGCGTCGAGCGCACCGAGGCCCAGGACACGATCGCGACCAGGATCATCGCCAGGATGAGACCGACCAGCGGCGACAGCACGATCGCCAGCACGGTCTTCGACAGCCCGCTCCAGACCGTGGCCGAGAGGCCGGCCTTGGCGAAGCCTGCCCCGACCAGGCCGCCGATCAGCGCGTGCGAGCTCGACGATGGGATGCCCGCCGCCCAGGTCACGAGGTTCCAGACGATGGCACCGACGAGGGCGGCGAAGATCACGTGCGCATCGACGATGGCGGGATCGATGATCCCGGTGCCGATGGTCTGGGCGACGTGCAGGCCGAACACGCCGAAAGCGACGAAATTGAAGAACGCGGCCCAGAACACCGCATATTGCGGCCGCAGCACCCGGGTCGAGACGATGGTTGCGATCGAGTTGGCGGCATCATGCAGGCCGTTCAGGAAGTCGAAGGCGAGCGCGACGGCGATGAGGCCGACCAGGATCGGAAGGCCGAGTTGAGCGTCCACGGCGCGCCCCTAGACCTGTTCGATCATGATCGAATTGATCTCGTTGGCGACGTCGTCGAAGCGGTCGGCAACCTTCTCCAGATGGTCGTAGATCTCGGCGCCGACGATGAAATCCATGGTGTTGGCGTTGCGGTGCTTGAGGAACAGTTCCTTCAGCCCGATGTCGTGGAGGTCATCGACGCGGCCCTCCAGCTTGGTCATCTCCTCGGTGATCGCGGTGATCATCGGCACGTTCTGGCCGATCGCCTGCAGAAGCGGCAGCGCCTTGCTGATCAGGTTGGCGCACTCGACCAGGAGCGTGCCCATCTCGCGCATGGTCGGCTCGAACTCCTTGACCTCGAACAGCACCACGGCCTTGGACGTCTGCTGCATCTGGTCGATGGCGTCGTCCATCGAGGTGATCAGGTTCTTGATGTCGCCGCGGTCGAACGGCGTGATGAAGGTGCGGCGGACGGCGGTCAGCACCTCGCGCGTGATGTTGTCGGCCTCGTTCTCGAACTGGCTGACGCGCTGGCAGTGGACCAGAATGTCGTCGCCGCCCTGCAACATGTCCTGCAGCGCATGCGCGCCCTGGATCACCACCTTGTTGTGGCGGGCGAACAAATCAAAAAACCGCTCCTCCCGCGGGAGGACGGCGCGAAACCAGTTCAGCATGGGACGAGGTCCATCGATTCCGAAAACGGGCCAGGGCCGGCCCGTCACAGAACTGTCATATCCCGGATCCCGCGCCAGCAGAAGCGGTGGCACGATCATCCACCGCTTTCTGCCTTTCAGGCAATTCTATTCTAGATCAATGACTTAGAGGGAGCGCTTGAACAGATGGGCGATTTCCCCGACCACGCCGCGGCGGAAGGTGAGCACGCAGGCGACGAAGATGACGCCTTGGATCACCGTCACCCACTGCCCGAACCCGGCCAGATATTGCTGCATGGCGATGATTACGAACGCTCCGACGACGGGCCCGAATACCGTTCCAAGACCGCCGACCAGCGTCATCAGCACGATCTCGCCCGACATCGACCAGTGCACGTCGGTCAGCGAGGCATTCTGGGCCACGAACACCTTCAGCGAGCCGGCAAAGCCGGCGATGGTGCCGGACAGGATATAGGCCAGGAGCTTGTACTGGTCGGTCTTGTAGCCGAGCGAGATCGCGCGCTGCTCGTTCTCGCGGATCGACTTCAGCACCTCGCCGAAGGGCGAGTTGATGGTGCGGAAGATCAGCAGGAAGCCGGCAAGGAACCCGACCAGCACAACGTAATACAGCGTAGTCGGCTTCGAGAGGTCGATGAAGCCGAACAGCCTGCCCTGCGGAATGCCCTGGATGCCGTCCTCGCCATGGGTGAACGGCGTCTGGAGATAGACGAAATACAGCAGCTGCGACAGGGCCAGGGTGATCATCGAGAAGTAGATGCCCTGGCGGCGGATAGAGATGTAGCCGGTGATGATCGAGAGCACGAAGGCGCCAGCGATGCCCGTGAGGATGCCGAGCTCCGGCGGCAGGCCCCAGACCTTCAGTGCATGGGCACTGCAATAGCCCGCTGTCCCCAAGAACATCGCGTGGCCGAACGACAGCAGGCCACCATAGCCGATCAGGAGGTTGAAGGCGCAGGCCAGCAGCGCGAAGCACAGCGCCTGCATGACGAAGAACGGGTACAGCCCGGTGAATGGCACGATGGCGAGCAGCGCCGCCATGATGACGAACACGATCATTTCGTCGCGCACCGCGCGCGGGGTGATCGGCAGGGTCTCGTCGGTGATCGATGTCATGTCAGGCCGCCCGTCCGGTCAGACCCGTCGGCTTCACCAGCAGCACCAGGACCATCAGAACGAAGACCACGGTGTTGGAAGCCTCGGGATAGAAATATTTGGTCAGTCCCTCGATCACGCCGAGCGCGAAGCCTGTGATGATCGAGCCCATGATGGAGCCCATGCCGCCGATCACGACCACCGCGAACACGACAATGATCAGGTCGGCGCCCATCAGCGGCCGGACCTGGTTGATCGGTGCCGAGAGCACGCCGGCAAGGGCCGCGAGTCCGACGCCGAGGCCGTAAGTGAGCGTGATCATGCGCGGCACGTTGATGCCGAAGGCCCGCACTAGCGTCGGGTTTTCGGTCGCGGCGCGCAGGTAGGCGCCGAGCCGCGTGCGCTCGATCAGGAACCAGGTGGCGACGCAGATCACCAGCGAGAACACCACGACCCAGCCGCGATAGATCGGCAGGAACATGAAGCCGAGATTCATGCCGCCGCGCAGTTGATCCGGGATCGCGTAAGGCAGGCCCGAGGAGCCGAAATAGTTCTGGAACAGGCCCTGCACGATCAGCGCGATGCCGAAGGTGAGCAAGAGGCCGTAGAGATGGTCCAGCCCGGTCAGCCACTGCAGCAGCGTGCGCTCCAGGATCATGCCGAAGATGCCGACGATGATCGGCGCCAGCAGCAGCGCCCACCAATAGTTGATGCCGCCGATGTTCAGCAGGAAATAAGCGCAGAACGCGCCCATCATGTAGAGCGCGCCATGGGCGAAGTTGATGATGTTGAGCATGCCGAAGATGACGGCAAGCCCGAGACTGAGCAGCGCGTAGAACGAGCCGTTGATCAGTCCAACCAGAAGCTGTGCGTAGAGGGCCTGCATCGTCTTGTTCTGTTTTCTCTCGGCGTTTCCTGGAAGACAACAGCGGCGCCGGCGGCATCAGCCGCCGGAGCCGCAGCGGCTCATTTCTTCAACAGAGCACACGCGCTCTTGTCGAGCGGCGTGAAGGCCTGGTCGCCCGGCACCGAGCCGACCAGCTTGTAGAGATCCCACGGCGCCTTGGATTCGGACGGCTTCTTGACCTCGAACAGGTAGGCGGTGTGGATGGTTCGGCCGTTGGGCTGGATCTCGCCCTTGCCGAACAGCGCATCCTCGGTCGGGATCGACTTCATCTTGTCGACGATCTTGATGCCGTCATGCGGGTTCTCGCCGAGCGCCTCCAGCGCCTTGAAGTAATGCGCGAGACCGGCATAGACGCCGGCCTGCACCATGGTCGGCGGCGCGCTGTTCTTCATCCGCTTGGCGAAACGGTCGGAGAAGGCGCGGGTCTGGTCGTTCATGTCCCAGTAGAACGTCTCGGTGAAGTTGAGGCCCTGCGCGATGTCGAGCCCGATCGACTTGACGTCGGTGAGGAACAGCAACAGCGCGGCGAGCTTCTGGCCGCCCTTGGTGAGGCCGAACTCGGCGGCCTGCTTGATCGAGTTGGTGGTGTCGCCGCCGGCATTGGCCAGCCCGATGACCTTGGCGTTCGACGACTGCGCCTGCAGCAGGAACGACGAGAAATCGGAGGTGTTGAGCGGATGCTTGACGCCGCCGATGACCTTGCCGCCATTGGCGGTGACGACCGCCGTGGTGTCGCGCTCCAGCGCGGCGCCGAAGGCGTAGTCCGCGGTCAGGAAGAACCAGCTCGTACCGCCTGCCTTGACCAGCGCCTGGCCGGTGGTGTGCGCCAGCATGTAGGTATCGTAGGTCCAGTGCACGGTGTTCGGCGAGCACTGCGCGTTGGTGAGGTCGGAGGTCGCCGCGCCGGAATTGATGTAGACGCCGTTCTTCTCCTTGACGACGTTGTTGACGGCCAGCGCCACGCCCGAGTTCGGCACGTCGACGATCACGTCGACCTTCTCGACGTCGAACCACTGCCGCGCGATCGAGGTGCCAATATCCGGCTTGTTCTGGTGGTCGCCGGAGATCACGTCGATCTTCCAGCCCTTGGCCGTGAGGCCGGAATCCTCGATCGCCATCTGCGCCGCGAGCGTCGAGCCGGGACCGCCGAGGTCCGAGTACAGGCCGGACTGATCGGACAGCGCGCCGATCTTGACCGTCTTGTCGCCGGCCGAAGCGATGCTGCCGGCAGCGAAGGTGAGCGCCGTTCCCAGCAGCAGTGACGCGATGAACCTGTTTTTCATGTCCAACTTTCCAGAACTTTCCAAAGAACGTTTCGGCGCCGGTCAGACGCCGAGATAAGTATGCAGCTTGTCCATGTTGGCGGCGAGATCGGCATTGGCGAAACCGTCGATGACCTTGCCGTGCTCGACCACGTAGTAGCGGTCGGCGACTGTCGAGGCGAAGCGGAAGTTCTGCTCGACGAGGAGGATCGTGAAGCCCTCCTTCTTCAGCCGCGCGATGGTGTGGCCGATCTGCTGGATGATGACCGGGGCGAGACCCTCGGTCGGCTCGTCCAGCATCAGGAAGCTGGCACCGGTGCGCAGGATGCGCGCGATCGCCAGCATCTGCTGCTCGCCGCCGGAGAGCTTGGTGCCCTGGCTCTTGAGCCGTTCCTTCAGGTTCGGAAACAGCTCGAAGATCTGGTCGAGCGTCAGTCCGCCCGGTCGCACCACCGGCGGCAGCAGCAGGTTCTCGCGCACGTCGAGGCTCGCGAAGATGCCGCGCTCCTCCGGACACAGCGCGATGCCGAGCCGCGCGATTTTGTCGGAGGTCATGCGGATCAGCTCGCGGCCGTTGAACTGCACCGAGCCGCTGCGCTTGCCGATGATGCCCATGATCGACTTCAGGGTGGTGGTCTTGCCGGCGCCGTTGCGGCCGAGCAGCGTCACCACCTCGCCGGGCTTCACGTTGAAGTTCATGCCATGCAGGATGTGTGATTCGCCGTACCAGCTTTCGAGATTCCTGACCTCGAGAATGGTCCCTGCGGCGGAGTACTCGCCCGGCGATCGCGTGGCCGTCATCACCTCAGGCATGTCCGGCTCCCAGATAGGCTTCCTTGACGCGCTCGTCCTTCGAGAGCTCGGAATACGGCCCCTCGGTCAGCACCTGGCCCCGCGTCAGCACGGTGATGGTGTCGGAGAGGTTGGCGACGACGCTCAGATTATGCTCGACCATCAGGATCGTGTACTTCGCGGAGATGCGCTTGATCAGCGTGGCGATCTTGTCGATGTCCTCATGGCCCATGCCGGCCATCGGCTCGTCCAGCAGCATCATCTCCGGGTCGAGCGCCAAGGTCGTGGCGATCTCCAGCGCGCGCTTGCGTCCATAGGGCATTTCGACAGCCGGAATATTGGCGAACTCGCTGAGGCCGACGTCGTTGAGCAGCTCCAGCGCGCGGCTGTTGAAGCGGTTCAGCACGGTCTTGGAGCGCCAGAAGTCGAACGACGACCCATGCTGCCGCTGCAGGGCGACGCGGACGTTCTCCAGCGCGGTCAGATGCGGAAACACCGCCGAGATCTGGAACGAGCGGACCAGCCCGAGACGGGCCACGTCGGCCGGCGCTACAGCGGTAATGTCCTGCCCCTTATAGAGAATCTTGCCGGCCGACGGCCGCAGGAACTTGGTCAGCAGATTGAAGCACGTCGTCTTGCCGGCGCCATTGGGGCCGATCAGCGCGTGAATGGTGCCCCGGCGAATCTTGAGCGAAACATCGCGAACGGCAAAAAACCCCGCGAATTCCTTCGTCAATCCGTGGGTCTCGAGAATGAACTCGTCAGCCAAACAGATTCCCCCCAAGCCGGCGCACACCGCGCCCGGCCCCTCGCTTCTTCTGGTAACGCGGTTCTGCGACGGCTGGACCATGCCACCGGCGCGCGCGACCGCTTCGCGCCGGAATATGCCGTCAATCGAGGGAGTTAGGCAAGGCGGAAAGCTGGGCAACGGCGTCGCAAGGCGGCTGGTGCACCTGACGTTGAAGCTTTTCCGGCTTTCCCGCCCACAGGGAGGACCATGCTGCGCCCGATCCGCCGTCGCACCGCCAGCCGGCGCTGGCCGCGATGGGCGGCTCAGGCGCAGCGCGGTTGATCGGCCCCGGGCTGGGACGAGAGGTAATGCGCCAACAATTGCGCGCCGGCCCTGACCTCGTGGCTCGATCCATCGAAATCACGTCCGACGGGTTCGCACGCGCCGCCGAGATGGTGAGCGAAAAAAGCTTCCGCGATCGCGATATAGGACAGCCGGTTCTCCGGCTTCTGGAAGCCGTGTCCCTCGTCGGGATAGACGATGTAGGTCACCGGAATGTTGCGCTGGCGCATGGCGCATACGATCGTGTCGCTCTCGGCCATCAGGCAGCGCACGTCGTTGGCGCCGTGGAAGATCAGCATCGGCTTTGCGATGTTGTCGACCTTGTGGATCGGCGAACGCTCCGCCAGCAGTGCCCTGCCCCTCGCGGTGCGCGGATCGCCATAGCTGCGATACATGAACTCGGCGAAGCCCGACCAATAGGGCGGCATGGATTCCAGCAGCGTCTGCAGGTTGGTGATGCCGACCACGGGCACCGCGCAGCAGAACACGTCCGGCGTGAAGGTTGCGGCGACGAACGACGCATAGCCGCCATAGGACACCCCGGTGATCGCCACCCTGTCGCGTTGCGCGATGCCCTCCGCGACCGCCCATTCGACCACGTCGATGAGATCATCATGCATGCGGCGCGCGTGCTCCTTCTCGCTCGCGGCGATGAACGCGCGGCCGAAGCCGGTCGAGCCGCGATAGTTCACCGATAGCACCGCATAGCCGCGGTCGGCGAGCCATTGGTGGTCGCCGCGATAGCCGTAGATGTCCCGGCCCCACGGCCCGCCATGCACGACCAGCACCATCGGCAGCGGTGCCGGCGGCCGGTCGCCGGCGATGTCAGCCGGCAAGGTGAGATAGGAGACCATATCGAGGCCGTCGCGCGCCTTGGTCTTGATCGCTTGCATCGGCGCCAGCCGGTATCGCTTCAGCTCGGGACGCGCCGTGAACAGCTCCGTGACCGTGCCGCGGTCGCGATCGTAGAGATGGAAGGTGCCCGGCTGCTGCGGCGTGGTGCTCATCAGGGTCCAGCGGCGATCGTCATCGGACTGGCTCGTGACGTGAAACGCATGGCCGGGCAGCGCGTCGCGGATTGCGGCCAGATCGTCGGCCAGCTGCGGCGTCAGCGCGTGCCAGGCCTGCCGTCCCGGATCGATCGCCGCGGCAACTGGCGAAAGCGTCCGCGCATCCCAGATCCACGCCGTCACATCGGCCGCCTCGCTCGCGAATAGCACGCGCTCCTCGCCGGTGAGCCAGTCCATCTGCACCAGCGCCGTCGTTTCGCGGTCGAGGCAGGAAAACAAATGCAGGTGATTTCCGGTCGCGTCGAAGGTCCAGGCGCGCGTGCTCCAGCTCGCCTCATAGGGCACGTCGCACCACGGCACGAGCATGCCGTCCTCGATCCGCCACAGCCGCGCGCCGCCGTCCGGCGCGTTGCTGCGAGCGTGGCGCGGCCGCAGCTGCCAGTCGAGCCCGACGAAATCGAGCTGCTGCATGTTCTGCCAGAGCAGCGTGCGGACGCCGCTGTCGAGATCGAGCGCATAGACGTCGGGGCTGGCGCGATCGCGGTCGTTCAATGTCAACGCAATGCGGTTGGGCGTCAGGTACGACCAGAACGTCGGAATGGCGCGGACGCCCGGATATGGCGTGAGGTCGCGGACCTCGCGCGTCCTGACATCGACGACGAACAGATGAAAGTTTTCATCGCCGTTCTCGTCCTTGAGAAACATGATCGCGCGTCCGTCCGGGCTCCATTCCTGCCACGCGATCGGCCGCCCCCTGGTGTGCGTCATCGGCTCGCCGTCGGCAATGCGATCCGACGGTGCCACCCAGACATTGAGCACGCCGTCGACCGGCGCGAGCCAGGACAGAAATCGCCCGTCCGGCGACAGCCTGGCGTCGAGGAACGTCGGGTTGCCGAACAGAAGGCGGCGGGGAATGAGACCTGGAGTCATCGGCGAACTCGTTCAGCGCGTGGCATCTCTCGGTGCGGTCTTGGCATCTCTCGATGCGGTGAAGAGCAGCTGCGGCCCGAAAGAGGCCGCCCGCGATGCGTCATGTCAGCAGCCCGGACATCGCCGCGACGTCGGCGCTGCCGGGGAAGATGCGACTGTCGAGCGCGGTGCCATCGACACGCAGATGGTCCTTCAGCAGACCCTTGAGCACGGCGCGCAGGTCGGTGGTCGGACGCAGATCGCGCTGCTCGTGGAGTTGGGCGAGCTTCAGCCCCGGCCAGTCGGCGATCACGCGGCCGCCCTTCACGGCGCCGCCGGCCAGCAAGGCCACCGTTCCGGTGCCGTGATCCGTGCCATTGGTACCGTTGATATGCGCGGTGCGGCCGAACTCGGTGACGACGGTCACGACGGTCTCGCGCCAGGCCGGCCCCATGCCGGTCTCGATCGCCGCCAGGGCGCCGTCGAGCGCTCCCAACAGGTTGGCAAGCTGGCCCGATCCGGCGCCCTCGTTGATGTGCGTGTCCCAGCCGACGAAGCCGAGCGCACCGACACGCGGACCATCCTCCCGCGCCAGGAAGCGCGCGGCCGCGCCCGCGGTCTCCGCGAAGAAGGCGCGCAGGCGGGCGACACCGAGCAGCGCGGCCTCCGGCGTGTCGGTCATGGCGGTGCTGCCTCCAGCCGTGCCGCCGATCGCCGCCAGCTTGATCCGCGACTCCATCGCGGCGGCGAGCTTCGCGTCGGTGTGCCTGTAGAGGTCGAGCAGCCGCATCTGGGTATCGTCGCTCGCCGGCAGCAGCCGCTGCGGTGACCAGGACAGCACCGGCGCGCGGCCGCGCACGACCAGCGGGGTCACCGCGCCGATGCCGAGTGCGCGGCTGCCATTGGTGTTCACCCGGCCGTCCGAGTCCATCTCGACCAGCGCGCGATTGAGCCAGCCGGTATCGGTCGCGCCTGGGCGGACCATGCCGCTTTCCAGCACGTCCTGGCCGTCGAAATGCGAACGGTCGCGATAGGGCGTGCAGGTCGCATGCACGATCGCCGCCTGTCCCGCGCCATAGAGCCGGTGCAGGTTGGGCATCGCCGGATTGAGCGCGAAGAAGCCGTCGAGCGGCAGCGCGGCCGGCTTGCCGTCGAGCAGCAGCGCGCGGTCGCCGCGCAGGCTCACCCAATCGGGATCACCGACCGGCGCGACAGCGCCGAGGCCGTCGAGCGCGCCCCGCAACACGATCACGAGCAGCCGCGGATCACGCCCTTCCGCCCGCGCCAGCCGCGGCATCTGGGTCCAGGCGAACAGCGCGCCGGAGCCACGCAACACGTCGCGCCGGCTCGGCAGATGAATGTGCCCCATGCTCACCTCCTCTGGAAGTCCGACGACATGAACAGCAGCACCAGCGCCTGCTGGCGGCTTTCGGCCTGAGCCACCGCCTGCATCACCTCGGCTGACACGCGGGATTGCAGCACGGTCTCGATGATGAATTGCGGATCGACCTGGCCGCTGATGCGCTCGGCGAAGACGTTGGCAACGTCGATGCGGCCGCCGAGGCCGTCGATCCAGCTCGGCTCGTCATCGGCATATCCCTTCGGCGACGACGGACGCCACAGCGGCTCCCCGAGCAGCCGCTGCCCTTGAGTGAAGCGCAAACCGTCGACGTCCGTGATCCCTGCGGCGCGCACCATCGCCACGCCCCATTCGGACGGCCGCCTCAGCTTGGACGGCGGCAAAGTCCAGGCCGCGGCCGACGTGACCATCGCCTTGGCCGTTTCCTTGAGATCACCAGCGGTGTCTCGAAACACCCGGGCCAGCTCATCCACCAGTTCCTGAGGCGGCTGATCGGCGATGAAATGACGCGCCAGCTTGTCCGCCACATGGCTCGCCGTGGCGGGATGGGCGGCGAGATCCCGCAGCACGGCGCGCCCCTGCTCCACGCCTTCATCCGCATAGCTCTTCCCCATCACCGTCTGTGCGCCCGGCTCGTGCAGGCGCGGATTGAAGATGAACTCGCCGCCGCGCTCGGGATCGGCCGCCGGCGCGCGCAGGGTCCAGCCGGTCAGGATGTTGGCGAAGGCGATGACGTCGTACTGGCCGTAGCCGCTGCGGACGCCGAGCGTGTGCAGCTCGAGAATCTCGCGCGCGAGATTCTCGTTGAGGCCAAGGCTGCGGTTCAGGCCCGCAATCGAGCCCGCGCCCATCGACACCGTGTTGTCGAGATAGAACAGCATCGCGGGATGGCTCTCGACCGCAAGCAGCAGGTCGGTGAAGCGGCCGAGCGCGTATGGACGGATTGCCTCGCGCTCATAGGCGCCCGACATGCTCTGGATCTTGTCGGCCGAGATGCAGAAATGGTTGGACCAGAACCAGACCAGACGCTCGGCGAAGCCGATCTCCGCCGTCAGTGCCGCCTCCGTTCGGACCCTGGCCTCGTCGAGATAGAACTGGCGGCCCGGATCGGGGATCGCCTCCGCCGCGGCCTTGGCGTCAGCATCGGCCTCGGCCGATCCCGAGCTCGCGGCCATGGGCGCCATCGCCGCTGCGGCAGCCTGCTGCTTCTGCGCCTCCTCGCGCGCCTTCCGGGCGGCCACCGTCTTGGCCTGCCGCCTGGCATTGGCCTCGTTGACGATACGGAACGCCTTTGCGGCATCCGGAAGCGCGGCCGCCGCCGCCAGGCTCACGGTGTGGCGATCGAGGTCGGCCAGCAGCGCGCCCCTGGGGTCCGACGCGATCGCGACGATCGAACCGGGCCGCGGTCCCATGCCGAACCGGTTCAGCGCGATCACCGCATCAGCCTTGCCTGAGCTCACCATGATCGCGCCCTTTCACGACGATCAGTAACGCTACAAACCGTAGCATTTCGGGCCGCAGGGTTCAAGCCGAGATTGGGTTCGCCGAATTTGATCCCCGCGCTTCCGGCGGCTGCAGGCGTCGTGACGCCGTGGCCGCCGGCCGTTGCGCGATCAGAACGAGGGCCCGAGCGCGATGCGGCCGATGCTGCCGTTTCTGGCCAGACCGATGCGCCACTCGGCCATGCCGTTGACGAAATGAACCATGTAGATGTCGTTATCCAGAGCCGACACGCCGCGGAAGCTGATGGCCCTGATGTCGCCCAGCCTGGCCAGGATGGCCTGATTCATCGACAATTGCTGGCGCGTATAGGCTGCGACCTCCGCGGTCATCTGCGAATAGTCCGGCTCGCCGCGCACGATGGCGTCGATGTAGTTGCGCAGCTTCGTCTCGGTGTCCGGCATCGGCGCCGAGCGCCGTTCGCCGAAGCGGTCTGCCGCGCTGCCCGCCGACGTGGCTTCGACCGTGTGAAAGCGCGTGCGCCGCCCCGGCAGGATGATCTCCAGGCAGCGGCCCGACGCATCCGTGATCACCCAGGGGGTGCCGATCTCGGTCGTGAACGACGACGACAGATCATCGCCGATCGGCGCATGCGCGATCCGCCGGCCGTGCTCATCCAGCCGGTGGAGCTGAACCTCCTGCCGGCTCGAATTGTAGACCGTGAGCCGGATCGGCGTCGCATCGGGACGTGGCCGCAAGGACGCTTCGCTGGCGCAGTCGAGCACCTCGCCAGGCGCCTGGTTGCCGTCGGGTCGGAAGGTGACGTCGTCAGCCTTGCCGTCCGGCGTCATGAGCAGACGGAATTCCGCGGTGCCATTGGCAAACTTCACGCCATAGATGTCGTAGCCACCGGATCCGACGCCGCGAAAGAAGATCGACTCCACCTCACCGAGCGTCTTGAAGCTCGCCTGCAGCCACGTCGCATGCTGACGGATGTTGGCGGCAAGCGACGGGCTCATCAGCGCGTAGTTCGGCGTTCCCCGTCGCAGTTCGGAAATCCCGCGCAGCACCAGCTCACGGCTGCCGGGGGTCGGAACCTGCTCGCGGAAGCGCTCTGGCACTTCGGCGATGCGCCGCGCGAAATTCTCCTCGATCACCTTGGCGCGCGCCTCGTCGACCCGCCGCGCCGTCCGCGCGCCGAGCAGCGGATCCTGCAGCAGCAGGCGGCCGACCTTGCCGTTCTTGTCGCGCAGGAACAGCAACAGATCATCGCTCCTGCTGGAGAAGGAATCCGGGCACTCAGCCGCGACGCTGAAGCTGCCGCGTCCCGTCTCCGACAATTGCAAGCCGTCCGCGGCGACGCTCACCTTGAGCACGCGGCTCGCATTGATCTCGTACCAGCCCGCATAGTCGTCTCCGGGCGCGGTCCCTGACCGGCCTTCGCAGGCGGAAAATTCGGTGATACGCGCGGCCGTCAGATCGCGATCGAGCTGATGCAGCACCAGTTCTCTGGGCGGACGCTCGTCCATCATGAAACTGAGCAGGCCGGCATTGTCGGGGTAGGCGTAATGGCCGGGTTCGGCCGAGGCAAGCCGCAGCCGGCGCTGACCGGTCAGCTGCCCGTAGAGCGCATCTCCCTGCCGCGAGATGGCAAACACGCCACGCGCCCCTGCCGCGTAGAAGGCGATATGCTCGGCCCGCTTTCCCGGGTTGCCGAGATCGCCAGGACCAGCTACCGCCTTGGCGGAGGCCATCTCCGTCCGCGTGGTGACCGCCAGCCCCGAGAGTATCGCGAGCGGCATCACGAGCGCGGCCAGCGCGACACGGCGGCCCGGCCCCATCCTCGGCAGCACGCTTGCCTCCGTCAGAATACGCTCGATCCGCGCCCGCACCGTTGATGGCCGGGCCATCTCCAGCGCCGCCAGACGACCCCGCGGCGCCTGCACGATGTCGAGCAGGATCTCGGCATAGCAAACCCGGTCGTCCAGCGCGGAGATGGCATGAGCATCGCTGATCATCTCGGCGAGCTCGGCCAGCCGGCGGTGATGCCACCAGGCGAACGGGCTGAACCAGAACAGCGCACGATTGACGGCCGCCAGGATCAGCATGTGGAAGTCGTGGTTTGCGATGTGCGATGCCTCATGGGCCAGCACGGCAGCCTGCTTCCGCGCATCCCAGGAGCGCCATTGCGGTGGCACCAGCACCGTCGATCCGAAGGTGACGGGGCTCGCGATCGCCTCGCTCAGGCGCAGCTTCAGCGTGCCGTCGAGCGGCTCGGCCCGGCGCGCCAGCCGCCAGGTCAGCGCGAGCCCGATCGCGAGGCGCAGCAGCATCAGGCCTGCGACGGCGAGATAGACGAGCATCGCGGCGGCTGCCAGGCTGACCAACGGCTCCGCCGCAACCGGCGTCGGGCGCGCGAAGGCCCCGTCGTCGGAGACGGGCGCCGGCGTTGCGACCGCAGGCGCGGCGTCGTCCGGCAGCCAGCCGGGCGCCGCGGCCGGCGCCGTGACGGGATGGACGGTGATCGTGACGCTGGTCCAATGCATCGCGAGCGGCATGGCCAGCGAAGCGATCAGCACGACCAGCCACGCCGTCATCTGCAGCTGCGGATGACGCACGCGGCACAGCCAGAGGCCAAGCCCGACGACACCTCCCAGCAGGACCGTGCGTAGCGCCGCTTCCGCCAGAACAGCGAGCATCATTTCCCCCCGCCTGTTGACCTTCCTGTTGGCTTGCCCGACGACTTGTCCTTCTTGGCCTTGGCAATCTGGTCGGCGAGCGCCTGCAACTGGCGCTGGTCGAGCATCGCAGTGTCGACCATGCCCACCAGCACCTCCTCGACCGAGCCGTTGCAGAACCAGTCGACGATGCGCTGCACGGCCTTGGCGGCAACGCGCGCGCGGGGCTCTGCAGCCGTATAGACGTAGGTACGGCCGTCGACCGTATGGGTCACATAGGTCTTCTCTTCCAGCCGGCGCAGCACCGTGCGCACGGTCGATTCCTTGAGCTTGCGCGACAGCTTCTCGCGAACGGTTTCGGCCGTGACAGGACCGTGCTCCCAGACCAGTTGCATGACCTCGCGTTCGAGGTCGCCGAGTTCGGGGAGGCCCGCGTCCATGAATCCGTCCTTGCAATTGAGCTCTGTAGCGCTACAGATTGTCGCTCAATCACAGGTTTCCGGCAACAGCTTTCCGCGGCTGGCCGACGCCGCGACGCAAAAAGAGGGCCGTTTCGGCCCTCTTCGTTCCATTGGCGCCTTCAGTTGCGGGCGCGGCTACTTCGCGCCCTTCACCTCTTTGGCGTAGACGTCCGGCTTGAAACCGACCACGCGCTTGGTCCCGAGATCGAGCACCGGGCGCTTGATCATCGACGGCTGCGCCAGCATCAGCGCGATGGCCTTGCTTTCGGTGAGACCTTCCTTGTCGGCATCGGGCAATTTCTTGAACGTGGTGCCGGCGCGATTGAGCAGCAACTCCCAGCCGAGCTCGTCGCTCCAGGTCTTGAGCATCGCCTTGTCGATCCCGGCGGTCTTGTAGTCGTGGAAGTCGTAAGCCACGCCATGATCATCGAGCCAGGTGCGCGCCTTCTTCATCGTGTCGCAGTTCTTGATTCCGTAGATCGTGATGCTCATGCCACGCGTCCTCAAACAATCGTGTCCGATCGCGACGGATGTCCCATGTTGCGACAATCGGCCCCGCATTTTGCAATGCGATTCACCCGCTTTTGATGCGGATGAGGCCTTCCGTTCCAACGTCGGAATTCATGCCGACCTTTGCCACGAAACTGTCGGCTGGGCATTACATTTTCTTCGCATCCCCGGCGTATCTGGCGCGCGAACAGGAGACCGTGAATGGGCAAGATCATGATCCGTTGTCCGCAGACCGGCCGCAGCATCGAGACAGGGATGGAAATGGATGCCGAGCGCTTTCAGCGCATGCCCGTGTTCTTCTCGCGCGCCTACTGCCCGCACTGCAGCATCTACCATGAATGGTTTGCCGCCCATGCCTGGGTCGAGGACTCCCGCGACCGCGAACGTATCGCGCTCGCCTGACCCCGCGCGGAATAACGTATGCCATATGCATCACGCCGGCGACGGACACGACATCAGGATAACAGAGCGGCGATATCCTCCTCGGTGAGCGCCTTGCCGATATTGCCCTCGCGATCGAACAGAGAATCGGCGAGCGCCTGCTTGCGCTGCTTCAACTCGCCGATCTTCTCCTCGATGGTGCCTGCGGTCACCAGCCGATAGACGAAGACCTTCTTGTCCTGCCCGATGCGGTGGGCCCGGTCGATCGCCTGCGCCTCGACGGCGGGATTCCACCAGGGATCATAGATGATGACGGTGTCGGCCGCGGTCAGGTTCAGACCGACGCCACCGGCCTTCAGGCTGATCAGGAACACCGGGCTGTTGCCGTTCTGGAACGCCTCGATCGCGCGCTTGCGATCGCGGGTGTCGCCTGTGAGCAGCTCGTAGTCGATGTCCGCCGCCTCGAAACGCGCCTCGATCAAGGCGAGCATCGAGGTGAACTGCGAGAAGATGATGATCTTGCGCCCCTCGCTGAGCAACTCCTCGACCATCTCCATGAGACGGTCGAGCTTGGCCGAGGGCCGCTCGACCTTGTCATCGAGCTTCAGGAGTTGCGGGTCGCAGCAGACCTGGCGCAGCCGCAGCAGCGCCTCGAGCACGATGATGTGGCTGCGGGCGAGGCCGCGCTCATCGAGCGCCTTGCGGACCTTTTTCGCCATCGCTGCCCGGATCGAGTCGTAGAGGTCGCGCTGCTTGCCGTCGATCGCGACGGTCTCGACGATGTCGATCTTCGCTGGCAGCTCGGAGGCGACCTCCTCCTTGGTCCGCCGCAGCAGGAACGGCTTGACGCGGCGCGTCAGCGCCGCCGCCCGCATCTGGTTTCCCTCCTTCTCGATCGGCGTGCGCCAGTTGCGCGTGAACGCGGTCTTGTCGCCGAGATAGCCCGGGTTGACGAAGCTCATGATCGACCAGAGTTCGCCGAGATGGTTCTCCATCGGCGTTCCCGTCAGGCAGAAGCGATGGCTGGCCTTGATCGCGCTGAGCCAGCGCGTGGTCGCCGCATTGGGATTCTTGATCGTCTGCGCCTCGTCGAGAATGGCCATGTGCCAGTCCCGCGCGAGGATGAGCTCGTGGTCGCGCGCGATCAGCGGATAGGTCGTCAGCACGACGTCGTACTCGGGGATCTGCTCGACCGTCTGCTTGCGGGCCGCGCCGTGGAAGACCAGGACCTTCAGATCGGGAACGAACTTGGCGGCCTCGTTGAACCAGTTGGTCATCAGGCTGGTCGGCGCAACGATGAGCACCGGAGCCGTCAGCGCGCCGCGCGCCTTTTCGAGCGCGAGCAGCGCCAGCACCTGAACGGTCTTGCCTAACCCCATGTCATCGGCCAGAACGCCGCCGAGATTGGCCTGTCGCAACAGATCGAGCCAGGCGACACCCTGCTGTTGATAGGGTCGCAGCCTGGCGGTGAAGCCCGCAGGCAGCGTCAGTTCGTCCTGCCGATGCTGCCGCACCAGGTCGGCCAGCCGGCGCAGATCATCGTGCCCCTTGAGCGCGAAAGCGCTCGCATCATGTGCCAGCAACGGCAGCATCTGGGCACGCGACAGCTTGATCTTGCCCGAGGCATCGATGCCGCCGCCGCTGAGCCGCATCGTCTGCAGCGCCAGCAGGACCGGAAGGAAGCGGCCGGCGGCGAGCGCCAGATGCCGACCGTCTGGCAGCGGCACATACATGTGCTTGGTCTCGGCGCCCGCCGCCGCCAATGCGTCGACGATGTCTTCACTCGCGAGCAGCCGCACCAGAAGCTCGGCAAGGTCATGCTGCTGACCGTCGACGTCGATCTTGAAGCCGAATTCGAACCAGTCGATTCCGCTTCCTTCGATCTCCATGTCGACGAGGCCGGACGACTCCGCAAGCCGATAGGGAAAGTCATCATCGATGCGGATGTCGAAGCCCTGCTCCCGCAATGCATCGAGATCGAGATGCACGAATTGCAGCCACCGGCCTTCGTCCTCGAAGGTCAGGTCCTCCGCGTGACTGCCATGGTTGTAGGGCTGCACGCGTCGCAGCGGAACCAGGCCGAGTTCGGTCAGCCGCTTGGCTGCCTTGCGCTCGTCGGCCGTGGACCGCTTGATGCGAACGATGCGTCCCTCATGGAACGCCTCCACCCCGGCCCCCTTGCCGGAGGCGTCGATCTCGATCTGACCATAGCGGAAACCGGGCCGGACCACGCAGAGCGGAAGCTTGCTGATATGGTGCCCGCGAAAACCGTAGCTGGGATAGGGTCCGCGCATCAGGCGCAGAACGGGCACAGGCTTGGCCTCGACCTGGACCACCTCGGTCGGTCGCGCCGGCAGAAGGGCCGGATCGAGCGCCGGCAGCCGCTGGGTGAGATGGCGGGAGACCTCGCCGACGAGCGCCGACGGCACCACCGGCGCGCTCAACAACAGGTGCGCCGTGCTCGCCGCGATCCCGGTATCGACCTCGCCGATGATGCCGAGCTTCTCGTCGGCATAGACCGGCGGCTCGGCATGGAGCGCGAGCGCCCCGTCCAAGGCAAGCCGTGCGCCGACCCCTTTGAGGCCGACAGGCTGCCATTCGATACGGCCAGCCCGCGTGTCGCCCCAGCGCAACAAAGGTCCCGTCATATCGTGCCAGTAGGCCCGTCCGGTCTTGATCAAGCGCTTCATCAGGGCGGCCGAGCCGATCCGGAACGCCCACCCTTTGTCGATGTAGGCTCCTTGACTGAGGCGCGACAGAATCTCGATGTCGCTATCGCGATAGAAGGCTGGCGCCCGGTCCGCGCCGCTCCGCACATTGTCGACCCGGGAGACCTGGTCGGAGAAGCTGTCGTCCTTGCGCAGCCGCACCGACCATATCAGGACGATTGGGTAAGGCGCCTCCCCCGGCTCCGCATGGGCGCGCACGCCATAGACCAGCCTTTGCCTGACCTCGGGCGGATAGGCATCGCCGCGGCTGATCTTTCCGATCTTATCCAGCCAGGAGACGATCTTCGGCGGCAGCACCAGCGCGCGTGGCTTGGCCTGCGCGGCCGCCTTGGTCGACCTGATGTCGTCCACCTCGGCGTCAGAGAACCGCTCGATCGCCTCGATCAGCACCGCCGCGACGTGCTTGCAACCGTGCCCCATCGGACAAGAGCATCTGCTGGCGACAGCGACGCGGCCGTTCTTGTCGGACTTCAGCGCGATCTCGACATCATAGGGCCAGGACTGGGACCCCTGCACTTCAGCCGCGAGCTCGTGGCCGTCCTCGCTGATCTCAAGATCGACAACGCCTCCATCGACTTGCAAATGCTCCGCCTTCTGAAAGGCCGCATGGCTGAAGAAGGGCCTGATGGCGTTGAGCTTCTTGAACGGAAACGACATGCACAGTGACCAACGCACCCCACCTACGCGCGCGGCACCTGTCTACCACGATCAAGCCGCCAGGCGCGCTCCGTCGCCCGTTCTCCTGGGGATATCTCGCGTGACGAGAATGCCCGCGAGAGGGATATCCTTCAGTCGTCCTTTGGATCCCTCTTCAGGGGCTTCGCCGAATCGCCGGGCATCAGGCAGGGATAGAGCTCGGTGAACGCGAGCTCTGTTCCGCCGGCGGCGCAATCGAACCGCAGCACGACGTCGAAGCGCTTGCCGGACCAATGGGTCGGCAACTCGCCGGCATTGCTGACCGGCAGACGCGGCAGGATGTCGGAGATGATCGCCTTGTGCTCCCACGCCACCAGCACCGTGCCGGACTGCGCCAGGAGCGCATCGACCAGCGCGGCTTCCTGCCCCTTGGCGAAAGACGTGTTCGGCTTGTCCAGTCCGACGCGTGCGGCCAGTTCCAGCACCGTCTCATACGGCCGGCGGCTCGGATCGGACCCGTCCTTGGTGCTATCGGGATCGGCCGCATAAACCGCCTGCGGCGTCGGATAGGTGGCGCCGCCCAATCCGCTGCCGAACAGCGCTGTCCACGCCCCTGCCCGCTCCCAGCCGAAGATCACGAGCGATTTCGAATCCGGCGTGCCCTTGTGGGTCAGCCCCGGTCCGGTCGCATCACCATCGGGCTTCTCGGCATGACGGATGATCAGAAGCGTGAGCGCATTCATCGCAGTCTCCTGCATGCTGTCCGGACAAATCCGGCTTTGCGTTTCCGCAGGCCTCATCGATCGTAGCCCGGACCTGGACTGCGCCTGTATGAACTCCCTCACACCCTGCGATGACAGCCTTCAGCCGTGAGCATGGCGGCTGGGCGTTCCGCTCGCGGCCGGCATCAGCGGCTGACCGATCCAGGCGCGGTTGAGCAGCCGCGTGAGCGGCGGGCATTCGTGGCCGCCGATGCGTGCCATGGCCTCCTGATAGGGACCGACGGTACGCAGCCGGCCTGGCAACACCGCATAAGCGCGCGGCAGCCAGATGCGGGCCCGCGCCGCAGCGCGGCGCTCGCGCTCGCCGTAAGGCAGCCCGAAGCCCGACCGCAGCCGCTCCGGCAGCATCTCGGCCGTGAGCGCGGTGAACCAGCGCGGCGGCCCGATCCAGGTTGCCTCACCAGAGAAAATACGTCGCGCGATGTCGCGCGCAGCCGTGCCGACGGTCAGCGTCTCCGACTCCATCATCGTGGCGGTGTAGGCCTTGAACGACGTCCAATCCTGCGGCAGCGCCTCGTGCGGAATCCCGAACAGACGCGCAAAACGCATCGCCTCGCGCCAATATTGCTCGCGCTCAGCCGCGCTGAGCGGCGGACAGAGCAGGCCGTAGGACATCATCGCGGTCTCGACCAGCGTGGCATGGACCCAGCGCAGCGCCTCGACGTCGTTGGCGCGAAAGCGCGAGCCGGCCGCGAACGGTCCCACCGTCTCGGGCATCATGCCGTCGACGGCGGCATGGCGCCGGTAAAGCCGGCGCGCGACCGCAACGGCTTGCCCGCGGGTACCGAACACCATCGTGTAGACGATGCCGAAGGTGCGGTGGAAGCGGCCGAGCGGATCGGCGAACACCTTCGACTGCTCGGCGATGCCGGCTGCGACCCAGGGATGGGCGAGTTGCAGCAGCAGCGCGCGGCCGGCGCCGAGAAACAACGCGGCCTCGCGATGCACCCGCCACATCACGCTGTCAGGACCGAGCACGCCGTCGCCCGCCACGGCAGGCGCCGACAGGACCTCCTCCAGACGCTGCTCGAAATCGGCCTCGCTGACGATCACGGCCGCTTCGGGATCTCCAGCCCACGCTGCACCGCCGGCCGCGCCAGGCCGCGCTCGAGCCAGCCCGGCACCTGCTTCAGCGCATCGAACTCAACCAGCTCGCGGGCGCCGTAGAAGCCGATCAGGTTGCGCACCCAGCCGAGCGTCGCGATATCGGCGATGGTGTAGTCGCCATCCATGATCCATTGCCGGCCATCGAGCCTGGTGTCGAGCACGCCGAGCAAGCGCTTGCTCTCGGCGACATAGCGCTGCAACGGCCGCTTGTCCTCATACTCACGGCCGGCGAATTTGTGGAAGAAGCCGAGCTGGCCGAACATCGGGCCGATGCCGCCCATCTGGAAGTGCAGCCATTGCAGGGTCTGCCAGCGCCGCGCCGGATCGGCAGGAAGGAATTGTCCGGTCTTCTCGGCGAGGTAGTGCAGGATCGCTCCGGACTCGAACAGGCCGAGCGGCTTGCCGCCGGGGCCATTGGGATCGATGATCGCGGGGATCTTGCCGTTCGGATTGAGCGAGAGAAATTCCGGCGTCTTCTGGTCGTCCTTGCCGAAATCGATCGCGTGCGGCTCGTAGGCGAGCCCGGTCTCCTCCAGCATGATCGACACCTTCACGCCGTTCGGCGTCGGCAGCGAATACAGCTGGATCCGGTCGGGATGCTGCGCCGGCCAGCGCGTGGTGATCGGGAAGCTGGAAAGATCGGTCATGATGGGCTTGCTCGCGCTTTGCGTTAAGGCCTCAATCTAGGGCCGCGCGCCGCCGTCGCAAGATGGGATTCGGAACCGGTCGCGGGCGGCGGTCTTATGGTGCTGCAATGTGCAGAAGGCCAGCATGGCGAGTGCAACCTACCAGCTGATCATGCAGGCGATGATCGCGCGCCGTCAGGTCTTGTGCATGTATGGCGGTTTCGCCCGCGCGATCTGTCCGATCATCCTCGGCCACAGCGCCGGCCGCGAGCGCGTGCTGGCGTTCCAGTTCGCCGGCGGCGCGAGCCGCGGCCTGCCGCCGGGCGGCCAATGGAAGTGCTTCGATGTCGCTGGCATGAGCGAGGTGGAATTGCGCGACGGGCGCTGGCACTCCGGCCAGACCCATCTCCGACCGCAATATTGCGTCGCCGAGGTCGATCTCGATGTGAATCCGGACAGCCCTTACAGCCCCAAGCGCGCCCCAGGTCATTTCAGCGGCCAGCCCGCGCGAAAACGTTGATCTTATTGCGGCTCGCGCAGGCGCACGCGCAACAGCGCCGGCAGCTTGGATGTGGCTTCATGCAGGGCGAGCTTGGCGACCGCCCGTTTCATCAGCGACGAGGCGCCCTGCTTCGCGAACACCTTGATGCCGCGATAGCTGAAATCGACCACCACCTCATGATGGCGCATGCCCTTGCCGCCCTTGACCAGGCCAAGGTCGCGCACCAGGCAATAATGCCCGTCGCTCATGCGTGCCAATCGGGTGTTCTCGAACATGTCCCGAAGCAATGCACCGAGTCGAGATTCCGTCAAGATTGACAGGAACGACTCATGAACTCAGCACGTCGGCAACCGGCCGGCGAGGCGCATAGGGCAGCGCGGGGCCATAGCCGAAGCGCAGCACGAGATCCGGTCGCCGCGCGGTCCCGATCAGGCGCGAGAGTTCGGGACGCAAGGCGGCCACTTCGACCGGCTGATTGATGAAAGCGAGCTTGAGCTCGAGCCGCGTCGCTTCGAGTGCAAAGCGCTGACACGCCTGCCCGACCTTGATCCAGTGCGCGGGATCGGCCTGCTCGGCGGTGAACACGGCAATGCCTGCCGAGGACGTGATCTGACGAGCATATTTGTCGTTCTCCGCTGATGCATCGAACAGGCGATCGAACGCGAAGCCGCCGAGAGCGGTCGGCAGCGAGGGATTGCCGCTTGCGGCAGCGAACAAGCCGTCGCCCATCGCCATGGCACTGCGCGGATTGAAGCGGATCCAGCCCTTCAGCTCGCGCATGAATGCGGCATCGCGCATCTGCACATCGTTGCCGGCGATGACGAGATCGCGGACAGCAGCCACTTTCGCGGGATCGGTGATGATCGCGAGATCGACACCAGGCATCGCGGCCGCCGCGCGCAGGGCGGCGAGATCGCTGGTCGGCACGGGACGTCCGTCATAGTCGGCGCGCGTCGATTGCCTGCGGGTGATCGCACCCAACAGCGGGTCGTCACGCAGCGGAGCCTTCGTGAACCCGTACTGCACCGTCTGCCCATCGATGGCCACCTCGCCCGGACGGCCACTCGCAGCGGCGGCGACCGCGAGATTGGTCGCGGCGCAGCCGAGGCTGACGAACAGATGATGGTCGTCCGGATCGACGGCCGGCGTGCGGCGCGACAGATCGGGCCGGATCTCGATCACATCACCCGTCACGCCGAAGCGCCAGGGCTGGGTGTTGTGGCTGTTGGGCGCGAGCGTCGCATAGCGGATGACATCAAGGATATCCTGCGACAGCGGCGCGCGCAGTCGCGCGCTGTACGCCTCGTAGTCCTGCATCGTCCCCGTGGTCGCGCGCCATGATGCAACGCCGAGCGAGGCCGCGGCGATCGCGCCTCCGGCTCCTAACAACATCGTCCGTCGGTTCATGGCAAAGACGCCCGTCTCAATCTGACCATGGATGAGGATAGGCGTGCATCACATCAGCAGATTGTTGCAGATCAAAGCGGTTGCGACCGACGCAGAAAGTTCGCGGCGACTTCGCTACACGCTGTTGACAGCCCCATCAAACGAGCGTATGTCCCGCGGCCTCGCGAGCAACTACGCCCGCGATGAACATGAGCACGACGATGTCTTTCGGCACCGAATACATGATTTGCACGTCCAACGGCTTTGCGCCGGTGGATGGCGCACGCCACGCTCGGGGGAGCGGTCTTGCTTGAGGCAAGATCAATAGTCCGCATCACACGGACCCTCCCGAGCCAGCCGCTCCGGAGGGTTTTTTGTTGCCCTCACGCCAGCGGCCTGCACGGCGAAACCAATGGAAGTCCCGGCTGTCGGCCGGAACGGGAGACCCGGATCCCGGGGCTCGCGCAGGTGATGCGCGCGGCCCAAGTGCGCGGGGCCTGTCGGAGGGAACGAAGGCGCGTGCGCCGGACACCGATGACAGAGCGGGCTCCATGGAGCTCGCACCATGCGGCGCCGTGCAGCGCCGCAGACAAAGCCATTTGAATTCCCGGCCGTTCGCGGCCGGGAGATGCTGGTGGTGAAGATCGCGGATCCTTCGCGCCAAACGCGGCGATGAGCCGCCTTCGATCGATCGTACCGTGGAATCCGTCAAGCGAGATGGGTGAGACGCGGGTTGCGGCGAGGCGTTACGCCAAGCTTGCGTTTCGATCGTCGTATTCCCGTGATCGCCTGTTCCCCAGCATCAAGCATCGTCGCCCGGCTCAAGCCGGGCGGCCAAGCGGTGGTGAAGATGCCTGTTACTTCGTTGAACCCGAGCGCCCGACAAGGGCAGCAACAGCATCGCTTATTCCCCGCCGAACCAATCCACGAGCCGTGGTGAAGACGACTGTTACTTCGCCTTCCACGCGAGAGGTCGCGGGTTCGAATCCCGCCCGGCGTTCTGCCGGTAGCTCAGAGGTAGAGCGCTTTTCCGGTCCACCTTTCTGGACCGGATCTCAGCCGTCGCCTGTTCCCGGCTCGTGGTCCGTCATGTCCTGATCGCCTCGCATGAGGCGGTCAACCCTTGCCACGCGCCGTGGTGAAGAGTGCTGATACTTCGATTGCTAATCGAGAGGTCGTGGGTTCGACTCCCACCCGGCGTTCCATGCGCCGGTAGCTCAGCGGCAGAGCACTAGCCGCTCCATATCAGTGGAGCGGACCTCAGCATTCGCCCGTTCCCGGCGCGCGGTCCCATCGCGCGTGATCTCAACCGACATCATGCGCGTCGGCCGGCGCCCCGGCCAACCCATCCATCATCAACCAGCAAGAGGAGGCCACCATGGTCAGGCTCAACAAGTTCCTGCGCGCCTTCACCCATGAGGGTGCGCCATCCCGACAGCTCGCGCCCGAGCAGGCGCTGCAGCGCACGCTGATGAGCTGCCTGCTGTGGGAGAACCAGTTCTACGAGGACGGGGTCGCGATCGCCGACCGCATCAAGGCGCTGGTGCCCCAGGTCGAGCCGCGCAGCGTGGCTCAGCTCGCAGTCCGTGCGCGCGAGGAGATGAAGCTGCGGCATGCGCCGCTGCTCGTCGCGCGCGAGATGGCGCGGCTGCCACAGCACCGTGCGCTGGTCGCCGACACGCTGGCGCGCATCATCCAGCGGCCGGACGAGATGACCGAGCTGCTGGCGATTTACTGGGCGGACTCTCTCGGTCCGCAGCAGCAGCGCAAGCGGCAGCCGGTGTCGGCGCAGGTCAAGAAGGGTCTGGCGAAGGCGTTCGAGAAGTTCGACGCCTATCAGCTCGCGAAGTATGACCGCGAGGGCCCGGTGCGGCTGCGCGACGTCCTGTTCCTGGTGCACGCCAGGCCGAAGGACGCCGCCCAGGAGGCGGTGTGGAAGCAGCTCGTCCAGGGCGAGCTGCCCTCGCCCGACACCTGGGAGGTCGCGCTGTCGGCGGGTGCGGACAAACGTGCGAGCTTCGAGCGGCTGCTCGGTGAGAACAGGCTCGGAGCGCTGGCGCTGCTGCGCAACCTGCGCCTGATGCGACAGGCCGGAGTGCCGCGCGCGACGATCGCGGAGGCGATCGCGACGATGCGGACGGACCGTGTCCTGCCGTATCGGTTCATCACGGCGGCCCGGCACGCGCCCAACTTCGAGCCCGAGCTCGAGGGCGCGATGCTGCGATCGATCAAGGGGTACGCGCGGCTTCCGGGCCGCACGCGGCTCCTGATCGACGTGTCCGGCTCGATGTTCGCAAGGCTGTCCGCGCAGTCGGAGATGACGCGCGCGGAAGCCGCATGCGGGCTGGCGATCCTCGCCCGTGAGGTCTGCGACGCGGTGGAGATCTTCACGTTCAGCAACGCTGTCGTGAAGGTGCCGCCGCGCCGGGGCTTCGCGCTGCGCGATGCGATCATCAACTCGCAGCCGCATGCCGGGACCTATCTCGGCCGTGCGGTCGAGGAGGTCGACCGGGCGGGAGACCGCCTGATCGTCTTCACCGACGAGCAGAGCCACGATGCGGTGCCGCAGCCGCGGGCGCGCGGGACGATGGTCAACGTGGCGTCGTATCAGCACGGGGTCGGCTATGGGCCCTGGACGCGGGTCGACGGCTTCTCCGAGGCCGTGATCGCCTGGATCGCGGCGCAGGAGAAGACTCCGCGAGGGTCCACCCTGCACTGACGACAATGGGCCCGGACGCGTCACAGACGCGCCCGGGTCTGCCTGCATATGTTCGCCTGCATCTCGAGTGGATCACATCAAGCGGATTGGTTTAACTGACGCCATGTTTCTCTCCATCGCCACCACCCACCAGCCCGCCACCGATCTCGGCTTCCTGCTCAACAAGCATCCGGACAGGCTGCATGAGCTCGAGCTCACCTATGGCAAGGCGCTGATCGTCTATCCGGAGGCCAGCGAGAGCCGCTGCGAGGCGGCGCTGGTGCTCGACGTCGATCCGATCGGCCTCGTGCGCGGCAAGGGCCAGAGCGACGGGCTGCTCGATCAATACGTCAACGACCGGCCCTATGCCGCGTCCTCGTTCCTGTCGGTCGCGCTCAACAAGGCGTTCCGGACCGCGATGAACGGCGTCAGCAGCAGCCGCCAGGAGCTCGCCGACAGCGCCATTCCGCTGGAAGCCGTCGTGACGCCCCTGCCCCTGCGCGGCGGCGAAGCCGTGCTGCGGCAGCTGTTCGAGCCGCTCGGCTGGGAGGTCGAGGTCGCGGCCGTGGCGGGACCGCAGGGCGATCCGACCAGCCGCTACGTGCGGCTCACGCTGCGCGGCACCGCCAGGCTCAGCGCGCTGTTGAACCATCTCTACGTGCTGATCCCCGTCATGGACGACGCCAAGCACTATTGGGTCGGCGACGAGGAGATCGACAAGCTGCTCAAGCGCGGCGAAGGCTGGCTCGACGCCCATCCCGCCAAGGAGCTGATCGTGCGCCGCTACCTGCGCCATCGCGGCGTGCTGGCCCGGGCGGCGCTGGCCCGGCTCGCGCCGGAGACGCAGGACGAGGCGCTCGATCCCGATGCGCGCAGCGAGACCGAGGAGACGCTGGAGACGCCGATCCGCCTCAACGATCTGCGCCTGTCCGCGGTCGTCGAGGCACTGCGCGCCAGCGGCGCCAGGACCATCGCCGATCTCGGCTGCGGCGAAGGCAAGCTGCTGCAGCTTCTCGTCCGCGAGCGTTTCGCCGAACGCCTGATCGGCCTCGATCCTGCCGCCCGCGAGCTGGAGCGCGCAGCCAAGCGGCTGAAGCTCGGCGCGCTCGGCGGTCCGCCCGAGGGCCGCGTCACGCTGCTCCACGGCTCGCTCACCTATCGCGATGCGCGCTGGGCCGAGGCCGATGCCGCCGCGCTGGTCGAGGTGATCGAGCATCTCGATCCGGACCGGCTGCCGCTGGTCGAGCGCGTCGTGTTCGGCGCGGCTCATCCGCGCGCGGTCATCGTGACCACGCCGAACGCCGACTACAACGCCTTGTTTCCGAGCCTGCCCGCCGGCCAGTTCCGCCATCGCGACCACCGCTTCGAATGGACGCGCGCTGAATTTGCCGGCTGGGCGACGCATATCTGTACCGCCTTCAACTATCAGGTCGCCGTCTCCGGCATCGGCCATCACGACGAAACCCTGGGCGCGCCGACCCAGATGGCCGTCTTCACCCGCTGAGCACATTCATGAACATCGAAATCCCCGACTTCGCGCTGGTCGTGCTGATCGGCTCGACCGGCTCCGGCAAGTCGACCTTCGCCGCCAAGCATTTCCTGCCCACCGAAGTGATCTCCTCGGATCATTGCCGCGCCCTGGTCGCCGACGACGAGACCGACCAGAGCGTCTCCGCGGACGCCTTCGACATCGTGCGCGAGATCGCCGGCCGAAGGCTGAAGCATCGCCGGCTCGCGGTGGTCGACGCCACCAATGTGCGCACAGCCGACCGCAAGGGCTGGATCGAGCTCGCGCGCAAATGGCACGCGCTGCCGGTCGCGATCGTGTTCGATCCCGGCATCGACATCTGTATCGAACGAAACAGGTCGCGCCCCGAGCGCGCCTTCGGCGGCCCGGTCGTGCAGCGCATGGTCTCGGAAATCCGCCGCGGCCTCGGCGGCCTGCAGCGCGAAGGCTTCCGCCAGGTGTGGAAGCTCGACAGCGTTGAGCGCATCGAGGCGGCGACCGTCGCGCGGCAGCCGCTGTGGACCGACAAGCGCCACGATGCCGGCCCGTTCGACATCATCGGCGACGTCCATGGCTGCGCCGGCGAGTTGCAGGCGCTGCTGGCGAAGCTCGGCTACCAGGTCACATGGCACGACGAGGAGGGCCGCCGCGCCGTCACCGTGACGCCGCCCGCGGGGCGCAAGCTGGTGTTCGTCGGCGACCTCGTCGACCGCGGCCCGCAATCGCCGGACGTGCTGCGCATCGTCATGCACATGGTCGCGGCCGGCAGCGCCTATGCCGTGCAGGGCAACCACGACCGCAAGTTCGGGCGTTGGCTGGCGGGCCGCAAGGTCACCATCGCGCATGGCCTGCAGGCCACGATCGATCAGCTTGCGAGCGAGGATCGCGGCTTTTGCGACGCCCTGCCCGGCTTTCTCGACGGCCTGCGCAGCCATGTCTGGCTCGACGGCGGCCGGCTCGCGGTCGCCCATGCCGGGCTGAAGGAGGAGATGATCGGCCGCGGCTCAGGCGCGGTGCGCGAGTTCGCGCTGTATGGCGAGACCACCGGCGAGATCGACGAGTTCGGCCTGCCCGTGCGCGCCGACTGGGCCGCCAATTATCGCGGGCCGACCGCCGTCGTCCATGGCCACACGCCGGTGCTCAACGCCGAATGGATCAACAACACGCTGTGCCTCGACACCGGCTGCGTATTCGGCGGCCGCTTGACCGCGCTGCGCTGGCCCGAGCGCGAGCTCGTCGAGGTCGAGGCCGAGCGCGTCTGGTGCGAGCCGGTCCGTCCGCTCACCGCCCGCGCGGGCACTGTTTCGGCGCAGGCCGAGGCAGACCAGTTGCTCGACATCGCTGACGTCAGCGGCCGGCGCTGGATCGACACCACGCTGAAGGGGCGCGTCGTCGTGGCCGAGGAGAACGCGGCGGCGGCGCTGGAGGTGATGAGTCGCTTTGCGCTCGCGCCGCAATGGCTGGTCTATCTGCCGCCGACCATGTCGCCGTCGGAGACCAGCGCCCGCGAGGGCTGGCTGGAGCGTCCCGAGGAGGCGTTCGCGCATTTCCGCGCGCGCAATGTCGCCGAGGTGGTGTGCGAGGAGAAGCACATGGGCTCGCGCGCGGTCATCGCACTGTGCAGCAGTGCCGATGTCGCCAAGGCCCGCTTCGGCATCGCCGGCGACGAGAGCGGCGCGATCTGGACCCGCACCGGCCGCGCCTTCTTCAACGATCCCACCATGACCGAAGCGCTGCTGGCGCGGCTGCGCGGCGCTGTCGAGCGCGCCGGGCTGTGGCAGGAGCTGCAGTCCGACTGGCTGCTGCTCGACGCCGAGATCATGCCGTGGTCGGCCAAGGCCGGCAGCCTGATCGAGAGCCAGTATGCGCCGGTCGCAGCGTCATCGGTCGTGGGCCTGGACGCGGCAGCGGATGCACTGGCGCGCGCCGCGGCCCGGGGGCTCGACGTCGCGGCGCTCGGCGATCATGTCCGGGAGCGCGTCACGCGCGCGCGGCGCTATGGCCAGGCCTGGGCCCCCTATGTCTGGCCGGTCAGCAGCATCGATGATCTCGAGGTCGCGCCGTTTCACCTGCTCGCCAGCGAGGGCCGGGTCTGGTTCGATCACGACCACGTCTGGCACATGACGCTGGCCGACCGGCTGGCAGCAGCCGACCCGGTCATCGCGCGCACGCAATGGCGCACGGTGACGCTGGCGGATGACACGGCGGTCAATGACGCGATCGGCTGGTGGGAGCAGCTCACGGCGGGCGGCGGCGAAGGCATGGTGGTGAAGCCCAAAGGCTTCGTTGCGCGCGGGCCGAAGGGCCTGATCCAGCCGGCGCTGAAGGTGCGCGGGAGCGAATATCTGCGCATCATCTACGGCCCGGAATACGATGCGCCGGAGCATCTCGCGCGGCTGCGGCCGCGCAAGCTCGAGGGCAAGCGGAAGCTCGCCTTGAGCGAATTCGCGCTCGGCCACGAGGCGCTGACCCGCTTCGTCGCCCGCGAGCCGCTGCGCCGCGTGCACGAATGCGTCTTTGCCGTGCTGGCCTTGGAGAGCGAGCCGATTGATCCGCGGCTGTGAGCGGCCAAGCGCCGCAGCAGGCAAGCCGCCGAGCTCAGCCGAGCGCTGTGCGTGCCTGCATCAGCGCGAAACCCAGCAGGTTGAGGCCGAGCCAGGCGGCGGGATCGCGCGCCTGCGGATCGTCGGCGGTCGCGTAGGTCAGACCGTCGAGCGTGAACGCCGCGGGCCACCACTGGCTGAGCACGTGCTTGCCAACGTCATTGGCCTTGGCGGTGTGGCCCCAGAACAGCAGAAGCTCCGGCCTACGGCCGGAGGCGATGACTCGGATCAGGGTTTCGACATCTTCGATGGGCATGGCGCATGGTCCCGCGGAGCCGTGCGGATATGCCAGATCCTGGCTGATCTATAAACTTTATACCGGCAGCCGCGCCGGGGGCGCCGTCTCACATGACACGTTCAACGCGTGCTGACACGCCGTGCGCCAGCCTGCTTCAGGATGTCTTCCACGTCCGCCACGTCATGCACCAAGCGCCTCGGACGTGATGCCTCGGACCTCATGCCCAGACCAGCCCGACATGCCGTGTTCTCGACGGAGGCATGGTCGCGGGAGGTATCCAGATGGTGCGGCGCGGGCGGCTGTGCCCCGTCCAGGCCTCCGGTGACGCGAGCCGGCGGCGGCTTGGAAGTTCCCGACTTGACGAAACAGTCACAAACCAGCCAAAGATTGCGCCAAAATGTCGCGGCGGAGGTGGTCCATGCGATATCTCGACGGCGCAGTGATGTTCTTCAGCCTCTGGCTGCTGGCGTCCATGCTTCTCGACGCCCTGACGCCGCCGGAGCTGACCTTTTACATGATTGGCCCCGCCCTCGCCCCGGCGGTCCTGGTCGCAGGCTTTTTGTACTGGCTGCGCATCCCTCCGCTCGATTTCGCCGTCGTGTTCGGGACGCTCTGGATGGTCTCCGAAATGGTCCTGGAGATGATCTCGCCGAAACCGCTGTCGCCCTTGATGGCGGCGGCCGCCGCCGCGCCGCTGCTGCTCGCCGGAATCTTCGTGAACGTCCGGCAATGGCGGCAGTCGGCCAGGCGCGTCCGCCCGGCCGGCTCCGCCCCGGTCAACGGCCTGCCGAGCTCATCCGCCCCGATTGCGAGCCGGCGTCCGCTCTGACCTCGGCCTCCCCACTGCCCCGGCATTCTCCACAGCGATGATTCGTCGCGCCGGTCGCTGAGCCCTTCGCCAGGCGCTGCATCATCTGCGCAGCAGGCGCCACCCGATGACCACTCCGCTGACCGAAACGATGCCGCCGAGCAGCGACAGCGTGATCACCAGGACGTCCCAGAGCGGGCGGTAGGCGAGCAGTAGCCCGAAATCGAAACTGTGCAGCGCATTGAAGAGCCAGCGATAGATCCGCCGGCGGTCGTCGATGCGCCCGAGCACCTCGCCGGTGACGGGGCTGATGTGAAACCAGGTCCCGGCCACATCGTCGAACTGCGCGCGAAGCACCGGCAGCTCGCGAGGCTGATGATGGGCGTACCAGTAGGAATCGTACTGCGTGTACAGCTGCATCGTCGCAAGGCGATCGCCCGGCATGAGCGTCGCAGCAACGGCCTGCAGGCGTTCGGTCGTGAGCCGGACGACGTCGCCCGTGGCCGGATCGCGTAGCGTCTGCAAGCCGTCGCGCGAAGCCACGATCATCAGCGGAACACCCTGGAGCCACACGAAGCGCGCTTCGACAGCGTCGCGCGGCAGCACGGCCGGCAACCGGGCCGCCACATCAGGTGCGTCATGGCCGGCGTAACGCTGCAGGGTCTCGCGCGCGGTGCCGCGATTGGCGAAGGCGTCACCCGGATTGAGCGACAGCCAGCCCGAGAACATCCAGGTCAACACCAGGGATCCGGCGACGAGTCCCGTGAGATGATGCCACGCCATCCAGCCGCGATACGGCGTGATCCGCCCGCTCGCATAGCGGCGCCTCAGCCGCACGCGGAGGAGACCGATCCAGATGCCGCTGATGCCGACGATGAGGCAGATGCCGGAGATCCAGAGTACGACGCTGCGCCACAACGCTCCGTCCTGGCGCAGCACCGTCGGATAGATCCAATGCGGGATGGCGCCGAGCCAATTCCACACGCGCTCCGCGCGGCTGGCATCCAGCAAGATCTCGCCGGAGCGCGCGGACACATAGAGCTCGGTCCCGGCGGCGTCACCGAGCCCAACCAGGTAGAACGGCCGCAACGGATCGTAGCGCGCCGTCACGCTCCACTGGTCGCGATGAACCATCCCTGCGACCACGGGGGCGCGGCTCGCCGGATGCGATCTCGCCACGGCAAGCGCCTGTTGTTCGGAGATCTGCTCCACCGTTCGGCCGTCGACGGCGGATAGCGTGCGCCGGACGCCATCCCAGCCGGTCAGCCGATACACCGGCGCGTCGCCGAGCATCGACAGACGGAGATCGCGTGGGTAGGAGGTCGACCCAGCACTCCGCAAGGCCTCGTCGGGCGACAGCGCGACCAGGCTCCAATCCAGCTCGGGCAGCGCCGCAAGCCGTTCTCTCTCGGAAAGATTGGGAAAGGCGACATACATCATCACCACGCCCGACGCGAACCACATCGCGAACAGCAGACAGGTGGCGATGCCGATCCAACGGTGGCTGAGATACAGCCACCGCCGCGCCGTCCGAACGAACCGGCGGCGCATGGTCAGAACGTCACGTTCACGGCGAGTTGGACCGTCCGCGGCTGACCAAGCAGCCACTGCGTCGTCCCGCCCGACGTCGCATAGATCTCATCGAACAGATTATAGACGCGGAACGACACCGTGGTATTTGGATCAGGCTTCCATTGGACGCCGGCATTGACGACGGTGTAGGCCGGCCGCACCAGCGTGTTGGCATTGTCGGCAAAGGTCCTGCCGACGATCTGGACGCCGGCATTGGCCGACCAGTTCGGCGCGAAGCCCCAGGTCGCCCAGACGTTGGAGACCGTCTGCGGCACGTTGACGGGGACATTGCCGGCATAGTTGACGGCGGCGCCTCCGACCGACTGAACGAAGTCGTCATATTTGGCGCGCAACAGCGCCGTGTTGGCGTCGATCCGCCAGCCATGATCGAGCACGAGACCGATCGACGCCTCGACGCCGCGCGACGATTGCTGGCCGACCTGAACCGTGACGGAGGGATTGGCAGGATCCCGCGCCAGCAAATTGTTCTTGACGATCTCATAGGCGGACAGCGTCCATTCGCCCCGGCCGCCCCACAACGACTGCTTGACGCCGACTTCGATCTGCTTGCCGCTCGACAGCGCGAAGTTGCGGTTCGCCGCCGACAATGTGATCAGATTGCCGACCGGATCGACGGCGACCGCATACTGGGCATAGAAGGCAAGATCCTTGATCGGCGTATAGACGGCGCCGGCGCGCCAGCTGGTGGCGTGATAGGACTTCTCGTAGCTGTTGCCAGGAGTCACATAGTCGGTGCGCGCGATCGTAGGCTCATCCTGCCGGATGCCGCCGATCAGCGCGAACCGGTCCGTCACCGACAGGCGGTTCTCGGCAAACAGGCCGTACTGGTTGGTCGTACTGCCGAAGCCGGGCACGGTGCGATTGGGACTGGAGAACACGCCCGGATCGAAGTCGTACATCGCAACCGACGACGTGCCGCCATAGGGCGAGTTGTTGGTATGGGTGAAGCTGATGTTGTTGACGTCGACCCCGGCCACGAATTCGTTGGCCATGCCCATGATATGGCCGCGGAAGGTCGCATCGAATCGGTCGCCGATCTGCTGCTGGTCGTGGAAGATCTCGATATAGCTGCTGCGGTCGATGCGTCCCGTCGTGGCATTGTAGGCGTAGCTCTCCACATCCTTCCAGTGCCGCCGACTATTCAGATAATAGAGCGTGTTGCGGACGGAAATGCCGTCGGCGACCTGCCATTCCGTCTTGACCTGGTTCCAACTGTCCCGATAGCGGATGCTGCTGTCGCCGATATTGTAGTTCTCGAAACGCAGGGTCTCGAGGATGCGGCCATTGACCAGCGGCGTGCCGAAATAGCGCGAGGGGCTGCGGTCGCCATAGTCGGTCGAGATCGTCCAGGTGACGTCCTCATTCTGCTTGACCTGAACCGCCGCATGCAGCGCGACATTCGAGGTCCGGTCGCGATCGACCCAGCCGTCCGACAGGTTGCCGGTCGCGGTGATGCGGTAGGCCACGTCCTTGCTGACCGGTCCGCCGCTGTCGACGGCGATCCGGCGCGTCATGTTGCTGTCGAGCGAGATCTCCGCCTGGTTGCGCTGAACCCACAGCGGCAGCTTCGAGACGACGTTGACGGCGCCGCCGACCGCCCCCTCGCCATACATTACCGAGGCCGGGCCGCGCAGCACCTCGATGCGCTCGGCCGACCAGGTATCGAAGGGAAAGGTGAGCGTCCCCGAGCCGACGTAGAGACGCGTGCCGTCATAGAGCGTCATCACCGAACCGTTGCCGGTGAAGCCGCGGGTGTTGAAGGACAGCCCGCCATTGCCGGGTGCCGGGCTCGCGGTGAAGCCGACGGCATTCTGGGTCACAGCATCGATGACGTTCTGCTGGCCGCGCTCGGCAAGTGTCTCGGCCGAAATCACGTCGATGCTCGCCGGCGTCTGCAGCCGCGTCAGGCCGAGCCGACTGCCCGTCGAGGTCGCGCCGGTCAGGTTCAGCGTCGGTGCGGCGAAGCCGGGCTTGGCCGGCACCGCGGCCCCGACGTCGGTCTGCGGGGGAGCACGCCCACGGAGCGGCCTGGCGGCGGCGCGCTTCACGTCAGCCGCGGCGGAGCGGCGCGCACGCGGAGATGTGGGCGGGTCGACCACCACAGGATCGAGCGCGTGCTCCGTCCTGGAGTCCTGTGACCAGCCGTCGGGCGGCGATGACAGGCACAGGATGGCAATTGAGGACAGGAGAAGAACGCGTCGCTTCGACGCGACGGAGAGAGCGGAGATCATCAAACAGGCTCGCGACAACGTGGCACGTCACCGCAAGCAAAAGACTTCTCCCGCTTGGCAGCAGGAGAACGGCTTCCACCAGGACACCCCGCCCGATGTGCTCACGTGTGACCACGACTGACGGCAGGTCTCCTGGCTCGCGGGTCACCGCCTGGTCGCCGCCTTCCCGGACCGAGATCCAGTGGCTGATGGCGAAGGCTCACCGCTTACAGTTGCGGGGGCAGCCGCGGCTTCGGATCTCCCCTCACCGCGTTCCCGTTTAATCCTCGAAAGGAACCGTCGGCATCACCGTAGTGGTCGCGCGCAGAGGCTGTCAATGTCGGCTCCGCGCGAGCCGCGACTTGTCCTCGTCTCGTCCCGCAGCCATAGCTGCCGGCCCCGCCTCAGCACGAGGGAGGCGGTTCGTTCGAACGCGTGGTCTTCACGCGGCCGGGGGCTTGACGATCAGGCCCTGTCCCGTCGGCAGCGCCAGGATGCTCACGCCCCGTTCTGCAGCCCAGGCATCGAAACCCCGCTTCTGCGCCTCGTACCTGACGAAACCATAGTCATCGAGGAGCACGGGAGCGCCCGGCTGCAGCTTGTCCCAGAAATGGTTGATGGCCGCGATCTCGGGCGTGACGTTGTTCATGTCGATCGAGAGATAGGCCACGGCCTCGATGTCGACGCTGGACAGCGTCGAGGGGACGCTTCCTTTCACGATCTCGACGTTCTTGAACTCGGAAAAATTGCGAACCACGCGCTCGTAGATGTCCTCTTTGTACATTTCTCGAAAGTAGCCGAGATTGCCGGAAGCGACTTCTTCTGCAGACACGATCTCTTCGTCGACCCCGGTGAAGGTATCGAACAGGACGAAGCGCCGGCCGATCTGGTTCCAGTTGAGATAGGTCATGATCGACGAACTCAGCATCCCGCGACACACGCCGCATTCGACGAAGTCGCCGGTCAGACGGGCGGCGACGCTGGCGCACCAGAGTGCGACGTGAGCTCGCCAATAATAGTGGGGCTCATAGCCTTCCGCGACGACGCCGCGCTCATAGGCGGCGACGAACCGGGGATCGCGCATGAAGTCGTGATTGTGCACGATCGTGGGGTCGGTTCGCAGCCCGCAGTAATCATACACGGGCGTATAGATTTTGTGGTTGCCTGTCCCGGATCCGGCCTCAGCCTCGGCCGGAGCGGCCGGAATGGCTTCGTTGGACGTCCCTTCCAGCTGCGCCCTGAGCTTGATGAGCTCCGTCGACATGTCGCGGAGCGCCAGACTCTCACGCTGGAGATTGCGCAGATACGAGACCGGGACTTCCTCCGTCGGCTCCTTGGCCTGTGCCACCTTGCGGAAATTGTGGGCGCCTTCGTTCGACCGCAACGCCGGCTCCATCGACTCGGCTTCGTCTGCTTGAGGCTCGTCCGGTTGAGGCTCGTTCGACTCAGGCTCGACCAGACGAACTTCGACCGGCTGCATCGTCTCGCCGTGGCGCGCCGAAAGGATCAAACGGTCCAGCGTGGACTGCCGGACAATCTGAAGCCCGGCTCGGTTCATCAGTCGATTGATCATGACGCGGTAGGCTGCTGCTTGCGGCACGAATTGCCCCCATCCGATGGGAGCGCAAACGCGTCCCGGAAAAAAACGAAGTAACTGCGACTTCGAGCAACAAGATATGTCGTCGGCCGCTCACAATCTTGAGTGTTGGGCGAATTCGTACCATCGCCCCCCGGGCGTCGCAAGCTTCATCCATGGCCGGTGCGCCAATGGTCGCAGCTGTTGCCACGACGTCACCTCCATGGTCCGCGGCGCGCCGTCAGCACGGTGCGCCGAGACGCATGACAGCAAACGGCGAGCCTGGTCGCAAGTGATTTGCCCGTCGGGTCGGCCCGATGCCTCACCTGTGAGTGGCGGACTAACAGTCCGGCGATGCGCCGTGACGCTCATTTCAACAGCGCATTCAGCGACATCACCTCTGTCCAGTCTGTCTGCGAAAAATATTCCTCTTTCTGTTTTTCGAAACTTGTTGTCTGATGCCCTCGTCCCGTGCTCCTCGAGAGGGGCGCTTCGCGATCGTCACGGACGTTGGGCGCGGGATGCGGTGGCTGCGACGAGGCCGCAGCGTGCTTCAATGGCGCGCGGACGAACGGCCTTGTTGCGGACGTGAAATCGCGTGGTCCTGGCGCCCCGAGGCTGGCGCCAAGCCGTCAGGTGATGATGATCCCGGCGGCGACGGTGGCTAAAAGCCGGACACCGGGGAGAGCGCGAGATAAGCGTGAAAACCATCGCGCGGGGAATGCCGGGCTGATCCGGCTGAACCTGTGGTGACTGCCGCCTGCTTTTCTTGCTGCAGGCGGGCCATGGGTGAGGCCATCACCCGGCATTCCCCGCGCCCTCTGTTCTCGAGGGCGAGCCGACCGCAAAGCTCGGGCGCCATGCGCGTCGCGAGGCTGAATGACGACGTGCCCCCCTGAACCTCCATCCGCGGGTGACGCTGGAGGCGCCGCCTGGCACCGCTGCAGGACCATCAGCGATCTGACGGTTACCAAATGCCCGGCAGCGTGCAGATTTTTCCGTGATTCTACGGGACTGAAAATTTACGTGGAACTCAGAAACCGACTCTTAAGCTCCAGGCGCCCACTAGAAGCCGACACACAGCCGCGCGGGGACCATGCTGAACGAACTTCTCGTGATCGAAGATGCCGATGTTCATCTGTCGATCCTGCGCAAGATCGCGGTGCAGGCCGGGTTTGCGACCACCGGCGTCAACTCGGTGGACGGCGCCATCAACGTGCTGCGCCGACGCAACTTCGAGTGCATCACCCTGGATCTGAATCTTGGCGAGCGCTCCGGCACGGAGGTGTTGCAGCTCCTCGCCGACATGAAATGCCGCACGCCCGTGCTGATCATCAGCGGCTCCGACGACCAGACCCGCGACGTGACCGTGCGAGCGGGCAAGATCCTGGGCCTCAACGTCTACCCGCCGTTCTCGAAGCCCGTCGATCTGGCATTGCTGCGCCAGACCCTGCGCCAGATTGCCGCCGACACCGACCGGCAGCGCCTCGTCAAAGCCAATATGCGCTAGCGCGTCCGCGCTTTCCCTGCTTACGCCCCCGGCTGCGCCGCGGGGCGGCCTTGGGCGTGTCGCCTTTGATGCAGATCAAGGCACCGTGCGCCCGTCGCCTGTTGGCTACAAAGGGGCGAACGGAAACGAGATGCAATGACGGCAGTGGATTCAGCCAGCGAAGCAGTGGTGGTCGAGGCCACGCCCTACGAGCTCATCGGCGGGGAAGCGGGCGTTCGACGTCTGGCCGATCGCTTCTACGCGATCATGGACGAGGAGCCGGACGCCAGCCGCATCCGCGCCATGCATGGTGCCGACCTCAGTCCGATCAGGCAGCTGCTGTTCGAGTTCCTCAGCGGCTGGCTCGGTGGACCGGCGCTGTATTTCGAGCGTGCCGAGCACCGCTGCATCATGTCGGCGCACCGCCCCTATCCGATCGGCGAGGCCGAGCGCGACGAGTGGATGACGTGCATGCGCCGCGCGATGTTCGATTGCGACATCACCGGCGACATGTACGACCTGCTCGATCGGGCGTTCCTGCGGATGGCAAACGCGTTCAGAACCCGCCCGGCGGGCTGAGTCGCCAGGACTCAGTCGCGCTTCTCGCCGGCTTCGCGGGCCAGGCGCTCGGCGCGCAGACGCTCGCGATTCTTGTAGAAGGCCCGCTGGGCCTCCTCATGTTCGCGCATGGCCTGCTCGGCCTCGGTCCTGCGCATGGCATCGCGCGCCCGACGCTCTTCAGGCGAGAGGACGCGTGGCGATCTGGCTGTGCTGTCGTAGGTCATGAAGACAGAACGCCGGAGGCCGCGAGAGGTTCCGGATCCAGTCACTCAATCTGTTTTGCGGGGAAACAGCCGGTCGCGGATGTAGCGCGACGTCGGCGTCAGGCTGAGCCCGTAGGGCTTCTGCCATACCGCGCGGTCGATCTCTTTCTTGTCACCGATCTCGAGCCGCCCCTTGGCATATTTGGCGATGAAGATCGCGTCGCTCATCTTGCGACCGGACCGCTTGTTCTTTTCGGTGACTTCCTTCCACAGCCGCAGCCGGCCGAGCTTGAGCTTCGGAAGCTCCTCCTTGATCTCGCGCTTGAGGCAGTCCTTCGCGGTTTCGCGCGCCCGCTTGCGGCCACCCGGAAACATCCAGCGGCCATCGATGCAGCGCCGGACCAGGAGAACCTTGCCGCCCTTGGCGGCAACCAGCTTAGACGCCTTGGCCATCGCTCCGGAAACTCTCACCTCGCCATGAAGCGGAGCGTAACAGGATTCGTTCCAAGTCCCGCTCCGGACCTTTGCGGAGCCCCGGTCGCAGCTCGCGACCGGGCGAACGATGCCCGGTCCCGGACACAACTCCCGGGTCCGGTGGCGCCGCCCACAGACCCTGCCTGCGGCACCTCCGGAATCTGCGCGGGGTCAATAGCAGGAGCGCGGATCAACCGCGACATACTCGCCCGACGGATAGCGATAGTAGCAATTGCCTTGCGACAAATAATAGCCCGGACGCGCTGCGGCCGTGGCACCGGCGATTGCGCCCGTGGCACCACCGATCACGGCGCCCGCGGCTGCACCGCCCGCCTTGCCGGTCAGGATGCCGCCCAGCACACCCCCGATGATGGCGCCGCCGAGCGCGCTGGCACCGGGATCCGGATCGGACGGCGGCGGCGCAGGCTCGTAGGCCACCGGCGGCGGAGGCGCCTCATACGCTGCAGCCGGCGCATAGACGACGTCGTCGGCATAGTCTTCGGACACGTAGGTCGGCGGACCTTCCATCGGCTCGGGATAATAATACCAGACGCCGCCCACATCCCACCACCAGCCCGGCCGGCCGTTGTGAACCTCGTGGCGCCAGCGGCCACCTTCCCAGCCGACCCGGCCGCGATAGGGTTGCCCACCATACTGGCGAACGCCGACGGCGCCGCGGGCATAGCGCGCGTCCGGCCCACGGCCCATGGCTGCCGGGCCGGGTCCCGGTCCATAGCCGTGGCCACGGTCATAGCCCGCGCCGGGCGGATGTCCTTGCTGCGCCACCGGCGCCGGCAGGCGCCCCTGCGGCGGCATAGCGGCCTGCGGCGACATGGCGGCCTGCGGCGGCATGACGGCCCGCGGTGGTGGTCCACCTGGCTGACCTGCCATGGGGCCCTGCTGGCGCGGCACCTGCTGCGCCTGGGGTTGGCCGGAGGGCTGTTGTCCGCCCTGCCCCTGACGGATGACACCCGGCGGACGGCCGTGCGGATGACCGGGGCCGGCCTGGTCTGGTCCACCTCCTGGCCCCTGCGCCTGGCCTGCGGTCGGCAGCGCCACGGCAGCCAGGACGGCCAAGGCCGGCAGCCAGCATCTGGTTTGATCGAACAACGTCATGCTTGCCTACCCCTCGCTCGCCCGTCATCTGCAATGGTGCTGTCCTGGCCGAGGCCGCGGCGCGCCGGGCGCCGGCCGGACAAAGTGCCCGACATCTCGGCCACACCACATCCTGCGCGACAAACCGGTAGAATCGCGACGATTTTGCGGCCAGCGCCGATCCTGCCGATCAGGATACGCGAAAAGCGCGCTGATTCGCCGCTGGGTTTGCGCTCCTCAGCGCTCCGGCGCGATGACGTTGCAATTGGTCCGCCCCGACATCAGGCAATCCTGCATCTTGCTGGCCGCGGTGAGGCTGTGGGCCAGCCACAAGCCGAAACCGACCACGATCGCTGCGAACAGCAGCGCCGCGATTGCGGGCCCACGCCCGCTGCCTTCGTCCCGATCGCTCATGCCGTCTTAAGCCTAGGCTGCTCGCAGGTCGGCCGCCGCGCCGTGGGGATCGGGGTGCTGACGCGATGCAGGCACGACCGGCTCGACCCGCGTGCAGCTCGTCACCCAGAACAGCTGCGCGCACTGCCAGCCCGCACCGAGAACGCCGGCTGGAACCGGGGTGGGCCGGGCGAGCACCGCAGTCATCACGCCGGCGCTGACCACCAGACCCACGAGCGCAAGGACGGTCGCCATGCCCCTGCGCCTCCGAAAGACCGAGGTCATGCTGGTAAACTCCGTTCGACGTCGCACCCGGGTGGTGTGCTGGTGCCCGCGGGGTGTGATGCAATTCACATCCGGCCGGCCTTTGTCGGCAGCGCGGGGGCTGCTTACATAGCCTCCAGCGCGCGCCATGCAAGCGTCAAAGCCGCCCGAGGCGGGAGAGTGGCGATAAAGCATTTGTCATCGATGCATGCGATCCTATACACACGGCCTCGCGTCGGCCCTCGCTCGTGTTCACGACACCGTGGAAGCAATGGCTTGGCGGCGCATGCAGCCCGACCGAACCACACATCAAACCACACCATCAGCGAAGTGACGACGTCTCCATGAGAGGATTCAAGGAACCCGGTTTTGCCGATCGGCAAAAGGCCGCGCAGCAGGCCCGGCAGGGCATCCTGCAGAAGTTCAAGTCGCAGCCCGGGCCGGACGATCCCGAGGTTGTGAAGCGACGGCAGGAGCGTGAGGCTGCCGCGGCCCGCCGCGAGCAGCAGCGGCTCGAGCGCGAGACCGCAAGGGCCGAGCAGAAGCGGCTCGAGGAAGAGGCCAAGGTGGCCGAAGCCGCCCGGCTCGCCCGCGAGGCGGAAGAGTTTGCCGCCCGTCAGGCCGAGATGGAAGCCGAGCAGAAGGCCAAGCGCGATGCACGCTACGCCGCGCGCAAGGCGCGCGGAAAGAAGAAGTGATGGAGCGGCGCCATGGCCGGTTTCTCGCCATGGCGCCTTCCGTCGTCAGTGCCGTGCCGTCAGTACGGTGAAGCGCCGAGCCTGACGTCGTCGGCAGCGCCGCGATCGGACCGGCTCAGTTCTTCTTCATCATGCCGTCGTCCTTCTTCATCCCGTCCTTGGACATGGCATCGTCCTTCTTCATGCCGTCCTTGCCCATGCTGTCCTTGGCCATCGTGTCCTTCTTCATGCCGTCATGGGACATCGCGCCCTTCTTCATTCCATCGTCCTTGCCCATCTTGTCCTCAGCAAACGCTGCGGGCGCAGCCGCCACGCTGAAGGCGAGAGCAGCGGCGGACAAAGCGAGGATGAGGCGGTTACGAGAGGTCATGATGGTCGCTCCTTCGGAGTGCGGGGTTGGACGGCGATCGATGCGCCGCTCCCTGATCTCGACGTTGCCTGCACCACCGTTGTTACGGACCGGCGAAATTATTTTCGGCGATCACTTTTGACGGGCGGTCGGCGGTGTTTGGAAGGTCGACACAATTTCGCCCGGCAAGCCCATGTTAGTACAATCGTTGCAAGGGATTCAGAGACTGGCATTTGCGCCGCAGCAATGTGTCGATTCCCATGCATTAGACCTCGAACGAACTGTCTGGTTCGGCTAGAGGTAAATCCGGCAGATTGGCTAATATAGGCACGCCACGAACCGGGATCCGGGAACCCAATCAGAAGTTGTCCAGGGGAAATCTCATGCTCTCACGCCGCCACGTCATCGCCTCCGCGCTCGCTGCGCCCGCCATTCTGCGGTTCGGAACCGGCACGGCCCATGCTGCCACGACGCTCAAGATCTCCCACCAATTCCCCGGCGGCACCATCGACAAGGGCGACTTCCGCGACCGGCTGTGCCGCGTGTTCGCCGAAGAAGTGTCGAAGCGCTCGGGCGGCGAGATCGCTTCGGAGATCTATCCGAACTCCTCGCTGATCAAGACCGTCGCGCAGTTCTCGGCAATGCGGAAGGGCGCCCTCGACATCAGCCTCTATCCCATGCCCTACGCGGGCGGCGAGGTTCCTGAGACCAATATCGGGCTGATGCCGGGTCTCGTGACCACCTATGATCAAGGCCTGCGCTGGAAGAACGAGCCGGTCGGCAAGGCGCTCAACGACTTTCTCGCCGACAAGGGCATCATCCTGCTGAGCTGGATCTGGCAGGCGGGCGGCGTCGCCAGCCGCTCGCGCCCACTGGTGACTCCCGACGACGCCAAGGGCATGAAGGTGCGTGGCGGCTCGCGCGAGATGGACATGGTGCTGCAGACCGCCGGCGCGTCGGTGCTGTCGGTACCGTCGAACGAAATCTACACGGCGATGCAGACCGGCGCCTGCGATGCCGGCATCACCTCCTCGACCAGCCTGATCTCGTTCCGTCTCGAGGAGGTTGCGAAGGCTCTGACCTCCGGCGCCAAGGCCTCCTATTGGTTCATGCTCGAGCCGCTGATGATGTCGAAAGCGACGTTCGACAAGCTGCCGAAGAACCAGCAGGACATCCTGGTCACTGTCGGCGCCGAGCTCGAGGCCTTTGGACGCAAGGGTGCGCAGGACGACGACATCGAGGTCGCCAAGGTCTATGAGAAGGCCGGCGCCAAGGTCGCCGAGCTCGACGCCGAGACCGTCAACAAATGGCGCGACATTGCCCGTGACACCGCCTGGAAGGACTACGGCGCAAAGTCGGCGAACTGCGCCAAGCTCCTGAAGCTCGCCTCCGACGTCGCGGCCTGATTGATGCACGCGCCCGTCTCCGATAGCGAGGCTTCGCCGACCAACGGCGCCAGCGGACCGCTGGCGCCGCTTCAGCGTGTGATCTCGCTGCTCAACAGCATCATCGTCGTCCTGGCCGCGATCGCGCTGATCGCCGCCTGCCTGATCCTCAGCTACAGCGTCGCGGGTCGCGCGCTGTTCAAGGCCGCCAACTACTGGCAGGACGAAGCCGCCGTGTTCCTGCTGGTCGGCGCCACCTTCATGACCGCAGCCTATGTGCAGGAGAATCGCGGCCACGTCAGCATCGAGGCCTTTGTCGGCTTGATGTCGCCCTTGGCCAACAGGATCCGGCTCTGGCTCGTCGACGTCGCCAGCTTCCTGTTTTGTGCCTTCTTTACCTGGAAATCCTGGACCCTCACCCATGAGGCCTGGGAAGACGGACAGGTCTCCAACTCGATGTGGTCGCCGCCGCTCGCCATTCCCTACGGCCTGATGGCCGCCGGCATGACCCTGCTGTGCATCCAGATGCTGCTGCAGATCGTGGCGCCGCTGACCGGAGCGCGTCGATGAGCGTGTTTGGAATTGGGATCGCCTACGGGCTGTCCACCCTGTTTGCGATGTTCGCGGGCATGCCGATCGCCTTCGCGCTCGGCGCCGTCGCCGTGGTGTTCATGGCGATCTACATGCCGGCCGCGTCGCTCGATACGGTGACGCAGAACGTCTACGAGGAAATGGCGTCGATCACGCTGCTGTCGATCCCGCTGTTCATCCTGAAGGGCGCTGCGATCGGCCGCTCCCGCGCGGGTCAGGACCTGTACTCCGCGCTGCACGCCTGGCTGCATCGCGTACCCGGCGGCCTCGGCGTCGCCAACGTGTTCGCCTGCGCGCTGTTCGCCGCGATGGCGGGATCATCGCCCGCGACCTGCTCGGCAATCGGCTCGGCCGGCATCCCCGAGATGCGCAAGCGCGGCTATTCCGGCGGCTTTGCTGCCGGCATCATCGCGGCCGGCGGCACGCTCGGCATCCTGCTGCCGCCATCGATCACGATGATCCTGTTCGCGATCGCCGCAGAGAAATCGCTGGGACGGCTGTTCCTGGCCGGTATCGGGCCCGGCCTGCTGCTGGTCACCCTGTTCGGCGTCTATGCCGTCGTGCGCTTCCGGCAGGAATACGCGCGCGCTAAAGCGGTCTACGAGAAGTCGGGCACCTGGTCTGACATCCTGACCAGGGACGAATACACGATGGCGCAGCGCTTTTCAGTGCTGCCGCGCGTGATTCCGTTCGTGCTGCTGCTGACCGGCGTCATGGTGGCGCTGTATGGCGGATTGGCCACGCCGTCGGAGACTGCGGGTCTCGGCGGCATTCTCGCGCTGGCGTTGATCGCGCTGATCTACGGCGTGTGGCGTCCGGCCGATCTCGCGCCGATCATGAAGGCGACGCTGCGCGAGTCGACGATGCTGATGCTGATCATCGGCATGTCGTTGCTGTACTCCTACGTGATGAGCTACCTGCACATCTCGCAGTCCGTCGCCGAGTCCATCGTCGCGATGCATCTGCCGCGCTGGGAACTGCTCGCCGCGATCCTGCTGATGGTGGTCGTGCTCGGCTTCTTCCTGCCGCCGGTCTCGATCATCCTGATGACCGCGCCGATCATCCTGCCGCCGCTGCGGGCCGCGAATTTCGACATCATCTGGTTCGGCGTCGTCATGACGATCGTGATGGAGATGGGCCTGATCCACCCGCCAGTGGGCCTGAACATCTTCGTCATCCGGAACGTCGCCCCCGACATTCCCCTGCGCGAGGTGATCTGGGGCACACTGCCGTTCGTGCTGCTGATGATGGCGGCCGTGCTGCTGCTGTGCTTCGTGCCGCAGATCTCGACCGCGCTGCCGGATCTGGTGATGGGGCCGGATCTGAGCCGGTGAGAATAGCGAATGGCGAACAGAGAGTAGCGAATAGGGATTTAGCGAGTGGGCCGCCGCCCTTATTCGCTACTCGCCATTCGCTACTCGCCTGCCTCTCGCATTCAGCGCGGCAGCGACGCGGCTCACCGGCGGGCGGCCGAGCAGCCGGCTGATCTCGTTGGTCGCCGCTAGCAGCTTGGCCATGTCTACGCCGGTCCGGATCCCCATGCCCTCGAGCATGTAGACGACGTCCTCGGTCGCGACGTTGCCGGTCGCGCCCGGCGCGAACGGACAGCCGCCGAGGCCGCCGGCGGCGGCGTCGATGACGCGGACGCCCTCCTCCATCCCGGCATAGAGATTGGCCAGCGCCTGGCCGTAGGTGTCGTGGAAATGCATCGCCAGATGCGTCACCGGCACGTCGTCGCAGACGGCACGCAGCATCTGCTTGGCCTTCAGCGGCGTGCCGACGCCGATCGTGTCGCCCAGCGATATCTCGTAGCAGCCGAGGTCCCACAGCGCCTTGGCGACGTCGGCCACCGCCTGCGGCTTGATCTCACCCTCATAGGGACAGCCGAGCGCGCAGGAGACGTAGCCGCGCACCTTGATGCCGTCGGTCTTGGCGTGCGCAACGACCGGCTTGAAGCGCTCCAGTGACTCCCCGATCGAACAGTTGATGTTGGCGCGGGAGAAGCTCTCCGAGGCCGCCGTGAACACCGAGATGACCTTGGCGCCCGCAGCATGCGCGGCCTCATAGCCCTTCACGTTCGGCACCAACACGTGGAATTCGCCGGGCAGCGCGGCCACGCTGCGCATGACCTCGTCGGAGCCGACCATCTGCGGGATCGCCTTGGGCGAGACGAACGCGCCGACCTCGACCGTGGTCAGGCCGGCGTCCACCAGCGCGCGGATGAAGGCGATGCGATCGGCCACGCTGACCAGCGTCTTCTCGTTCTGCAGGCCGTCGCGCGGGCCCATTTCGATGATGCGCACGCTCTCGCTCATGCTGCCCTCTCCGGTTGAAGGATCAGGCGGAGGGTTCGACCTCCGCCAGCTCGACGCCTTCCTGCACGATGTCGCCGACCTTGCACTTGATCGCCTTGAGCCGGCCTGCGAACGGCGCCCGCAAGGTCTGCTCCATCTTCATCACCTCGAGCGTCAGAATGGCCGCCCCCTTCTCCAGGACCGCCCCTTCCTGCGCCAGCAGCGCCACGACGGTGCCCGGCAAGGGAGCGACGATCTTGTCCTCGCCGCTCTGCTCCTCGTCGTCGCCGCCGAACGGATCGATCCAGTGCAGATCGAACCGGCCGTTGAGGGTGCGGAGATACAGCTCATGGCCCTCGATGACGGCCACCACATGGGATTTGACGCCGTCGCGCACAAGGTCGAAGCCGCCATCATCGGTGGCAATCGCCGAAAATGACGTCACGCGATTATCGATCGACAGGCTCTGCACGCCCGGACCATAGGACAGCGTGACCGTACGCGGCTCGCCGCCGGCACCCGCGCGGAAGGAGAACACGCGCTGCCGCAAGCCGACCGGCATCCAGCCGGAGGCACGCCACGGCGAGCCCTGCTCCGTTGCGGCAACCTTCTGCTCGTCGATGAGAATAGCCGCGACCGCAGCGCACAGCTCGACATCGCCAGCCGTTGCGCCTGCTTGTGTCAGCTGAGCCAGATGGCGCTCGATGAAGCCGGTATCGATTGCATTGGCCACGATATCCGGATGCGTCAGCAGCGCCGACAGGAACGGTATGTTGCTGACGATGCCGCGGACATCCGTGTCCTCCAGCCCACGATTGAGCCGTTCGATGGCAACCTCGCGCGTCGGTGCCCAGGCGATCATCTTGGCCAGCATCGCGTCGTAATAGGGCGAGACGGCATCGCCTTCGCGATAGCCGGCATCGACGCGCAGGCCGGCGGTCTCCGCCGCCGTTCGCCAGGTCTTGATGGTGCCGACCGAGGGCATGAAGTTCTTCGCCGGATTTTCCGCGTAGACCCGGGCCTCGATGGCGTGGCCGTTGAGCCGGATCTCGTCCTGCTTCAGCGGCAGCTGTTCGCCGAAGGCGACACGCAGCTGCCATTCGACGAGGTCGACGCCGGTGATCAGCTCGGTGACGGGATGCTCGACCTGCAGCCGCGTGTTCATCTCGATGAAGAACACGTCGCGGCCATCGGAGACGAACTCGATGGTACCCGCGCCGACATAGCTGACCGCACCCGCTGCACGGCGAGCGGCCGCGCAGACCGTCTCGCGCTGGGCCGGGGTCAGCGTCGGCGACGGCGCCTCCTCGATCACCTTCTGATGCCTTCGCTGCAGGGTGCATTCGCGCTCGAACAGCGAGACCAGGTTGCCGTGGCTGTCGCCGATGATCTGCACCTCGATGTGGCGCGGGTTCTCGACGTATTTCTCGATCAGCACGCGATCGTCGGAGAACGCGGCCTTGGCCTCGCGCTTGGCGCTGGTGACGGCATCAGCGAGATCGCTCGCCGCATGGACCACGCGCATGCCGCGGCCGCCGCCACCGGCCGAGGCCTTGATCAGCACGGGGAAGCCGATCCGCGCGGCTTCGTTGGCGAGCGTCGCTTCGTCCTGCGCCTCGCCGTGATAGCCGGGCACCAAGGGCACGCCGGCCTGCTCCATCAGGAATTTGGAGCCGGATTTCGAGCCCATCGCGGTGATCATCGCCGCTGTCGGCCCGACGAACACCAGCCCGGCGTCGAGACAGGCCTGCGCGAACTCGGCGCTCTCGGACAGGAAGCCATAGCCGGGATGCACCGCCTCGGCACCGGTCTGCCTTGCGGCCTCGATCAGCCGCTCGATGTTGAGATAGGAGTCGCGGGCGCGCGCCGGCCCGAGCAGCACGGCCTCATCGGCGAGCGCGACATGCAGTGCGTTGCGGTCGGCCTCGGAATAGACCGCGACGGTCTTCAATCCCATCGCGCGCGCCGTCTTGATGACGCGCACAGCAATCTCGCCGCGATTGGCGATCAGGAGCTTGCGGAAACGACGATACAGTCCGGGAGGAGCCATGATCACATCCTGAACAGGCCGAACCTGGTCGGCTCGACCGGGGCATTGGCGGCAGCGGACAATCCGAGCCCGAGCACGAGGCGGGTATCGGCAGGATCGATGACGCCGTCATCCCACAGCCGGGCTGTCGCGTAGTACGGATTGCCCTGCGCCTCGTATTGCGCGCGGATGGGGCTGCGAAACTTCTCTTCCTCCTCGGCCGGCCAGCTCTCGCCCTTGGCCTCGATGCCGTCGCGGCGGACCTGGCTCAGCACCATCGCCGCCTGCTCGCCGCCCATCACCGAGATGCGCGCATTCGGCCACATCCAGAGGAAGCGCGGTGCATAGGCGCGGCCGCACATGCCGTAATTGCCGGCGCCATAGGAGCCGCCGATCACCACCGTGAACTTGGGCACCGCGGCGGTCGCAACCGCCGTCACCAGCTTGGCGCCGTCACGGGCGATGCCGCCGGCCTCATATTTCTTGCCGACCATGAAGCCGGTGATGTTCTGCAGGAACACCAAGGGAATGTTGCGCTGGCAGCACAGCTCGATGAAGTGCGCTCCCTTCAGCGAGCTCTCGCTGAACAGGATGCCGTTGTTGGCGATGATGCCGACCGGATGCCCCCAGATGTGAGCGAAGCCGCACACCAGCGTCTGGCCATAGAGCTTCTTGAACTCGTCGAACTCGGAGCCGTCGACCACGCGCGCGATGATGTCGCGCACGTCGAACGGCTTGCGGCCATCGGCCGGCACCACGCCGTAGATCTCCTCCGCCCGATAGCGCGGCTCGCGCACCTTGCGCATGTTGAGCACGGTGCGGGCACCCGGCGGCTTCAGGGTGCCGACGATGCGGCGCGCGATGCCGATCGCATGGGCATCGTTCTGCGCGTAGTGATCGGTCACGCCGGACTGCCGCGAATGGACGTCGGCGCCGCCGAGTTCCTCGGCGCTCACCACCTCGCCGGTCGCAGCTTTCACCAGCGGCGGGCCGCCGAGGAAGATGGTGCCCTGATTGCGCACGATGATGCTCTCGTCCGACATCGCCGGCACATAGGCGCCGCCCGCCGTGCACGAGCCCATCACGACCGCGATCTGCGGAATGCCGGCGGCCGACATCTGCGCCTGGTTGTAGAAGATGCGGCCGAAATGCCGCTCGTCGGGGAAGATCTCGTCCTGCAGCGGCAGGAAGGCGCCGCCCGAGTCGACCATGTAGACGCAGGGCAGATTGTTCTGCCGCGCGATGTCCTGGGCGCGCAGGTGCTTCTTCACCGTCATCGGGTAATAGGTGCCGCCCTTGATGGTGGCATCATTGGCGACGACGACGCATTCACGGCCGGCGATACGGCCGATGCCGGTGACGATGCTGGCCGAATGCACGTCGCCGCCATAGAGCCCATGGGCCGCCAGCGGCGACAATTCCAGGAACGCCGTGCCGGGGTCGAGCAGCAGGTCGACGCGCTGCCGCGCCAGCATCTTGCCGCGCGCCAAATGGCGCTTGCGCGAAGCCTCACCGCCGCCGTCCGAGACCTGAGCGAGCTTGGTGCGGAGGTCTGCGACCAGCGCGCGCATGCTCTCGGCGTTGCGCGCGAAATCGGAGGACGAGGGATCGATCGTGGAATGAAGCGTCATGATCGCCGTCTTCGTTGCTGGGGCCGGATGGAAAGCCGAGGGAGCACGCGTCAGACCGCGCGCGGCCGGAGGGACCGCTGCGAACGCGGGTGTACCATCTCTGCCGGCATGCTGTCCTCCCTGCGTTCGGGCGGCCGATTGGAGCCGTCCCTTGTTCTCGAATTAAACGATCATACGTTTTTAAATTCTATTCTCAAGGGGATTGTTGTATGTTTCGGGCCGACGATCATGATATTGAGAATACGAGTGTTTTTGTATAAAATTCACGGGCGCGGGTCGGATCAGGCGGCCGACGCGCCCGCAACCATCCGGCGAGGCTGAAGATGGCGCGCACGATCGGGTCGCATGGTCCGACGACGATGGAGGCGATCCGCAAGGCCGGCCTGCGGCTGATCTTCCAGCATGGCTACGCGGCCATGAGCCTGCGCCAGCTCGCCGCAGAGGTCGGCATTCAGCCCGGCTCGCTCTACAACCACATCAGCACCAAGCAGGAGCTGCTGTCCGATCTGATCCAGGATCACATCAACGACCTGCTGCGCGAGCTGGAGCTGGTGCTGCGTGACAAGCACGGACCGGTCGCACGGTTGCGGGCCTTCGTCGCCTTCCACGTCAGCTACCACATGACGAGGAAGCGCGAGGTGTTCATCGCCAATTCGGAGTTGCGCAGCCTGGAGCCGCGCAACTATGCGGCCGTCGTGGCCCTGCGTGGCGCCTATGAGCGCCGGCTGACCGACATTCTGGCCGACGGCGTGGCGGAGGGCGTCTTCGAGGTGGTCGACGTCCAGGTCGCGACCTTCGCGATCATCGCGCTGTTGACGGGGCTGTGCAGCTGGTATCGTCCGGGCGGCCGGCTGACCAAGGACGCGATCATCGCCGCCCATGAAAAGCTGGTGCTGTCCGGCGTCATGCCGCAGAGCGCGGGGCGCCCGCCGGGCGGCCGAGACGCCATCCCGACCGAATAGGCGCATGCGGCGATGGCTGACACTCCCGACCTCGACGCAATCGATCGCAGGCTCCTGGCCGAGCTGCAGGAGGACGGCCGCATCCGGATCAACGAGCTTTCCGAGCGCGTCGGCATCTCCCAGCCCAACTGCCTGCGCCGTGTCCGCGCGCTGCGCAGCCGCGGCGTGATCAAGGCGATCCGCGCCACCATCGACGAGCGACTGCTAGGCTATGAGGTGGTCTCGTTCGTCACGATCCAGCTCGACAGCCAGCACCAGAGCGCGCTGCAGGCATTCGAGGCTGCGATCATGCCGCTGCCCTGGGTTCAGCAATGCTGGCGGCTGTCGGGGGATGCGGACTTCCTGCTGAAATGCGTCTCGACCGGCGTCGAGGGCATGAGCCAGCAGCTTCGGCAGTTCGCCGCCCTGCCCGGCGTCCGCGCGATCAGAAGCTTTCCGTCGCTCGGCCAGTCCAAGGACGGACCGCTGCCGATCCCGACCGGCCCGGGCTAGACGACCCGGGCTACGGCGTCCATGCCTCTGCGCGCCGACCAGTGAGCCCGTTGTCGGGCTCAGACGGGAGGCCCAAGAGCAGTGCTTCGAGATCCGTCCGAAATCAATGCGTCCAAGGCTCGCCGCGGCGGAACGAGAAGTTGTCGGCATAGGCGATCTGCCGCTTCACCGGCTCCTTCGGCTCGATCACCTGGTACGGAATGCCCTTGCGCTCGCAATAGGCGATCGCCTCTTCCTTGCTGTCGAACCGCAAGGTCAGCTGCTGCTTCATGTCCGAGGACGAGGTCCAGCCCATCAGCGGCTCGACGGCGCGCGGCTGCTCCGGCTCGTAGTCCAGCTGCCAGTCCCGGGTCTTGGCCTTCCCCGATTGCATGGCGTTCTTGGCCGGCTTGGAAATGCGTGCAGTCATGGCTGGAAGAGCCCCTCGAAGCAGCGGTCGTCAGGCGTTTGGCGGAAACGGCCGGGATGGGTTACATCAAACGTTCAGCACGGAACGGTGATTCCCATCCAGGACATGACCGTTTATCGTGCCCGGTATAGTCATTCTGCCGTCCCGTGACAATCTCGGTCGACTGCCACGGCGCCTCCCCTGCTCCCCGAACGTTTTCCATTCAAAACAGTGCGTTGAAGCGGCCATGAAAATCAATGCCACGCTGCCCGACAGAGGGCGCGACCTTCGGCTCGACCTGTTTCGCGGGATCGCCAACTGGGCGATCTATCTCGATCATATCCCGGACAATGTGGTGAACTGGATCACCACGCGAAATTACGGCTTCAGCGACGCCGCCGACCTGTTCGTGTTCATCTCGGGCTATACCGCGTCGTTCGTCTATGCGCGCATGATGATCGATCGCGGCTTCATCGTCGGCGCGACACGGCTGACCAAGCGGGTGTGGCAGCTCTACGTCGCCCACATCGTCCTGTTCGTCATTTACATCGTGGCCATCAGCTATCTGGCGACCCGGTTCGGGGTTTCCGAGATCATCGACGAGTTCAACGTCGCCGGCTTGGTCGACCATGCCAGCGACACGCTGGCGCAGGGGCTGATCCTGAAGTTCAAGCCGGTCAATCTCGACGTGCTGCCGCTGTACATCGTGCTGATGGGATTCTTCCCGCCGGTGCTTTGGATGATGCTGCGCCAGCCGGACCTGACGATGATTGCCTCGATCGTGCTCTGGCTCGTAGCGCGCCAGATGGGCTGGAATTTCGCCGCCTATCCCGCCGGCACCTGGTACTTCAACCCGTACTGCTGGCAGGTGCTGTTCGTGTTCGGCTCGTGGTGCGCGCTCGGTGGCGCCCGCCGCTCGATGAGCATCATCATGGCGCCGGCGACGCTCTACTTCTGTCTGGCCTATCTGCTGCTCGCGCTGATCATGACCATGGCCGGCCGCTTCCCGGACTACGGCACGATGTTGCCGCACTGGCTGTATTCGGCGTTCAACCCGAACGACAAGACCAATCTCGCCCCCTATCGCTTCCTGCATTTCGTCGTGATCGTGATCCTGGTCATCCGCTTCGTGCCGAAGGAATGGCCGGGCCTGGAGTGGAAGGGCTTCGACCCCCTCGTCGTCTGCGGTCAGCAGTCGCTCGCGGTGTTCTGCGTCGGCGTGTTCCTGTCGTTCATCGGCCACTTCACCTTGATGCTGAGCTCGGGCTCGCTGCTGGCGCAGATCCTGATCAGCGCCGCCGGTATCGCCATCATGACGACGGTGGCCTATTACATTTCGTGGTCGAAGCGGCAGGACAAGCCGCTGCCGAAACCCGCCGCACCGAAACCAGCCGCGTCCTCGTGAGGGGAGCCGCGCGGCCGCTTCCCGGCGGCTTTGGCGGTTGACCTGCATCAAGCAGGGCCTGGTGCCGGCTGGCTAAGGTTGTCAGCACACGGGAGCCGCGTGCCGCGGCATGCGCTCCCTGGCGCAAGCTGCTCACGCGGCGATTTGCTGACAAGGACCAGATCATGTCGACCCATTTCCATGCCGTCATTTGGCTCGATCACAGCGAGGCCAAGCTGTTTCACATCGGCCTGACCGGTGCCGACGAGCTGACGCTGCATCCGCATCTGCAGACCAAGCATCTTCACCACAAGGCCAATGCGATCGGCAGCGGCCACGCGGCGCCCGACAAGCACTTCCTCGAGGAGATTGCGAGCGCGCTCAACGATGCCGGAGAGATCCTGATCATCGGCCCCGCGGGCGCCAAGACCGAGCTCGCCAAGCATCTGCGCGAGAAACATCCCGCGATCGGAAAGCGCATCGTTGCCGTCGAGGCAGCGGATCATCCGAGCGACCGCCAGATCGTCGCCTATGCGAAGCAGCACTTCAAGATGGCGCCGCCGCGCGTGGTGACGGGCACCGCGGGCTGAAACCCGCCGTCGCCGCGCGCAGTGCCTTGATCGAGCCGACGCTGCAGATCCATCGTTGCCATGCCGGCCGCCAATCGCGGCCGGCATTGTTTTGCCCGGCCCGGCTGGCTCACATCTGGCCGCGCGATGTCGCGAACACGCGCTGCACAACGTTGCCGATGACGCCGCGCAGACCCAAGCGATTGATTTGATTTACCGCAAAGACGCGAGATCCGGATTGCGCTGATGTGAGGGCTGGCGGATGTTCCTTCCCCGGATTCACCCGCACCACTTCGGATGCTCCCGGGTTTTGCCGCTGCGGGAGCATCCGAATTTTTTTGAGCCGCGCCAGCCACGACGGCTCCCCCTCGGCATCCATCAAAGCCCTGGCGTGACGCCGATGATCATGCGGGAACGACTGCCAGGCGGCCTCGCCCACAATCCCCATGGTTGTACTGCTCGCAGCTGGGGCCTTGAGGCCGCGTGATCAGGCACATCCCTGCCGCGCGATGAGGAAATGGTCGGGGCAGCTGGATTCGAACCAACGACCTGCAGTACCCAAAACTGCCGCGCTACCAGGCTGCGCTATACCCCGATATCCTCGACGGACCAATGTCCTGGAAGACCCCGTCACTACACGGTCACGGCCTCCGCAGCAAGACCGCGGACGGCACCGTTGGAGACCCCTCGCCCAAAACGCCCAGGCCAGAGAACGACAAAGCCCCGGGGTCCCCGGGGCTCCGCAACATCCGTCGATGCTTTCGCTCAGTGCGAGGATAGCGCCGGCGAGCCCGTCTCCGGGTGAATCTCCGCCGCCATCATGCCCTTGGAGCCGGGCCCATAGCGGACCAGGACCCACTGGCCGGGGCGCAGCTCGGTCATGCCGAACCGGCGCAGCGTCTCCATGTGCACGAAGATGTCCGGACTGCCTTCGCCACAGGTGACGAAGCCGAAACCGCGCAGCCGGTTGAACCACTTGACCTGGGCCCGCTCCAGCCCGCTGGTCGGCGTCACCGTGACATGGGTGCGCGGCGGCAGCATCTGCGCCGGATGGATCGCCGTCGACTCGTCCATCGAGACGATGCGGAAGGCCTGATAGCCCTTCGCCCGCTGGACGCACTCGACGACCAGCCGCGCGCCTTCATAGGCGGTCTGATAGCCATCCCGCCTCAGCACCGTGACGTGCAGCAGCACGTCCGGCCAGCCATTGTCGGGAACGATGAAGCCGTACCCCTTGGAAGCATCGAACCATTTGATGACGCCGCTGATTTCGACGAGGTTCTCGCCAAGACCTGTGAGCGCATCAATCGCCGAATCTCGCTCGACGCTGCCTTGATAGTCAGCCCCGAGCCGGTTTGGTGTAGTTACACCAGTGACCGGTACTCCAAGCTTCTTGGACTCAAATCCGTCCGACCCCATAACCCCGGACCTCACAGATGAATTGTGAGCCGCCACCCCTGCAACGGCGCCCTGCGCATGCTCATCGACTATACCCCCGACGAGTCACGCGAATCTCTCGAATCAAAGATAACATTCCCTCGTGCCGCGCATAGACAAAAATCGGATTCAGTGAGGCATATGAACAGACTTGCCGACAAAAATGCATCAATTTCCGTTCAATTACGGATGAATGGTCCGAGCACTTCACCGATGTCGAAGCGAATGACGAGGTCTGCAACGTCGTCCTGATCGGTCGGTTCCCGGTTGATGATCACCAATCGCGCACCCGCCTGCTTTGCCATCAATGGAAAGCCTGCTGCCGGCCATACAACCAGCGATGAGCCGATCGCGATGAACAGGTCGCAGTGCTGCGCAAGCTCGGCCGCACGTTGCATGTCGTCCTCCGGCATGGACTGACCAAAGGACACGGTCGCCGTCTTCACCGGCTCAGCGCAGGCCGGACAATCCGGTGCAAGACCATCGGCCTTGAACCGCTCCTGCACCCAGGCGAGCTCGTAGCGCTGCCCACAGCCAATGCAGCGCGCATAGGTGGTGTTGCCGTGCAGCTCGATGACATGCTCCCCGGCGAAGCCGGAATCCTGGTGCAGATTGTCGATGTTCTGGGTGATCACGGCCGGAATCTTCCCGGCACGGTAGAGTGACGCCAGCGCGCGGTGACCGCGGCCGGGACGCGCTGCGGCAAACGTCTCCTGCATCGCGAAGCGGCGGCGCCACGCCTCGTCCCGCGCATCCTGGCTGGCGACGAACTCCGCGAAGTCGATCGGCCGGTTGCGCGTCCACAGTCCGCCCGGCGAGCGGAAATCAGGGATGCCCGCCTCGGTCGAGATGCCGGCGCCGGTGAAGGGCACGATCACGCGCGCGGCTGCGATCATGTCACCGAGACGGTTCACGCCCTCCTGCAGATCAGACGCAATCATCAGTGGAGCACCACATGTCGGATCGTCGCGGGTCCTCCATAGCACGTTCGGGGCAGCGGCGGCACGTTTGCCAGCTCATCGTTGCACCATGTGGCATCCGCTGGAAACCCCTGGGCTTGGGAGCGCACGCGGCGCGAGTCCGGAGGCCAACCTGCACCTGCGGGATGGCGACGGTCTCGGGGGCTCGCCCGAGCCGAGCCATGTGCCATCCACACGCGTCCGCAATCACGCCGCAATCAGGCAGCCACATCGCGGCAGCGATTCGCCAGGAAGTTTGTCGCGCGTCTCATGGCCGGACTCGCCGGATAGCAAACCGGAGCAGAGGGATTCCGTGGGACAGGACGAGACGCAGCACGATCGGCGCACGCAGGAGCGCGCCGAGATCGCGGCAAGACTTGCACGATTCAAGTCGACGCAGGAGAAGTTTGCCCGCGAGCGCAAGGAATATGCGCGGCAGGCCTGGCGTAAGGCTGATCGCGGCGAGGCCGCGGAATAGCGTTGTCTGCAGCTCGGCGTGCAGGACGAGCCCGGGGGCCGATGCCGCCCGGGCTCCTCGATTCCTGAGTGGCGCGCACGCTTACCAGTGATGGCGCCGGTGGTGGTGACGATAATAGTAGGGCCCACCATAATAGGCATAGGGACCAGGCCCGTAGACATAGCGTGGACCGTAGTCATAGCCGTAGTCCGGACCGTAGTCATAGCCGTAGTCCGGACCATAGCCATAATAGTAGGGATGCGCCGCGGCGATGGCACCCGCGGTCAACGCGCCTGCGGCAAGACCGAATGCGAGGCCAGGGCCGATGCCGCGCGCCTGAGCCGGAGCCGGCGCGACGAGTGCGGTTGCGGCGACAGCGCCAGCGGTCGCGAGAACAGCCAGTGTCTTTCTCATCATCGATGTCCTCCAATTCCGATGCGTCCAAACAACGCAGACGCCGCCGGATTGGTTGCAGCTCGGTCCATGGCTGTCGTTGCGGGAACCAGCAGCCGGTTGATGCGTTTGGTCCGGTCAACATGGATCGGCAATGGCAAGTTGGCTCGAGCTTCTGTTCAACATCATCGGCTATGGCGGTTTCGTCGTGATCGCATCCCGTCACCATGGACCTGACGTTGTCAGCGCGGCGCGCGAGCCGCACGGCGACGGTTCCCCCGAGGCGTAAGGGGATCGCGGCCGACCGCTGTGTCCTCCACAGGAGATCCGCAGCATATCCACAGCCCCAGGCCCCGAGCTTAACCAACGCGATCAACGGCTTGCTGCGCAACATGGGCAGGCTTGTCCCCCAACCGGCAAGGGCACCCTATCCGGGACGATGAAGTGCGATGGCACGGCCGTAAGGCGCGATCGACTCTTCCCGCAAGATCATTGAACCTTTGGGCGGATGACCGAGACACATCAGTACTGGGGATTTAAGGGCCCAGTCTTCGAGGGTAGCGCCACGCGACGAAGATATTCCGTCGCGCTGGCGCTGCTGTCGTTTCGGCACCGTCCAGGATGCTGCGAACGTCGGCGTCGATAGTCGATCCCCACGGCAGCGCCAAGCAGGACACCTGCTAGACAGAACACCATGAAACGAAAAAGGCCCCCTTTTCAGGGAGCCTCTGGTCGCGATTGATTGTCTGCGAGAGCAGGATCAGGCGACCGCGTCCTTGGCGGCCTTGACCGGGCGGGCGCGCACGATCTTGCGGGCCGGCTTGGCCTTGAACATCATCTCTTCGCCGGTGAAGGGGTTGGTGCCTTTGCGCGCCTTGACGGCCGGCTTCTTGACGACAACGAACTTCGCGAAGCCCGGCACCAGGAACACGCCGTTCTTCTTCAGCTCCTTGTGGCCGACGTCGGTCAGCGTCTCCATGACGTTCTTGACGTCACGCTTGGACAGCTCGGTGGTGGTCGCGATCTTCTCGATGAGTTGCGACTTGGACAGTTGGGTAGCCATCGTATCTCCTTATGATTGGTACCGATGAATGAGGTGACGACTGCGCGGCTATCAGCGCATTGCTGCGCAGACTTGTCGGGGCTTTCTGGCTGCATTGCACAGCCGGGACTTCAGTCGTCTGGTGGCGTATCACCCCGCGATTTTTCGGGATTCTCCTGCATTTCTAGGGGCCCCGAAGCACCCACAGCGGCGCCAAAATTCCAACGGAGCGCGGAGAAGTCAAGCTGCGATGCGCATCGAATGGAGCATGCGATTCATTTTCCCCTATATTTCCAGGCATTTTCGATGGTCCTGCGTGATTTTGGCCGCACAGGGCGTTCGAAAACCGCTGAAAAACCCGTATGCGGCTGCATCGCGTCCATTCGTTCGCACGGCGAATCACTGCCAAAATAGCGATTCGCGGCCATCCCGAGCGTCCCGCAGCATGGCGCAGACCCGTCGGGCGCTCCGTCGTGCGAACCACAATTCCGCGCGAGCCGGTGCTCCGCCAGGCTCAGCTGTGATGCGCACGCGAGCCAATTGCTGCTATGGATCGGCGTCCGCAAGCGGCCGTTGAAACTCCGCTTCAAGCTCAGGGAGAGAAGAAACGATGCGTTATCTCCACACCATGCTGCGCGTGCGCAATCTCGACGTGGCGCTGAAATTCTACTCCGATGCGCTCGGCCTCAAGGAGGTGCGCCGCATCGACAACGACAAGGGCCGCTTCACCCTGTTGTTTCTTTGCGCACCCGAGGATGAACACCTGCTGAAGAGCCTGCCGGCGACGCGCGGCGCTCCGCTGGTCGAGCTCACCTACAACTGGGACGAGGAGAGCTATGGCGAGGACCGCTTCTTCGGCCATCTCGCCTATGAGGTCGACGACATCTACGCCACCTGCGACCGGCTGATGAAGCTCGGCGTCACCATCAACCGGCCGCCGCGCGACGGCAACATGGCGTTCATCCGTTCGCCCGACCTGCATTCGATCGAGCTGTTGCAGAAGGGCGAGCCGAAAGCTCCGGCCGAACCGTGGCTGTCGATGCCGAACACCGGACATTGGTGATCCGCCCGCCATCTTCGACGTGCCGGAACATCACGGCCCCCCTCGCGTTGTCGCTTCGATTGACGCAGCGCTTTGAGGAGGCCGTGATGGGTCGAGGACTTCTACTGTGGTTGTTGGGCGTGCCGATCCCGGTGATCATTCTGCTGTGGCTGTTCTTCGGCCGCTGATCGCCGTGAATGACAGGTTCGACGGAAAAGCCCCGCTTGCACGCGGGGCTTTTTGCGTAACATGGGCTAACAATGAAGCTCACGCGCACAACCAGACAGGAGCCGAACGTGTCCGCCGACAACAGACTGACGATCTGGGGACGCCCCAATTCGGTGAACGTGCAGAAGGTGCTGTGGTGTCTCGCCGAGCTCGACATCGCCTATGAGCGCATCGACGCCGGCATGCAATTCGGCCGCAACACCGAGCCGGACTATCTCGCGATGAATCCGAACGGCCGCATCCCGACGCTGGTCGACGGCGATTTCGTGCTGTGGGAATCCAACGCGATCATGCGCTATCTCTGTCTCGCTTACGGCAGCGCGACGCCGCTCTATCCAGCGATGCCGCAGCGCCGCGCCGCGATCGAGCGCTGGCTCGACTGGACGCTGTCGACGGTACAGCCGACCGAGCGTCCGCTGTTCTGGGGCCTCGTGCGCACCCCGCCGGAGCAGCGTGACATGGCCGCCCTGCAGAAGGCGGCCGACGACGCCGCGGCGATGTGGCGCATTCTCGATACGCATCTCGGCACGCGAAGCTATCTCGAGGCCGAGAGCTTCACGCTGGCCGACATCGCGCTCGGCGCCTATGCGCGCAGATGGTTCGGCGTCGAAGGCGTGGTCAAGCCGGAGCTGCCCAGCCTGGCGCGCTGGTACCGCGACATCGCCCGGCGCCCGGCCTTCATCCGCCACATCGCGCCCCCGCTGTCGTAGGCTTGGCGCGTCAGCGACCGGTTGAGGTGCCCATCTCGACGCGCACGGCCCCGCCGACCTTCACGCACGTATCGGTTCCTGCAACGCGCGCGAAGTTGGCCCCGTAGGCCGCGCAGGGATTGATCGGGGTCGTGGCGGGACGGGCGGGCTTACTGGGTTCCGGAGCCTTCGGCGCCAGCAGCGAGGAACCCGGCGAGCCGGCGGACGCGGTGCCGACCACGGCCAGCCACGCCACCGTTCCGAGGATGACAGATCTGCACATGTCCGCTTGTTAGCGCAGACGCCGCCGCAACGCGACGTCAGCGTCTACTTGCCGATGAACTTGACGCCCACCGAGGCGCCGCGGCGCCACATCACCTGGCACAGCCGCCCCGTGCGCGCATCCCGAGCGAAGGCGAGCCGGATCGTCGCCGGCAGGGCCGCGGCGTCCTCGAGCGTGAGCTTGGCGCCGGAGCTGGAGATATCCTGGACCAGGCAATGCCGAACCGCGAATCCGCCCTCCAGCGTGATCCACGCCGGTTGCCTCATGGACTTGCGGGCTTCCCGCTTCTTGGTCGCGGCCATCAATCCTGCTCCTGCTCGCCCGTTGCAGTACGCCAAGGACCCTAATGGACGGTTGATAGGGCCAGTTGGCAGCCCCTGCGATGCACAAGAGACCGGAAACCAGCGACGTCCGCTCGGACGGCCGACACAGACATTGAGGGAGGAAAAGCAGCCGAGGTTGGCGCTCCCTAGCGGAATCGAACCGCTCTCTCCACCGTGAAAGGGTGGCGTCCTAACCGATAGACGAAGGGAGCAAGACGCACGATACCACGGAGGCACGAGGCCCCGGCGCTATCGCCGTTTGCACGTTCTTGGCAAAACCTTCAGCAAATCAGCGGCTTGAGACGATGATCTGCGAGGTCGGCTGAACCACTTTGCGGTGATTCCGTGCCGCGCGCGCCGAACGTATAGAGGCGTTTGCGCGCCCGGGCAAGCCGGCCGTGGACGTCTTCGCCGCTCTCCCGGGCCCAGGCGGGCTCAACGCGCCGCAAACAGCGGCGAGACCCCTTCAGTGTCGATGTAGACCACGCCGTCCTCGACCTTGACCGGATATTCGGCCAGCGCGCTCTCCAGCGGATGCACGGGCATGCCGGTCAGCGCGTCCCAGGTCCAGTTGTGCACCGGACAGCTCAGCAGGCGGCCGTCGAACCCAGCCTCCTCCAGCGGCGCCGCGGTATGCGGGCAGATGCCCTGATAGGCCTTGAGCTCACCATTGTCGGGCCAGGCGAGCATGATCAGATGGGCGTCGGCGATGACGAGGCGCATGCCGCCTTCGTCGATCGTGTCGGCCTTGCAGACGCGGGTGAACATGGGCCGGCCGTCCTCCTTGTCCCGAGATCGAGCGAACGGACGTAGCAAGACTCGTTCCGGGACCACATCGCGCCGGCAAGCCCGGAGAGACCGCTGGCCTCCTTCTTGCTCCATCGAGCGGCAGACATCTCGTTGGTCCTTCCGTTGTGTCGCGAACGCGACAGGACGCCGGCCGGCGGCGACGGAGTGCGACATGACCGACATGACCGAGCTGAGACAACGCAAGGAGCCGCTCAATCTCGCGATCGTCCATGTCGATCCCGACGCCTTCATCGCCAACCTGATGGGCTGGCTGGAGATCACCGCCTTCATCAAGGCGCAGCGCGCGGGCGAAGCCGCGGTGCCCGCAGATGGCAAGACACCGACGTTGTCGGCCGCGCAGCTCAAGAACGGCGGCGTGCACGAGGTCGGCAATGACGCGCTGTTCGCCTTCGCCATGACGGCGGCGCTGAAGGGCGACAAGGCCGCGCTCGACAAGGTCGAGACCGCCCTGCTCGATCAGATGGGCACAGACTTTCCCGGCTCGTTCGCGCTGTGGCACTTCCGCGCCACCATCGACGCGCCGACGACGCTGGATGATTTCGTCGGCCAGGCCGGCAAGAAGATGCTAACCGGCGATCTGCCGCCACCACCGCTGCGCGCCAAGGAGCATTGGAGCGCGGGCCTGCGCTTCTTCGAGAAGGCCCGCAAGTCGAACTTCGTCCACGAGATCATGTACCCGCTGGCGAAATGGACGCGGGCCCGCTGGACCGAGACCGCCGAGAAAGGCGTCGCCTTCCTGCATCACATCGAGGACAACGTCCCGGTGCTGCGCGAGGTGCTGGAGGAGCCGCGCAACGACCAAGCCTTCATCGCCAATGTGCTGCTGCGGCTGGCGCCTGCGGTCGACATGGAGCTGAACGAGGAATACCAGGGCTTCCTGCGCTCGCTGGCGCGGCGCAATTGAGGGCAGGCGCCGCGGTCGCCTTGCCCGGTTGCCGACAGCGAGCCCGGCGCTCCCCGGCCCCACGCAAAAAGGCCGGCGGGCGTTACGCCGCCGGCCTTTTGTCGCGACTGCCGGATCCGGCTGTCCGGTTCCGTCGCACTCCTGGGGGAGCATGCGAACAGGGTCGCGCGATTTGGTTAACGACAAACTAACAGGGGTGCAGCGGAGCGACGCTCTGCAGACATTTGCACGCCGGGCGAGCAGCGGTGATGGTTCGGCGCGGATCCAGTGCGCCGCAGCAACAGCACCGTCCGCTCGACACGCCGTCAGCTCAAGACCAGGGCCCGCTTCTTCTCGCGACGAAGCTTCAGCTCCTGGCAGCCCGACAAGCGCACGAACTCCTGCGGATGCATGTCGTAGCCGTGACAGCCGAAGGCGCTCTGCTGCGACATCGGTGTCGTCACCGGCTTGTCCTGCGGATCATCACCACGTCCGGCCATCGCAGCTCGGACCGGCTCGAGCCCTGTAGTCGAAGCGGTCATAGCCAACTCCGTGAAAGAGCGCCCTGTCCCCCAATAGGAACTATAGCCTTCCGGCCGCGCGGCGCAATTGAGACAAAGCGTCCGTGAGACAGGGCGTCCCTCAGCCCGCCCCGGCGCGCGCCTGCTCCGCTTCCTGCTCCCAGCGCAGGATGGTCCGCTCGAGATTGTGGAACTTTTCGGCGACATCGCCATCGAACAGCGGGTCCTTGCGGTCGGACATGCGGGCGTCGATGTCGGCCCAGTCCTCGGGCTGCAGCGCCCGCAGGGCGGCCGGAAACAGCAGCGTCTCCTCCTTGCGCAGATGCTCGCGCTGGCTGTCGATGAACTGGTGCACCGCGCCATGGAAGCTCTCGCGCAGGATCTCCTGGTCCGCCAGAACCGCGTTCACGGCTTCGGCGAAGCCGCGCAACCGTTGTGCCTCGGTCTCGTGCTCGTCGTCGACGTCGCCGTAAGTGGCGGCTGCAGCAGGATCGCGCGCACGCAGCTTGACGAAGATCATCTCCTCCTTGGGATGATGACAGCGCTGCGGATAGTCCTCGAAATAGGCAATGATGCTCTGCAGGATGTCGTAGTCGGGCCGCCGATTGTGGTCGAACAGCTCCAGCTCGTGCTCGAGCACCGAAAGCAGCCTTTCGAGATTCTGGTGTTCCTGCAGCAGCGCTTCGATGATCTTTGCCATTGGCTGTCTCGCCTTTGAGCCGGCCCGGGCCCTGCCGAACCGGCATGCTCCCCTGATCGCGGAAGACTATGCCCGCGCGGGCACCGGCGGCCTTGCGGCAGATCAAACTGACAGAGCGAGCTGGCAGGTCAGGACGACAATTGGCCCTTCACTCGGCTGCCAGCGCCTGCGGCGCGCGGGCAAGGCCCAGCCGGTCCCAGACGTCGACCAGGGCCTCGGCCAGCGCGTCGATCAGACCGTCATCATGGTACGGCGACGGCGTGATGCGCAGCCGCTCCAGGCCACGCGGCACGGTCGGATAGTTGATCGGCTGGATGTAGATGCCGTGCTCGGACAGCAGCAGGTCGGACGCCGTCTTGCACTTCTCGGGATCGCCGACATGCACCGGAACGATGTGGGTGTCGGAGGCCATCACCGGCAGGCCGGCGGCGTTCAGCACGGCCTTGAGCCGGGCCGCGCGGTCCTGGTGCCGGTCGCGTTCCCATTGCGAGCTCTTCAGGTGCCGGATCGCGGCGGTCGCGGCGGCGCAGACCGGCGGCGGCAGCGCTGTCGTGAAGATGAAGCCCGGCGCATAGGAGCGGACGGCGTCGATCAGGTTGGCGTTGGCGGCGATGTAGCCGCCGAGGCAGCCGTAGGCCTTGGCGAGCGTGCCTTCGAGGATGTCGATGCGGGCCATCGCACCATCGCGCTCGGCGATGCCGCCGCCGCGCGGGCCATACATGCCGACCGCGTGGACCTCGTCGACATAGGTGAGCGCGCCATAGCGCTCCGCGAGATCGCAGATCCGGTGCAGCGGCGCGACGTCGCCGTCCATCGAGTAGAGGCTCTCGCAGACGATCAGCTTGGGGCGATCGGGATCTGCCGCCCGCAGCAGCTCCTCGAGATGGGCGAGATCGTTGTGCCGCCAGATCTGCCGCTCCGCGCCCGACTTGCGGACGCCCTCGATCATCGAATTGTGGTTCAGCGCATCCGACAGCAGCAGGCAGTTCGGCAGCAGCTTCGCGATCGTCGAGATGCCGGTTTCGTTGGAGACATAGCCCGAGGTGAAGACCAGCGCCGCCTGCTTGCCGTGGAGATCGGCGAGCTCGCGCTCGAGCTCGATCAGCGGATGGTTGGTGCCGGCGATGTTGCGGGTGCCGCCGGCGCCGGTGCCCATGCGCGCGGCGACGTCGACCATCGCGCCGATCACCTTCGGATGCTGGCCCATGCCGAGATAGTCGTTGGAGCACCAGATGACGACGTCCTTCGGACCGTCTGGCGAGTGCCAGATCGCGCGCGGAAAGCGGCCGGCGAGGCGCTCGAGGTCGGCGAACACACGGTAGCGGCGTTCCTGGTGCAGCTGGTCGAGGGCGCGGTCGAAATAGCTGTCGTAGTTCATCGCCGGATCGTCCTTCCCCTGCCCGGCGGCCCGTCGCCGGAGCTCCCGCGAGCCGTTCGAGGCCCCGCGTGCAGGACGCACGAAAGCCCAGCTTGGCGGGGCGATCGTTGATTTAGATCAGGCATTGCGCACGAAGCCGGGCTTTGCGGCAGCGCGACCCGCGTGTCAGGCGTCCTCGGCCAGCGGCTCGCCCAGCGTGTGCATCAGGCGATTGGCCCAGCCGAAGATCGCGGCCGAGAGGATCAGGTCGACCTGCTCCAGCTCGTCGAGGCCGACCTCCTTGAGGGACCGGACGTCGGCGGGCGTCGCCGCGACCGGCGTCGTCGACAGCCGGGCCGCGAAGTCGAATACCGCCTGCTCGCGCGGCGGAAGGCTCGCCTGAAGCTCGTCGGCAAAGATCGTCTCGATCAGGTCGGTCCGCTTGGTGTGGCCGAGGAAGCGCGAGGCATGCACCGCCGTGCAATAGATGCAGCGGTTGACCACGGAGGCCGCGATCGCACCGAGCTCGCGCTCGGCAGGGCTGAGGCCATCCTTGCCGTACATGATCAGGTTGAACAGCGGCGAGCGAATCTCGAGCGATTCCGGATCGTGCGCCAAGGTCAGCACATAGGACGAGACGCCCTTGTTGGAGGGCGTGATCTTCATCGCAGAGAGCTGCTCCGGCGTGGCGCCGGCGAAGTCGACCGGGGTCACATAGGGCGACCATTCCGGCACCTTGGCCGTGAAGCTGTGAACCGGCTTGCTCATGCGATCTCCTTCAACAGCATCAGTCCCGCGATCACGCGCAGCTGGTAGTTCACGAACGCCGCGAGCTCGGACAATCTGACGATGTCGGGATCGCCGACGCCGGCCGCCCTGAGCCTCGCGATGTCCTCGCGCGTCGCATCGCGCGGCGACAGCGTCAGCAGGTCGGCGTGGCGCGCCATCGCGTCGTGGCGGGCATCGCCGCACACCCCTCCCGGCCGTGCGAGTGCCGCCACATCGTCATCGCCGGAATGCGCGAGATAGCCGTCATAATGCGCGACCAGCGCGGCGTTTCCGACATGGCGGCACATCCGCGCCGCCAGGGCGGCGCGTAGCGCATGGCTGAGCCCGCCGGGATCGCGCGGCAGCAGGACCGCGTCGTGGGCCGCCTCGCTCAGGCGTAGCACCTCCGCGCGCGTCTTCAGCGCCGCCGCCAGAGTCGAACCGGCGGGAATGCCGGAGAGCTTCTCGATCAGGGTGATCATGCGGGATCTCGCATCTCGTAGGGATTGCAGGCATCGGCAATGTCGAGGCAGAGCGGCGCGCCGGTGTCCAGGAAATCCGTCAGCGCGGCCTCGACGGGCGCGGGATCGAGCCCGCGTCCGGCGAGCCATTGCGGGTCGTAATAGGTCTGGCGATAGCGCTCGCCGGAATCGCAGATCAGCGTCACCAGCGATCCCGTCTGCCCGGCCTGCCGCATCTCGGCCGCGAGCCGGCACAGCGCCAGGAAGTTGGTTCCGGTCGAGCCGCCGACCGGGCGGCGCAGCCGTCGCGTCAGCACGTTCATGGCGGCGATCGACGCGGCGTCCGGCACCTTCATCATGCGGTCGACGACGCCGGCCACGAAGGACGGCTCGCAGCGGGGACGGCCGACGCCCTCGATCAGCGAGGGCCGCTCGCAGGTCTGTGCGCAGTCATCCCTGCAGAAGGCATCGAAGAACGCCGAATGCTCGACGTCGGCGACGCAGAGGCGCGTCGGATGGCGGCAGTAGCGCAGATAGCGCCCCATCGTGGCCGACGTGCCGCCGGTCCCCGCGCTCATCACGATCCATTCCGGCAGCGGGCAGCGCTCGCCCTGCAGCTGGTTGAAGATCGACTCGGCGATGTTGTTGTTGCCGCGCCAGTCGGTGGCCCGCTCGGCGAAGGTGAACTGGTCCATGTAGTGGCCGCCGAGCCGGGCGGCGAGCGCGGCGGCCTCCGCATAGAGCGCCCGGCCATCGTCGATCAGATGACAATTGCCGCCGTAATGCGTGATCGCGGCGATCTTCTCGGCCGACGTCGTGCGCGGCATGACAGCGTAGAACGGCACGCCGATCATCTGGGCGAAATAGGCCTCGGACACCGCGGTCGAGCCCGAGGAGGCCTCGACCACCGGCGTCCCCTCGCGGATATGGCCGTTGCACAGCGCGTACAGGAACAGCGACCGCGCCAGCCGATGCTTGAGGCTGCCGGTCGGATGCGTCGACTCGTCCTTCAGGTAGATGTCGATGCCCGCTAGCGCGGGCACGATCAGCCGGATCAGATGCGTGTCCGCAGTCCGGCACTGGTCGGCCTCGATGGCGTCGACGGCGTCATCGACCCAGCCGCGGCGATAGCGCGGCGGGCTCGGCAGCGAAGCAGGAACGTCGGGCGGTCGGATCATCCGCACAACCGATCATAATCCACTTTTTGCATCAAGTTCATTCCATCATACTTCTGATGAATAATAAGCCATCCCGAGCGGAAATTTTATGCTTCAAGCGGATTGAAGGTGGTGCATAATGCCAGGAATGCATGATGACGTGATCGATATCAGGCTGCTCGAAGCCTTCTCCGCCGTGATGTCCGCCGGCAGCATCACCGCGGCCGCGCGCCTGCTTGGCCGCTCGCAGCCGGTGGTGACGCGGCAGATCCAGGATCTCGAGACCGACGTCGGCTATCTGCTGTTCACGCGCAACGGCCCGCGCATCGCGCCGACGCCGAAGGGCGTGCTGTTCCATGCCGAGGTCGAGCGGCTGCTGCTCGGCCTCAAGCACATCCGTGCCCGCGCCAGCGCGATCGGCGCCGGCGCCCTGCCCGTGCTCAGCCTCGCCGCGATCTCCGCGCTCGCCGCCGGCGTCGTGCCGGCCGCGCTGGCCGCCATGAACGGCGACCTGCTGCCGCGCCATGTGCACGTCCAGTCGCTGTCGGCCGAGAATGTCGTGCAGTCCGTGCTGGCGCAGTCTGCGGATTTCGGCCTCGCCAGCCTGCCGATCCAGCATCCCGGCCTCGACGTGCAGTGGGTCTGCGAGGTGCCCTGCGTCGCCTGCGTGGCCGCCGATCACCCGCTCGCGAAGAAGAAGGTGATCCGCCTGAAAGACCTCGGCGGCCGCCGCCTCCTGACCATGGCGAACCCATTTCGGCTGCGCCGCCGCGTCGAGGAGGCGCTGGAGCGTGCCGGGATAAGGCCGCAGGAGGTGATCGAGACCAACGCCTCGCTGAACGCGGTGGCGATGGCCCGGCAGTCGCTCGGGGTCGCGATCGTCGAGCCCGTGCTGACCTCGCATCTGGAGATGACCGGCATCGTGACGCGCAAGCTCGATGTCGCCATTCCGTTTCTGTTCGCCGCCATCACGCCTGCCGGGCGCGAGCTCACGCCGACCGTCGCCGCGCTCAACGCGGCGCTGCGCGCGGCGGCGCGCCTGATGCCCGGCGCCCGGCTTCATGACGGCGCCGCGGCGTTTGCCGAGGCCGCCGACGAGGTCGTCCAAGTCGAAAGAACCGCATGATGAGTGAACCCCGTCCCGACGCGGCTGGCCTCGCCGCGCTCGAAGCGCGCCTGCGCCAGGATCTGGCGTGGCTGGAATGGCCGGCCAAATCCTGGGTGCCCCGCCGCACCGTAGACGGCGTCCCGGTGCGCGATGTCGTGATCGTCGGCGGCGGCATGGCCGGCCTCGCGGCCTCCGCCATGCTCAAGCGCCTGGGCATCGACAACCAGATCGTGCTCGATCGCGCCAGCGCCGGCCAGGAGGGCCCCTGGGTCACCTATGCCCGCATGCTCACGCTGCGATCCCCGAAGGAATTGACGGGCCCCGCGATGGGCCTGCCGGCGCTGACCTTCCGCGCCTTCTACGAGGCGCAGTACGGGGCCGAGGCGTGGCAGCGTCTGGACCGCGCGCCGCGCACGCTGTGGATGGACTACCTCGTCTGGTACCGAAAGGTGCTGGAGCTGCCGGTGCACAACGAGGTGACGGTCGAGCGGATCGAACCGCGTCCTGACCAGTTGCTCGCCGTCGACATCCGCAGTCCCGACGGATCGCGCCAGATCCTCGCCCGCCACGTCGTGCTCGCCACCGGCCGCGACGGGCTCGGCGGCCCGTTCGTGCCGGAGATCGCGGCCCCCATTGATCGTCGCTTCTGGGCCCACACCGCGGATGCGATCGACTTCGACCGCCTGAAGGGCAAGCGTGTCGCCGTAGTCGGCGCCGGAGCCTCGGCCATGGACAATGCGGCGGTCGCGCTCGAAGCCTGCGCCGCACGGCTCGACCTGTTCATCCGCCGCGCCGACATTCCGCGCGTCAACAAGTTCACGGGCATCGGCAGCCAGGGCGTCGTGCACGGCTTCGCCGGCCTGTCCGACGACTGGAAGTGGCGCTTCCTCGATCACACGATCGGCGCGCAGACGCCGCCGCCGCGCCCCAGCGTGCTGCGCGTGTCGGCATTTCCGCAGGCCCGTTTCCATCTCGCCAGCCCGATCTCGGCGCTGGAGCAGCGTGACGGCCACGTCGTCGTCACCACGCCGAAGGGCCGCTACGCCACCGACTTCATCATCTTCGGCACCGGCTTCAAGGTCGACCTCGCGCTGCGACCCGAGCTCGGCGCGTTCGCGCCCCACATCCGGTTCTGGCGCGACCGCTTCCCGGCGCCGGACGGCATGGCCAATGACGAGCTGTCGAGCTCGCCGGATCTCGGCGACAGCTTCGAGTTTCTCGAGAAGGTGCCGGGCACGTGCCCTGCCCTGTCGCGGCTTCACGGCTTCAACTATCCGGCGACGCTGAGCCACGGCAAGCTGTCCGGCGACATTCCCGCGATCAGCGAAGGCGCCGACCGGCTCGCCCGCGGCATCGTCCGCCGGCTGTTCGTCGAGGACCGCGAGCTGCATTTCGCCAATCTGAAGGCCTTCGCGACTCCCGAGATCCACGGCGACGAATGGACCGATGCCGACGCGGATGCGCAGCGCGAGCCCGTCTCCACCACCTCCATTTGACCCGATCAAGAGGGACCCGCGCAGATGCAGTCGAAGAGCAGGACGGCCATGGTGGCGGCGATCGCCGGCAATGCGATGGAGTGGTACGACTTCACGGTGTTCGCGCTGATGACGCCGGTCATCAAGAACCTGTTCTTCCCGGTCGACCCCAAGGTGCCGGCCACCGAGCTGAACGCCTTGTTGCTGACGACGGCGCTGTTCGGCACCGGCTTCTTCATGCGGCCGGTCGGTGGCCTCGTGCTCGGCTATGTCGGCGACAGGCACGGCCGCAAGGCGGCCATGACGCTCGGCATGGCGCTGATGGGCCTGTCGGTCGCGCTGCTGGCGCTGACGCCGACCTATGCAACCGCCGGCCTCGCCGCGCCGTTCATCGTGCTGATCGCGCGCCTGCTGCAGGGCTTCTCGGTCGGCGGCGAGTTCGGCACCTCGACCGCCTATCTGATCGAGGCCGCGCCTCCCGGCCGCACCGGCTTCTTCGGGTCATGGCAGATCGCGGGACAGCTGATGGCCAATGCGCTCGGCGCCACGCTCGGCGCCGGCATCACCATGATCTTCACCCCGGAGCAGATCAATGCGGGCGCCTGGCGCATTCCCTTCATCGTCGGGCTCGCGATCGTGCCGATCCTGTTCGTGATGCGCGCCAGGCTGGTCGAGCCCGAGCCGTTCGTGCGCGTCAAATCAACGAGCCATGGCGAGCCCTTCGTGGCCGCGCTGAAGCATCCCGGCCGCAACTATCTGATCGGCATGGGCATGGTGGTGGCCAGCGCAGTGTCGTTCTACGTCACCTTCGGCTACACCGTGACCTATGCCAAGGAGGTGCTGAAGCTGCCGCTGATGCAGAGCTTCCTGGTGCAGCTGATCGCGGCGGTGGTGATGACCATCGTGGTGCCGATCGCCGGTGCCGTATCGGACCGCTACCCGCGCAAGCCGCTGCTGCTGATCTCGCTGCTCGGCTATTTCGTGCTGCTCTATCCGCTCTATGCCTGGGTCATCGCGGCACCGTCGATCGCCAGGCTGCTGGTCAGCCAGGTCGTGATCGGCTGCTTCAGCGCCTTCTTCCTCGGCGTCTACTGTACCACGCTGGTCGAGCTGTTCCCGGTGCGCGTCCGCTCCACCTCGCTGTCGATCGTCAACAATGTCGCGGTGCTGATCTCCGGCGGCTTCGCCCAGTTCTTCGTGACCTGGCTGATTGCGCTCACCGGCTCGCCGCTGGCGCCGATCTTTTACGTCATGATCGGGGTCGGCATCGGCCTGCTCGCCGTGCTGGCCATGCGCGGTGATCCGCGCGACTCGGTCGTCGTCCCGGAGACCGTATCGGCCGGCAGCTGACGCACATCGATTCCCGCCGCCGCAGAACGCAACCCATGCGGACAATTGCGGCCGATCTCGCGTCAATTGAGAGGGCAATCAGCGCCGGTGCGACCCGTTCGCCGCCCGGATCTGAGCGCTTTTTCGAATTGAAGGCGAGATTGGCCAAAAAAATGCACCTTTTCGCGGCAAGACGTGAGAAGCCTCGCTGATCGACGGATGCGACGGCTCAGCTTCATGGCTGCGGGGGCTTTATGAGACTAGTTCCGATCCTGTTCATTGCATGCGTCGCCAGCCAGGCCGCGCTGGCCGAGGGGCTGGAGTGCCGGCGCGTCGCCGATCCAACCCCGCGGCTGAGCTGCGTGGAGACGCCGACCACAGCCCAGGCACCGACGCCATCGCGCACCGACGGCTGGACGCCAGTCGAGCCGCGGACGCCGGCCCGTGACGGCGACGGCCCCACGCCGCGAGGTTCAAGGTCGCGCTAAGGCGGCTGTGCGCGCGCGGCGGCCCTCGAATCGGCCCATGCGACCGCCTTGATGCACGGCTGATCCTGCCGACATGTAGGTCTTGCCCCGCGGCCAGCGACCAATGTCAAATCCATGCATGCGCGGAAGGCTAAGAACTGGTTCCGCGGCGGCATTGGATGATTGGAGACCATGGCCTACCTGCCATCGCAGATAAACCTGCTTGAAGCTCTTGCGACCGTGATCGGCACCGCGGCGATCGCGCCTGCGCTGCTGATCCTCTGGCTGGTGGTCGCGGCGGGTGACAATTCCGGGCCGCCCCTGAAGATCTGGACCGCCTTTCTGCTCGGCGCGGCCAGCGTGCTGCTGCTCGGCATCGTCAGGATTCCGTTCCAGAACGTCGGGCTGGCGATCGAGAATCCCTGGATCGCGCAGGCAGCCCGGGCGCTGTTCAGCGTCGCCCTGCCGGAAGAAATCGCCAAGGTTGCGGTGATCGCGGCGCTGTGGTCGCGGCGCCGCCAGGTCGGCAATGCCATGGACACGGTGTTCTATGGCGCAGCCGTCGGTCTGGGCTTTGCGGCCTACGAGAACCTCGCTTACCTCGTCCAGCATGCCGAGATGTGGCGCTCGCTGGCGATCCTGCGCAGCGTGCTCACCGTGCCCTTCCACGGCGCGCTCGGCATCATCGCCGGGGCCTATCTGGCGATCGCGCGCACCTCGACGGCGCTCGGGGCCAACCGGCACAATCGCGACTGGGCGCGGCTGTCGAGCTGGGCGCTGGTGCTGGCGGCCCCGGTGATGCTGCATGCGGCGTTCGACTATCCCTTGCTGCTGCTGCAGCGGGCGTCCAGTCTGGATCCGACCTCGCGACTCTGGCTCGGGAGCGCCAGCGTGCTGATCGGCTTCTCCTCGATCGGGCTCGCCGTGCGGCTGGTGCGCCGGGTCGCCCACCACCATACGCCTCGAACCGAAATGGCGCGGGCACGGCTGAGCCAGCTGCGCAGGATGTGGGCGCTGCTGCTGCTCGGCGGCGCCGCCGGTTTCATCGGGCTCGGCTTCGTCCTGACCTCGATCCGGCACTGGCTGCTCAACCCCGACCGCAACGTCGCGGGCGTCCTGGTTCCCCTGGGGCTCACGGCGATCCTGCTCGGCGTGGCCCTGCTGATTGTCACAACGACGGTCTATGTTTTCGGCCGCAACCGCATGCGGACCACGGCGTAAACCCGCGGCGCGGGTCGGCGATGCAACGAAACGCTGCGCGCGGCTTGTCCAGGCTGAGGTTCCTCACCATCTGCGTGGGCAGGCGGCGCGGCGTCCAGCGCGCGATCTTGCCGGGAGTGATTGAGCATGACCTTGCCCCAGGACACGATTCCACCCGAGATCCAGCGCATCAAGTCGCAGATGAGCGCGACCGTCCGCGCCCATTGGAAGGCCTTCCTGTTCGAAGGCATCCTGCTCGCCGGTCTCGGCCTGCTCGCGATGATCCTCACCCCCCTCGCGAGCCTTGCGGTCACGATCTTTCTCGGCTGGATGTTCCTGATCTCGGGCATCGCAGGCCTCGCGCTCACCTTCTGGGCGCGCGGCATGCCGGGCTTCTGGTGGTCGCTGCTGTCGGCCGCCCTCGCGATCATCGCCGGCATCATCCTGGTGGCGCAGCCGATCCAGGGCACGGTCACTTTGACCGTCGTGATCGGCGTCTATTTCCTCGCCGAGGGCGTCGCCACGATCATGTATGCGCTGGAGCACCGCCGCGAATTGTCCGGGCGCTGGTCGTGGCTGGCGATCTCGGGCGTCGTCGACATCGGCATCGCCGGCATCATCATTTCCGGCCTGCCGGGCACGGCGACCTGGGCGATCGGCCTGCTGGTCGGCATCAACCTGCTGTTCGGCGGCCTGTCGATGATCGGCATGGCGCTCGCGGCGCGGAACGCCTGAGGCCGCGCGCCGCGATTTTTCGGGATGACAAGCGGCGGCCCGGCCGCTATAGAACGCTCATGATCAACCTCGCCACCAGCTATTATTGGTACTTTAGCTACGACAGCTCGCTGGCGGCGGGAGGATCGCGCTCAATCTGACACATTGCAGCAAGATATCCGAACAAGCCGCCAGACCTGGCGGCTTTTTTTATGGCCGGCAGGTGCCCATCAAGACACGCAGGAGCCCGCCGTGCTGAGCACCACAGACGATCTTCGTATCAAGGAAATCAAGGAATTGAGCCTGCCTGTGGAGGTGATGGGCGAGATTCCGCGCACCCTCACTGCCACCCGGGTGGTGATGGCCGCGCGCAATGCGATCCACGCTATCCTGACCGGCAGCGACGATCGCCTGCTGGTGATCGTCGGGCCCTGCTCGATCCATGATCCCGACGCCGCGATCGACTATGCCGGCCGCCTCGCCGCCCTGCGCGAACGCCTCAGTGATCGGCTTGAGATCGTGATGAGGGTCTATTTCGAGAAGCCGCGCACCACCGTCGGCTGGAAGGGCCTGATCAACGATCCCGGTCTCGACAACTCCTTCGACATCAACAAGGGCCTGCGTCTCGCGCGCAACGTGCTCTCGGCGGTCAACAATCTCGGCCTGCCGGCGGGATGCGAATTCCTCGACATGACGACGCCGCAATACATTGCGGACCTCGTCGCCTGGGCCGCGATCGGCGCGCGCACCACCGAGAGCCAGATCCATCGCGAGCTCGCCTCCGGCCTGTCGTGCCCGGTCGGCTTCAAGAACGGCACCGACGGCAACATCCGCATCGCCACCGACGCGGTGAAATCGGCCGCCCATCCGCATCATTTCATGGCGGTGACCAAAGGCGGCCGCTCGGGCATCGCGGCGACCACCGGCAACGAGGACTGCCACATCATCCTGCGCGGCGGCAACGGCCCGAACTACGACGCCGCGCATGTCGAGCAGGCCTCCGTCGAGCTGGTCAAGGCGGGCCTGCCGGCGCGGCTGATGATCGACACCAGCCACGCCAATTCGAGCAAGAAGCCGGAGAACCAGCCGCTCGTCGCCGCCGACATCGCGGGCCAGCTGGCCAACGGCGAGCAGCGCATCATGGGCGTGATGATCGAGAGCCATCTCGTCGCGGGACGGCAGGACGTCAAGCCCGGCGTGCCGCTGACCTACGGCCAGAGCATCACCGACGGCTGCATCGGCTGGGACACGACGGTCGAGGTGCTGGAGCAGCTCGCCGACGCGGTCGCGGCGCGGCGGGCCGCGCGGAAGCAGGCGGCTCGCGAACGCTCGGCGTGAGCCCATCGCATCAACGGCGTGGCGCGCCTCTCGCGCGCGCCGCGCTCAGCAGCCGCGGCAGATGCTCTTGATCTTGCGGTCGAGCTCGCGGTCTTCCTTGCTCATGCCGCTGATCGAGCTGTCTTCGGCGGCCTGCTCGGCCTTGGGCAGATCGCTCGGGCGCGGTTGGCGGTGTCCTCGCGGCGCCTCCGGCGAGGATGTCCCGCGCGCGCCGCCGGAGGAGCCGCCGGCGCTCTGCGCCAGCGTCGCGCCATCGGCGACCAGGATCAGGAGCCCCATCGCGATCGCAAGTTTTTTCATGTTGCTCCTCCGTGTCAGCGGAATCGGCCGACCATGTCAGTCGCCAGCAGGCGGATAGAGGTGCGCCTCGCCGCAATAGTCAATCACACGATAGCGCCTTTGCGCAGCTGCGGCATGATCCTGCTCAACAGAATCCTCGGCAGTGAGGTATTGCGGCCCCACCGGCGCCTTGCCGTGGCCGCCGGGAATGTCGAGCACGTAGTCGGGCTGGCACAGCCCGGACACGCGGCCGCGCAACGCCCGGATCAGCGCCTGTCCCTGCGCCAGCGTGGTGCGCAGATGCGCGGTGCCCGGGGCGAGATCGCCATGGTGCAGATAATACGGCTTGATGCGGGTCTCGACGAAGCCGCGCATCAAGGCTTCCAGGGTCGCGGCATCGTCATTGACGCCGCGCAGCAGCACCGACTGGCTGACCAGGGGAATCCCGGCGTCAACCAGCCGCGCGCAGGCGGCCCGCACGTCCGGGCTCAGCTCGCGCGGATGGTTGGCGTGCAGCGCGACCCAGGTCGCCGCGCCCGCGACCTTGAGCGCATCGACCAGCGCCGGCGTGATCCGCTGGGGATCGGCGACCGGCAGCCGTGTGTGGATGCGGATGACCTTGACGTGATCGATACCGGCGAGATCGGCCATGATCTCCTTCAGACGCCGCGGCGACAGCATTAGCGGATCGCCACCAGTAAGAATCACCTCCCAGATCTCGCCATGCGAGCGGATGTAGTCGAGCGCTCCGCGATAGGCGTCCTCCGACAGCGCATTGTCCTTGCCCGGCCCGACCATCTCGCGGCGGAAGCAGAAGCGGCAGTAGACGGCGCAGACATGGACCAGCTTGAGCAGCACGCGGTCGGGATAGCGGTGCACGATGCCCGGCACCGGTGCATGCGCATCGTCGCCGATCGGATCACCGCGCTCGCCGGGAGCGGCAACCAGCTCGTCAGCTGACGGCACGAATTGGCGCGCGATGGGATCGTCGGGATCATCGGTGTCGATGAGGTCGGCGAGATGCGTGGTGACCGCGACGGCATAGCGCTCGGCCACGCGCTCGAGCGCAGCCTGCTGGCTCGGATCAGCCAGGCCCTGCGCGACCAGATCGGCTGCGCTGCGCAACGTCGTGGGACGTTCGATCCTGTTCATCGCTCACCTGCCGGTGGCGTCCACACCACCTGATCGATCCTGACCGCGCCGGCCGCCAGCATCACGAGGCGGTCGAAGCCGAGCGCGACGCCGCTCGCCTGCGGCATCTCGGCCACAGCGGCGAGGAAATCCTCATCCAGCGGATAGCGCTCGCCATAGCGCCGCTGCTTCTCCGCCATCTCCTCCTCGAAGCGGCGGCGCTGCTCGGCCGCGTCGGTCAGCTCGCCAAAGCCGTTGGCGAGCTCGACCCCGCAGGCATAGACCTCGAAGCGTTCGGCGACCCGAGGCTCGCCGCCCTTGACCCGCGCCAGCGCGGCTTCAGGCGTCGGATATTCGAACAGCACCGTCAAGCGCCCCTGCCCGAGATGCGGCTCGACATGCTCGACCAGCACCTTGCTGAACAGATCCGACCAGGTGTCATCAGCGCTGACCCGGATCCTGCCATGGGCCGCAGCCGCCAGCGCGTCACGGTCGCCGGTCCTGTCGTGGATCGTCGCCAGCAGATCGATCCCGGCATGGCGGTCGAACGCGGCGGCGACGGTGAGCAGTTCGGGCTCGGCGAACGGATCGGCGGTCCGGCCGCGGAAGGAAAACTGTCGGATTCCGGTCGCCTGGGCGGCATGGGCGATCACCACCACCGTATCGGCCATGATCGCATCATACGGCGCATCGGCCCGGTACCATTCCAGCATGGTGAATTCCGGCAGATGCAGGTCGCCGCGCTCGCGGTCGCGGAACACCCGCGCGAACTCGAAGATGCGGCGCTCGCCGGCCGCCAGCAGCTTCTTGCAGGCGAATTCCGGCGAGGTCCTGAGATACCGCCGCTGCCGGACTCCATCCCAGCCCGTCAACTCGGTGGCCGGCGCGTGCAGATGGGTCTCGTTCCCCGGCGACACCTGCAGGATGCCGGTTTCGACCTCGGCAAAGCCCTGCTCCTCGAACCAGGCCCGCAAGCCGCGCATGATCGCAGCCCGGGCCTGCAGGAACGGCCTGACGTCGGCATGCCGCTGGGGTGACCACCACGGCGACGGAGATGGCTCTGATGACATCAGGCGATCGCCCATGGGCGCCGCAAAACACTGGCAACGCCGGACAAAATCAGTATGTTGCGCCCCGAAACCGCACCCGGCGTCCGACCGCCGCCCGGCTCTGCCCGTTGCCGGGCCCCAAGATCAGGAAAAACAGCTTTGAAAGTCATCGCCAGCTCTATTCGCAAGGGTAACGTCATTGAGCAAGACGGCAAGCTCTACGTCGTCGTGACCGCCGAGAACATCCATCCTGGCAAGGGCACCCCGGTCAGCCAGATCGAAATGCGCCGAATCAGCGACGGCGTGAAGATCTCCGAGCGCTTCAAGACCACCGACCAGGTCGAGAAGGCAACGATCGAAGAGCGCAACTTCACCTTCCTGTACGAGGATGCCGACGGCTTCCACTTCATGAACCCGGAAAGCTACGATCAGGTCCAGGTGCCGAAGGACGTGGTCGGCACGCAGGCGGCGTATCTCCAGGAGAACATGACCGTCAAGCTGTCGATGCACGACGTGGTGCCGGTGGCGATCACGCTGCCGCAGCGCGTCACGCTCGAGGTCGTCGAGACCGAGCCGGTCACCAAGGGCCAGACCGCGTCGTCGTCCTACAAGCCGGCCGTGCTCTCCAACGGCGTCCGCACCGGCGTGCCCGCGCACATCACGGTGGGCACCCGCATCGTCGTCATGACCGAGGACGGCTCCTATTGCGAGCGCGCCAAGGACTGACGCATGATGCGCGAAGCAATGGCATGAGCTGACGCCGGGGGGCGCGGGGGTTGGGGGCAAGCATCACCTTTATCACCGCCGCCCTGGCGGCGATGATCACGCTGGCCGCGTCGTCGATCGGACGTGCGGCCGATGCCTTTGCGCCCCCCACTATCACCCTGCATCGCGCCGACTGGCGCGCAGCGCTCGATCAGCTTCGCTCCGAGCTGACAGTGGCGCCCGAGGTCGCGGCCGATGTCGCGCTGACGGCCCGCCGGCACGGCATCACAGCCGATGACCCGCGCAGACGGCCCGCGCTGGTCCAGCTCAATGGCGTGACCTCGATGATCTTCACGGGGATCGGACGCAGTCCGGTCCCCGTTTTGCTGCCGTTCGACACCACCGCCTTTCTCGGCGCGCGCCGCAGGGGCCCGATCGAGCAGCAGGCCCTGCCGCGCTACCAGGCCGACTTCCAGACCGATCTGTTCGATGCCGGCCCCTCCGGCTACGATGCGGTGTTCTCGCTGCCGCCGGAGGTGACCTCGGGCCTGCCGTCGCGCATCTTCGCCAAGCCCGTCGAGATCCAGATCACCGGATCGGGCATCACCTATGACGTCGCCGATCCCGCCGGCGGCAAGGGCGAGAGCGTCAAGGCGCTGGCCGCGCAATATCCCGACCTGCGGCGCTTCATCCGCGAGGGCTATGTCCGCTATGCCTTCACGCGTTTCGGCGTGCCCTATGTGGTCTCGATCCAGTGCCTCGACAGCGCGCCGCGGCCGAAGCGGCTGGCCTGCCGCGAGGCGTATCCGATCGCCGAGCGATTCCTGAAGGCGCTGCACGTGGCTGGTGGCCAGCCGCAGCGCCTGCCGCCGGAGATCACCCCGGTGGCGACGGAGCGGCCCGTAGCGCTCGATGCCGACTTCAGCTTTCGCCCGGCCGGCGACATCGTCGCCAACTCGGGCGCGCGCGGCCAGAGCGGGCGCGCCGATCGCACCGCCTACTCGCAGATCCGCTTTCCGCTCGACTGGCCTGCCTATGTGCATTCGCAATCATTCGGCCGCCGCCGCGCCAGCGACAAGCTCGACCAGCCCTGGAGCCAGTATCCCTGGCGCGACAATTTCTGCGAGGCCCGCAGCTTCAATGTCGGCCAGTGCGCCAGCGGCTTTGGCCATCAGGGCCAGGACCTCAGGCCCGGCGCCTGCCCGGTGCGCCGCGACGGCGCCGATGGCTGCGATCCATGGCGGCAGCGCGTGCTCGCGGTCCGCGACGGCGTGGTCATTCGCAGCAGCAAACAGCAGGCCGTCACCATCCAGGTCAACAGCGGCACCGAGCACATCCGCTTCCGCTACATGCACATGAACCCGACCGCGATGGACAATGACGGCCTGCTCAACGGCCGGGCCTTGCGCGAAAGCGAGCCGATCGGCGTGGTCTCGAACTATCTCGATCATCCCAACGGCACCACGCGCCATCTGCATTTCGACGTCCAGCTGTTCACCCGCGACGGCTGGATCTGGGTCAATCCCTACATGACCCTGATCGCCGCCTATGAGCGGCTGATCGGCGGCCGCGGCCGCGAGATCGGGATGGACATGGTCTCCTCGTCTGTTGCTCCGGTCACCACGGGGACGCTTCCGCCGGCCGCGGGTCCGCAGGCCGACGCCGCCGCAGCGCGCACACCGAACTGACAGCGCCCGCGCAGCCGACAGGGCCCGGAACCCATTCCCGCCGCTGCTTGTTGTCTTCCCACAGGGAGGATGACGGATCGTGACAGCCAAGCCCCAGAGCAGGATCGGAGCCGCGCTGGTCTCCGCAGCGATCGCACTGGGATGCGTCGGCGCGCTGACCATGCTGGTGCGCGACCGCTGGCATCCGCCGGAGATCAAATCCGCCGAGCAGGCACGGCTCTCGGCGACCGGCCAGGCCGCCCGCGCCGCCGGCGCCCGCGTGATGCCGACCGATCCCAGCCTCACCGTCGAGCCCAAGCCCGAAGGCCCCAAGCGGGCGCAACCCGCCAATCCGTTTTGAGCCGCTGCGCGGAGTGATCCGGTCAGCGGGTCCACGTCTCGCTTGGCGCGCGATGAGCTCCGTCAATCTCGTCGCCCATGGCGCCGCGAACATGCAGCTCCGATCAGTCGCACTGGTCGGTCGCCGTCCCCATCGATACGCCAGAGGTCAACATCGTTCGTTGCGTCCCGACCTCCGAACAGGAGGGCGGCTTGCGGACGGCGGATGAACGTGTCGTTGCGAAGCCACACAACCTCGGAAACATTTCGTCACAACCGCGCTGATGTGTCGCAGTCCATTCGGACATGAAAAAACCCCGAAAACGCCGGGCGGCTTTTGGGGGCATCATGTTGAAAATCGGGTCGATCGTGGCGGCTCTGGCCACCGTGACTTGCGCGCAGGCAGCGGATCTTCCGCTCAAGGCTGCTGCGACGCCGCCTTCGGCCGCAAGCTTCTCCTGGACCGGCTGCTTCGTTGGCGGTCAGCTTGGCGCAGCGATCAGCGACGACAAGATCCGAAGCTCTGGCGATTTCAGTTCCGTCGGCGCTGCCGCGGGCGGACAGATCGGCTGCGACTATCAGCTCGCATCGCCATGGGTGATCGGGATCGAGGGGCGCGCATCCTGGTTGGGCTTGAAGAGCGACACACCGGGCCGGTTGACGGATCTGAACACGGGCCTGACCGTGCCCACGCACTTCACGGTGCGCAATGATCTCCTGGCCTCCGCCACAGCGCGCCTCGGCTACGGTTTCGCAAGCGGCTGGCTGGGCTATGCCAGAGGCGGTGCGGCCTGGACGCGCGAAAAATCCGACATCGTGTTCACTCTTCCGGGACGACCGACCTTCGATCCCAGGGGCACAAGGACAGTGACGGGCTGGACGGCGGGCGCAGGCGTCGAATGGGCATTCGCGCAGCATTGGTCGGTGAACTTCGAGTACAACTACTATTCGTTCGGCGACAACGCGTTCAGGCTGACAGACCCCGCCAGCAACGCGTTCGCGACCGGAAGCCTGAAGGACCGCATCAACGAGGTCCATGTCGGCCTGAACTACCGCTTCTAGAGCTTGATCCGGAACGTGGAAGCCGGTTTTCCGAAACGATCAGCTTCAGATAAGTAGATGCGATCGTGATGCGTTTCCGTGGAAACGCATCATCACCTGGTCTCAGTCGACAGGCGCGGCGATCCCTGTCGGACGAGTCATCCTGTTCAAGCCGAGGCGGATCACGCCGACCATTTGTCCTCCTCGCGGCGCTGTTCATCGGCGTTGAGACGCTCGGCGATGTCATGCGCCATCGCCTCGGTGTCGGTTCGCGCGATCGGCTTGCCGTCCTGGCGGCAGATGCGCTCCTTCTCGGCCTCGAGCGGGAAATCATCGGGCTCGAGCGGCTGGTTCGGCTCCGTCATGCGCGCCTCCTCTGCTTTGGGATGCACAACTCGCATCCGGCCTCGGCGGTTCCCGCCGCTCAGGCCGGCCGCGCCGGACGCTCCGCCGGCGTCCAACGGAAGGCAACGCCGTAGCGGTTCCAGAGGTTGATCACGCCGATCGCCGAGGTCAGGAACACCAGCTCCGTCTCGGAGAATTCGGCGCGCGCCTGCCCATAGACCTCGTCGCTCACGCCGCCGTCCAGCTTGGTCAGCGCCTCGGTGAAGGCCAGCGCCGCGCGCTCGCGCGCCGAGAATTGCGGCGCCTCGCGCCACACCACGACGAGATTGATCTTGTCCGCGGAGACGCCGAGCTTCTCGGCCAGCAGCAAATGATGCTGCACGCAGAACGCACAGCCGTTGATCTGCGACGCCCGGATCTTGACCAGCTCGAGCAGCTGCTTGTCGATTCCGGCCTTGGCCGCCTGCTGGCTGACCGCGAGAATGGCGTCGTAGAGCTCCGGTGCCTGGCTCCTGAAATTCGTGTATTCGCTGCGCGCATGTGACATGGTTCATCTCGTATGTTATCAGCTGTCTGACAACTTATCAGAGCTCTGATATCATGCGCAAGACAGCCTCCCGATCGACGCCGCGCCGACCGCCGAGCCGTCCTGCGCCGACGACAGCGCGCGCGGCCCGGTCGCGCAGCCCATCGGGGACGAATGCCGCCCCGGCCTCTGCGCCGCTCCCGGGCGAGGGCAAGCGCGGCGAGGACGGCCACCTCGCCTACCTGCTGCGCCAGGCGCAGGCGGCGGCGCGGCTGTCGCTCGACCGCGCGCTGACCTCGACCGGCCTCACCCATCCGCAATTCGTGGTGCTGACGATGCTCAAGGCCTATCCGGGCCTGTCCGGTGCCGACTGCGCCCGCATCGCGCTGCTGACGCCGCAGACCGTGAACGTGATCATTGCCAACCTGGAACGCGACGGCGCCATCCGGAAGACGCCGCATCCCGTCCATGGCCGGGTGCTGCAGTGGAACCTGACCCGCCATGGCCTCGCGCTGCTGGCTAGGGCGCGTCTCAAGGCCGCCGCGGTAGAGCGCAGGCTGGCCGGCAGCCTGGGCAAGCGCGAGCTCGTCACCGTCCGCCGCTGGCTGGCGCAGGTGGCCGCCGAGTTCCATCAGGATTGAACGTTCGGGGCCTGCCTTCAGCCGGTGCCAGCGGCTAGAATGGTGGCATGACCCAGCCCGATTCCACGACCCGCCGCGCCCTGCTCCGCTCCGGCATCGGCGCCGCCGCGCTGCTCGTCCCAGCCATGCCGGCCTCGGCCGCGCCCGCCGAATTCGAGACCTGGCGCGACGGCTTTCGCGCCCGCGCGCTCGCCAAGGGCATCTCGCAGGCCACCTGGACCCGCGTCATGGCCCGGCTCGAGCCTGACATGACCGTGTTCAAGGAGATGCGCAATCAGCCGGAGTTCAAGGAGCAGCTCTGGCAGTACATCAACCGCCGCGTCTCCGACTGGCGCGTCATCAACGGCAAGGTGGCGCTGCAGACAAACGAGGCGCTGTTCACGCGCATCGAGAAGGATTTTGGCGTCGAGCGCGGCACGCTTCTCGCGCTATGGGGCGTCGAGTCCGCGTTCGGCGATCCGCTGGTGCAGCAGAACCACATGCGCCCGGTATTTCCGGCGCTCGCCGCGCTCGCCTGGAACGAGCCGCGCCGCAAGGCCTATTGGGAGACCGAGCTCACCAACGCGCTGAAAATCGTCGACCGCGGCTGGAGCACGCCGGAGGAGATGCGCGGCTCCTGGGCCGGCGCGATGGGCCACACGCAGTGGATGCCCGAGGTCTGGCTCAATGTCGGCTTCGACTATGACGGCGACGGCAAGATCAACCCGTTCGGCAAGCCCGACGATGCGCTCGGCTCGACCGCGCGCTATCTCGTCAACCGCGGCAAATATCATCGCGGCGAGCATTGGGGCTACGAGGTGCGCGCGCCCGGCAACATGTCGGGCAGCCGCAGCTACGCGGCCTGGCAGGCGGCCGGCGTCAGCCGCGCCGATGGCCAGCCGTTCCCGCAGCCGAACGCGACGGCGCAACTGTGGATTCCCGTCGAGGGCGGCCCCGCTTTCCTGCTGGGCCCGAACTTCTACTCGGTGAAGTCCTATAATCCGGCGATGAGCTACGCGCTCGCGATCTGCCATCTCGGCGACCGCATCACCGGCTCCCCGCCCTTCCTGCAGCCGTTCCCCGGCTCCGAGCGCGCGCTGACGTTGGCCGAGGTGCAGGAGATGCAGAAGCGCCTGACGGCGGCCGGCTTCGACACCGGCGGCACCGACGGCCGCGTCGGCAACGACACCATGAAGGCGATCCGCGACTTCCAGGCCAAGGCCGGCCTCATCCCGGCCGACGGTTATGGCGGGCTGAAGGTGCTCGCGAAGCTCAGGCAGGGCGGCTGAGCGACGTCGCCGCGCGCCGTGCTGATGAGCACGCGGTCGTGGCTCATCGTCTTGTTGTTAAAGAACGGATCGACAGGAGCCGACCATGACCACGATCGTGGCTGAGCGCACCTACCGCAACGTTGCGACGAACAGCGATGTCGTCGCACGCCTGTTCGCGCCTGAATGTGTCGACGAGTCCGAGTGGCATTGCAGGGTCGAAATCCACGGCCTGGAGCGCCCGGTCGACAGTCGGATCATCGGGATCGACTCGTTTCAGGCGCTGTGTCTGGGGCTGCAATTTCTTTGCAAGCTCCTGGCAGGCGAGGAGGCAGGCCTGGCGTTCCTGGATGGTCAGCCGGGGGACAGTGACATTCCCCTGATCGCCAGTTGCTCTTTTCCTCAGACACGGATCGAAGCCTTGCGCTTCATCAAGCAAAAGGACAGCGAGTTGCTCGACGCCCTGCCTGGACCGGTCTCGTCAGTGCAGCCGGAAGACGTATCCGAGACCAAGATGACCAACGTCGTCGCCGAGCGCGTGCTGCGCGACACGACGACGGACGCCCCCGTCGTTGCCAGAATGTCCGCGCCCAGATGTGCCGGACCGATTTCCTGGTACTGTGATATTGAAGTTCGCGGCTTGGGCAGCCCTTTCGAACAGGCGATCAACGGGACAGATTCATTCAAGGCCTTGTATCTTGGCCTTTTCAAAATCTGCAAACATCTGGAGGAGCACGAGCACCACTTGGCCGCCCCAGCGGACGGCGCACCAGCGGGAGACGCCAACCTGCCCTTCATCTCATTCTGTCCGCCCGCGGCGAAGCCGGAGGCCCATCGCTACCTCATGGACAAGTTGATGGCGGAGTACAGGCCGTAGGGTGGGCAGAGGCGCAGCCGTGCTCTCGCCGCGTTCGAGGTCGGAGTGGCGCCGTGCCCACCATCCCGCTGCTCATCACGTCACCCGACGTGGGCACGCCGCCTCCTGCGGCGGCCGCTTTGCACTTCTGGCCCATACCGAACATTCCGAAGCGGCGCGGAGAACGTCTGCTCTTGGGGATCGATCGGACGTGAACCGCCGGAGCTGCTTACGCCAGCTTTTGACCCGAAGCGGACATGGGATCATCGGCGGAAGCTTGCAGCTACATTTTACTACGAGTAAATTCCAGGGCGGTTGCCACAACTGAAAAACCCGAGAGAATCAAGGAACCAGCAGAACTTCCCGTACCGAGAAAGGCAAAACCGATCCCGGCAGCGAAGATTGCCAAAACCATCACTCCTCTTCCTGCCCACCAGATGCCAAATTTCTCTGTTGCCCATGTATCGGCAGCGAACGACAAGCTTGGTTGCGAACGCCGCATTCTTCCGTCGGCGAGCACGAGTCGGAGTGCCGTAGCGGCGGCCGCCACGAACGCGAGCAAGATTTTGATCGTTACATTGTCATCGAACATCGCACACTCATCCAAAATCGTTTATCCGCCAGTCGCCCTTACCTACTGCGCGGCGCGTAAAACAGCATCTACCAGAATTAAGAAAGCTTGAGAGACTGCAGCGCATCGTCTGGAATTGGCCCATCCCGGACCTTCCGGAGCGGCGCTGAGAATGTCCTCTCGGGGGCCGACCTGATGATAGTTGCGTGAGTGCCTCAGGGTCGCTTATGACCCTGAGCTGACCTCGACCATACGAGCCCGCGCCACCGCAGCAATCTCAGCCCTTATGGTGCACGGCTTGCAGGCCATAGACCGGCGTCGGCAGGCCTTCGTAGCGCGCCTTCAGCTGAAGGGACAGGAATTGCGAGTAGTGGCGCGACTGGTGCAGATTGCCGCCGTGGAACCATAGGGCCTCCTGCTGCGTCGGCTTCCACATGTTGCGCTGTTCGCCCTCCCAAGGGCCGGGGTCCTTGGTCGTATTCGAGCCGAGTCCCCAGACCTTGCCGACCTTGTCGGCCATGTCCCGGCTGATGAGATCGGCGACAAAGCCATTCATCGAGCTGTAGCCGGTGGCGTAGACGATCACATTGGCCGGCAGCTCCTCGCCGTTGTCGAGCCTGACCCCGTCAGGCGTGATTTCCTCGACCTGGCCCGCGACCAGCTTGATCTTGCCGTCGATGATGAGCTGCGAGGCGCCGACGTCGATGTAGTAGCCCGAGCCGCGGCGCAGGTACTTCATGAAGAGCCCGGAATCGTCGTCGCCGAAGTCGACCCGGAAGCCGGCCTTCTCCAACCCCGAGTAGAACTCGGCGTCGTCCTTCCGGATCTTGTCGTACACCAGCTTCTGAAACTGATTGAGGATTCTGTAGGGCAGCGAGGCGAAGATCAGGTCGGCCTTCGCCGTCGTCATGCCGCCGCGGACCGCGCGCTCGGAATACAGATCGCCCAGGGATTCCATCAGCGACTCCGAGCGCACGATATGGGTGGTCGAGCGCTGCACCATGGTCACGTCGACGCCCGCCTCGTACAGCGCGGCGCAGATGTCATGCGCGGAATTGTTCGAGCCGATCACAACAACCTTCTTGCCCTTGTAGCGGTCGGGGCCGGGATGGCGCGAGGAATGGTGCTGCTCCCCCTTGAAGCTGTCCATGCCCTTGAGCTGCGGCATGTTCGGCTTGGCCGACATGCCGGTCGCGAAGACAAGCTGCTTCGGCTTGAGCGTGATCTCCTTGCCGTCGCGCTCGACGACGACGGTCCATTCCTTTTTGGCGTCGTCCCATGCGGCATGCTTGGCCGTGGTGCCGGTCCAGTAGTTCAGCTCCATGACCTTGGTGTACATCTCCAGCCAGTCGCCGATCTTGTCCTTGGGCGCAAACACCGGCCAGTTCTTCGGGAAGTCGATATAGGGCAGATGGTCGTACCAGACCGGATCGTGCAGGCAGAGCGACTTGTAGCGGTTGCGCCAGGAATCGCCGGCCCTGGCGTTCTTCTCGATGATGATGGTGGGCACGCCGAGCTGACGCAGCCGCGCGCCGAGCGCAATCCCACCCTGGCCGCCGCCGATGATGAGCACGTAGGGCTGGGTGGTGAAGCCGAGCTGTTCGGTTTCCTCGTCGCGCAATTCCTTCCAGGTCTTGGCCCCGGGATTGACGCCGTGCCGGGCGCCGAGCGGCCGGGTGAAGCCGGCCTTCTCCTCATGACCTTTCAGTTCGACCATCGTCGTCAGGAGCGTCCAAATCTGGCCGTTCTGGAGCCGGATCAGGCCATAGCCGCGCGCGAGCTCGGTCTCGAACGAGATCCAGGACTCGGTCACGCCGTCAGCTTCGGTTGGCGTTTCACCCTCGGCGATTGTCCAGTGGCGCGGCTTCACGCGCGCCAAGCAGGAGCCAAGCATGTCGCGGACCTGATCGCGGCCTTCCATCGTCTTGATGTTCCAGGTGAACGCGACGAGGTCGCGCCAGTAGCATTCAGGCGCGAACATAGCCACGGCGGAGTCGAGATCCGCCGCCGCTAGCGCGGCTCCGAATTTGTCGAGAAAAGCCTGGACGCGAGCGGCAACCGTGGTGTCGAGCATGATGTCCTCCCGGGATCGTTTTCGATTGTTATGCGGACCTCGCGCAACCTTATTCCAACTCTCACGCGAATCCAGAGTCGGGTCGTGCGATCTTTGCTTTTCAATTCTCTCGGCGCTCCCAGACGATGGTGCGCGTGCCATCCACGAGGCGGTGGTCGTTTGATTTGCTGCGGTGCATAAGTCCGGAAAGTGGCCCATCGCGACGTCATGACGTAGCCGCACGCACTCGGTCGCCATCGGCGCAAAGCGGAAGCAGTCGCCAGTCACATGACGCCGCTCGATTCTTAGGGACACGGACGACTTCGAGATCGTAGGGTCGGCAAAGGCGCAGCCGTGCTCTCACGACCTGTGAACTCTTCGTGGCGCCGTGCCCACCATCCCACCGCTGAGCGTGCCGCCCGACGGTGGGCACGCTGCCGCCTTCGGCGACGGCTTTGCCCACCCTACCCGGCCTCGCTTGTTGTCAAGAGCGCGACTATCAAACCGACATCAATATGCGGGCAAGATCACGTCTTGGCCTGTTCACGCTGGCCGGACCTCGGCGTCCTGGCTCTGGGCGGCGATCCGCTCGGCTTCTTGACGCGGATGCGCACCGAGCCGCCGCCCTTGGACTGCTCCTCGATCTCGAAGGCGCCGGTCTTGCGGACGAGGTCGCTGAGCTTGCGGCAGCCATAGGTGCGCGGGTCGAAGTCGGACACCAGATTGGACAGCTGCTTGCCGACCTCGCCGAGCGCGACCCAGCCGTCTTCGCTCTCCATCTGCGTGATCACCTTCTGGATCATGGGGGTCGCCGCGCTGATCGGCAGCAGCGATTTCGGCGCCGCGGCACTGTCGGCATCCTTGCTGGTCGCCGCCCCGCTGCGCAGGTTCTCGGTGTAGACGAACCGGCGGCAGGCCTGCCGAAAGCTCTCCGGCGTCTTCTGCTCGCCGAAGCCGAACACGTCGATGCCCTGCTCGCGGATGCGCGCCGCGAGCCGGGTGAAGTCGCTGTCCGAGGACACCAGGCAGAAGCCGTCGAACCGGCCACTATGCAGCAGGTCCATCGCGTCGATGACGAGCGTGATGTCGGAGGCGTTCTTGCCCGTCGTGTAGGCGAATTGCTGCTGCGGCACGATGGCGTATTTGGCCAGCGTATCGGCCCAGGGCCGCGAGCGCGGACTGGAGAAATCGCCGTAGATCCGGCGCACGCTGGCCTCGCCGATCTTGGCGATCTCCTCGAACAGCCCGTCCACGATCTTGGCCGAGGCATTGTCGGCGTCGATGAGAACCGCAAGACGGGGCGAACGAGCTTCGGATGCCATCAAATGTTCCTCAAAGTGACCCTGGTCGCGTTCCCTTATACGCGCTCCGCGACCGAGCGAGGCAAATTTCCTGGGGAAGGCGGAGCGGCGTGGCGCCCCGATTCATTGCGCTCGGACGTGAGACAGTTTGGCGGGTGTCGAGATGAACGGCCGGCGCGGGCCGACCATTCGTATACGAACAAAATCCGCCCTTCTGGTTCAATTCGACCGTCAGCTTTCACCTTGCCTTAATTTGCGCCGCACAACGATTGCGCCGACCCAACGACGGGATCTGCGGCAGATGATGAAGGAAGGCACCTATTCCGCCTGGTTCAAGACCCCCAAAGGCCAGGGGACGGGCATCGTCCAACTGGTGGGCGGCAAGGTCTGCGGCGGCGATACCGTGCTCAGCTATGCCGGAAGCTACGAGGCGGAAGGCGATCGTTTTACCGCGCTGATCAGGACGAAACGTCACGCCCCCGGACAGCCGTCGCTGTTCGGCCCGGACGAGCTGACACTGAGCCTCGAAGGGTGCTGCAGAGGGACGCCCCTCACCTGCTCCGGATTTGCGGCCGAAGCTCCCGACGTGCCGTTCGAGGCGATCCTGTTGTACTCCGCGCCGGACGCCGTCGCGCCTTCTCCCGTTCATCGGCCGCCGCCGAAATTCTATCCCGTTCAGCTGCCGAAGCCGTCCTGGCGCTGAGCTTCGTCTCGCTGCTGTCGGATCGATGTTGGCACGTGCCGAGGGCTTAAGGCAGCCCCCGCTCCGCAACGATCTGCACCGGCGGAAAGGTCACGCAATCGACCACGTCAAACACGACTGAGAACCGCCGATCGAACGTGCGCGCGAACGCTTGCGCGTCGTCGTGGCGCCCGTCCATGATCCGCGTTCCCAGCGTGCAATGCGGCGTCCACGCCCCAGGACGATAGTGGTCTCGACAATGCACCGGATCGATCGCCGCCGCGATCGCGGCGTGCCAGCGGAGCAGACTCTCATTCATCTCGGGCTCGGCCCAGAGCACGAATCGCGCGGCCGAAAACCACCGGATGCGGTTGAACTGAATCGACAAGGCCGGAGCGCCTTCAACGGCCTCGCGCATGGCCCGCCATGCGGTCGCAGCGTCAATTTCGGGCGAATCGTAGATCGCAAAGGTCAGGTGCGGCCGATAGCCGAGTTCGCGCATCGACGGCACGTCCTCGAACGTCGCGACCTGATCCCACAGCCGCTCGATCTCGCCAGCAGATGGGTGATCGGACCGAAGATTGATGGCGATCGGCATGGCGGCTGCTCACGGCAACGACGCGCTGATCTTGCTGACGAGATCGAGCACGCGCTGGGTTCGGACACCTTGCCGGTTCACGGCGAGATCGACCAGCTCTACGAGCACGAGGCGCTTCGCCGGAACGACGACGACCAGCTGGCCGCCATAGCCATTGGCGAAGAAGGCGGTGAGGCCCGAGCTTTCCTTGGTGTAGGTCCACCAGAGATAGCCATAGCCGCGTTCGGTCTGCTCGGTGTCCGACAGCCGCGTGGTGGATTCTGTCACCCAATGCGCCGGGACCAGCTGCGCCCCATTCCAGCGTCCGCCGTTCAGAAACAGCACGCCGAACCGCGCCAGGTCGCGGGCGCTCATGTGAAACACGTAGGCCGGATGTGAGGACGAGGCCTCCTGCTGGTAATGACCATCCCTCGCCGAAAAATCCTCCATGCCCAGCGGCCGCGCGATCCGCGTCTGGAAGCTTTCGAACACGTTACCGACGGATTGGCGGTAGATCGTGCCGAGCGCGTTGAAATCCCAATTGTTGTAGTACCAGAAGCTGCCGGGCGGATGGCTTCCGCGCGCTGGCCGGAGTTGCTTCATCTGCGGCGTCTCGTAGGCCGCGAGATGATAGACGCCGGAGCGCGCCATCAGCAATTGGCGAACCGTTGCGGTCTTCTCGGCAGGCGACAGAGCGTCGGGGCGATCGTCGATCGCGCGTTCGGCAAGCGTGCTGTCGAGGTTGATCCGGCCCTCCTCGACGGCAATGCCGTAGAGAGCGCTGATGAGGCTCTTTCGCTCGGACCGGATATTGACCTTGGCGCCGAGGTCGCCCGCGGACGCGATGATTTCGTCGTCTCTGACCACCATGATCGACGTCGGCTTTTGTTCGCGGGCGAAGTCCTGCACCTCGCGCAAGATGTCCGCAGACCAGGTTTTATCGCCCGGGCCTGCCTCTCGCCAATGCAGGCCCGGCTCGGCATGGGTCGACGACACCAACACCAGCAAAACCGTGAGCACGGCAGACACACGTCGCATGGAAACACTCATTCCGGTCGGTCGACACGCCGAGAAAGCTAGAGGACGACGGGAAAATGGTACAGCGGCAATCATCCTGCGACGGACGCGCATCACGTGGGCATCGCAATGGCTCACACCCATCGGTGCGCTTTTGCCATTTTCGACCGCGATGTCAGTCGGATGACCGCAGCCGCCGGCTCTGTGCGAAAATTCCGCTTGCTATTATTCCGAAAATCGGAAATGATGCCGCTGTCCTGCTCTCATGAGAGGGGCGCTTCGCGATCGTCATGAACGTGGAGGGCGGGATGCGGTGGCCGCGATCGTGCCGCAGCGTGCTGTGATGGCGCGCCGGCGAACGGCAGGTTGCGGACGTGAAATCGCGTGGTCCTGGCGCCCCGAGGCTGGCGCCAAGTTGGCGGGTGATGATGATCCCGCCGGCGACGGTGGCTATCAAGCCGGACACCGGGGAGAGCGCGTATAAGCGTTAAACCCACCGCGCAGGGAATGCCGGTTGATCGGCCTGACCTGTGGTGACTGCCGCCTGCTTTTTGTTTGCAGGCGGGCCATGGGTGGGGCCTTCACCCGGCATTCCCTGCGCCCTCTCCTTTCCATGAGGGCCTCGATCAAGCATCACTCGGGCGCATCTGCGCGGCGAGATCGAACGGTCATGCTTGCGATGGTGATACGGGTCACGATACGCGTCACACGCTCCCCTGTCGTCCCGGGCAAGCCACGCGCGCGCAGCGCGTGGGGCGCCGACCCGGGATCCATACCCACAGGGAGACGTGCGAGGCACGATCGCATTGGCCGTCTCGTCCTCACGACATCTGCTGCGGCGTATGGGTCCCGAATCGGCGCTTCGCCGACGCGAGCGTCGGCGAAGCTTGTCCGGGACGACACCGTGGATGTTGCTGCGACCTGTTCATCGCCGGGCCACGATCCGCGGCGGCGAGTTCGAAGACGCATGCGAGCCGCGATGCGCGTCACACGCTCCGTTGTCGTCCCGGGCAAGCCGCGCGCGCAGCGCGTGGGGCGCCGACCCGGGATCCATACCCACAGGGAGATGTGCGAGGCACGATCGCAATGGGCGTCTCGTCCTCACAACATCTGCTGCGGCGTATGGGTCCCGGATCGGCGCTTCGCCGACGCAAGCGTCGGCGAAGCTTGTCCGGGACGACACCGTGGATGTTGCTGCGACCTGTTCATCGCCGGGCTACGATCCGCCGCGGCGAGATCGAACGGTCATGCGAGCCACGATGCGCGTCACACGCTCCGCTGTCGTCCCGGGCAAGCCACGCGCGCGCAGCGCGTGGGGCGCCGACCCGGGATCCATACCCACAGGGAGACGTGCGAGGCACGATCGCAATGGGCATCTCGTCCTCACGACATCTGCTGCGGCGTATGGGTCCCGGATCTGCGCCCGCCGACGCGAGCGTCGGCGGGCTTGTCCGGGACGACGGCGGATGTGGCGGCTGCTACCTGATCATCGCCGGGCCGTGGTCCGGCACGGCAACATCCAGCACGCGGAGCTGCACGCGCTCGACGCCCTGGTAGCGGTCGACGGTGAGGGTGCCCGCGACATGCAGGAGCTCGCCGCGATGCTGTTGCAGCGCGTTGCCGAGCTTCTGGCCGACCGAGCGGAACGCGATGGCATTGACGGTCGAACCGTCGCCGGACTTGAAGCGCAGCTTCAGATGCGCCTGCCCGACCTCGTCGGCGTAGACCAGCTGATGCGACGGCAGCGCCACGATCGGCTCGGGATTGCCGCTACCGAAGGGACCTGCGCGATTGAGCGTCGCCACCAGCTCCGGCGTCGCGGCGCGCGCGCTGATCGCGCCGTCGATCAGGATCTCGTTGACGTGGCGCGCCTCGGCGACGTCGGGAGCGAGCGCGCTTTCGAGATAGGCGCGAAACTCCGCCAGCCGCTCCTTGCGCAAGGTGACGCCGGCCGCCATCGCGTGGCCGCCGCCCTTCATCAGGAGGCCCTGCTCCACGGCGTGGCGCACGGCCTTGCCGAGATCGACGCCGGGGATCGAACGGCCCGATCCGGTGCCGATTCCGCCCGGCTCCAGCGCGATCGCGAACGCCGGACGGGCGAACTTTTCCTTCAGCCGGGAGGCCACAAGCCCGACCACACCGGGATGCCAGCCTTCCGACGCGGTGACGATGACGGCGCCCTTGTCCTCCAGGCCGAGCGAGGCCAGCGCCTCGGCCTCGGCCTGGGCCTCGGCGTGCTGCTCGATGATTCGGCGCTCGCTGTTGAGCCGGTCGAGCTCGGCGGCGATGCGCGCGGCTTCCGAGACGTCGCCCTCCAGCAGCAGCCGGACGCCGAGATCGGCGCGGCCGATGCGGCCGCCGGCATTGATGCGGGGGCCCAGCATGAAGCCGAGATGCCAGGCTTCGGGCGGACCGTTGAGCCTGGAGACATCCATCAGCGCGGTATGGCCGACATGGTCGCGCCGGCGCATCGCGATCAGGCCCTTGGCGACGAAGGCGCGGTTGAGCGCGATCAGCGGCGCGACGTCGGCGACGGTACCGAGCGCGACGTGATGCAGCATGCTGAGCAGGTCGGGCTCCGGCCGCGTCCTGCTCCAGAAGCCGCGGCCGCGCAGCTCCCGGTTGACCGCAACCAGCGTCACCAGGGTCAGCCCGACCGCGGCGAGATAGCCGAGACCCGAGAGATCGTCGGGCCGGTTCGGATTCACCAGCGCCTCGACCTCCGGCAGCTCCTCGCCGCATTGATGGTGGTCGATCACCACCACGGACATGCCGAGCCGCCGCGCTTCCGCCAGTGGCTCGAGGCTGGTCGTCCCGCAGTCGACCGTCACCAGCAGCGTCGCGCCTTTGTTCGCCAGGCCACGGATTGCCTCCACGTTCGGACCGTAGCCTTCGAAGATGCGGTCGGGAATGTGGATCAGCGGATCGAGCCCGCAATGGCGCAGGTGCCAGGCGAGCAGCGCCGCCGAGGTCGCGCCGTCGACGTCGTAGTCGCCGAAGATGGCAACCTTTTCGCCCTTTACCGCGGCATCCGCGATGCGCCTGGCCGCCCCTTCCATCTGCGTCACCGTGAACGGATCGGGCATCAGCTTGCGGATGGTCGGATCGAGGAAGTCGTTGACGTCGTCGATGCCGACGTCGCGCCCGGCGAGCACCCGCGCCAGCATCTCCGGCAACTGATAGCGCTGCACGATCGCGAGCGCGCGCGCTGCGCCCCGCGCATCCAGCCGGTCGCGCCACAATTTGTTGGTCAGCGACAGCCGCACGCCGAGAAACCCCTGGGGCGCGCTCATCGGCAAGGCGGCGGCGGACAGGGTCATGGGGTGCAAAGCCTCGTTTGGCGCGGGGACGATTCGCAAGCAGGCCACGAATCTACAGCAACCGCGCGCCTGGATTCGGTTCCCAGGCTGGAACCCCACGGAATTCTGGACTTGTCCCGGGAACTCGTGCGCGAGAACGGTATCACTGGACAGTTGCCTAAAATTACAGCTGTGTTCAAGGGCGTGCATTAAACAGCCGTTAGGCGAACTCCCTACAATTTCAATCAAAAGAACCGTTTGTTTGTTCGCGATCTCCAGGCCGGGGAGACGTGCAGCAACATGGAGTGCCCTGCCGATGCTGACTGCGCCTGATTTGAAGCCCTCGCCCTCGCTCGTCCCTTCGCAGGCTGCCCAGCATGAGGACGAGACTGACGTCTCCGCCCTGATCGCGCGGCTCACCGGCGAGGTCAATCAGATCGCCTGCGAGAAGACCAAGTCGATCCAGCAGATCACCAACCAGATGAAGATGCTGGCGCTCAACGCGCTGATCGAGAGCTCGCGGGTCGGCGCGCAAGGTGCAGGCTTCGCCGTGGTGGCGCAGGAGGTGCGCGCGGTCGGACAGCTCGTCGAGACCATCGCGCGCGAGCTGGAAGGCCAGCTGACGACGCGCACCGGCAATCTGAAGAGCTCGATCGAGCGCATGACCGAGCGGGCCCGCGGCGAGCGCATGGTCGACCTGGCGCTCAACGCGATCGAGCTGATCGACCGCAATCTCTATGAGCGGACCTGCGACGTGCGCTGGTGGGCGACGGATTCCGCGGTCGTCGATTGCGCCGCAGCGCCAGATGCCGGCCGCGTCGCCCATGTGTCCGAACGGCTCGCAGTCATTCTCTCGGCCTACACCGTCTATCTCGATCTGTGGCTGTGCGATCCCAGCGGCAAGGTGATCGCCAATGGCCGCGCCGACCGCTACAACGTAGTCGGCCAGAGCGTAGCCGATACCAAGTGGTTTCGCGAGGCGCGCGGACTGCGCTCGGGCGACGACTACGTCGCCGGCGACGTCGAATGCCAGCCGCTGCTCGGCAATGCCCAGGTCGCGACCTACTGCGCCTCGGTGCGCGAGCACGGCAAGGCCCATGGCAAGCCGCTCGGCGTGCTCGCGATCCATTTCGACTGGGAGGCTCAGGCCCGCGCCATCGTCCAGGGCGTGCGCGTCGGCGAAACCGACAAGGCCCGCGCGCTGCTGGTGGATTCCAGCCTGCGCGTGATCGCGTCCTCGGATGGCCAGGGTATCCTGAGCGAGCGGGTGTCGCTCAAGCTCGACGGCAAGCGCAGCGGTTTCTATCAGGACGCCTCGGGGCGCATGGTCGCCTTCCACGCCACGCCCGGCTACGAGACCTACAAGGGTCTCGGCTGGTACGGCGTGATCGTATCGGGGGCGTAGGACAGGAGGATCAGCAGCCCAAGCGATCGGCGATGCCGCCGAAATCATCGGCGACAATGTCCCAGGCGCCGGTCGCCTCGAAATCACGGTTCTGCAGCGGGCCGTATTCGGTGGGACGGGCGACGAAGGCGGTCTTCAGGCCGTAGCGTTGCGCGGCCTCGAGATCATTGTTGTGCGCGGCGACCATCATGACCTCGCCGGGCGCGAGGCCCAGCAGACGCGCGGCGCCGAGATAGGTCTCGGGGTCGGGCTTGTAGTGCTGAAACAGCTCGGCGGAGAGCACGAGGTCCCAGGGCAGCCCCGCGAACTTCGCCATGTTGGTGAGCAGCGCCACGTTGCCGTTGGAGAGCGGCGCGATGATGTATCTGGATTTCAGCCGGGTCAGCCCGGCGACGCTGTCGGCCCACGGATGCAGCCGGTGCCAGCCGCGGGTGAGATGATCGAGATCGGCCTCGGTGAGCCCGGTGATGCCGAGCTGCGCGACCAGCGTCTCCAGCGAGCGCCGGTGCAGCACGTCGAGGATGACGTAGCCGCGCTCCGGATGCCTGCGGACCTCGTCCATCGAGCCGACATAGAGCCCGCGCCAGCCGTCGACCAGCGCCACCCAGTCGCCCTGGATGCCGCGGGTCTTCGACCACGCGGTGAAGTCGTTGATCAGGCTGGTGCGCCAATCGACGACGGTGCCGAACACGTCGAACACCAGCGCCTTGACCATGGACAGATCCGACATCGCGACGCTCCGCCGTCAGTCGAGGTGGAACTTCTCCAGCTGTCGGTGCTCGGCGCGGATGTAGCGGACGGTGCCGGTGACCGAGCGCATCACGACGGTCTCGGTCTCGATCACGCCGTCCTTGCGGAACTTGACGCCGGAGAGCAGCGAGCCGGTGGTGACGCCGGTGGCCGCGAACAGGCAGTCGCCGCGGGCCATGTCCTCGATGCCGTAGATCATCTTGGGATCGCCGACGCCCATCTTGTGGGCGCGCTCGCGCTTCTCCTCGGTGTCGAGGATCAGGCGGCACTGCATCTGGCCGCCGATGCAGCGCAGCGCCACCGCGGCCAGCACGCCCTCCGGCGCGCCGCCCGTGCCGAGATACATGTCGACGCCGGTGTTGTCGGGATCGGCGCAATGGATCACGCCGGCGACGTCGCCATCGGTGATCAAGCGCACCGCGGCGCCGGTCGAGCGCACGCCCTGGATGATGTCGGCGTGACGCGGACGGTCGAGCACCAGCACGGTGATGGCGGAGGTATCGACGCCCTTGGCCTTGGCGAGGCGGCGGACGTTGTCGGCCGGCGTGGCGTCGAGCTCGACGACGCCCTTCTGGTAGCCGGGGCCGACCGCGATCTTCTGCATGTAGACGTCCGGCGCGTGCAGCAGCGTGCCTTCATCGGCCATCGCCATCGTCGCGATCGAGCCCGGCATATTCTTGGCGCACAGGGTCGTGCCTTCGAGCGGGTCGACCGCGATGTCGACCTTGGGGCCGGTATTGAGGCCGACCTTCTCGCCGATATAGAGCATCGGCGCCTCGTCGCGCTCACCCTCGCCGATCACGACCGTCCCCTCGATCGGCAGCTTGTTGAGCTCGCGGCGCATCGCGTCCACGGCGGCCTGGTCGGCCGGCTTCTCCTGACCATGGCCGCGCAGCCGCGCTGCCGACACCGCCGCCCGCTCGGTCACGCGCACCAGCTCCAGGGTCAGGATGCGCTCGAGCAGCAATTGTTGCGGGACGGAAATCTGCGTCGACATCGGTCAACTCCTCAAGACGTCACGGCGGACACCCGCCATCAAAACCTACCGCTCAGGCACCGCCCCCATGGGCGGCGGCATACGGTTCAGACGGGCAGCACCGGCAACAGCGCCCCCGCCCCTGCATTCTCCGTTTTGAGCATGAACCTAAACCAAACGCCACGCGTTTGTTTGAGCAGGGACAATCGGTTCCCTGGGCATCATGCGCTAATTCTTCTCGATCCGGATCACCTGCGGCTTGCCGCTGATGACCTTGTCGCGCTGCACGGCCTGCAGCGCCTTATGCACAGCATCCTCGTGGGTCGCATAGGTAATCAGGATGACCGGCACGGGCGCCGCCTTGCCGGCCGTCTTCGCCGGCTCGCTGCCGTTGGGGTGGCGCTGCACGATCGATTCGATCGAGATCTTCTGCTCGGCCAGCCGGGTCGCGATGGTCGCCGCCGTGCCGGCATGGTCGCGCGCCATCAGGCGGATGTAGTAGCCGCCCTCATGGCGCTCCATCGGCGCCTTCCCGGTCGCCTGCAGCTTGTCGACCGGCCGCCCGAACGGGGCAGCGCGGATACCGCGCGCAACGTCGGCGATATCAGCGACGACGGCCGAGGCCGTGGCAGCGCCGCCTGCTCCCGGGCCGACCAGCGTGATCGGCGGAATGCCCTCGCCGTCGATCGTGACCGCGTTGGTCACGCCCATCACCTGGGCGATGGAGGAGGACTTCGGCACCATGGTCGGATGCACCCGCTGCTCGATCCCCTTTGCGGTGCGCATGGCGACGCCGAGCAGCTTCACCCGGTAGCCGAGCTCGGCGGCCGCCCGCAGATCCTCCGGCGCGATCGAGGAGATGCCTTCGACATAGACCGAATTCTGCGCCACCTGGGTCCCGAAAGCGAGGCTCGCCAGGATCGCCAGCTTCTGCGCGGTATCATGGCCGTGGATGTCGAACGATGGATCCGCCTCGGCATAGCCAAGGCGCTGGGCGTCCTTCAGGCACTCGTCGAACGACAGGCCGTCCTGCTCCATCCGGGTCAGGATGTAGTTGCAGGTGCCATTGAGGATGCCATAGACGCGGTTGATGCCGGTGCCGGCGAGCCCTTCGCGCAGCGTCTTGACCACCGGAATGGCAGCGCCGACCGCGGCCTCGAAATTCAGTGCGCCGCCGTGCTTCTCCGCCGCCTTGGCGAGCTTCAGGCCGTGCTTGGCGATCAGCGCCTTGTTCGCCGTCACCACCGACTTGCCGGCCTTGAGCGCGGTATCGATCGCCGACAGCGCGGGATCGCCGGCGCCGCCCATCAGTTCGACCAGGCAGTCGACCTCGGGATCAGCAGCCAGTGCGAGTGCGTCCTTGGCCCAAGTGATGCCGGAGAGATCGATGCCGCGCTTCTTGGCCTTCGAGCGCGCCGTCACCGCCACGACCTTGACGGGGCGCCCGGTCCGCTCGGTGAGCACACGCCCCTGCCGCTCGATGAGACGAACGACCTCGACACCCACGGTGCCGAGGCCCGCGATGCCCACTCTCAGGGGTGCGATCATGGAATCAAAGAACCTGTCGAAAGCAAAAGTGCGGAGGGTTTAGCGCCGGTTGGCGATGGGAACGACGTTGTGCAACGTTTCGATGCCGCTTTCAAGGAAGCGCCGGACGCCGCGCGCGGCCTGCCGGATGCGCTGCTCGTTTTCCACCATCGCGATGCGGACGTAGCCCTCGCCATGCTCGCCGAAGCCGACGCCCGGCGACACCGCGACGCCGGACTTCTCGACCATCAGGGTCGCGAACTGCATGCTGCCGAGGCTCTTGAAGGCTTCCGGCAGCGGCGCCCAGGCGAACATCGAGGCTTCCGGCGAGGGGATCTCCCAGCCGGCGCGGCCGAACGCCTCGACCAGCGTGTCGCGGCGCTTGCGATAGACGTCGCGCATCTCGCGAATGCAGTCGTCGGGACCGTTCAGTGCGGCGGTGGCCGCGACCTGCACCGGCGTGAACGCGCCGTAATCGAGATACGACTTCACGCGCGCGAGCGCCGCGATGATGCGCTCGTTGCCGACCGCAAAGCCGATGCGCCAGCCGGCCATCGAATAGGTCTTGGACATCGAGGTGAACTCGACGGCGACGTCCATCGCGCCGGGGATCTGCAGCACCGACGGCGGCGGGTTGTTGTCGTCGAAATAGACCTCGGCATAGGCAAGGTCCGAGAGGATGAGGATCTCGTGCTTCTTCGCGAATGCGACGAGGTCGCGATAGAAGTCGAGGCTCGCGACATAGGCGGTCGGATTGCTGGGATAGCAGACGATCAGCGCCAGCGGCTTCGGAATGGAGTGGATGATCGCCCGCTCGGCCGCCTCGAAGAATTGCGGCGTCGGCTCCGACGGCACCGAGCGGATCACACCGCCGGCCATCAGGAAGCCGAAGGCGTGGATCGGGTAGCTCGGATTGGGGCACAGGATGACGTCGCCCGGCGCGGTGATCGCCTGCGCCACGTTGGCGAAGCCTTCCTTGGAGCCGAGCGTGGCGACGATCTGGGTATCGGGATTGAGCTTCACCCCGAAGCGGCGATCGTAATAGGCCGCCTGGGCGCGGCGCAGCCCGACGATGCCGCGCGAGGCGGAGTAGCGGTCGGTGCGCGGCTTGCCCAGGGTCTCCTTGAGCTTTTCGAGCACATGCGGCGGCGCCGGCAGATCCGGATTGCCCATGCCGAGATCGATGATGTCGGCGCCGGCGTTCCGCGCGGCCGCCTTGGCCCGGTTGACCTGCTCGAACACGTAAGGCGGCAGACGGCGGATGCGATAGAAATCTTCCATGGGTCTCTCGGCTCCGGCAACCGGGGGCGGATCAGCCAGCAGCGCTGGCTCTGCGGCGGCGCTGCCCTGAAATCCGTGCTAGATCATGAACTTAGCACGGCCTTACGGCTTGGCTGGCGACGACACGCTGAGGTGCGGTTGATTCCGGTGTTTTACCATGGACACCGCGCCATGCCAGACAATTACGTCAGCCAGCGATCCGGTCGTTCACCGGTCCCTGACGCCCGACCCGACCGAGGCCTGGCGGTCGCGCGCAGCCTGGAGCTCCTTCTCGATCCTGGTGCGCTCCTCCGGCGAGATCATCGGCGTCTCGCGATCGCGCGGAACGTCGTTGACGGGCAGATAGCCGCCCTGCTCCTTCGGGCGCGCCGTGGCATCGGCCTCCAGCGACGGCATGTCAGCGACCTGGCTGGAACAGCCGGACAGCGCAAGGCTGGTGCAGAGCACCGCACCGGCGGCGAGGGCCCGCGCGCGCATCCTCCGCCTCTGCTCCCCCGGCTTCACGCCACAGTCTCCACCGCCACCACGACCCACCAATCGCAACGCGGCACATTTTGCCGCAGCACAACCAATTGTCACTCGAAAGATTGGCTGGTTGAACAGGAATATCGACCACCTACGAGGTCACCATGACCGAAGCAAGCGCATTTTTCGCAGCGCAACACACAGACATCGAATTAACCGCAAACGCGCGGATTGTTGATCTCGCGCGGTGACGAAACCAATTCGACGCGATAGTGTAATCAAGCCATGACCGACGTTCCAAACAACACCAATCCACAAAAAACATTCGACGCCGAAGCCTTCGCGACGAACATCGCGAGAGCAATGGAGACCAGCGGCAAGGCGCTCGCAGCCTATCTGAAGCCGCGCGAAACCGGTGAGGTCCAGGACCGGCCGCCGGCCGAAATCGCCGAGGTCGTGAAATCGTTCACGGCGGTCGCCGACTATTGGCTGTCGGACAAGGATCGCGCCAGCGACATCCAGATGAAGATCGCCAAGGGCTATCTCGACCTGTGGGGCTCGGCCTCGCGGCGGCTCGCTGGCGAGGATGCCCCGCCGGCGATTTCGCCCTCGCCGCGCGACAAGCGTTTTGCCGATCCGGAGTGGAAGTCGAACCAGTTCTACGATTTCGTCATGCAGGCCTATCTGCTGACGACGCAATGGGCGCAGGACCTCGTGCACAATGCCGAAGGCCTCGATCCGCACACGCGCAAGAAGGCCGAGTTCTACGTCAACCAGATCACCAACGCGCTGGCGCCGTCGAACTTCGTGCTGACCAATCCCGAGGTGCTGCGGCAGACCGTGGCATCGAGCGGCGACAATCTCGTGCGCGGCATGCAGATGCTCGCCGAGGACATCGAGGCCGGCAAGGGCTCGCTGAAGATCCGCCAATCCGACCCGGCCAATCTCGAGGTCGGCGTCAACATGGCGACGACGCCGGGCAAGGTGATCTTCCAGAACGAGATGATGCAGCTGATCCAGTACGCGCCGTCGACGGAGAACGTGCTGCGCACGCCGCTCCTGATCGTGCCGCCCTGGATCAACAAGTTCTACATCCTCGATCTGCGCCCCGAAAAATCCTTCGTCAAATGGTGCGTCGATCAGGGCCTCACGGTGTTCGTGATCTCCTGGGTCAATCCCGACAAGAAGCTCGGGACCAAGACCTGGGACGACTACATGAAGGAAGGTCCGCTCACCGCGATGGACGTCATCGAGAAGGTGACGGGCGAGATGAAGGTGCACACGCTCGGCTATTGCGTCGGTGGCACCATGCTCGCGACCACGCTCGCCTGGCTCGCCGACAAGCGCCGCCAGCGCGTGACATCGGCGACCTTCCTGGCCGCACAGGTCGACTTCACCCATGCCGGCGATCTGCTCGTGTTCGTCGACGAGACCCAGATCTCGGCGCTGGAGCGCGACATGCAGGCCGCGGGCGTGCTCGAAGGCAGCAAGATGGCGATGGCCTTCAACATGCTCAGGTCGAACGACCTGATCTGGTCCTACGTCGTCAACAACTATCTGAAGGGCCAGCCGCCGCAGGCGTTCGACCTGCTGCACTGGAACTCCGACGCCACGCGCATGTCGGCGGCGAACCACTCCTATTACCTGCGCAACTGCTATCTCGAGAACCGGCTGTCCACCGGCACGATGGTGCTCGACAACACGCTGCTCGACCTCTCCAAGGTGAAGGTGCCGGTCTATAATCTCGCCACCCGCGAGGACCACATCGCGCCGGCAGATTCGGTGCTGTACGGCTCGCAGTTCTTCGGCGGCCCGGTGAAGTATGTGCTGTCGGGCTCCGGCCACATTGCCGGCGTGGTCAATCCGCCCTCCTCCGGCAAATACCAGTACTGGACCAACGACCAGATCCACGACATCTCGCTGAAGGACTGGCTCAAGGGCGCGCAGGAGCACAAGGGCTCGTGGTGGCCCGACTGGCGCGCCTGGCTGAGCGAGCTCGATCCGGAGGAGGTTCCAGCGCGCAGCGTCGGCACCGAGGCCTATCCACCGATCGAGGATGCCCCCGGCTCCTATGTCCGCGTCCGCGCATAGCGCAGTCCATCGCGATTGACTATAACCGCTCCGTCCCGCCGGGACGGGACGGGAATCAGTTGAGGGGACCTCGATGACGCGCGAACTGTTCTGGCTGACGCTGACGGTCATTCTGACCGGCCTGCTGTGGGTTCCCTACATCCTGAACCGGTGCCAGGTCCGCGGCATCTCCGGCGCGATGGCCAATCCCTCCCGCAACGACAAGCCGCATGCGGCGTGGGCGACGCGACTGATGTTCGCGCATGACAATGCGGTGGAGAACCTCATCATCTTCGCACCGCTGGTGCTGATCCTCAATTCGATCGACTACTCGACCAAATGGACCGTGCTCGCCAGCGCCGTCTACTTCTGGTCCCGCGTCGCCCATGTGATCGTCTACGCCATCGGCCTGCCGGTGTTCCGCACGCTGGCCTTCGTGGTCGGCTTCCTGGCCCAGGCCGTGCTGGCGATCGCGATCTTCGGCTGGCTGTAGGCCTGATTCCTACGGCAAGTTGTCCCGCAGGAAGATGTCGATCCGGATGCGCTCCTGATCGGGGCTGATCGGCTCGCCCGCGCAATGCGCCAGCAACACCCGCGCGGCCGAGCGCGCCTCGTGGCCGGGATCCTGGTTGATGATGGCATCACACGTGCCACGAACCAGGAACCGCCGCGTATGGTCGGTCAACTCGTGGGTGATCCAGACCACCTCGCGGGCGCGGCCCGAGGCCTCGAGCGCATCGGCGATGCCCCGGTTGCCGGCGCCGCAGCAATAGATGCCGCGCAGATCGGGATGCCGGACGAGCAGCGCCGCCGTCAGCTCCCGCGTGCGCGCGCTGTCGTCGCGCCCTTCGAGCGGCGGCAGCGCGCGCAGCTGGGGATATTCGCTCGACAGGATCTGATGAAAGCCAAACTGCCGCTCGGCATGATCGCGCAGTGCCAACGATCCCGCGATCACGGCGACCGTGCCCTCGCGGCCGCCGAGATAGCGTCCCATCAGCGTCGCCGCCGTCCGCCCTGCGGCCGGATTGTCGATGCCGACATAATGCAGGCGGCGCGAGCTCGGCGCGTCGGACACGAGGGTCACGACGGCGACCCCGCGCGTGGTGAGGTCGTCGATCGCGGCGCGGACCCTGGGATGATCGAGCGCGATCACGGCGACGCCGTGATAGGCCGGCGACAGCGTTTCCAGCGCGCCGGCCAGCAGATCGGGATCGAACACGTCGACATGGAGAATGTCGATGAAGCCACGCTGGCCGGCCAGCCAATCCGCCGTGTGCCGCACCTGCTCGGTCAGATGGGTCATGAAGCTGTTGCCGCCGGTCGGCAGCACGAAGGCGAACCGAAAGCTCTGTCCGCGTGCGAGCCGGGCGGCCGCGACGTCGGCGCGGTAGCCGAGCTTGGCGACCGCCGCCTCCACCCGTGCGACGGTCTTGGCGCGCACGCCCTCGCGGCGGTTGATGACGCGATCAACGGTGGCCAGCGACACGCCCGCCGTACGCGCGACGTCCTCGAGCGTGGCGCGAACCGGCGCGGTCGGCGCACCGGCTGTCACGCCCGCGCCGCCCATAGCATGCCGCGGGTCATCAGCGTGCGGATTTCCGGGACGTCCAGCTCGTAGGCGCGATGGCCGAGCGAGGAATAGAATACCCTGCCCGCACCATATCGCTTCTTCCAGACCACCGGCATCACCACGCCCTCGATCCAGTCGGCGTGCTCGCCCGTGAAGGTGGTCGTCGCCAGGACTTCGTTGGCCGGGTCGACATGCATGTAGTATTGCTCGGAACGGTGCTCGAAACTCGTCAATCCCTTCATGATGGGATCGTCCGGCCGCGTCAAGTCGACCCGGTAGTCGATGATGTTGCCGGGATGGGCGACCCACTGCCCGCCGCACATGAACTGGTAATCGACGGAATCGCGGAAGGCATCGCACATGCCGCCATGGTGGCCGGCGAGCCCGACGCCGCCGCGCACCGCTGCGCAGAGGTTGAGCGCCTCGGCCTTTTCTATCTTCGACATCGTATAGATCGGGATGATCAGCGACAGATCGTGAATCGCGGGATCGGCGAATGCGGCCGTCGTGGTCTCGATCCGCACTTCGAAGCCTTCGGCCCTCAGCCAGCCGCGGATCATCGAGGCACAGAGATCGGGATCATGTCCAGGCCAGCCGCCCCATACAATCATTGCCTTGCGCATGGTTCTGTCCTCAGTCGATCTGTCCGGTTTCACGTCCCGCAGGCAGCATCGCCGGCCGCTCGACAAGGCTCTCGATCCCGATGCGGCGGCCTTCTTTGGCGGAGGTCTGGAACGCCTCCATCACCTCCAGCACATGGAAGGCGAGCGCGCCGCTGGCGCGGTGCGGCCGATTGTTCAGGATCGCGGTCGCCATGTCGGCGACGCCGATGGAGCGGAATTCGCCATCGATGTGACCATGCGTCAGCGGCACCGTCTCCCAGTCGCCGCCGGTCTTGGCGACCTGCACCTCGCCGCCAAAACGATTGGGGTCGGGCACCAGCATGCTGCCCTTCTCGCCATAGATCTCGATCGGCGCGTGCCGGTGTTTCGGGACGTCGAAGCTCATCGTGACCGAGACCACCGCCCCGCTCTCGAATTCGAGCGTGCCCGCAACGTGGGTCGACACCTCGACCGGGATCAGCGTGCCGTTCATGGGCTGGCTGGTCACGAGGCGTTCCGCTCGCGGGCGCGCGGTCGAGCCCATCACGCTCGCGACCGGGCCGAGCAACTGCACGAGATCGGTGATGTAATACGGGCCCATGTCGAGCATCGGCCCGCCGCCGCGCAGGTAGTAGAAGCCCGGCGCCGGGTGCCAGCGCTCGTGGCCGGGACAGCCGAAGAACACGCTGCCGGCCACCGGCGTGCCGATCGCGCCGTCGTCGATCAGCTTGCGCGCGGTCTGGTGGCCACCGCCGAGGAAGGTGTCGGGCGCGCAGCCGACGCGCAGGTTCTTCTGCGCGGCGAGCTCGATTACCTTGCGCGCCTCCGCGACGTCGATGCCGAGCGGCTTCTCGGAATGGACGTGCTTGCCGGCATTGAGCACGGCGAGGCTGACGTCGGTATGGGCGAGCGGCACCGTGAGATTGATGACGATCTCGACGTCGTCGCGCTTCAGCAGCTGATCGACCCGCATCGCGGGCAGACCGAACGCTGCGCCCTGCCGCTCGGCGGCGTCGCTGCGCATGTCGGCAAGCGCCTTGATGTCCAGGACCGGGAAGCGCTGGGCGGCCTTCAGATAGGCCGTGCTGATGTTGCCGCAGCCGATGATGCCGATTCCGACTTTTCTCATTTTGATCTCCGTGAGGTGCCGCTCATCCCTTGACCGCGCCCGCGGTGAGGCCGGCGACGATGTGCTTCTGTGCCAGCAGGAAGAGAATGATCGTCGGCAGGATGGTCAGGGTGATGAAGGCGAGGATCAGATGCCACTCGGACGAGTACTCGCCCTGATAGACCATGATGCCGAGCGGCCAGGGATAGAGCGCGTCGGTGTTGAGCATCACGAGCGGCAGGAGATAGGCGTTCCAGCTGTTGACGAAGGTGATGGTGCCGACGGTGGCCAGAATCGGCCGCGACAGCGGCAGCGTCACGTAGCGGAAGAATTTGACGTAGCTGCAGCCGTCGACCAGCGCCGCCTCAAGCAGCTCGTAGGGGATGTCCTTGAAGAAGCGCCGCAGCAGCAGCACGCTCATGGCCAGGCTGAACGCGACCTGCGGCAGCGCGACGCCGAAATAGGTGTCGAGCAGCCCGAGATCGCGCACCTTGATGAACAGCGGCAGCACCGCGGTCGCCGCAGGAAACAAGAGACCCAGCGTCAGATAGCTCAGCAGCATCGAGCTGCCGAAGAACCGGACATGGGCGAAGGTGAAGGCTGCCATTGAGGCGACGATCAGGGTCAAGGTCACCGTCAGGGTCGAGATGATCAGCGAGTTGCGCAGCAGCTGCCAGTAGCGCCCGGAGAACAGGATGTCCGCATAGTTCTGCCATTCCCAATGCTGCGGCAGGCCGAACGGATTGACGCGCAGCTCGCCGAGCGATTTGAAGCCGCCGAGCAAGGTTGCGAGCAACGGCACCAAAACGAAGATGGCGACGACCGCGAGGAACGCCGTCCTGAACAGCACGGCGGGATCGAACGGCGGGCGTGTGGTTTCGGCCCTATTCATCGCGCATGAACCATCGCTTGTAGGTGAAGGCAAAGGTCACGCAGATCACGAACAGGATGACGCCGATGGCGCTGCCATAGCCGACCCGCATGCGGGAGATGCCGTTGTTGTAGAGGAAGCTCACCATCGTATTGGAACTGTCGGCGGGACCGCCGCGCGTCAGCGGCATCACGAGGTCGAACAGCTGCAGAGAACCGATGATGGCAAAGAAAACGGAGAGCCGGATCGTTGGATAGAGCAAGGGAATGACGACATGGCGCAGGCTCTGCGTCCGCGTCGCGCCGTCGATCCGGGCGGCCTCGATCAGGCTCTTGTCGATGCTCTGGAGGGCAGCGATGAACAGCATCATATGGAAGCCGAAATACTTCCAGACGATCACGATCAGCACCGCGAGCATCGCCGTGTCGGTCGAGGCCAGCAGATGCGGCGGCTCGGCGCCGAAGCTGCGCCAGATCGAGGCGACGAGCCCGTAATCGCCGTCATAGACGAAGCTGAAGATCAGCCCGGTGGCGATCTCGGCCAGTATATAGGGCATGAAGAACAGCATGCGCAGTGCAACCGCGCCGCGGAACCGTTCCGCCAGCATCAGGGCCAAGGTCAGCGCCAGTGGCAGCTGGACGCAGAGCGAGACCGCGATGATCATCCCGTTGTTGCGGAGCGCGAGCCAGAATGCGCGCGTCTCCAGCACGAAGCGGTAGTTGTCGAAGCCGATCCAGTTGGTCGGCTTGCCGAACCCATTCCAGTTGAAGGCAGAGTACCAGGCGGCCTCGCCGATCGGCAGCACCACGAACAGCGTGAACAACAGCAGCGCGGGTGGCAGGAACAGGACCAGGACGGTGAACCGGCCGTCCCAGCTCGGACCGCGAGTCGCCTGCGCGGCGAGCGGCGGCCGCGCGACCTGCATCGCCGGCGTCGTCGCAATCGGACGCGCCACGTCAGTTGCCCTGCTTGCGCGCCGCTTCGATGGCCTTCGCGGCGTCCTGCGGGGTCATGCTGCCGCCGGCGATCTCCGCGCTGACGTCGTTGACGACACGGCCGACCGAGGGACCCAGGCTCTGGTCGTAGAAGTTCTGGTGATAGTTCGACTTCGCCAGATTGGCCGCGATCAGCTTCATGAAGCCATTGTTGAGGCCGGCATCGGCGCCCTGCACCACCGGGACGATGAAGCTGCCCGCCGCAAGCCGCGTCTGGACGTCCTTCGAGATGAAATATTTCAGGAAGTCGACGGCCTCCTTGGGCGAGCCCTTGGTGACCAGCCATCCCGTGATGCCGCCCAGCGTGTCCGTCGGCGCCCCCTTGCCGCCCGCCACGACCGGGAAATCGAACCAGCAGATCTTGTCCTCGCTCAGCCCGACCTTGTCGGCGGCGAGCGCGCGCTGCAGATTGTAGACCGAGCTGATCGCGAGCGTCATCGCCGCCTTGCCGTCGCCGAAATAGCCGACGGCCTGCGGGTTCTTGAAGCCCAGGAAGCCGTTCTGGAACGGCTGGAGATCGACCAGCTGCTTGAACAGCTCGCCGGATTTTACAAAGGTATCGCCGGCAAAGCCGCCATCCTCGCCGCGCAGCGCCGCATCAAACGCCGGCTTGCCACCGATGCGGCCAGCAAGATGTGTCCAGTAGAAGTGCAGCGGCCATTTGTCGGCGCCGCCGACCACGATCGGGGTCACGCCGGCAGCTTTCAACGTCTTCACGGCAGCCAGCAGATCATCCCAGCTCTTGATCGCAGCCGGATCGACCTTCGCCTTGGCCATCAGCTCTTTGTTGCAGACAAAGCCGACCTGCGAGAGCGAGATCGGCAGGCCGTAAACACGCCCCTGATCGGTGAACGCGGCGAGCGCCGCCGGTGTCAGGCTGTCGCTGTAGCCCTTGACCTGATCTGTGATGTCCTCCAGGACGCCCGCCTCGATCTGCGCCTTCAGGACTCCGCCGGCCCAGCTGTAGATGATGTTCGGCCGGTCCTTGGATTGCAGAATCGTCGGCAGCTTGGCCTTGTAGGCCTCGTTCTCGAGGAACTGCATCTCGATCTTGGTGCCCGGATGCGACGCCTCGTAGGCACGCGCCACCTCCTCCCAGATCTTCACCTGGGCCGGGTTGACCTCGATGTGCAGCCATTTGACGGTGGTGTCGGCATTCGCGGCGTTGGCCCAGAGCAGGCAAGCGGCAGCGGCGAGTCCCAGCTTCGCGAGCAGTCTCATCACGTCCTCCCGATCTTTTTTGTTGCGGTAATCCTGTCCTCAATTTTTGAGGTGCGCAACTGAAATTCTGATCAGACCCCTCAAGAAACTCTGCTCGCATCTGCGAACGGCCGAGGACGTCCCGGGATCGCGAAGTCCTTCTGCTGCGGGCGGAAACGTTCATCGGACGGAGGAAATTGCTTTATCAACCAAAGATTGCAAAATACGAACTACTGACGTATGCTGATTCGATCGGGCATCGCGTTTCTCGCGTGTTTCAGCCGACTGTCTGACCAGATTATTTTGATCGCCCGCTTTTCCTCTCTTCATGCCCTTTCATCGGAAGCAGCGCCGCGACTAGCTCATTTCAAAAGCGGGCACGACATGACCAATCTGAACATCACTCTCAGTCCGACTCTCGCCACCGTCGGCGAGGGCTCCAATCTTGGCACCGGCCTCTACAACCAGGTCGGGATCTGGGTCGACGCCATCCTCTACCCGGACGGGACCTTCACGACCATCGTCGCTAACGGATCGATGGCGGCGACGACGGTCAACATCCCCATCGCGTCGATTACTGCCGGAAAGCTCTATTTGATCGTCTGGAGCGGCGCGTCGACGGGTACCGATCCGATCCCGGGATTGATTCCTCAACAATCGGACATCAGCATCGACAATGCCCAGCAGAACAATTTTCGCTTCGACAGCATCGAGCTGACCCTCACGGGCAGCTCGAACGACGCCGCCAATTTGACATCCGTGGTCGGCTTCGGACTCCCAATGCAGCTCAGCGACGCCAATGGCAGTGTCGGCTACGCGGCCGCGACGGCGGGATCAGGGAGTTCGATCTTCGCCGCGATCCAGAGCATCCATCCGACCAGCACCAGTCTCGTCTTCGATTTCGATGCGGGCCCTCTGAGCGGCACTCCCCGCTATGCCGTATCGCCAGCGTCGGCCTCGCAGGTTACGGTCCCGCCGTTTCCCTCGGGGAGCACCCCGCCCTTCTCGCCGTCGGACTGGACCTCCTACATCGCAACCTTCGAATCGACCGATGCAGCGGCGCTCGCGATGGCCGGCTTCTTCAATGGCGCCCCAGATGCCAACGGCATTTGGCACAATCAGGGCTTCTACAGCTATGCGCTGAGCTACGACGCCAAGACCTCGACATTCTGGCTCAGCCCCGCGTCCAACAGCCAGATCAAGGGCCACATCAGGATCACGCCCGCCGAGCTCGCCAACAGCATCTACGCCACCAACGCCAACGTCGAGATCTACACCGACAAGGCCGACCCGCTGCCCTACACCATCTTCGGATCGACATCCCCTGCGATGAATGGCGGCGCCAACAATCAATGGGGCAACGTTCTGAAGAGCCTGTTCACCGGCTTCACGGCCGGCCTCTGGGGCGGATACGGACCCGCGCTGAACCCGTTCGTGTCGTCAGCGGTCGACCTCAACTCCAACTGGAACTGGGATCCGAGCTACGCGTTCGGCGGCCACGGCAATCCGCAGACCATGTACGATCCCTACTCGAAGATCTTCTTCCAGTGCTCGAACTCCTACGGCTCGGGCTACACCGACAATCTGATGGCGCTATATCAGTCCGGCGGCCCGCTGCTGCCGCTCGGCCAGGACGGCGGCGACGTCGCCGAGCTGAATCTGACCGTGTATGCGGATACGGATGCCGCCCAGGGCTACACGACTCCGCAGATCTACAACTATATCCCGCCGCCCTCGTCCGGCACCTATCAGGTACCGCCTGCGACCTCCGGCGGCGCCATCAACATGACCCTCAACTTCACGCTTCCCGCCAGCGCCTCTGGCACGACCACCTGGATGCTGGATCAGACCGCAGCGAGCATCGAGCTGGACGTGCTCACGGGATACTCCGGCAGCACGCCACAATGGGCGCCGATCGTGCTGACCGCGTCGGCAGCGGGAGCCGACAGCAGCCTGTGGTGGGTCTGGACCGTGACCGGAAGCGGCGGCAGCTATGTCGCCTCGCCGGCGCCCGGCTCGCAGCAATCTCCGGGCAGTCTCATCATCACCGGCATGCCCGTCGCGACCAGCGGAGTGACGTGGTATCGCGTGATGGTCAGCGCCGACGGGGCGTCGAAGACCTTCAATCTCTACGCAACCACCGCCGCCGATACGAGCCAGCCGCAGGGATTTGGCTGGTCGGTGGCCCCCGGTGCACAGGCGATCGATGGCGGAGCCACCATCGCGATGGGGCCGCCGTCCAGCGGCGGCACTGACATCGCCATGACCATCAATTTCCTGGCCGGGGCCTCGACCTTCATTCCGCCGGCGCTGTTGACGATGGGCCCGCAGCCCGATGGGACCGCAATTCCCATGTTGGGAACGCCGGCCCCGCCGGTGGCCGGCACGGGCTCGCCGCCCTTGTTCACCGCTTTCCCGGGGCAAAGCCTCACCGCGTCCTCGGCGACCTCGAACTCGCCGGTCGTGACGTTTACATGGACCGGCGGCGCCGCCTACCTCGCCGCCTCGCTCATCGCCTACACCAACAAGATCGGAGCCCTGAACATCGCACGCATCACCGTGTCCGGCAGCGGGATCCGGACCGTGGTCACGACAGCCGCCGACATCGACGGCCAATGGTTTTCACCACCGGTGCCGCTCGGCAATGGAACCTATGCGGTGACGATGCAGGAGTTCGCGCCCGACGACACGCGCTTCCAGTCTCCCATCGGCCAGCCGAGCCTGCCCCTGCAGCTGACAGTCAGCGCGGCTCCACCTGGGTCCTGAGGCGGGCCGCAGCGACGCGCGCGACGCCCCTCAGCCATCGAGCGCGTCGATCAACGTCTCGTCGACCAGCGGACGCAGGCTGAAATCGTCCTTCAGCCGCGTGCGCCCGTACCATTCGAGCAGGGTCACCTCCTTGCCGAGATAGCGCTGCATCGCCAGGCTGAACAGCGGATGATCCTTGTTGGCGATCGCAAAGCTCTTGCGATCGAGATCGCGGCCGCGCTCCCAGATCGCCTCGATCTCATCCACGAAGCCCGCGAGCATGCGCTTCAGCCGCGCCTCGACCTCGTTGACGGCGGCGAGATCGATGCCGGCCATGACGAGATGGCTCTTCACATCGTCCAGCTCCTCGTTCAACGCCAGCCAGGCGATATCCCGCTCGCGCAGGAACGACAGGCTGCGATGGATGCGCACGTACCAGGGGCACTTGATCTTGACCATGTCGCCATTGGCGAACTGGATGACGTAACCTTCCCTGTCCTGCATGTCGGTCAGCGACTCGATCGCGGCCGACAGCGTCAGCCCGTCGAACCGGTGCACCAGCGGAACGCCGTGGCGTGCGACCAGATCATGAATCGCATGACCGGAATCGAGCATGACGTACTGGCCGGTCAAATTGTCGCGGACATGCAGCAGCCGCAGCTCGGGCTGCTCCTGAGCCACCACGATACGGGCATCGGGATGGGTCAGCTCGAAGATCGCCGTCAGGCCGGCGCTCGCGACCTCTTGAGCGAAGGCCGAGATGCGGCGATGCGCCGGCTGCTCCAGCAGCCGCGTCGCCAGCTTGACCACATCCGAATTGAAGGACTTCTTCGACCGCCATTTCAGCTCCCCGTCGACCCAGGCGGTCGCGACCATGCTGCCGTCGAGCTTGTCATAGACGGCGACGATGTCATCGCGCGACACTAGGCGGTCGGGCGTCAGCCACTCCTTCTCGCCAACATTGAAGAACTTGTGCAGCGGCCGGGACACGACATGGCTCGCGCGATCGAACGCGATGCCGCGGCACTCCAGGGCCTCCGGTGAATCGAAGGTCTTGGAATCCATGAACAGATAGCAGCCGAGCGTGATGCCGTTGGGCTGGCTGAGGAAGCGAATCTCCTTCTTGCCCGCAACGGCGGGCTCCACGTCGGAGATATGGCGAATGGTCTTGAACATCGTGGCGACCTGCATTCGAATGACAATTCGAGCGCGATGCGCTCAGGTGCATCTGGCCTTGAAGTGGGCCGAGGCGAGCCTCGCCATGACGTCGTTCAGGTGCGCCTGGTCGCGCGTCTCGATCACCAGTTCCAGCAAGGTCGCCTTGGCCGGCAGATCCGAGAACGTGCGCTGATGCGACACCTCGATGATGTTGGCGCCGGCGTCGGCGAGCAGCGTCGATACCGCCGCAAGCTGGCCCGGACGATCGACGATGTCGATCGACAGCTGCGTCAGCCGCCCCTCGCGCGCCAGCTCGCGGGTCAGCACCGAGGCGATCAGCCGGGTGTCGATGTTGCCGCCACACAGCACCAGCCCGACATTGCGGCCGGCGAACTCCCCGGGATGCGCGAGCACCGCAGCGAGCCCGACGGCGCCGGCGCCCTCGACCACCGTCTTCTCGATCGAGATCAGCGTCGCCAAGGCGCGCTCGATCTGCGGCTCGGTGACCAGCAGGATGTCGTCGACGAGATGGCGGATGATCTCGGTCGTGATCCGGCCCGGCGATTTCACCGCGATGCCCTCGGCGAGCGTATCGCCGCGCATCGGCAGCTGTTGGCCGCGGATCGCATTGTACATCGACGGATAGAGCTCGGCCTGGACGCCGACGATCCGCAACGACGGCTTGAGCGCGCGCGCCGCCACCGCGATGCCCGAGATCAGGCCACCGCCGCCGATCGGCACCACGAGCGTGTCAAGCTCAGGGACGACCGCCAGCATCTCCAGCGCCACCGTGCCCTGCCCGGCGATGATCAGCGGATCGTCGTAAGGATGGATCATGGTCATGCCGCGGGCGGCGCCATGCTCGCGCGCGAACGCGCCAGCTTCCTCCAGCGTGGCGCCGGAGATGACGACCTCGGCGCCGTGCCGGCGGGTGTTCTCCACCTTCACCATCGGCGTGCCCACGGGCATCACGATGGTGGCGGGGATGCCGAGCCGCCGCGCATTGTAGGCGACGCCCTGCGCATGGTTGCCGGCGGACATCGCGATCACGCCGCGCTCGCGTTCGGCGGCGGAGAGCGCATTCAGCCGGTTCAGCGCGCCGCGCTCCTTGAACGAGGACGTGAACTGCAGGTTCTCGAACTTCAGCCAGATGTTGCAGCCGCAGATTTCGCCGAGCGTCCGGCTCTGGTTGCAAGCGGTGGCAAGCACGGCGCCGCTGATGGTCTCCGCAGCGGCCCGCACGTCGTTCACGGTGACGGGCAGTTCGTTCAGGTCATAGGCGGTCATGGGTCTGCCCATCAATGTCTGGCGTGCGCCACTGCACGGCGGAGCCGGCGGAATGCCGGCCGTCGCATGATGTTGCCGATCGCGTAGGCTGCTTCTGCAGCCGGATCGATCCGAACCGGTCTCAGCTCCCGAGGTCGGGAAGTCCGAGCATCAGCCGCATGTTCTGCACGGCCGCGCCCGACGCGCCCTTGCCGAGATTGTCGAGCCGCGCGACCAGCACCGCCTGGTGATGCTTGTCGCTGGCGAAGACGTAGAGCTCGAGCTTGTTGGTCTCGTTGAGCGCCTCGGGCTCCAGCTTGCCGCTCTTGGCGGCGGTGCCGTCGAGCGGCATCACCGACACGTATTTGCTGCCGGCATAGTGCTTCGCCAAGGCGGCCTGCAGATCGGCTCCCGACGGCTTGCCCGGCAGCGTGTCGAGCTGCAGCGGCACCGAGACCAGCATGCCCTGCCGGTAGTTGCCGACGGAGGGAATGAAAATAGGCCGCCGCGTCAGCTTCGCATAGAGCTGCAGCTCTGGCAGATGCTTGTGCTCAAGGCCGAGACCGTAGAGTTCGAATGCCGGCGCGGTGCCGTTCTCGTAGGCCGCGATCATGGTCTTGCCGCCGCCGGAATAGCCGCTCACCGCGTTCACCGTCACCGGATAATCCTGCGGCAGCAGGCCCGCATCGACCAGCGGCCGTAGCAGGGCAATGCCGCCGGTCGGATAGCAGCCGGGATTGGAGACCTTGCGGGCGTTGCGGATCTTGTCGGCCTGGTCGGCCGCGAGCTCGGGGAAGCCATAGGCCCAGTCCGGCGCCACCCGATACGCGGTGGATGCATCCAGCACCTTCGGCGCCGCAGATCCCATCCCGTCGATCAGCGCGACGGTCTCCTTGGCGGCATCGTCGGGCAGACACAGGATGACGAGGTCGACCTCGGCCATCAGCGCCCGCTTGGCGGCCGGGTCCTTGCGCTTGTCCTCAGCGATCGTCTTCACGACGATGTCACTCTGATGCGCCAGCCGCTCGGCAATCCCGAGACCGGTCGTGCCGGAGCCGCCGTCGACGAACACAGAGCGCGTCGCGGTGCCGGCTGCATTGTGGATCTTCGGCGGATTGCTATCGATCACGGACATCACACGCTCCTTCAGGTCTGGGTTTCGCCGGCAAAGGCCTGGGGCCGCGCCTGCCGCATGAGAGAGGAAATCTGTTGCGAGCCGATGTCGGGCTGCTCGCCGAGCCGCGTTGCGACCGCCGCGTAATCGGCCTCGGATTTGTGCTGGTTGAGCTTGAAGCTGCCCTCGACGGTCTCGATCGTCATCACGACGCCGACGATCGCCCTGCGCATCGCCTCCAGCCGGCCGGCCGTCATCTTGTCGGACGTCCAGGGCTTCTTCGGAAGCAGGCGCTGCTCGAACTTGGCACTGAGCTCATCCGCCTGCTGCGCCAGCTCCGCCTCGGACAACAGCCGCGCCGGACCGGTCAGATGCACCGCCTGATACAGCCAGGTCGGCACCTGCTCGGGCGAGACGTACCAGTCGGCCGACACATAGGCATCGGCGCCGTTGACGGCGAGCAGCCAGGGTGTCGTGCCGTCGGCGAGCTTGGCCAGGGGATTGCCGCGCGCAACATGGAAGAACGCCTGCGGCGTGCCGTCGTTCAGCGCGCCCAGACAGAACGGCACCGAGGATGCGACCGGCTTGGCCCCGTCCCACGCGCAGACCGTGCCGAAGCCGCGCGCGTCCGAGAAGCCGAGGCTCGCGGCGCGGTCAGGCTTGAAGGGCGGTGGCGTGTACATCGGAAACTCCTGCTGGTCGAAGGAGCCGCCTGATCAATCGCGCTGCAAGAGGAAAGATTGCCGCGGGATCGTATCCGGCGGCAAGGGCTGTGATCTCAAACGCAGATCATCGCCCGTACCGCGAAGGTACGACGGCGCATATAGGCGAACATGATGGTCGCTGCGTTGATCATGGGCGCAGGCCTATAAAGCCACAGAGTTCCTGCGTCAAGGTTGCCAGCAGCCGGAGCGCCTCAGGCCGATCGCCACAGCCATTCCATGATCCGCCCGATCACATCACCGAACAGCAGCAGCGCCGCCGACCAGACCAGCGCCGAGACGAAATTGGCGACCTGAAACATCACGTAGGGCATCTCGAAGATGCCGGCCGCCAGCGGCACCGAGGCGCGCAGCGGCCCAAAGAACCGGCCGATGAAGATGCTGGGCACGCCCCAGTCGCGCACGAAGGCCTCGCCGCGCGGCAACAGCTCCGGATAGCGCGACAGCGGCCACATCTGGGCGACGCGATCCTTGTAGCGGTAGCCGAACCAGTAGGAGACCCAGTCGCCGAGCGCGGCTCCGAGTCCGCCCGCCAGCCAGACCGGCCAGAAGCTGATGCCGGTCGCGCCGATCAGGGCGCCGATCGCGACCAGGGCGCCCCAGGCCGGAATCAGGAGCGAGATGAAGGCCAGCGACTCGCCGAAGGCCAGCAGCAGGACGATCGGGGCAGCCCAGGCCTGATGGTCGCGCACGAATTCGGCAACCGCGCGGCCGAAATCTTCCATCTGCTCGACGCCTTTCTGCTCCGCGGCGCTTAAGTGCTTGAAGGCCTTCGCGGTTCCCTGACGGAGACTGGTACGCCACGGAGCCCGCCAACTTCAAGTCACAACAACCGGCTGTGCCGCGTGAACAGGACTGCAAGACGGCTGCCGCGAGGCGCTCCGGAAAGATCCGCTCAGCCTTGGGTCATTGTTTTATGCCGGTCCATGGCATAGTCAGGCCCAACGATTCGTTCCCTCTTGCGCAAGCGCAACATCCAATTCCATGGGTAAGCCGTTGAAATCAGCTGCAAAAGCCAAAGCCAAGGGCGTCACCGACCCGTTGGCGGCGTTCGCCGCCAAGGGCAAGGCACCGGCCAAGCCAGCCGCCCGTGCGGCGAGTTCCGAGGGCGATTATACCGCCCGTGACATCGAGGTTCTGGAGGGGCTGGAGCCGGTGCGGCGCCGTCCCGGCATGTATATCGGCGGCACTGACGAGAAGGCGCTGCATCACCTGTTCGCCGAGGTCATCGACAACTCGATGGACGAGGCGCTGGCCGGTCACGCCACCTTCATCGAGGTCGAGCTCGACACCGAGGGCTTCCTGACGGTGACCGACAACGGCCGCGGCATCCCGATCGATCCGCATCCGAAATTCCCGAAGAAGTCGGCGCTCGAGATCATCATGTGCACGCTGCACGCCGGCGGCAAGTTCGACTCCAAGGTCTACGAGACCTCGGGCGGCCTGCACGGCGTCGGCATTTCCGTGGTGAACGCGCTGTCGACCCGGCTCGAGGTCGAGGTCGCGCGCAACCAGAAGCTCTACCGCATGATCTTCGAGCGCGGCCACCCGAAGGGCAAGCTCGAGGAGATCGGCAAGGTCGCCAACCGCCGCGGCACCAGGGTGCGCTTCCAGCCCGATCCGACCATCTTCGGCGCCAAGGCGACCTTCAAGCCGCAGCGCCTGTTCAAGATGGCGCGCTCAAAGGCCTATCTGTTCGGCGGCGTCGAGATCCGCTGGAAGTGCGATCCTGCGCTGCTGAAGGGCATCGAGGACGTTCAGCCGGAGGCGACCTTCCATTTCCCGGGCGGCCTGAAGGACTATCTGGCGGCCGCCATTCACGCCGATACGCTGGTCCATCCTGACATCTTTGCCGGCAAATCGGGCCGCACTGGCGGCCATGGCGGCTGCGAATGGGCGGTCGCCTGGACCGCTGACGCCGACGGCTTCCTGTCGTCCTACTGCAATACGATTCCGACGCCGGATGGCGGCACGCACGAATCCGGCATCCGCAGCGCGCTGCTGCGCGGGCTGAAGGACCACGCCGAGCGCGTCGGCCAGGGCAAGCGCTCCGCCAACATCACCTCCGAGGACATCATGGCCGGCGCCGCCATCATGCTCTCGGTGTTCGTGCGCGAGCCCGAATTCCAGGGCCAGACCAAGGACCGGCTCGCCACGGCGGAAGCCCAGCGCATCGTCGAGCAGGCCGTCAAGGACCCGTTCGATCATTGGCTGTCCGGCAACCCGGTCCAGGCGAATCGCCTGCTCGACTTCGTCATCGAGCGCGCCGAGGATCGCATCCGCCGCCGCCAGGAGAAGGAGACGGCGCGCAAGACCGCGACCAAGAAGCTGCGCCTGCCCGGCAAGCTCGCCGACTGCACCGACGCCGGTACCGAAGGCTCCGAGCTGTTCATCGTCGAGGGCGATTCGGCCGGCGGCAGCGCCAAGCAGGCGCGCGACCGCAAGAAGCAGGCCGTGCTGCCGCTGCGCGGCAAGATTCTCAACGTCGCCTCGGCCGGCAAGGACAAGCTGACGGCGAATGCCCAGCTCGCCGACCTCGTGATGGCGATCGGCGCCGGCACCGGTGCGGCCTACCGCGAAGAAGATCTGCGCTACCAGCGCATCATCATCATGACAGACGCCGACGTCGACGGCGCCCACATCGCCTCGCTGCTGATCACCTTCTTCTACCGGCAGATGCCGCGGCTGATCGACGAGGGCCATCTCTATCTCGCCGTGCCGCCGCTCTACCGGCTGACCCACAACAGCAAGACGTTCTATGCGCGCGACGACGCCCACCGGGACGAGATCCTGAAGCGCGAGTTCAACGCCAACGCCAAGGTCGACATCGGCCGCTTCAAAGGCCTGGGCGAGATGATGCCGGCGCAGCTGAAGGAGACCACCATGGATCCGGCCAAGCGGACCATGCTCCGGGTCGTGCTGCTGGCCGACGATCGCGACGGCACCGCCGACTCGGTCGAGCGCCTGATGGGCACCAAAGCGGAGGCGCGCTTCGCCTTCATCTCGGAAAAGGCGGAATTTGCGAGCGATGAGCTGCTCGACGTCTAGCTTTTAGCCGAATTTCGCGCTTCGATTGCAGGTTCCACGCGCTCGCGTGGGCCTGCTTTTTCTTTTTATAAACAATTCGTTACCGCCCAGGCCGGCGTTCCGCACCGCACTTTCCCCTCCGGTGTGGTCAACCGGCAACAGCTTTTGGGCACCAATCGGCTATAGTTCTGGCACATCTGGCGAGGGAATCGCCGCCGCAACCCGGCATTTGCGACACGACGATCTTGGGGAATTGAATATGAAAAAGCTTTTGCTTGCAGCGACCGCGGTGCTGGCGATGACGGGTGCAGCGTCGGCTGCTGATCTTGCTGCACGTCCTTATGCGAAGGCTCCGATGGCGCCGGTCGCGCCGAGCTGGACCGGCTTTTATATTTTCGGTGGTGCAGGTGGCGGCATCTGGGATGCTGACTCGCACACAAACGTCCTGGGCGTTCCTGCGACGATCAATCAGCGCGTCGGCGGCGACGGCTGGTTCGGCACCGTCGGTGCCGGCTACGACTGGCAGGTCAATCCCTCGTGGGTTGTTGGCGTGTTCGGCGATGGCCAGTTCGGCAGCCTGCGCGGCAACATCAACGATGAGTTCGCTGCGCTGACCGGCCGCATCAAGATGCAGGATGCTTGGGCTGCAGGTGTTCGCGTCGGTTATCTGGTTGCTCCGAACGTCCTGTCGTACGTCAATGCCGGTTACACCGGGTCGCATTGGTCGGGTACTGCCCTGACCACCCTGACTGGCGCGGCCTCGGCCTTCCACACCGACTCGTTCAACCGCAATGGCTTCTTCGTCGGCGGCGGTGTCGAGAACAACCTGAACATCTTCGGCATCTCGGCGCCGGGCTGGTTCATGAAGACCGAATATCGTACGGCCTTCTACGATCGGAAGGACGTTGCCGTCCGCACCAACGCTGGCAACCTCGCGACGACCGACGCCATCAGCTTCAAGCCGTGGGTGCAGACTATCAGCACCTCGCTGGTCTACCGCTTCAACTGGACCGGCCCGGTGGTTGCCAAGTACTGATCAGTCCCCACTCGGCATCTCGAATTTGTTGTGAAAAGCCCCGGTTGATCCGGGGCTTTTTGTTTTGGTGCTTGATCTGCTGGTCAACCGCCCCGTGCGCCGCTAGCTTCCTCTTTACAAAACTTCACAAAAAAGACGGCTGCAGCGTCTCCGATGCGGTGACGCCGGTCGATGAGGGAGAAGATGGCCATGCGGAGATTCCTGATGATCGGTGGCCTGCTTCTGCTTGCCATCGGCCTGCTCTGGGTCGGCCAGGGCACCGGCGTGGTGGCGTGGCCGCGGACGAGCTTCATGATCAACCAGCTGCAATGGGCCGGCTATGGCGTCGGAATGGGCGCGCTGGGCCTGGTGATGATCTGGCAGGGCACCTGCTGAGCTCTTTGCAAACGTTTGGAGACGATGGATGGCGGGCCGTTTCGACCTGAGTGGCAAGGTTGCGATCGTGACGGGAGGCAATGGCGGAATCGGCCTGGGCATGGCCCGCGGTCTCGCCGATGCAGGCGCTGCCATCGCCGTGGTCGGCCGCAACGAGGCCAAGTCGGGAGCCGCGGTGGCCGACCTTGCCGGCCGCGGCGTCCGCGCCATCGCGGTCACGGCCGATGTCAGCAACAAGGACTCTGTCGCAGCGATGGTCGAACGTGTCGCTAGCGAGCTCGGGCGAATCGACATCCTGATCAACAATGCCGGCATGAGCATCCGCAAGCCGCCAGATCAGCTCGAGCTCGAGGAATGGCGCGAGATGATCGACACCAATCTCACCAGCGCCTTCCTGTGCTCGAAGGCCGCCTACCCCGCCTTGAAGGCGAATGGCGGCGGCAAGATCATCAATATCGGCTCGATGCTGTCGATCTTCGGCGCCAGCTTCGCGCCGGCCTATGCGGCGAGCAAAGGCGGCATCGTGCAGTACACGCGCGCCTGCGCCTGTGCCTGGGCACCGGACAACATCCAGGTCAATGCGATCCTGCCGGGCTGGATCGACACCGATCTGACACGCGCAGCCCGCAAGCAGATCGACGGCCTGCACGACCGCGTGCTGGCGCGCACGCCCTCGGGCCGCTGGGGCGACATCGACGACTTCGCCGGCATCGCCACGTTCCTGAGCTCGCCGGCGTCGGACTTCGTCACCGGCACGGCGATTCCCGTCGACGGCGGCTATTCGATTATGGCGTGAGCCGGCGCCTCAGCGCCGGAAGCTCTTGATCTCCGAGACGCTGCCATCGCGATAGGTCAGCTCGACCGAGATGAACTGCGTCGACGGCGGCAGCTTCAGATAGGGCGTGGCGTTCGACGGGATCGAGATCGGGTCCTTCATGTCGCAACCGGGCATGTTCAGCACCTTGTCGGGGACCGCGCTGTCGATGCCGATGCGCACCTCGCGGATCGCGCAGCGATACGACATCAGGTGCGTGTAGTAGACCAGGAGGCCATTGAACTCGCGGAACGACAGCCAGCTGGTCGCGGTCATGTCGAGGATCTTGCGCTGGTCACGCACCAGCGCAGCTTCCGGCTCGAAGCGGATCGGAAACGGCCCCTGCATCTCGCCCGAGGCATCGACATAGCGCACGTTGATGGTCCCGGCCGGTGCATCCGCCGGCAGCTGGATCGAGGGATTGGGCATGCGCTTGCGGGTCCGCGGATCGAGCACGTCCATGAACCCGGTCTCGCGGAAGTCCCCCGTGTCCCCCATGCGCCACGAAATCCCGAGCGTCGGATCCGCGATCGAGAACGTGATCGTCCAGCCGCCATTGTGGCGCGAGAACATCGCGATCGGCGCGTTCAACGACTCGTTGGCCGGAGGGATGCGCGGGGCCGACACGGGCGGCAGCGCGGCCAGCTTCTGCTGCGGCTCGGCCGGCTTGTCGGCCGCGGCCGGGCCCTTGGCGACCCCGTTGAGGAAGACGTCGTCGACCATCTGATCGAAATAGACCGGGATCTGCTTGTGGCGCACGGTCTCGGCGAGCTCGCTGACGGCGCGCCGGGTGCGCTGCGCGACCTGCACCAGATTGACGCCGGGCTGTGTCAACTCCCTGGCGAAGGTGCGGGTGAACACCGAGTTCGGATTGGCGTCATCGTTCGACAGTCGGTCGAGCGCGGTCTGCCGCGGACCGGCCGAGAACACCGAGAACACGCCCTCGGGCAACTGCGTCAGCGGCGCCAGTCCGCCTCCGCCGGCGACCGCGCGCGTGCCGGAGCGCTCGAACGGATTGTTGCGGCAGGCATCGAAGACGAGAATCGACGTGCGCGCCTTCTTGTTCTGCAGCCGCTCGATGATGCGGTCGGCGAGAATCGAGGCGTCGCGCACCAGCTCCTCCTGCCCCTCTGTCGCCGCGGGCACGTCGGTCGGCAACAGGAAGTTCTGGCCGGCGATCTCGAAGCCATGGCCGGCATAGAAGAAGAACGCGGTGTCGCCCGGTTCGACGGCGTTGTCGAACGCCAGCAGCGTCTGGCTGAACTGCTGGCGCGTGAGATTCTCGGCGACCATGACGTTGAAGCCGAGCTGCTTCAGCGTGTCGCCCATGGTGCGCGCGTCGTTGACGGCCTTCTGCAGCTTCGGGACGTAGCGATAATCATTGTTGCCGACGACCAGCGCGACGCGCTTCTCGGCCTGGGCCGGCGTCGACATGGCCAACGCCATTGTGAGCCACGCCAGCAGCGTCAATATCGGTCCGCGCATGCGTCGCTCCTGTCTTCCGTCGGCCCGCAGCGCTTCAGCGGGCCAAGCGGCTCGTCCTGGCATAGTCGAAATCCAAAGGCGATGGGTTCAATCGGCCCTCGCCTGCCGCTTTTCCCACCGGCGTATGACGGGCCCAAGCGGCGTCAGTGTGAAAGCCCATAGCGATTGTGCCGGGCTGACGAAGCTGAGCAGGATCGCCAGCAGGGACGCTGCGATCAGCACGATCGTCGACACCTGCCGGTCGCGCAGATGATCGCCCGGCTCCAGATTCGGCGTCATCGAGACCATCCGCCAGCCTGTCAGTGCGATCAGCAGCGTATGCCCGGCATAGAGCCAGATTGCCGGCGCGAAATGGGCGAAGCGCCCCACGACCGTCGTGGTGAACGGTACGCAGGTGACGAGCAGCAGATACAGCAACCACCATCGCGCATAGTCTCGCGAGACGTCATCCGTCCGGCTCCGCACCTGGATGTTGGCGAGCCAGCGCAGCCCGAGCACGCCAAAGCTGAGCACGTAGGGAAAGAATTTCGGCCATAGGTTGACCAGGCCATCGAGCAGCTCGCTGCCGTCCCGCGGGTGGAAATCGTCGGGCAACCGGACGTCGAGGGCGAGCAGCGTCATGGCGACAGCGAAGATTCCGTCACTCAGGGTGTCGAGCCGAGCCTTGGAAAACATGCCAACATCTTTCGGAATTGCGCCAAAGACCGGTTGAAGTGCCCGGATTTTCGGCAAAAACATTAAGCTTTTTCGGGGCTTCGGCCGCCAGCTCCATTGACTTTGGGGGATTTGACCCTATTTTCTGATTATCGCGGCTTGGAAACGCTACTCGATTCTACCAAGCACTGGCTGCGGGTCAGCGTCAGTCAGAAAGCCCCCAGCTTCCTTAAAGCATGCCGTTTCGGGGTTGAACGCGGCCACAGCCTTTTACCCCTCGATTCCTAACGGCGGCGTCGAACAGAGGCCCCGTGCCTGTTGGCGCGTGACACAGAGGCTCGATGTCCTTTTCCAATCTCGGCTTGTCTGACAAGGTGTTGGCTGCAGTTGCGGCCACCGGTTACACCACCCCTACTCCCATTCAGGAACAGGCGATTCCTCATGTGCTGTCGCGCCGCGACGTGCTTGGTATCGCCCAGACCGGTACCGGCAAGACCGCCGCTTTCGTCCTGCCGATGCTCACCATCCTCGAAAAGGGCCGCGCCCGCGCACGAATGCCGCGCACCCTGATCCTGGAGCCGACCCGCGAGCTCGCGGCCCAGGTGAAAGAGAACTTCGATCGCTACGGCGTTGGACAGAAGCTCAACGTCGCCCTCCTGATCGGCGGCGTGTCGTTCGGTGATCAGGACAGCAAGCTGACCCGCGGTGTCGACGTCCTGATCGCAACGCCCGGCCGGCTGCTCGATCATACCGAGCGTGGCGGTCTGCTGCTGACGGGCGTCGAGCTCCTGGTCATCGACGAAGCCGACCGCATGCTCGACATGGGCTTCATCCCCGACATCGAGCGCATCTGCAAGCTGGTCCCTTTCACGCGCCAGACGCTGTTCTTCACCGCGACGATGCCGCCGGAAATCCGGCGGATCACCGAGGCCTTCCTGCACAATCCGCAGAAGGTCGAAGTGTCCAAGCCGGCAACCACCGCCGTCAACATCACCCAGTTGCAGGTGCCGTCCGGGCGCGAGGCACATCAGAAGCGCGAGGTGCTGCGCCGGCTGTTGCGCGACGCCAAGGATCTGAAGAACGCGATCATCTTCTGCAATCGCAAGCGCGATGTCGCCATCGTTCACAAGTCGCTGCAGAAGCACGGCTTCAGCGTCGGCGCCCTGCATGGCGACATGGACCAGTCGGCCCGCACCGCCGCGCTCGACCAATTCCGCAAGGGCGAACTGCCTCTGCTCGTCGCCTCTGACGTTGCCGCGCGCGGCCTCGACATTCCCGAGGTCAGCCATGTCTTCAATTTCGACGTGCCGCATCATTCCGATGACTACGTCCACCGCATCGGCCGCACGGGTCGCGCCGGGCGAACCGGCACCGCGATTTCCATCGTCTCTCCCCCCGATCAGAAGTCGGTCGCCGCGATCGAGAAGCTGATCGGCCAGAGCATCCCGACAATCGAGGGTGACTACGAGGTGCAAGAGGCCTCGCGCGATGACGAAGCGCGCGAGCGCCGTCCACGCGACGGCTCACGCCGCAGCAGCCGCGGCAAGACGCCGCGCGAGCGCGAGCCACGAGAGGCCCGTGAGCGCGAGCCGCGAGAGCGAGAACCGCGTGAGCGGGAGCCGCGTCCCGCTGCGGCTTCCCCGCGCGCGGCGCAGCCTGCGGCCGCGCGGCCGGCGCCGACCGCCCGCACCGACCAGCCGCGCCACGAGCAGCAGCCGCGCAGCGAACAGCGGCGGCCTCGGCGTGACCATGATAACGAGCCGGCTGATCATTCGCATCTTCCGGCCTTCCTGCTCCGACCGGTGCGCGCACCGCTGCCTTGATCGGCGCAAGCACGGCCTCAAGGCTCCGAGCCACGCAACACGCGTCGTTGCTCGGAGCTTCGCTCTCTTCAGCAGCGAGCTGTTCGTCTCACATGTCTTGAGCTCAGCGTTGCGCCTACACTGCGATGGCGATCGACAACGCGAAATGGCGTGACGCACGATCACATCCTGTCCGCCTGCACGAGACTGGCCTGTCTATGCAGCTCATTGAACATATGAGATGACGACCGTCCTGTCAGCGCGACTTGACGTTCGCCCGTGACTCTACGGCCGTATTTACCCCTGGTTCACAAACGTCCGATAGCTTGGCCGGCATTGTTTTATTTCATTGCTGTGACGGCGACGCGGGCGATTGGGGAGAACCTGTTGTGGTCAATGCGCTTGACGAACACGAACGCACGATGGCCCTCGCCGAGGTGGCGCTCAGCCAGATCAGGACGCTGCGTCACTCTGCCAATCCGCGCAACTACGAGATCTGGTACGTCTACGCGACGGGCTACAACGCGCCGCTGAACGAAATCATCAACGAAACGCTGTCGCGCAACGGCAAGCTGTCGCAGTCCGAGCTCGATGAGCTCTACGAATCCTATCTCGCCCATCTCAAGACGTCGGATCGGATCGACAAGGTCGGCGCGCGCGTGGTCGGCGAGATCGACGACCTGATGAGCACGATCGCCGACGCGCTCGGCAGAACCGCAAGCTATGATGCAAGCCTCGCCGGGGCGGATCAGAAGCTCGCGGCGGCGACGAGCCGCGAGCAGATGGTCGACATCATCGAAGCGCTGGCGCAGTCGACAAGGCAGATGCGGGAGACCAACCGGCTGCTCGAGGAACGCCTGTCGCTGTCGAAGGACGAAATCAGCGGATTGCAGCACAGCCTGGAAGTGATCCGCGCCGAGAGCCTGACAGATCCGCTCACCGGGCTCGGAAATCGCAAATATTTCGACCGCATGATCGAGACGACGGTGCAGACGGGTCTTGCGACCAAGCAGCCCCTGTCGCTGCTGATGTTCGACATCGATCATTTCAAGTCGTTCAACGACTCCTACGGCCATCTCACCGGCGACCAGGTGCTGCGACTGGTCGGAATGACGATGAAGCATGCGATCAAGGGCCAGGACATCGCCGCGCGCTATGGCGGCGAGGAATTCGCCGTGGTGCTGCCGAACACCTCGCTGCGGCAGGCGCTCACGGTTGCCGACCAGATCCGGCGCGCGGTCACCGCGAAGGAGCTGAAGAAGAAGTCGACTGGCGAGATCCTGGGGCGCGTCACCATCTCGGTCGGCGTGTCCATGCTGCGTGCCGGCGACGACACCGACGCGCTGATCGAACGCGCCGACGCCTGCCTCTACGCCGCCAAGCGCAACGGCCGCAACAGAGTGGTATGCGAGAGCGATCCTGAATACACGGCGGCAACGCGCGTCCAGGTCGCCTGACGCGCGGCGCCGTCAATCTCGCCTTAGGGCAGCCTCAACGCGTTCGCGCTGATGGCGCTCGTGATTTCGGCCGCGCCGAAGCCGTCGTCGTCCGACGCTTCACCCCGCCAGTCGCGGGCGCTTTGCCGTCGGTCTTGGCGACCTTCGCCGCGGCCGCCTTTCGCGTCTTGCTCGGCGTGGTCTGCTTCGCTGCTTTTTTGGCGGTTGCTCTCCGCGCCTTGCCGCGGGCCGGCGTCTCCTCGCTCGCGGCGTGACCCGGCGTTGGCCTCTTCCGGCTTCGCTTGCTCAGGGCCGCCCGCTGGGCGGCAGCGAATGCGTCCCTGGCCCACGTAGCGAACTCGTCGGTGTCGTCGAACAGATGCGCCGGCACCTGCCAATACGACCGCACGGTCATGGTCCGCGCCCGCGTCTCGTAGGAAAACGGCTTGGACCCCGCAGCCTCGAACCTGTCGAAGGTCGTTTCATCGGCGCGCAGATAGAGCCCGCTGCGCAGCGCAAGCGCGAAGTTGATGCCGTCGGCGGAGATGCCGAAGCCGGAGAACATCCGCCGGATCGTGACCGGACCGAAGCCAGAAAACAGATCGATCAGGAATTCGCGATCCATCGCGCCCATCCCACCCCATAGCCGCGTCGTGAGACGGATTTGTCGGCCTGGAGACAGACGCGTGTCAATGTCCGGAACACAACAATGTGCCGGAGCCGCCCTGACGGAAAGCGGACGATCAGACCTCGGCCGGCTTCAGCTGCACCGACTCGCCGCAGCCGCAGGCGCTGATCTGGTTCGGATTGTTGAAGACGAACTGCGCCTGCATCTTGTCGGCCTGGTAGTCCATCTCGGTGCCGAGCAGGAACAGGACGGCCTTGGGGTCGACCAGGATCTTGACGCCCTTGTCCTCGACGACCTCGTCGGTCGGCCTGATGTCATGGGCATATTCGACCGTGTAGGACTGCCCGGCGCAACCGCCGTTCTTGACACCGACACGCAATCCAATGATCTCGGACTCCGCGCGCTCCGTCAGCTGGCGGATCCGCGTCGCCGCGGCATCGGTCAGCCGCATCACCTGCGGGCGAGGCCGCGGCTTCGGCTTGGCAATGGGAGCAGTCGAATTCGTCGTGCTGGTCATGGCGTCATCCCGGCGGGGTGTGTGATCCGCCCTCACTATTCAAGCTTCGTGCCCGCTGATCTCACCACATGTTGAGGACGAGGCGGGCCTCGTCGCTCATCCGGTCCGGGGTCCATTGCGGCTCCCAGACGATGCTCACATTGACCACGCCGACACCCGGGACACTGGCGATCGCGTTCTCCACCATGGTCGGCAACTCGCCGGCCGCCGGACAGTTCGGCGTCGTCAGGGTCATCAACACGTCGACGCTTCGGTCGTCCTTGATGTCGACCTTGTAGATCAGGCCGAGCTCGTAAATGTCAGCCGGGATCTCCGGATCGAACACCGTCTTCAGCGCTGCGATGATCTCGGTGGAGAGCCGTTCGGTCTCCTCCGGCGGCAGCGCCGAATGGGTTTCCACGGATTGAGTTTTGACGTCGGCGGTGTCGGTCATGCAAACAAATCCTGCGCCTTGATCAATGCCTGGGCCAGCTGATCGACCTCTTCCCTCGTATTGTACATGCCAAACGAGGCACGGCAGGTCGCCGTGACGTTGAATCTCTCCAAAAGCGGCATCACGCAATGCGTGCCCGCCCGAACCGCGACGCCCTGGCGATCGATCACGGTGGCGATGTCATGGGCATGTGCGCCCTTCATCTCGAACGAGATGACCGGGCCCTTGCCCTTGGCGGTGCCAATGATCCGCAGCGAATTGATCTCGCGCAGCCGGTCCTGGGCGTAGGTGACCAGATCGAACTCGTGGGCCGCGATCCGCTCCTTGCCGACCGAATTGACGTAGTCGATGGCCGCGCCCAGCCCGACCGCCTCGACGATCATCGGCGTTCCCGCCTCGAACCGGTGCGGCGGGTCGCCATAGGTCACCCAGTCGCGCGCGACCTCGCGGATCATCTCGCCGCCGCCGTTGAAGGGGCGCATCGCGGCGAGACGATCATACTTGCCGTAGAGCACGCCGATCCCGGTCGGCCCGTACAGCTTGTGGCCGGTGAAGACGTAGAAGTCGCAGTCGATGTCCTGGACGTCGATGGCGAGATGCACGGCAGCCTGGCTGCCGTCGACCAGCACCGGGATGCCGCGCGCGTGCGCGATGCGCACGACCTCTTTGACGGGAACCAGCGTGCCGAGCATGTTCGACATCTGCGTGATCGCGACCAGCCTGGTCTTCTCGGTCAGCAGCTTCTCGAACTCGTCGATCAGGAAGTTGCCGTCGTCGTCGACCGGGGCCCACTTGATCACCGCGCCCTGGCGCTCCCTGAGGAAGTGCCACGGCACGATGTTGGAATGGTGCTCCATGATCGAGAGCACGATCTCGTCGCCCTCGCCGATGTTCGGTCCGCCCCACGACGACGCGACGAGGTTGATCGCCTCGGTCGCGTTGCGGGTGAAGATGATCTCCTCGCTGCGCCGCGCATTGAGGAAGCGCGTCACCCGTTCGCGGCCGCCCTCATAGGCTTCCGTGGCAGCGTTGGCGAGATAATGCAGGCCGCGATGCACGTTGGCGTATTCGCTGGTATAGGCCAGCGTCATGCGGTCGAGCACCGCGCGCGGCTTCTGCGCCGACGCCGCGTTGTCGAGATAGACGAGCTTCTTGCCGTAGACCTGCAGCGCCAGCGCCGGAAAATCCTCGCGGATGCGGGCGACGTCGTAGGAGCCGTTGGAGACGGCGGGATGCGTGCTCATGCGCGCGCCTCCATCCAGTCCTGTGCGGCGGCGATCACGCGCTCGCGCAGAGCATCGTCCTCGATCGCCTCGATGGCCTCGCCGACGAAGGCCTGGATCAGCAGCGCCTGCGCCTGCTTCTCCGGCAGGCCGCGCGCCTGCAGATAGAACAGCAGGCTGTCGTCGAGCGCGCCGGCGGTGGCGCCATGGCCGCAGGAGACGTCGTCGGCGAAGATCTCGAGCTCCGGCTTCGCATCGGCCTCGGCCTCGTCGGACAGCAGCAGCGCGCGGGTCATCATCTTGCCGTCGGTCTGCTGCGCGTCAGGACGCACGATGATGCGGCCCTGGAACACCGAGTGGGCACGGTCGTCGAGCACAGCGCGAAAATTCTCGCGGCTGGTACAGCCGGGCACGGCGTGGTCGACCACCAGCGTCATGTCGCCATGCTGCTTGTCGCGCAGCAGGTTGACGCCGTTGACGATGAGGTCGCTGCCTTCGCCAGCGAGCGTGAAGAACGCCTGCAGCCGGCTGACCGCGCCGCCGCTGGTCATGTTGAACAGGCTGAGCTTCGACTTCGCGCCGACCGTGAACAGCTCGGAGGCGATGTTCACGGCATCTGCAGTGTCACTCATCAGCCGGACATGCGACAGAGCGGCCCCGTCCCCGATCCAGATGACGGCGACATCATTGGCCTGATAGGCCCCAGCGCCGTCGGCGGCGATGCAGCTCTCAACCAGCGTCGCACGGGCACCCTGCCCGATCCGGACGTGAGAACGGCTGTAGCGGGCCGCCTTGGATGCGGTGGCGACGTGAATGAGCTGCAGCGGCGACGACAGCTGCACGCCGTCGGCCACCGTGACGACGACGCCATCCGTCGCGAGTGCCGCGTTGAGCGACAGCATCGGATCGGCCGCCTTGGTCAGCAGCAAATCGCCACGCGCATCATTGGTCTGATCGCTCAGCACGTCGCGCAAGGCTCGCGCCGTGACACCGGACGGCAGCGCCGAGAGATCCGACAGATCAGCGGCGACGACACCATCGACCAGCACGAGCTTGGCTGCGCCTGCGATCGCGACCGACGCGATCGCGGTCTTGGCCCGTGCCAGCGCCGCCGCTTCGGGGCTGCCGGCGAGCGGCAGCACCTCGCGCACGAGCGCGCGCAGATCGGTGTACTTCCATTCCTCGATGCGCCGGTGCGGCAGGCCGGTGCGCTCGAAGGCCGCGAAGGCCTCGCGCCGGATGTCCGCCACCTTGCCGGCGCCGGGCAGACGCCCCTGAGCGGCAGAAAACACGCTGCTCGCTGCCGGGACGCTGTCATTCTTGACCAAAGCTACATTCATCACAGATCCATTCACGCGGGCGCTCAGGCCGCGTCTTCGAACTGGGCGTAACCGGACGCCTCCAGCTCATGCGCGAGCTCCTTGCCGCCGCTCTTCACGACGCGGCCCTTCGACATCACGTGAACGACGTCGGGCACGATGTAGTTCAGCAACCGCTGATAATGGGTGATCACAACCATCGAGCGCTCGGGCGAGCGCAGCGCGTTGACACCGTCGGCGGCGATCCGCAACGCGTCGATGTCGAGGCCGGAATCCATTTCGTCGAGGATGCACAGCGACGGCTGGAACAGCGCCATCTGCAGCACCTCGTTGCGCTTCTTCTCGCCGCCGGAAAAGCCGACATTGACGCCGCGCTTGAGCATGTCCTGGGGGATGCTGAGCTGCTTGGAGATCTCGCGCACCTTCTTGAGGAAATCCGGCGTCGAATATTCCTCCTCGCCGCGCGCCTTGCGCTGCGCATTCAGCGCCGTGCGCAGGAAGGTCATGGTGGCGACGCCGGGGATCTCGACCGGATATTGGAACGCCAGGAACACGCCCTTGGCGGCGCGCTCGTCCGGCGCCATCGCCAGCAGGTCCTCGCCCTTGAACAGGATCTCGCCGCCGGTCACCTCATAGCCCGGCTTGCCGGCAATGACATGCGACAGCGTCGACTTGCCGGAGCCGTTCGGCCCCATGATCGCATGCACCTTGCCGGCGTCGATCGTCAGCGTCAGCCCGTGGAGAATCTCGCGCTCCTCGACGCGGACCTGCAGGTTCTTGATTTCGAGTAGTGCCATAGTCTGTTTCCGCTCAACGCTTGCCCTGGAGCAGCCGATCGATCGGGTCCGAGGGCGGATGATGTTGGTGTCAGCACGAGCGGGGCCGCGTTGCGGGCCCGCCCGGTGTGGCCTCAGCCGACTGAACCTTCGAGGCTGATCGAGATCAGCTTCTGCGCCTCGACCGCGAACTCCATCGGCAGCTGCTGCAGCACGTCCTTGACGAAGCCGTTGACGACGAGCCCGACCGCTTCCTCTTGGGAGAGGCCGCGCTGGACGCAGTAGAACAGCACGTCCTCGGAGATCTTGGACGTCGTCGCCTCGTGCTCGAAGGTGGCCGAGGAGTTCTTGGCCTCGATATAGGGCACGGTGTGCGCGCCGCATTTGTCGCCGATCAGCAGCGAATCGCAGGCGGTGAAGTTGCGCGCGTTCGTCGCCTTGCGATGCGCCGTCACCAAGCCGCGATAGGTGTTCTGCGAGCGGCCCGCGGCGATGCCCTTCGAGATGATCCGGCTCGTCGTGTTCTTGCCGAGATGGATCATCTTGGTCCCTGAGTCGACCTGCTGATAGCCGTTCGAGATCGCGATCGAGTAGAACTCGCCACGCGAATTGTCGCCGCGCAGGATGCAGCTCGGATATTTCCAGGTGATCGCCGATCCGGTCTCGACCTGGGTCCAGGAGATCTTGGAATTGTTGCCACGGCAGTCGCCACGCTTGGTGACGAAATTGTAGATGCCGCCGACACCTTCCGAATTGCCCGGGTACCAGTTCTGCACCGTCGAGTACTTGATCTCGGCATCGTCATGCGCGACCAGCTCGACGACCGCCGCGTGCAGCTGGTTCTCGTCCCGCTGCGGCGCCGTGCAGCCTTCGAGATAGGACACGTAGGCGCCTTTGTCGGCGATGATCAGCGTGCGCTCGAACTGGCCGGTGTTGCGCTCGTTGATACGGAAATAGGTCGACAGCTCCATCGGGCAGCGCACGCCCGGCGGCACGTAGACGAACGAGCCGTCGGAGAACACCGCCGAGTTCAAGGTCGCGTAGAAATTGTCCGAGGTTGGCACGACCGTGCCGAGATACTTCTGCACCAGCTCGGGATGCTCGCGGATGGCTTCCGAGATCGGCATGAAGATCACGCCGGCCTTCTTCAGCTCCTCCTTGAACGTGGTCGCCACCGATACCGAATCGAACACGGCGTCGACCGCGATCTTGCGGGTCTCGGGGCTGCCGGCGCCTGGCACGGGCTCGACGCCCTCGAGGATCGCGACCTCGCGCAAGGGAATGCCGAGCTTCTCATAGGTCTTCAGGATCTCCGGATCGATCTCGTCGATCGAGGAGAGCTGCTTCTTCGGCTTCGGCGCTGAATAGTAGTAGAGATCCTGGAAATCGATCTTCGGATAGTCGACACGCGCCCAGGTCGGCTCCTGCATGGTCAGCCAGCGGCGATAGGCCTCCAGGCGCCATTGCAGCATCCAGTCGGGCTCGTTCTTCTTGCCCGAGATGTAACGGATCGTGTCCTCGGAAAGCCCCTTGGGAGCCTTCTCGGATTCGATGACGGTCTCGAACCCATAACGATATTGGTCGACGTCGATCCGCCTGACGCGGTCGACCGTCTCTTGTACGGCTGGCATTCCATCCTCCGCTCGCGGTTTCAAGGACCGCGGTGGACATCTTACGGAACCGTCTTACGACGTTTCCCAGACGAAATCACGCCCTTAGAATCGCTCAAGCGCTGTTTCGTCACGTCCTTTAAGTAGGGTCAAGGACAGCTTTCGCCAAGCCTCGAGACAGCGATCCACCTCCGCCTCGGTCGTGGACCAGCCCAGACTGAGCCGCACCGCTCCCTGGGCCGCGGCGGAACTCACGCCCATGGCCTCCAGCACATGCGACGGCTGCACCTTGCCGGAGGAGCAGGCCGACCCGGACGATACCGCAATACCTTCGAGATCGAAGCCGATGACGGCGGTTTCGGCCTTCATCCCGGGGGCCGTGAACAGCGTGGTATTGGGCAGCCGGGCCGTATCCGACGAAAATACCGTCACACCGGGCGTCCGACAAAGACCGGCTTCCAGCCGCTCCCGCAGCGCCGTGACCCGGGCCAGATCCGCCTCCAGAGCCGCCAGCGCAGCCCCCGCCGCGGCACCGTAGCCGGCGATCCCGACCACATTCTCGGTTCCAGCCCGCCGCCCGCGTTCCTGGCCGCCACCACGCAGCAGCGGGACCAATTCCTCGACACCGGCCCCGAGCACCAGCGCGCCAATCCCCTTGGGACCGCCGATCTTGTGTGCAGACACAGCCACAAGGTCGGCGCCCATCTGCTTGATATCAATTGGTATTTTACCGAACGCCTGGATCGCATCGACATGCAACAGGCCACCCGCGCGGCGCACGATCTCAGCCACGTCAGAGACTGGTTGAAGCACCCCGGTCTCGTTGTTGGCGGCCATCACGGAGACCAGCGCCGGCGGCCCGCCGGCCAGCAGCGCTTCGAGGCGGCCGAGATCGACCACGCCCGACGGACCAACGGGAATCGTCAGCACGGCAGCCGGCGCGAAGCGACCTCCCGCCAGCACAGAGGCATGCTCGACCGCCGACACCAGCAGACGCTCGACCGGCCCGGCCGGCGCCTTCAGCCCCGGGCTGAGAGCCAGCACATTGGCCTCGGTCCCTCCGGAGGTGAACACGACGCGCCGGGCGACCGCGCCCAGCCCGCGGGCGATCACCTCGCGCGCATCCTCCATCACCCGCCGCGCCCTGCGGCCTTCGGCATGAACCGACGAGGGATTTCCGACCAGATCCATGGCGACGACCATCGCCGCGCGCGCCTCCGGGCGCAGCGGTGTCGTCGCGTTCCAATCGAGGTAGATCCTGTCGGCCATGGCCCGTTCATATCAAGCCGGGCAACGGACAGCCACCGCACGTCCGCGCCGGCGATTGGTGATGCGGCCTCCCGCCCGGCATGGTGGTATTGTCGCGCGCCGAATGGAGATGGTGAGGGGCGGTCCCATGAACAAGATGACGGGTCTGATCCTGCGTCCGCGCGATCGGGTCTTCTATGCGACGACAGCCGCGTTGTCGGTCGGTGTCGGCGTCATCAATGCCTTTTCATCGGCCCATGACGCCGTCAGGCGGGGCGCAGCCTACGATCTCGCAAAGCCGCTGACGTACGAGATGACGAGCATCCTGTTCATCATCCTGCTGACGCCGCTGCTGGTGGCAACCATCCGATCGATCCGCTCGTCGTCATTTGCGATGCGTCATGCCGCGCTCGCCGCAGCGGCCCTCGTCGTCTTCTCGGCGTTCCACATCCTGGGCATGGTGGTGTTGCGCAAGCTCCTGCTGTGGGCCGGCGGCGGCAGCTATGATTTCGGCCTCTCGTGGCCAACGATCCTGTACGAGTTTCGCAAGGACGTCATGACCGCGCTGCTGATCAGCACGACGCTCTGGCTCTACGATGGCTATCGTGCAACGGCCCATGCCTTGGCAGCCAGCGAACCCGGCGGCGGCCATGCTCCGGCGGCTCTCTGGCTGCGTGATGGCGCAAGCCGACTCCGGATCGTGCCGGCCGACATCCTATGGGTCTCGTCCGCCGGCAACTACGTCGAATACACCATGGCCGACGGCAGGCAGCACCTTGTCCGCGGCACGCTGTCAGCGACCGAGACCGACCTGGCCCCATTGGGCCTGGTCCGCATCCACCGCAGCAAGTTGGCCAACATGGCCAGGGTGACCGCGCTGTCGCCGCTCCCATCGGGTGACTTCGGACTGACCTTCGACACCGGGAAGACGGTTCAGGGCAGCCGCCGCTTTCGCGGCGCGGTTGCGCAGGTGGAGCGGACAACGCCCCCGCCCCGCATGGTCGCTCCAGCGGAAAAAGAAAATTCCAAGGTTTTCAACTAGCTGCACCGACATCTCGAGCGATCGCGGCAATCTCCGGGGTGCGCGCGCGCCGCGCGGAGGACATCGCGCGCGGGCCGTTCTCTCATTTGCCAGGCGTTGAAAATCCTTGCTTTTTGCCCTGCGCTCCATGCTAGAAGGCCAACTTCCAGCCACGCCAGCGCTGCTCCGTCCAAGCGAACGGAAGGCGCTCGATCACCACTTTTCCTGCTGATATCGTCGGCGAGGCGCCAGATGAAGCACGGACGAAGTCGGTCGATGCTCTGCCAAGGATTCTTTGATGCCTGAAGTCATCTTCAACGGTCCGGCGGGCCGCCTCGAGGGCCGTTACCATCCGGCCAAGCAGAAGAACGCGCCGATCGCGATGATCCTGCATCCGCATCCGCAGTTCCATGGCACGATGAACCACCAGATCGTGTACCAGTGCTACTACGCCTTCGCGCATCGCGGCTTCTCGGTGCTGCGCTTCAATTTCCGCGGCGTCGGCCGCAGCCAGGGCTCGTTCGACCACGGCACCGGCGAGCTGTCGGATGCAGCCTCCGCGCTCGACTGGGCGCAGACCATCAACCCGGAAGCGCGCGCCTGCTGGGTCGCCGGCTTCTCGTTCGGCGCCTGGATCGGCATGCAGCTGCTGATGCGCCGCCCGGAGGTCGAGGGCTTCATCTCGATCGCCCCGCCCGCCAACCTCTACGACTTCTCGTTCCTCGCACCGTGCCCGTCCTCCGGCCTCATCGTCCATGGCGAGAAGGATGCGGTGGTGCCGCCGAAGGACGTCAATACGCTGGTCGAGAAGCTGAAGACGCAGAAGGGCATCGTGATCGATCAGCAGATCATCCCCGGCGCCAACCACTTCTTCGACAGCAAGCTCGAGCCGCTGATGGAAACCATCACGGCCTATCTGGACATGCGCCTCGCCAATGTGAGGTGAGCTGAAGCGTTGTTGCTGAGTAATAACGCGAGGCCTATGCTTCGCTTCGCGGTGATTGATCGTTAGACGTGAGACGTGGCGCACATGAATGCGCCCTCTCCCCTTGCGGGAGAGGGCATGTAGAAAAGCGCGGCGAGTTCGCTTGGGTGAGGGGTATCTCTCCGCAGGCTTCGTTCGGGGAGAGATACCCCTCACCCAACCGCGTATGTGGATAGGGCTGCGATGCCCTCTCCCGCAAGGGGAGAGGGCGCTGTATCGCACGGCTCTTCCGCAAACTCGACGTTCTGGCTACGCCGCCTGCTTCAACAGATGCGCATCATGCCGCGCGAGAAACGCGCGCAGCAGATCCGGATAGTCGGCGCTGACGGCCGTCCGCACGCTCGGCCGCTGCGCGAGCTGATCGCGCCAGGCGCGAAGCTTCGGCGTTCCGGCGAAGATGCCGAGATCACCATATTCATCGAACACATCGAAATAGCGGAAGATCGGCGCGAACACCGCGTCGACCAGGCTGAACTGCGCGCCGGCGAAGTATGGCCCCTCGCCTAACGCCTCCTCAACGCGGGCAAACTTCGCCGTCAGCGTCTCGCGCTTGGCGGCGAACACCTGACCATCCTGCGTCGTCTCCAGTCCCCAGAGATCGCCAAGGATTGCCGAGCCGAACTCCATCCACGCGCGGTGCTGCGCACGCGCCAGCGCGTCCGCCGGATGAAGCTTCGCGCCGCCTTGCGTGTCCTCGATGTACTCGCAGATCACGTTGCTCTCGAACAGCGCCACCTCGCCTTGCGCCGTCGGCACCACCAGCACCGGCACCTTGCCGAGCGGCGACAGCTTCAGGAACCAGTCGGGCTTGTTGGCGAGATCGATGTCGATCCGCTCGAACGCGACGCCCTTCTCGGTCAGCGCAATGACCGCGCGTTGCACATAGGGGCAGAGCTTGTGGCTGATCAGCTTCAGGGAGGGCGACATGACATCCTCGGCAGTTTGATGCAGATGCATCAAACTAGATGCACTTGCATCAATCTGTCAAGGTCCATGCAATTGCATCGATCAGGGACGCGCGATCACCCCGCCGGTCATCGGGAATGGCACGCCCGTGGTGGTCGGGTAGCTCAGCGGCAGGCCCTTCATGCCGCGCACCGCGAGGAAGCCGAACGCCTGGGCCTCGATGGCGTCGGCCGACCAGCCCAGCGCGTCCGCCGACTCGACGCTGGCGGGCGCCACGCGCTCGCGCAGCATCCGCATCATGGTGTGGTTGCGGGCGCCGCCGCCGCACACGATCCAGCTCGCCGGCGGCTTCGGAAGCAGCGGCACGATGCGGGCGATCGCGGCGGCCGTGAACGCGGTCAAGGTCGCAGCCCCGTCGGCCGGTGACATCTCGCCCAGCTTGAGGGCCGCGAAATCGTTGCGGTCGAGCGATTTCGGCGGCGGCAGCGCAAAGAACGGCAGCGCCAGCGCACCCGCAATCCACGCCTCGTCCGGCGCGCCCTGCTCGGCCACCCGGCCGTCCTGATCGAACGCCTGGCCGGTCGTGCGGTGCATGAAATCGTCGAGCAGTGCATTGCCCGGACCAGTGTCGCAGGCGATCAGCACGTCGTCGCCGTCGATATAGGTGATGTTGGAGACGCCGCCGATATTGACCACGGCGATCGGCCCCTCGCGCGACAGCGACTGCGCCAGCGCGCGGTGATAGACCGGCACGAACGGCGCGCCCTGCCCGCCGAAATCGACATCGGCAGCGCGGAAATCATGCATGACCGGGATGTGGACGGCCTTGGCCAGCGCGCCGGCATCGCCGATCTGCACGGTCAGCCGCCGCTCCGGCCGGTGCAGCACGGTCTGGCCGTGGAAGCCGATGATGTCGATGTCCTCAGGCTTGAGCCGATGCTGGGCCAGGAACGCCGCGATCGCCTCGGCATGCGCCAGCGTCACGGCCTGCTCCGCGTCGCGGACCCGCCCCGGACGCGCCTCGCGGCGCTCGATCTGCAGCGCATCCGCCAGCGCCTCGCGCAGCAGGCTGCGCTCGGCGGCGCCATAGGGCCGGTAGCCGGACGGGCCGAGCCTCTTGATCTGCCGCCCGTCGGTCTCGATCAAGGCCACGTCCACCCCATCGAGCGAGGTGCCACTCATGAGGCCAAGTGCGGTCAGAATCATTGCAGTTGAACCTGAAAATCCTGGCCTCGCCTGGAAGTGCGGCTGATTTGAGGTCCTGCCTTCGTCTTGTACATGACCTTGTACAAGCCGGGCGCATCTTATAATGCCACAACGCTCGGAGCTGCGGCAGCCGCCGGTCCGTGCCCGGCTGCGACAAGCGGCCAATACCGTAAACAAATGCTCAGAGTCGCCCGACAATGACCGGCTTCAAGTCTGACTTCCTGAACGTGCTGCAGAGCCGCGGCTTCATCCATCAGTGCTCGGATTTCGAGGGCCTGGATGCGCTCGCCGCCAAGGGCCAGGCGACCGCCTATGTCGGCTACGACTGCACCGCACGCTCGCTGCACATCGGCAACTTCCTGACCATGATGATGCTGCACTGGCTGCAGCAGACCGGGAACAAGCCGATCACCCTGATGGGCGGCGGCACCACCATGGTCGGCGACCCCTCCGGCAAGGACGAGACCCGCGCGATGCGCACGGTCGACGAGATCGAGGCCAACAAGGCGTCGATCCGCGGCGTGTTCGCCAAGGTGCTGCGTTATGGTGACGGCGCGACCGACGCCATCATGCTCGACAACGCCGACTGGCTGACCAAGCTGAACTGGATCGAGATGCTGCGCGACATCGGCCGGCACTTCTCGGTCAACCGCATGCTGACCATGGACTCGGTGAAACTCCGGCTCGAGCGCGAGCAGGAGATGAGCTTCATCGAGTTCAACTACATGGTCTGCCAGGCCTACGACTTCGTCGAGCTGGCGCGGCGCACCGGCTGCCGGCTGCAGATGGGCGGCTCCGACCAGTGGGGCAACATCGTCAACGGCGTCGAGCTCGGCCGCCGCATGGGCACCGAGCAGCTGTTCGCGCTGACCACGCCGCTGCTGACCACCGCCTCCGGCGCCAAGATGGGCAAGACCGCGCAGGGCGCGATCTGGCTCAACGCCGACCAGTGCAGCCCGTATGATTTCTGGCAGTACTGGCGCAACACCGAGGACGCCGACGTCGTCAAGTTCCTCAAGCTGTTCACGACGCTGCCGCTGTCCGAGATCGAGAAGCTCGGCGCGCTCCAGGGCGCCGAGATCAACGAGGCCAAGAAGGCGCTGGCGGATGCGGCCACCACCTTGCTGCACGGCGAAGAGGCTGCGCGCACAGCCGCCGAGACCGCGCGCCGCACCTTTGAGGAAGGCGCGATCGCCGAGAACCTGCCCACCGTCGAGGTGAGCAAGGCCGAGCTCGACGCCGGCCTCGGCGTGCTCAACGCCTTCGTCAAGGCCGGCCTCGTCGCCTCCAACGGCGAGGCGCGGCGGCAGATCAAGGGCGGCGGCCTGCGCGTCAACGACGTCGCTGTCACCGACGAGAAGATGGCGCTGACGGCTGCGGAGCTGACCAGCGAGGGCGTGATCAAGCTGTCGCTCGGCAAGAAGCGGCACGTGCTGGTCAGGCCTGCATAGGGGCATTCGGTTTTGCCTGCTTGTCAGGGCGCGCCGGAAAGCGCTCCCTGGCGGCCATGACGATCAGCGCGCCGCAAGAGCCAGCGCAAGCCGAAGAGACGCCGACCGACCCGCCACCGAAGGCGGCGCGCACGGCTGGTGTCGTGCTTGGTCTGTGCTTTGCGCTCTCCGTGCTCGGCCGCGGGCTCGGCGAAAGCTTCACCGTCTTTCTCAAACCGATCTCCGACAGCTTTGGCTGGGACCGCGCCGAGGTGGTCTCGATCTATTCGCTGACGGCGCTGGCCGGCGGTCTCGCCGCGCCTGTCATCGGGCGGCTGTTCGATCATTCCGGCCCACGCGTGGTCTATGCACTCGGCCTGGCGCTGCTGGGCGCGGCGTTCACCTCGGCGGCGCATGCGCAGGCGCTGTGGCAATTCCAGCTCAGCGTCGGCCTGTGCGTCGGCATCGGCATCGCGCTGATCGGCAATGTCCCCAACTCGATCCTGTTGGGACGCTGGTTCGGCGCGCGGCTTCCGACCGCGATGGCGGTGATCTATTCGGCCACCGGCGCCGGCGTCCTGATGCTGCTGCCGGGCTCGCAGCTGCTGATCGACGCCATCGGCTGGCGCAGCGCCTATCAGTCATTCGGCGCCGCTGCGTTCATCCTGCTGGTGCCGCTGGCGCTGCTGCCCTGGCGGCTGTTCGCCGCCGGTGCACCCCATGTCACGAAGCCGCTCGCTGATGAGCTCGCCGACGATGCCTGGACCCTGGCGCGGGCGCTGCGCCACCACGCCTTCTGGGCGCTGTTTGCGACCTTCTTTTTCACCGCCATCGGCATGTATGCGATCGCGCCGCAGGTCGTCGCCTATCTGATCGATGCCGGCTTTCCGCCGCTGCAGGCGGCGACCGCCTGGGGCTTCTCGGGCGTCGTGCTGCTGTTCGGCATGCTCGGGGTCTCCTGGCTCGACGGGCTGATCGGCCGGCGGCGGTCGGTGCTGTTCTCCTACGCGGTGTCGATCGCGGGAATCCTCATGCTGTGGGCGCTGCAATTCTGGCCGAACATCTTTCTGCTCATCGGCTTCGTCGTCTGCTTCGGCAGCATGATCGGCTCGCGCGGACCGCTGTTGTCGGCAACCGCGATGAAGATCTTCCGCGGCAAGCGGCTCGGCACGATCTACGGCACGATCACGTTCGGCAGCGGCCTCGGCTCGGCGCTGGGATCATGGAGCGGCGGCGTGATCCACGATCTCACCCACGGTTATGACGCCGTGATCGGGCTCGCGCTGGTCAGCGTCGTCATCGGCATGATCCCGTTCCTGGTGGTGCCGGCGTTGCGGCGCTGAGACGGCTGCGCGAGCTCAGTTATTGGGCGCAATCTCTGCCGGCGGATAGGGCTGCTTTCCGGTGTTGAACTGGAAGATGTTTCTGAACACGCCGGGCACGATCGCGGAGACCGGATTGACGCGCACCACCGGCTTGCCGGGCGTGCCGACCACTTCGAAGGTGACGCCGAACACGCCCTCGCGATTGCCATTGCCCAGCAGCAGGCCAATCAAGGGAATCTGGCCGGGAATGTTGTTCAGCCCGCAGGCTGGGATCATGGTCCCATTCATGCGGACCTGGCTCACATTGTAATCGATGTTGCCCTCGATCGTCAGGCAGATCGCAGGCCCCTGAATCGTTCCGTCGCGGACCGACAGCAGTCCGGGCTGCCGGGTGAACTCGGCGCGAGCCACCGTGAAGCCAACGCCTTGGTTGCCAGTGCCCCCTCCGCCGGCGAGAGCACGATCCAGCGCCGGCTCGCCCTTGACGCTGAAATTGCGCATGTTGACGAGCCCTTCCTTTGGCGCGGAATCAGCCGTCGGCGGCTCTACGGCCAGCTCGAGCTGGCCGCCAATCACCTTCGTGTACGTGTCGGTGAAGTTGAGGAAGGCGCCGGCGTCGTCGGTTGCGAGAAGGACGACCTCGCGGCCCTGTCGCCGTCCGCTGCGCTGCTCCGCAGCGGACGCATCGCGGCCGACACGAAGATCCGCGGTGACGGGCGTGTCGCGGCCGATCTTACCGGCCAAGTTGAAGCTCTTGAACACGCCGCCGCGCCGCGAGACCTTTACGTCCACGCTGCGCATCGACTCGCTGTTGAACCCTGCCACCGCGCCGAGCTTGACCTCGGCATCAAAGTCGACGTTGGATTTGCCCTTGCCCTTGTCGCTGTCCTTGCTGCCTGAGATCGCCGATTTGAGAAATCCGCGGCCGTCGAACACGTCGCCGCGCATCGACAGCTTCAGCACGCCGTCCTGGCCACGTTCGGCCTTGAGCTGCGTCTTGTCGCCGTCCGACGGCGAATAGGTCGGGAAGTTCGCATTCATCAGATCGCCGTTCTGGTCGACCTCCAGCGAGCCCTTGATCGAAGCGCCGCCGCCCTCGATGCTGATGTCCTCGAAGCGGGTTGATTGCGGCTTCGCGACCACGTTGAACGTCGCCTTTGCCGCCTTGCCCTGCGCCTTCATCCAGCCCGGCAACAGGTTGTCCAGCTTCAGTTGGGTCAGGTCGGCCTCGACGCCGATGCGGCTGTCGCGATCGCTGGAGCCCGCGATCTTGCCGTTGAGTTTGAGCGGAATCTTTCCGGTGACGGCGGCGCCGAGATCCATGCCCAATCGCGCGCGGCTCTCGTCGTCCAGCGTCGCCTGCATTTTGATGTCGGCATCGCCCTCGGCGGGCTTGCGATAGTCGAGCGCCGCCGGCTGGCCGTTGATCTTGACGTCGCCCTTGACCTGATAGCCGGCGGCGTTGGCCACGATCTTCAGCGTATTGGCCTCGAGCTTCTGGTTCATCACCAGCCTGTCCGCGGCAAAGCCGTTGAGATCCGCGGTCACCGTGTAGCTGGTGTCGGCCTTGGTCAGCTCGCCCTTGACCGGCATCGCCAGATTGACGCTGGCCTGGAACGTGCCCTTGGTCTGGTTGGGGTCGATCGGCATCGAGGAGAGATCGTTCAGCCGGTCGGAGGACAGGACCTCGGCGGCAGCGGCGACCGGGCCATCGACGCGCATCCGCACCCGCGACGGCGATGGCTTCGGCGCCATGTCCGGCACCTCGAACACGACGTCCGAGAAGTTGAGCTTGCGGCCCGCCGGCGTGTCGGCGACGCCCTGCCCGATCGTCACGGTCGCGGTGCGGCCCGTGACGTGCACCTTCATGTCGGCATCGCGCACCGACGGCAGGCCGTCGACCGGATGCACGGTGACGTTGTTGGCGATGATGTTGACGTCGAGACCGTCGTCGGGAATCGGCGGCCCCTTGCGCGGCAGGTTGCGGGTCGGCGAGTTGACCGCGATGTCCATGCGCTGCACCGAGCCGCGCTCGATCCGCTCGATGATCCAGGCCCGCACCTCCGGCACGATCAGCGCCGGCCAGATCCGCTTCATGGCGAGCGCCGGCATCGGCGTTGCGGCGAAGCCGAGCTTCAGCCGTGGCTCGCCGGCATATTCGACGCTGCCGGTGCCGGCGACGCCGATCTCGCCGTTGGACACTTCGGCCTGGGTGAGCAGCACCCGCTTGCCGTCGGTATCGAAACGGACGTTGATCGAGATCCGGTTGAAGATCAGCGGCGGATCGCCGGCGATCGCGCCGAGCAGGATCGTGCCGCCGCTGAGGCCGAGCCGCCAGTCGGTCACGCCGTCGTTCGGCGGCTCCAGATTGGCGTTCAGCGTGATGCGGTTGGCGCCCGAGATCACCTTGAACGGCGCGATCAGCGCGCGACGGGTGGAGTCCCACTCCATGTTGATCTCGGCAGAGTCGATCGCCATCGGATAGTCGGGCGTATCGGTGTCGATGATGTTGCCGGCGCCGATGTTGAGCTTGCCGCGCAGATAGGTCGGCAGCCCGTCGCGGCCGAGCTCGCCCTTGACCTCGCCGGTGATCGGCAGGTCCGCCATGTAGGTCAGATCCTTGAGCCGCAGCGCCAGCAGGATGTTGCTGGTCGAGACCTTGTCGGCCTTGATGTCGATGGTGCGCACGCCGTTGGCCGGCGGCCCGACCAGGACCCGCAGCAGCCACGGCTTGGCGCCCTCCTCGCCGAGGCTGAGCGCGACGCCGCCGCCGGATGGCCGGCGCAGGCTGAGGCTGATGTTCTCGAACGTCCATTTGTTGCCGCGCTGCTGGTCATCGACGACCAGCACGCCGTTCTTCAGGCCGATCTCGTTCAGGTTCTGGCCGTCGAGCCCGGTCAGGCTCAGGCTGTCGAGCCAGTCGAGCCCCGCCAGCAGGCCATTCTGGGCGGCTGCCGGAGCGGCCGGCGGCGCGCTGGCAGGCGCGGCCTGTGGCGACATCGCCGGAGGCGCAGCGGGCGCGGACGTGGACGCCTGGCCCTGGCGCGGGAAGGTCGGCGGCAGGCCGGCATCGCGCTTGGAGGCGACACCGGTCGCCAGCGGCTTGGCGGTCTCGCCGGCGGAAACGGTGACGGTGCCGTCGGGCGTGATCCGGATCGCGAGCTCGGCGTCGACCAGCTTGAGACTCTCGGCACGCAGCTGGCCCATCAGCAGCGCGGCCCCGGACAGCCGGACCTCGGCCTTGGGCGCGCTGGCGACGATGGCGCGGTCCTGGTCGCGCACCACGATGTCACGAATCCGGACCGCGACCCGGATCCGGCCGGCGCGCTCGATCTGGGTGCCGCCGACCTCGACGGTGTTGCCGTGGCCGATATTGTCCTCGATCGCGGCCGCGAGCCATGGCGTCGCCAGATCGAGGCTGATCGGGCCGACACCGAGTCGCAGCCACAGCCCGCCGAAGCCGACCGCCAGAATCAGCACCAGCAGCACGAGCGAGACGACGCAGCGCCGCACCAGCCGGCCACCCGAGCGCTGCGGATGCGTCGCGGCGCGCAGCTCCGAATCGGATCTCAGCAACAGCCGACGCGCGCGCTGTTCGGCCGCCTCGTCGTGCTCGGCTGCGTCCTCGGACGGCTCAGTCGCGTGCCAATCGGCGTCATCCCAATGTTGGCCCTGGGTGTCCGCTTGCAGATAGGGCCGCTGGGGTGATGTCTGTCTTGCCATTGCCTCTCGGTGCTGGCCGCTGGTGTCCGATATGGTCCTGCCAAACTGGCCTCGGCCAGGTTGGTCGCCGGTGTGGCCCCGCCCGTTCACGGAGCGCGCCGCTGGCTCGCCGGCATGGCCCGCGCCCCCGTCTCTCTTGCCGCCGCGCGCGAGCGGACGCCGTCAAAACCGCCTGTTGCCGTCGCAGCCGCATGGCGGGCCGGACGAAGCACGAAGCGCATCCACTATACCCCGGCGCCCTCGGCTTTGCCCACCCAATCGTGCCGGCGGGCCGACGCCCTTCCGGGGCCGACCGTAATTTGTCGCGGGGTCATCTGATCCGGAGACGGTACGAGAGTCGTCATGGCGCTGGTACTCATGCTTGCTGGTACCCGTGATCTCCCGAGCGTCGCAAGAGGCATCACCTCCGACGCGCCGAGGCACGGATGCAGATCGATCCCGGGACACCGGACAAGAACCGGGATAGTTTCATTGTTGAGCCGCTGAAAGCGACGAAAGGAAGGCGTATGTCAAAGGAATCACGGAAGAAATCCTCCAATCCGGCGTCGTACGGAGCGGCCGCCGGGAACCGCGTCGCCGCCGCCGCCAAGAAGGTCGCCAAGAAGACCACCGCCAAGGCCGCAAAACCCGTCAGCGCCAAGGCGGCCGTCGCCAAAGCGTCCGTGGCCAAGCCCGCCGCAAAGACCAAAGCTGCCGCCCCCGCGGCCGCTGGAACCGGGCTCGCCGAGGGTGCCAAGGCGCCGGCCTTCAAGCTGCCCCGCGACGGCGGCGGAACCGTCTCGCTGGCCGATTACGCCGGCAAGAAGCTGGTGCTGTTCTTCTATCCCAAGGCCAACACGCCCGGCTGCACCAAGGAGGCGATCGACTTCACCCGCCTGTCCAAGGACTTCGCCGCCGCCGGCGCGGCGGTGCTCGGCGTGTCGGCCGATTCGGTCAAGGCGCAGGACAATTTCCGCGACAAGCACGACCTCACGGTGCCGCTGGGCTCGGATGAGACCCACGAGATGCTGGAGGCCTATGGCGCCTGGGGCGAGAAATCGCTCTATGGCCGCAAATTTCTCGGCATCATCCGGAGCACCGTGCTGATCGGCGCCGACGGCCGCGTCGCCAAGCTGTGGCGCAACGTCAAGGTCGATGGCCATGCCGACGCCGTGCTGGCGGTGGCGCGCGCCCTGTAGAATCGCGCGCGATGGTGTTGGGGAAAAATTAACCATGCAGGGGTCAAATCCCTCCCGTAAATGACGCCGCTGGGAATTGATGAGCTCCGGCCGGCGCGGGAGTGCCGATGTCGCATCGTTCCGGCCATCACGCCGAATATCCCCAGCACCATCCTCATGATCGCGGCCACGCCCATCACCGGCGTGCAGCCGCACCACATCCGGCGCCTGCGCAGGCCGTCGCGGCGGGATCGCAGAGCGACTACACGCTCGTCCATGCCGGCAAGCAGGTGCGGATCGGCCCGATCGTGTTCTGGATCGTGGTCGGCACCGTCAGCCTGCTCGGCCTGTGGTCGGCGGCGACCGCGACCTATTTTGCCTTCCGCGACGACGTGCTGACGCGGCTGATCGCGCGCCAGGCCGAGATGCAATACGCCTATGAGGACCGCATCGCCGAGCTGCGCGCCAAGGTCGACCGCGCCACCAGCCGCCAGCTGCTCGACCAGGAGCAGTTCGACCAGAAGCTCGACCAGATCCTCAAGCGCCAGACCGCGCTCGAAGGCCGCGCCACCGCGCTCGGCAGCATGCCCGACGTGACCGGCTCGATTCGTGCGCCTGCGCGCGCACCGGCCGCGATCGAGCCGCCGTCTGCGCCGTCCGCGCCAAAGCCGTCGCCGATCAGCGACACCGTGATCTTCACCGCGCCGCCGGACCGCGAGGCCCGGCTCGAATCGCGCAGCCCCGTTCTGGCCAATGCGCAGCCGAGCCAGGCCACCAAGCTCGCCGGCGTCGACAACGTGCTGACGCGGCTGACGCGCTCGCTCGACCAGGTCGAGGCGCGGCAGATCGCGATGCTGTCCTCGGCCGAGGAAACGCTGGAATCGAAGCTGCGCCGGATGCGCGGCGTCATCACCGATCTCGGCCTCGACATGGGCCAGCTCGAGGCGGCCACGCCGAAGGGCGGCATGGGCGGCCCGTTCGTGCCGGTCAAGATCGGCGCCGAATCCGGCCCGTTCGAGCGCCAGCTCTACCGCATCAGCCTGACCCGCGCCCAGGTCGACAAGATGAACCGCACGCTGTCGCTGGTGCCGTATCGCAAGCCGGTCATCGGCGAGGTCGAGTTCACCTCGGGCTTCGGCGTGCGCTCCGATCCGTTCCTCGGCCGTCCCGCCATGCACACGGGGCTCGACTTCCGCGCCGCCACCGGCGATCCCGTCCGCGTCACCGCCAATGGCAAGGTCGTGAACGCCGGCTGGGCCGGCGGCTATGGCCGCATGGTCGAAATCGATCACGGCAACGGCCTCTCCACCCGCTACGGCCATCTCTCCGAGATCAACGTCAAGATCGGCCAGCAGGTGAAGATCGGCGACATCATCGGCGAGGTCGGCTCCACCGGCCGCTCGACCGGCCCGCATCTGCACTACGAGACCCGTATCGACGGCGAAGCCGTCGACCCGCAGAAATTCCTGCGCGCCGGCGTGCGGCTCAGCGCGGGCTAGATCGCGCCTCGCGCTTCGGTCACCGCCCTCTCCGCGCCGCCGTCGTCAGCGCCTGCGACGTAAGATGCAGCGCTTCGTCGAGCTGCGGCAGCGCCAGCAGGCCGAAGCCGAGCCGGACCACGCGATCCTCCTCGCCGAACCAGGATCCGGCGCCGACGCGCGCTTCCCGCGCCGCGAGCTCGTCGTAGAACCGTGCCACCGCGGCATCGTCGAACACCCCGCGCCTGAGCCGGACGCAGCACAACGCACCGGCATCCGGCCTGACCCATTCGACCAGCTCGGCGTTATCAGCAACGAACGCGGCCGTTCGTGAAAGCCCCGCAGCGAGATGGCGGCGCCGCTCGGGCATGAGGCTGTCGAGCTCGCGCAGGATGCGCCGCGCGATGGCTTCATCGACGACGGAGTTGGAAATCGTCGTGTTGAACTTGGCCAGCACGAGCTGCGCGCGCAGCGCTGCGTCCTGCGTGATCACCCAGCCGGTCCGAATGCCGGGCGCACCATGGCATTTGGAGAACGAGGCACAACTGACGATGCGGCGATCACGCGTGACGAGGCTCGGACGCAAGTCCGCATCGCCATGCACGGCCTCGCGATAGGTCTCGTCGAGCAGCAGGAAGGCCTCGGGACAGATCTCGTCCATGGCGGCGAGCGCGTCGTGCAGCTCGCGCTCCGACAGCGCGACACCCGACGGATTTTGCGGCGACGCCAGGCTGACCAGCCGGGTCCGCGCGGTCAGCAATGATCTCAGGCGATCGGCATCGAGACGATAGCCGTCATCGAAGCGCATCGGCAGCGCGACGACACGCATGTTGACAGCGTCGAGCACATTGCGCGCGTTGGGAAAGACGGGGCATCCGATCACCGCCTCCGCGCCCGGCTCGCTCAGGATGAAGGCGAGCAGGAACAGCGCCTGCATGCAGCCGACGGTGGTGAGCACCTCCTCCGGGCGCACGCCGTGACGGGCGGCGATCAGCCGGCGCAGCTCGGCATCGCCTTCGGTCGGTCCATAGGCGAGCGTGAGGTCGTCCAGCTCACGCGCGAAGTCGCCGGCGAGCAACTGGCCCAGCCGGAGATCCGGGCCGAGGCTCTCAGCGAGATCGTAACGCACCGGCTGCGCCAGACTCATGATGTCGTTGTGCGGGAAACGGCTGGGCACGCGGGGCATGGCAGACTCCTCTGGAGAACGCCACACCCTAGAACCGTCGGGAGACTGGCTGACAGATACAGATGATCGCAATTGCCACCAGAACAGATTCCATGTTGGATGGACTGTATGGACCAGCACGCACCCGCTCAGCCGCTCTATGAAACCCTGGCGAGCCGCGTGGTGGCGCTGATCGAGAGCGGCGTTCTGCGCGTCGGAATGCGCGCGCCCTCGGTGCGTGCCTTCGCCGCCCAGCAGGGCGTCAGCCTGACGACCGCGTTGCAGGCCTATCGGCTGCTCGAGGATCGCGGCGTGCTCGAAGCTCGGCCAAAGTCCGGCTTCTATGTCCTGGGGCGGCCGCACCAGCAGCGCGCGCTGCCCGCAGCCTCCCGGCCGCCGCAACGCGCCACGCCGGTCTCGATCTCCAATCCCGTCTTCAGCGTGCTCGCTTATGCCGGCGATCCGTCCTACGCGCCGCTGGGCTGCGCACTCCCGAGCGCCAGCCTGCTCGCCGCGGAACGTCTCGACCGCCATCTCGCCCGCTGTGCCAGGGTTCATGGCCGCCACTACAACATCTATGCCGATCCGCATGGCGACGCCGAGCTGCGCGACCAGATCTCCGAGCGCGCGCTGCGGCTCGGGCACGCGGTGCCGCCCGAGGGTGTGCTCATCACCAACGGCTGCACCGAGGCGCTGAACATTGCGCTCAGCGTCACCACGACGCCGGGCGACACGGTCGCGATCGAATCCCCGACCTATTTCGGACTGCTGCAGGTGCTCGAAGCCCGCGGCCTGCGCGCGCTCGAGCTGCCGACCGATCCGGTCAGCGGCATCGACGTCGCAGCGCTCGACAAGGCGCTCGGCGCGCGCCGGATCGCGGCCTGCCTGCTCGCTTCGAGCTTCAACAATCCGCTGGGCACGCGCACAGCTGATGGGCGCAAGGCTGACATCACCAAGGTGCTGACGCGCCATGGCGTGCCGCTGATCGAGGACGACATCTACGGCGACATCAGTTTTGGCAACGATCGGCCACGCCCGTTCGCCGCGATCAGCCCGAAGGCCGACATCATCCTGTGCAGCTCGTTCTCGAAGACCATTGCGCCGGGCTATCGGATCGGCTGGCTCGCCGCCAACCGCCGCCACGACCACATCCTGGCGGCGAAATTCGCGCTGTCGCTGAGCGGCGCGGCGCTGCCGCAGAAGGCGATGGCCGATTTCCTGAAGTCGGGCGGCTACGACGCCCATCTGCGGCGCATCCGCAAACTGTTCGCCGACAACATCGACCGCATGCGCCGCACGGTCGACCGCAGCTTCCCGAACGAAACGCGGATGACCGACCCGAAGGGCGGCTTCGTGCTGTGGCTGGAGCTGCCGGACCGCTTCGATGCCAACGCGCTCTACACCCGCGCACTCAGCGAGCGCATCTGCTTCGTGCCCGGCGGCCTGTTCACCGCGAGCGGCGGCTACCGCAACTGCCTGCGCCTGAGCTGCAGCCACGACTGGGATGCCCGGATCGAGCGCAGCGTCGAGCGGCTGGGCGAGCTGGCGGGTGAGATGCTCGCGTAGTTGTTCGGGAGGGCGCCTGCAGGTCTGAAAAACCAAAATGGAGCGGGCACGCTCCGCCCGATGTCCGACCTCCGTTCGGGCCTTCCAAGGAGGTCGCCAATTCAGGCACCTCTACCTCGTGCCGTTCAACGGCAGACCACCTGGGTACGCCCTGCGGGGTCTTGCGTGCCGGTCCCGAAACATCCCTGCTTGGGCCTGTACTTCTGGGCATCGGCTGCAGCAGGCCGCGCTTTGACGCCCTCCGTCGTCGCTTCTCCGGCACCTGCGTTCAGGCTATTGACGGCAAGGACTCCGACAATGGCGACAAACGACACCAACAGTCGCGCTCTCATGATCGATCCTCCGGACGTTGCGTTGGCACGCTATCACGCCAGGCGTGAAATTGGGAGCCCCTCGAGCTCGGCGAATGTCAGTCTGGGCTGACAGGCGAGCCTTCTATTCGACGTTGCCATACCCGAGGATAGCCAAGACGACGGCCACAACAAAGACGGGCCAGAGAACAGCAAGGACGAGGTCGTGAGCTGCGATCCCCACGAGGAGAGAGCCGTGCATCCCGGACCAATAGCGAAACGTCAGAAGAGCGACGGCCACGACCACAACGCCGGTGAGATAGATCCAACCCAATCTTCGAAGGGCTCGTTTCACGTCGGACAGATCCTTCCGTAGCGCGTAGGGCGGATTAGCCGAAGGCGTAATCCGCCGCTTTTGCCGGGACATCACGCACGCTGCCAATTCAACCCGAATAGGCGGATTACGCTCCGCTAATCCGCCCTACGGACTGCACAACCTCGAATAGCCGACATGGCACGGCCCTGACGGCTTTCTCTGCCGGCCATGGGCTGCCCTTCCGAAATGGGTTCGCGCCATAGCCGGTGTATCCCGGATAACTGCCGACTTGTCGCAGTGCCGCAAGTCGGCAGTCATGGGCCAACAGCTAAATTCGTGCTTTGACAACGGAGTCTCCGCGAAGCGACGACCTACCCGAATCCGATCGATGCCCCGATCGCTGCTGCGAAAATGGCTCCGCTGATCAGAAAGATCGCAATGGGCCTTCCTCGCCACGCATTGAAACGCGCTCGCTGATTTAAGGTCCACATTCCGTAGCTGGATGCTCGAAGCTGTCTAACGAATACAACATAACCATACGCCGCTCCGCACCAAGCGAGAGCTGACACGATACCGAACACGGCCTTCATGGATTACGCCGCTCCATCGCGATCCGCGCTGCGGAGCATCGCTGGAACGTTGAAGGTGGATATTATTACGCTTGGTAGTATAACGATGATCATCATCACATGAAACATGACCGGCTTCTCTTGGACAATGCCAAGCTTCGTCATAACAAAGTACAAAGCAAAATACGTCACCGTACCAGCCAAGCTGCCGAGTGCAGCCCGTGCAACACAGTCGGTCCTTCTCACGTGACGGCTCCAGTGCCTTGGACCCGCCAGACCTTATACAGGGAGAGTGAACCTTTGCCCGGGCCTAACATTAAAATTTGAGTCAGCGAAAGAGAAGTCCGATTCGGGTCAATGACTGAAATTCTCACGCCGAGCGAATCTCTTCTGCACAACCTCGGCACGGGCTCTGACGGCTTTCTCTGCTGGGTTGGCGCGATGGTCGGTGTATCCCAGATAACTGCCGACTTGCCGCAGTGCTGCAAGTCGGCAGCCATGGGCCATAAGCGGAAATGCCGGCCACTATAGTGCTTGTTAATTACGGTGCGCGCCGACGGCACCAATGATGCCAATAAACAGGCCGCTGAAAATAGAAACCACCACCATCAGAGCATTCACTAAGGCTGCTCCAAGTCCTGGCCCTGAAACACGAAGTAGCAGGACGACAAGAAGCCCCACACCTCCCACGCAGAGTACTGGCAAAACCGCGCGCCGCCGCGCGGCGATCCGCTTGGATGGGCTCGCCAGCTCATAGTCCCGGAACAGGTTCCAGGCCCAACGAGACGATATCTGGGCACTAACGATTATAATGATTAGACAGGCAATGAGTAAGTACATTGAACGTTGTCCTTGGCGCGAGCCGTTGCCAAGCGAAGGTCGGGGGACGGCCAATAGCGTATATTGATTGCCTCGACCTTAAGGATACATTGAACATCAGCCGTATCAGAGCCATCACAATGGGCAAATCATGGCGAAGGCAAAATTGGACAAATGAGCAGGATTTCAGAAACGCACACGTCCCTGAGGTTTTCTGGCGATGACCTGAACCCTACGGAGTTGACCGCCCTCCTCGGCGGGGCGCCTTCCACATGCGCCAGCAAGGGCGATGTGATACGAGGCGAACGGACCGCCCAAACTGGCAGTTGGATCGCGAGAGCGGAGCGTCGCGAGCCTGGAGATCTTGACGCGCAAATCGAGGAAATCCTCTTGCCGCTCAGCAAGGACCTGTCGATTTGGCGGAGCCTAGGAAGATATCGGCCGAACCTGTTCGTCAGCTTGTTCTTGCAGGAAACGAACGAAGGAATTGAAATCAGTCCACACTGCCTGTGTTTGCTCGCAGAGCGCGGAATCCGACTTGGCCTCGATATCTATGGCGCGCGTTCCGAATGGAGAAACATTCAGGTGATCGACAGCGCGGATAACGCCACTTTCAGTGTGTTTCAGGCCACCGAGGACGAATTTTGTCAGATATTTCCGCCCGGTGATCGTGACATGGAAATCTCGGAGGATTTCGTTCAGCGCGTGGGCGAAGCCCATGCGAACCTCGTTCTCAACGCGATTTGGCAGCGCCCGGTCCTCAAGCGCGACGTCCATGGGATTCATGGCACGCTCTACTTCAACTACCAATCCAGACGACAGCACATGCCGACATCGAAGCGAGAGGTCGATCTCAACGAGAGCTCGATCAACGCCGCCCAGCGAATGCTGTTCGCGAAACACCGATAGAAGTGCGAGACTACCGCTTCGCCGGCAGCACAAACACCTGGCCCGGATAGATCAGGTCCGGGCTGCGGATCTGCTCGCGGTTGGCCTTGTAGATCACGGCATAGCGGGTGCCGCCGCCGAGCAGACGGCGGCTGATGTGCCACAGGCTGTCGCCGCGCGAGACGGTGATGGTCTTGGCGCCGCCGCGGCTGGACGGCGAGCCCATCTCCTTCAGGTCGGCGCCTGAGGCGATCGCCAGCTGCGTCCGCGGGGCGGCCGTGCCGCTCACCGGGCCGGCCGCCGCCACGCGTGTCGGCACCGACGCGGTGGTCGCATCGTCGGGACCATTCAAGGGCACCTCGGCGCGGGCGAGAACGGTGCCGGATGTCGCATCCACCTCATCGAGCCGCAACCGGTCCTTGGCTGACCAGGTGACATCCTTGAGGGTCGCGGTGAGACGCCCGTCGGCAGCGGCGGTGGCCGAGCTGACGAGGCGGTCGTTGAGATAGAGCCGCACCGTCGAACCGGGCCGAGCGCGGCCGCTGACACGTAGCGTTCCGTTCGGCTCGATGTCGACAGCGTCCACGGCAACGGCCTGGGGCGAGGATGCTCCGGGCTTCGACAGCACGCGGGTCGGCTGGTCCGGCGCCAGCAGCGCGACGGTCGGCGGCCGCTTGCCGGCCTCGACCACGACGGCGACGCTCTGCTTGGAGGTCACCTCGCGTCCGTCAGGCTGACGGGCGCGCAGGGTCAGGTCGGACGCGCCGGCCGGCAGCTTGCGGGGAACCATGGAAAACTGGCCCGATCGATCGGCCACGACCCGGTCATGCGGCTCGCCATTGCGCAGCAGCTCGACCGTGGCGCCGGGGGCAGCCCGGCCGGCGACGACCGTCTCGCCCGCGGGATCGACATTGACCACGTCGAACGACGGCCCATCGCCGTCCGGAGCAGCAGGCGGGGTCACAGGCGCCAGCAGCGCGGCGAGGCCGTTGGCCTGCTGCTGCGCGGTGGTGAGCGCGGTGGCCGCTGGATTCGAACTGCCCTTGCCTGCCGTCCCCTGCCCCGCGGCGGCGGGCGCCGGATCAGTCGCTGACGACGGCGTCCCCGATGCCGCCGCGCTCTGGCTGGCTTTGTCCTGGCTGACGATGGGCTGGCTGGAAATGGGCTGGCCACGCCGGAAGATCAGCGCATCCAGATCGATGCCCGGCACAAAGGCGACCGACAGCGCAAGCGCCGCAAGGATGCCAGCCGCCCACGCCAAGGCTTTGCCGCTCACAATGGTCATACAGGTTCGTCCCTGTGCATGGCGAACGCGGAGGCGACAGCTCCGGCAGCGAGAAGATCGGGTCTGCTCATATCACCATGCGCGCAGAAGCGCCATGAGTCCCCAACCGAAACACCCCGGCCCCAGACGCTCCGACGGGCCGTTCGCGATGCGGCTTGTTGCGACGCCACGCCCGAGCGCCGTCCGCGCCAACGGCGCCAGCATCGGCACGGCGTTCCGCGGCAGCCCGGATCGCGGGCGCCTCAAAAGAGGCGGCAACGCGGATAGCTCATCGCGCCATCACGTGCGTCAAGACGCTGGGTCCAGGCGATCTGGCCGCTCGCACCGCAGCATCACCCGTTGCCAACCCTGCGCAACTTTTCTCTTTCGCTTTTCCAGAAATCATGTATGATCTGCGTCGTCCCGCCTCGTTGCGAGGGGCGTACGCGTCGTCACGGACGTTGAGGCGGGATGCGGTGGACGTGGTGGCCTTGCTGGACGAGCAATGGCTGTCGCGGACGGCGAAGTCGCGTGGTCCTGACCTCCCGACGCTGAGGTCAAGTCGGTGCCGAGCGGACGCAAGGCGCTGACGACGGTGGCCAGAAAGCACGGCGCACCGGGGAGATCGCGTATAAGTCGTAACACCATCGCGCAGGGAATGCCGGATGATCGGCTTGACCTGTGGTACCTGCCGCCTGCATTTTTTTCGCAGGCGGGCCATGGGTGGGGCCCTTCACCCGGCATTCCCTGCGCCCTCGTTCTTGAGGGTCCGATACCCCCGCATACTCCGGGCGCGCTGGCGCTGCGGCGACGAGCGAGCATGTCCGAACGCCTGTCCGACGGGCCCTCCGGCGACCACCAGCGTGGAACACGCTGGCCCAGGCTACGGCCGGCCGCCGCTCTGCCGAATCGGCCGCCCCTGACTGATGAAGGCGTAATGGCCGGCGCCGATGCCGCCGACCATCAGCGCCTCGACGACGGGCTCGGCGATCTCGCCGGTCGCAGCCCAGTCGATGACGAAATTGGCGCCGGTGCCGCCGCGGGTGTCCTTGGTCGGCACGAAGATCTCGATGGTCGCGAACGGCTTCAGGGCCACCGGCGCGCGCAGATGGGCTTCGACCAGGACGCCGGCCGTGTCGTAGTAGTTGATGCGCCGGATGATCAGCGGCCGCTGCTCGGAGGCGTTGTGGATGCTCAAGGTCACCGAGAAATCGGCCTGGGCCTTGCCCGGTGTGACCGCGACGCTGGAATAGACCGGGACATAGACCGCGCCGGTGACGCTCGGCGCCTCCGCCGGAACCGCCGTCAGCGAGGCGGCGAAGGTCGTGGTCACGGCATCAGCAGCCTGTGCCTCGCCGGCCATCAAAGCGGCGGCGAGCAGCAGCCCGGCAACGGCGCGGCGGCTGTGACAGATTGCGGGTTTCCTTGTGCGGCATCGCGACATAAGTTGCCGCCTTGGGGGTTGCTTCATGCATGAACTGATCGGCGACATCACGCTCTGCATCCTGTTTGCGTGGCTGCTTGGACTGGCGGCGCACAGATGGCGCCAGCCCTCGATTCTCGCATATCTGGTCGCGGGCTTCGCCATTGGCCCCTTCGGCACCGGCTGGGTCAAGTCCCAGGAATCGATCTCGGTGATCTCCGAGCTCGGCCTGATCTTCATGCTGTTCATGATCGGGCTCGAGATCGACCTGAAGAAGATCATCCGCGCCGGCCCGGTGATTCTGATCGCCGGCGGCGTCCAGCTGCTCGGCGGCGCCGCCCTCGGCATCCTGTTCTTCGTCGCCATCGGCATGCGGATGGGCGCAGAGAGCTACGACGCGCTCTATCTCTGCGTCGCCTGCGCGCTGTCCTCGACCGTGATCATCGTCAAGGTGCTGTATGAGAAGCGCGAGCTCGACACCCTGCCCGGCCGCATCACGCTCGGCGTGCTGGTGCTGCAGGACGTTTTCGCGATCCTGTTCCTGGCGGTGCAGCCGAGCCTCGACGACCTCCATGTCGGGGTGATCCTGCTGTCGTTCGCCCGCGCCGGCGCGCTGGTCGCGATCGCGCTCTTGCTCAGCCGCTACGTGCTGCCGCCGGTGTTCCACCGTATCGCCCGCACCCCGGAGCTGATCATGCTGGGCGCGCTGGCCTGGTGCTTCCTGATCGGCGAGATCGCAGAAAGGCTGCATCTGTCGCGCGAGATGGGCTCGCTGATCGCCGGCGTCTCGCTGTCGACGTTTCCCTACGCGCTCGACGTCACCGCCAAGATCACGACCTTGCGCGATTTCTTCATCACGTTGTTCTTCGTCGCCCTCGGCATGACCATCCCGATCCCGACGATGTCCGTGGTCGGGCTGGCGCTGGTGATCGCGCTGTTCACGGTGGCGAGCCGGCTCGTCACCACCTTCACGCCGCTCTACATGATGCGGCAGGGCCTGCGCGCGAGCCTCCTGCCCGCGCTCAACCTCGCCCAGATCAGCGAGTTCTCGCTGGTCGTGATCCAGACCGGCGCCGCCGCCGGCCACCTCAAGACCGGCACGTCAGCCGCCGCCTCCTTTGCCTTCGTGCTGCTCGCGGTGATGTCGACCTTCGTCATCGTGCGCTCCGACCCGATCGCACGGCGGACGATTCCGCTCCTGAAACGCGTCGGCCTGCGCGACCTCGATGATGGCAAGGACGGCGAGGCCGGCCATGACGGCGGCCACGGCGCGGGACGGCCGATCGTGCTGCTCGGCTTCTTCCGCACCGCCAGCGCCCTGCTCAGCGAGATCGAGCGCAACCAGCCGGCGCTGCTGGAGCAGATCGGCGTGGTCGATTTCAATCCCGTGGTGTTCCGGACCCTGTCCGACCGCGGCATCCAGGTGACCTATGGCGACATCAGCAATGTCGACACGCTGGTGCATGCCGGTGTCGGCCAGGCCGAGCTCATCATCCTCAGTATCCCGGATTCGCTGCTCAAGGGCGCCAACAACGAGAAGCTGGTCCGGCACGTCCGCAGCATCAACGCAACGGCCAAGATTGTCGCGACGGCCGACCTGCTCGCCGACGTCAACGACCTCTACGACGCCGGGGCCGACTACGTGACCGTGCCGCGGCTCAGCGATGCGCAGGTGCTGCTCAACCTGATCCAGGACGCCAGCGCCGGGCTGCTGTCCGCCCGGCGCAACGAGGCCGAGGCCATGCTCGCCGACCGCCGCGAGGTGCTGCCGTGACGAAGGTTACGCACCCCGATCCATCTGGAAAACCACCCGAGATCCCGCTAGACGCACAGCCATGACAAACAGCCACGTCCACGTCGTCGATCACCCGCTGGTCCAGCACAAGCTCACTCTGATGCGCGAGCGCGACCGCTCGACCAAGGGGTTTCGCGAGCTGTTGAACGAGATCGGCATGCTGCTGGCCTACGAGGTCACGCGCGACCTGCCGATCGAATGGGTCGACATCGAAACCCCGATCGCGCCGATGAAGGCGCCGAAGATCGCCGGCAAGAAGCTGACCCTGGCGCCGATCCTGCGCGCCGGCGTCGGCTTTCTCGACGGCATGCTCGCCCTGATGCCGTCGGCCCGTATCGCCCATATCGGCCTGTATCGCGATCCCAACACGCTGCAGGCGGTCGAGTACTATTTCAAGGCGCCGCAGGACCTGACCGACCGCACCGTGATCCTGATGGATCCGATGCTGGCGACCGGCAATTCCGCCTGTGCCGCGGCCGAGCTACTCAAGGCGCGTGGCGCCCGCGACATCCGCTTCGTCTGCCTGCTGGCAGCTCCCGAAGGCGTCGCCAAGTTCACGAGCGAACATCCGGACATCCCGATCTGGACGGCGGCGATCGACGAGAAGCTGAACGATCACGCCTATATCGTGCCCGGGCTTGGCGACGCCGGCGACCGGATGTTCGGCACGAAATAGGCTATCACGATCGATGCCGCCGCATCACCCCGGGTACCACGAAGGGTCAAGATGCGCGCGGCGCCATGCGCAGGACGTTGAAGATGCGTCCATCGATGACCAGCAGCGCGCTGCCGATCACCAGCGCGCCAACGATCTCCTGGAGCGAAATGGTTTCGCCGAGCACCAGCGATCCGAGCAGGATGGTCGTCAGCGGGATCAGCAGCGTCACCAAGGTCACATTGGTCGCACCGGAGCGGCGCAGGACCTGAAAGAACACGATGTAGGCGAATGCCGTCGACAGCGCTGCCAATCCGATGAGCGCCAGCCACGTCTGCAGCCCCGGCATTGCGAGGTGCCAGGGCTGGTCAACCACCCCGGCGATCACGAGCATCATCATGCTCGAGGCGGACAGCTGGAAGGTGGCGGTCGCGAGTGGCGGCGAGCTGGCGAGATGACGGCGCACCAGCAGGGCGGCAATGCCGTAACTGAGCGACGCACCGAGGCCGAACAGAAGGCCATAGCCGTCTCCGGAGCCGTCGAGCCCCGCCCCGCTCCTCAAGATGACGACGCCGACGAGACCCACGATCAGGCCCGCCACCCGCCGCGCCGAGAGCCGCTCATCTCCCGCTGCAGCCATCACCACGATCGTGAACAGCGGGGTGGTGGCATTGAGGACCGCGGCCAGACCCGAGGTGATGAAGGTCTGGCCGATGACGATCAGACAGAACGGCACGACGTTGTTGAACAGCGCCACCGCAAAATATGGTCGCCATCCGGCAATCCCCACGGGAAAGCCGAGCCCGCGCAGGCGCAGCACCGGCAGCAGGATTGCGGCGGCCAGCGCAATGCGCAGCAGCACCAGCGTCAATGGCGGCAGCTCCTTCAAGGCCAGACCGTTGAAAATGAACGATCCGCTCCAGAGCAGCGACAGCAGGCCGAGCAGCGACCAATCCCGCGCGTCCATCCTGTCATTGGAAAAGGCCATCACCGCCAACCGCCGTTCGATGTCTGCTCGACCGTTGCAGAGGCAGCGGTGCAAGGTCCACCCGCTTTCCGTCTGGATACGGGGCGACCGGTGAGGAAAGGATCGCTAAGGCAGGGCTTTCGGCCGCGAGACCAGCTCGATCATGCGGCCCTCGTCCTCATCCGGCATCGCCGCTTTCGCGCGTGCGTAGGCGTCAACCGCCGCCTGCGCCATGATGGGTCGCTCGCCGAGCAGCTCCTCGGCGAGGCGCAAGGCGTAGGCCGCATCCTTGTGGCGCAGCGCCGCCGTGAAGCTGGCATCGGCGAAGTTGCGCGCGATCATGCGCGGCGCGTGCCGCAGCACCTGCGGGCTCGCCGCGACACCGCCCTGGATCGCCTCCAGCACGAGGGTCATGTCGAGCCCGGCCTGCTCGGCGATCGCAAGTCCCTCGGCAAGGCCCGCAATCTGCATCGCGCCGAGCAGGTTGTTGATCAGCTTGTAGACTGTCCCGGCGCCCACGGCACCGAAATGGCGAATGGTCGCGCCGATCGGCGTCAGATAAGGCCGGGCGCGGTCGAGGTCGGCGGCATCGGCGCCGACCAGCAGGGTCAGCTTGCCGCTCGCCGCCGCATCGGGAAGTCCCGTCACCGGACAGTCGATATAGGTGACGCCACGGGCATTCAGCTCACGCGACAGGCGCAGCGCATGATCGCGCGACACGGTCGAGCATTCGATCGCGATGGTGCCGACACGCATCGTCGCTGCCGCACCATCAGGCCCGAGCCACACCGCGCGCGAGGCGTCGTCATCGGCGACCATGGTCACGACGGCGTCGGCATCGATCGCGGCATCGGCCGGCGAGGTCGACCAGCGCGCGCCGCGCGCGATCAGGTCCTCGGCCTTCGCCTTGCTGCGATTCCAGACCGCCACCGCATGGCCGGCGTCAAGATAGCGCCCGGCCATGCCATGGCCCATGCGGCCGAGACCGATGAAGGCGACGCGTGCCACCGGTCAGTCCACGTCCTCGATCGCAGCCCCTGGCGTGATGCCAAACGCGCGCTGCGCCAAGGTGGCCGCCATGAACTCATCGAGATCGCCATCGAGCACGCCGGAGGTGTCCGAGGTCTGCACGCCCGTGCGCAGGTCCTTCACCATCTGATAGGGCTGCAGCACGTAGGAGCGGATCTGGTGGCCCCAGCCGATATCGGTCTTGGCGGCCTGATCCGCGGCCGCCTTCTCCTCGCGCTTCTTCAGCTCGATCTCGTAGAGACGCGCGCGCAGCATGTCCCAGGCCTGGGCGCGGTTCTTGTGCTGCGAGCGACCGGCTTGGCAGACCACCGCGACCCCGGTCGGAATATGCGTCAGCCGCACCGCCGATTCGGTCTTGTTGACGTGCTGGCCGCCGGCGCCGCCCGAGCGCATCGTGTCGGTGCGGACGTCGGATTCCTTGATGTCGATCTTGATGCTGTCGTCGACCACCGGAAAGATCGCAACCGACGAGAACGAGGTATGCCGCCGCGCGTTCGAATCGAACGGCGAGATGCGGACAAGACGGTGCACGCCCGCCTCGGTCTTCAGCCAGCCATAGGCATTGTGGCCGGAAATCTGGATGGTCGCCGACTTGATGCCCGCTTCTTCGCCCTGGGTCTCTTCGAGATATTCGATCTTGAATCCGTGGTTTTCGGCCCAGCGCGTGTACATGCGCAGCAGCATCTGCGCCCAGTCCTGGCTTTCAGTTCCGCCGGCGCCGGCATGCACCTCGAGATAGGTATCGAACTTGTCGGCCTCGCCGGACAGCAGCGCCTCGAGCTCGCGTCGCGCGACCTCCTTCTTCAAGGCCTTGAGCGCGTTCTCGGCCTCGGTGACCACGCCGGCGTCGTTCTCGGCCTCGCCGAGCTCGATCATCTCGATGTTGTCGCTGAGCTCACGCTCAACCTTGCCGATGCCGGTCAGCGAATCCTCCAGAGAGGTCCGCTCCTGCATCAGTCTCTGAGCTTTCTGGGGATCGTTCCAGAGGTTGGGATCTTCGGCGAGCTTGTTCAGCTCGGCCAGCCTTGCCGTCGATGCATCGACGTCAAAGATGCCTCCTCAGCAGCCCGACAGACTGCTTGATCTCTTCTACGATTTTTTCGATTTCGGCGCGCATATCGCTCTCTTCAGGCCGCGGTCGCAACCGCAGCGTCATGTCCGACGGGGGATGTAGCGGTGCGCAACGCAAAGCGCAATCGCCTGCGTCGCACCACCGCGCGTTTCAGCCGCCTAATAGAGGCTTCCGGTTCCCGGACGGATGATGAAACTGCCGGAATCAGGCTGGCCGCCGCTCTGCGAGGGTGCCATGCGCCCGTCGGCATCGGCCACGCCGATGACCGAGTAGTTGTCCGGCGGTGCCGTGCCCGGCTTGAACGCCTCCATGATCGTACGGCCGCCGTCGCCCGGGCTCGCCCGCATGCCGGTCTTCGAATCGACGCGCACCAGCTTGATGCCGGCCGGGATCTTGAACGGCGTGGCGGGCTTGTCGGCCAGCGCGAGCTTCATGAAGTCCTTCGCGATTGGCGCCGCCAGATGGCCGCCCGTCGCGGCATTACCTTTGCCGAGCGGACGCGGCTTGTCGTAGCCCATGTAGATCGCAACCGCGAGATCCGGCGAGAAGCCGACGAACCAGGCGTCCTTGGCCTCGTTGGTGGTGCCGGTCTTGCCCGCGATCGGCTTGCCGACCTCCTTGAGCACGGTCGCCGTACCGGCCTGCACCACGCCCTCCAGCATCGAGGTGACCTGGTAGGCCGTCATCGTATCCAGCACCTGCTCGCGACGGTCGACCAGTTGCGGCTCGTTCTGGTTCTTCCAGCCGTCGGGCGCATCGCAGCCGCGGCATTCGCGGGCGTCATGCTTGAAGATGGTGTGGCCGTAGCGGTCCTGGATGCGGTCGATCAAGGTCGGCTTCACCCGGCGACCGCCATTGGCGATCATCGAATAGGCTGTGACCATGCGCATGGCCGTGGTCTCGCCTGCGCCAAGTGCGTAGGACAGGTAGTTCGGCAACTCGTCATAAACGCCGAAGCGGCGTGCATATTCCGAGATCAAGGGCATGCCGACGTCCTGCGCCAGCCGCACCGTCACCGTGTTCAGCGACAGCCGCAGAGCGTTGCGCAACGTCGTGGGCCCGAGATACTTGCCGTTGGAGAAGTTGTCAGGACGCCAGACCTGACCGCCCTGCCCCTGGTCGATCTCGATCGGCGCGTCGACGACCTGGGTCGACGGCGTGTAACCATTGTCGAGCGCCGAGGAATAGACGATCGGCTTGAACGACGATCCCGGCTGCCGGTAGGCCTGGGTGGCGCGGTTGAACTGGCTCTGGTCGAACGAGAAGCCGCCGACCATGGCGAGCACGCGCCCGGTGTTTGGATCCATCGCGACCATCGCGCCCGACACTTCGGGCAGCTGCTCGAGACGGTACTGGCCCTCGACCGGGTTGCCTTCCTTGAACAGCGGATCCGCATAGATCACGTCGCCCGGCTGCAGCACCTGGGCCACCGACGTCGGAACCTTGCCGCGGCCATTGCCGGTCGCTGCGCGCGCCCACTTGACGCCGTCGAGCGTGATCAACCCGGTCTGGCGTTCCTTGCTGACGGCGCCGCCGAGCTCGCGCGGCGGCTGGAAGCCGATGCGGGCGGACTGGTCGCTGGTCTCCAGCACCACGGCCATCCGCCACGGCGAAATGTCGGACAGCGACTTGATCTCAGCCAGCTTGAGGCCCCAATCGCCCGAAATGTCCAGTTTGGAGACCGCTCCGCGATAGCCCTGCTCCTGGTCATAGCGCACGAGGCCGGCGACCATGGCCTTGCGGGCCATCACCTGGACCTTGGGATCGAGCGTGGTGCGGACCGACAGGCCGCCCTCGTAGAGCTTCTTCTCGCCGTAACGCTCAAAGATGTCGCGACGCACTTCCTCGGCGAAATATTCACCGGCGAAGATGTGGGCGCCAGTGTTGCGGCTCGCGATCGTCAACGGATCCTTGCGGGCTTTCTCGGCGTCGGCCTGCTTGATCCAGCCGTTTTCCAGCAGCCGGTCGACCACGTAGTTGCGGCGCTCGATGGCGCGGTCGCGGTTGCGGATCGGATGCAGGCTGCCCGGCATTTTCGGCAGCGCCGCCAGATAGGCCGCTTCCGCCACCGTGAGCTCGTTGACCGACTTGTCGAAATAGACCAGCGAGGCTGCGGCGATGCCGTAGGCGCCGGAGCCGAGATAAATCTCGTTGAGATAGAGCTCGAGAATCTTGTCCTTCGAGTAGGTGCGCTCGATGCGCATCGCCAGCAGCGCTTCCTTGATCTTGCGGGCGAACGAGACCTCATTGGTCAGCAGGAAGTTCTTGGCGACCTGCTGCGTGATAGTGGAGGCGCCCTGCGGACGCCGGTTCGAGCCGAAGTTCTGCGCATAGACCACCGCGGCGCGGGCCATGCCGGTGAAATCGATGCCGCCATGCTCGTAGAAGTTCTTGTCCTCGGCAGCGAGGAAGGCGTTGATGACCAGCTTGGGAACCGCCTGGATCGGCAGATAGAGCCGCCGCTCCCTGGCGTATTCACCGACCAGCGAACCGTCGGCCGCGTGCACGCGCGTCATGACGGGCGGCTCGTAATCCTGCAGCTGGGAATAGTCCGGCAGGTCCTTGGAGAAATGCCAGATCAGGCCAGCCGCCGCCGCCACACCGACCAGGAAGACAACGGTACCCGCCGCGAACAGGAATCCCAGAAACCGCACCAGAAAGCGCATCGGCAAATATCCGTTCCAACTCTTGTTCGTCTCTCGGCTTGGACGCGGCGCAACCCAAAAGGCGCTGCCGCCAAAGCCACGCGGCTGGCTGCAATGCCACGTAAGCCAGGCCGTAACCCAGGCCAGAGAACCGCCCGGTCAAACCTATCAGCGGTTGAGCCTATCACAAGTCTGCAGAGAAAGAATCATCACATGATTCCGGGTGCCTCGCAGCATGTTTATACGGCGGTCGCTGTGGCCAAACTAGGGCTTTGCACGCGGCGCGGCCGGCTTGTCGGCCCGCTCTCCACCGGCATTGGCGACGCGCTTGGCCAGAAAGGCGTCGATGGCCCGCGCCATGGCGTCGGCGGTGCGCGACCGCCACGCGTCGGAGACGAGGTTCCCCATGTCGCCCTTGTTGGAGACATAGCCAAGCTCGACCAGAACCGACGGCACGTCGGGGGCCTTGAGCACGCGGAAGCCGGCCGATTTCAGCGGCCGCTTATGCATATGCACCGATGTCTTCATGTCGTTCATCAGCAGACGGGCAAACCTGTTGGAAAATGTGCGCGTTTCCCGCCTTGCGAGATCAAACAGGATGTCGGCGACATCAGCCGGCTCTTCGGTCAGATTGACCCCGCCGATCTGGTCGGCGCGGTTCTCGGCCTCGGCCAGCCGCTCCGCCTCGACGTCGGAGGCCTTATCCGCCAGCGTATAGATGGTGGCGCCCTGCGCGCTCCCTTCGCCCTTGGGCAGCGCATCGGCATGTATCGACACGAACAGGGCCGCCGACTGCTTCTGGGCGATTCGGACACGGTCTCCCAGCGGGATGAAGGTGTCGTCGTCGCGGGTCATGATCACCCGGTATTTCCCCGACCGCTCGAGCCGGTCGCGCAGCGACTGGCCGAAGGCGAGCACAATGTTCTTCTCCGGCACCTCGCCGCCCTGTGTGCCGTAGTCGACGCCGCCATGGCCGGGATCGATCACGATGACGGGTCGGGTGTCCGGAGGGCCGCCGGTCGGGGGCGTTGAGACGGCGACGGTGGTCGGCGGCGGCCTGACGGCAGGAGGCACAACGCCGCCCTGCGCGGCGACCGCCGGGGTGATGGCAGGTGCCGATTCGGCGGGTCTGGACTGCAGCCGGCTGTCGATGCCGACGGACCGGGCGAAGGTGGCCTCATCGACCTCTTCGAGCTCGATCACCAGCCGCGGCGGCTGGCCATTGGCAGCGTCAAGCACGGTGGAATTGGCGATTCGTGCCGGACCGGTGAGATCGAACACGATTCGCGAGCCGCCGGGCATCACCAGTCCATACCGGAATGCCTTCACCAATCCACGACCGCTGGTTCCAGCCCCGGTTGGCAAGTGGAAGCTCACCTGGGGAAGATCCACCACAACCCGATAGGGCTCGTTGAGCAGGAAGGCCCGAAACGGCACCGTCTTATCCAGATCGAGCACGAACCGGGTCTGCCGGGAATCGCCGGCCAGCCGTGCATCGGAGGCGATCGGGAACCCCGGGCCCACGGCCGCAGGCGGAACTTGGCCGATCGGACCACTCTGACCGTAGGCCGGGCCCATGGCAGCGCATAACATTTGCGTGACGCAGAGCGCCGCACATCCCAGCAATGAAAGGTAGCTTGCCCGGCCAGTTGCCAATTCCGTGCCTCCGCGCGACGGTCTTACCGCAACCAATCCCAGGGGTTAACCGCCTAATTTTGTCATTTTCGTTAAAGGCCACCGATTGTTGCGGTTCCGCGACGCTTCCCTTGCACCGCCTGACCATTCCTCGTATGTACGAAGGGCTGAAGGCTATTCCTTACTGCCGGTTGTGTCGCGTTCAACCTCCCGGTGAAAAGCCGGAAATTCCGTGATCAGGCTCCTCACTCCGAGGTCCCTCGATCGGAGCTTCCTGCGCCTTTCCGACGCTTTACCAAGCCTGCGCGCCCCCGCGCGGCTGCGACGGAGAGCTGGTCACGAGCCGAGTAGCGCCTAGCGCGGGCGCCGTCTCGCTGAGACCGTCCGGGCACGAGGTCAGATTTGGCCAAGGTCAGACACGGCGTAGCCTGATACCACATTCCTGACGGGATGGGTATTGATCCAGGGCATGCGTCTCGGCGCGATCTGGCCTTCGGCAAGAGACAAGGCGGCACCCGCTGCCGCCCACATATTCCAGACGGGCCCGACGCTTGATGCGCCAGACTGAGTTGCCAACCATGACCAGCGGACGATCCGCGCCGATGCGGGGCCTGACCCCCGCCCGGCAGATCACCCCGCCGGCCCCAGGGTTGGCGCGGCGCGACCAGTTGCGCTTGGGCCTTCCCCTCACCCCCGAATCAGGTGGACCGTCGCGTCATCCGACAGCGCGCCACGCGCTCGCGGCCAATCGCGTCCGTCGCCTCCAAGAGTTCCAATATGCCCAACAAGATGTTGATCGATGCTACCCACCCGGAAGAGACCCGGGTCGTTGTCGTCCGCGGCAACCGCGTCGAGGAATTTGACTTCGAGACTGCCCAGCGCAAGCAACTCCGCGGCAACATCTACCTGGCGAAGGTCACGCGTGTTGAGCCTTCGCTGCAGGCCGCCTTCGTCGAGTATGGCGGCAACCGCCATGGCTTCCTGGCGTTCAGCGAAATCCATCCCGACTACTATCAGATTCCGGTCGCCGACCGGCAGGCGCTGATCGAGGCCGAGGAGCGCGCCCACCGCGAGGCCGAGGAAGAGAGTGAGAACCGCTCCAACCGCCGGCGCAACCGGCACCGCAGCTCGCGGCGCCGCGGCAGCGGCGAGCGGGTCCAGAGCGAGGTCATCGAGGCCGTCGACGGCGGCCAGTCCGCGCACGCCGAAGCCCATGAGGCCGACCACGAGGCGCATGAGCCCCACGCTCACGTTTATGACGATCATTCCGATCAGCCGCATGCCGAGGCGGCCGAGCAGCCTGAGCCGCACGGCTTCTCCGAGGCCGCGGTTCCCGGCCATGTGACGAGCGAGGCTGACCAGGGCGCAGCCGATGAATCGCGCGCCTCCGCGGGCGAGCATCATGAGGCCGTCACCGACGATGCCGGACAGGCCGCGGACCGACCGGTCGGCGACGTTGCCGGGGCTGTGGCTGCCTCGGTGAGCGCCGCCGCCGAAACGACCGGCGCTGCGGGCACGGCCGACGATCATGACGACGACGCGCATGACCATGAAGCCCATGGCCACGATGAGCATGGTCACGATGAGCACGCTCACGATGACCATGATCACGACCACCATGATCATGACGGGCATGGCCATGACGACCATGGCCATGGCCATGATGAGCACGATCATGACGAGCATGATCACGACGATGACGTTTCGCCGGTCGCCGAGCATGAAGGCCGCGATGTCACGATCGTTCCGGGTGACGAGAACGGCGCGGATTCCGCTGCCGGCGACCAGGACGACGACGACGAGGACGAGATCGAGGAAGAGGTCGTCGAATCGGTCGGCGGCGACGACGTGCTCGAGGAAGTGCCGGAGCGCACCTTCCGCCCGCGCCGCCAGTACAAGATCCAGGAGGTCATCAAGCGCCGCCAGGTGATGCTGGTGCAGGTCGTGAAGGAGGAGCGCGGCAACAAGGGCGCTGCGCTGACGACCTATCTGTCGCTGGCCGGCCGCTATGCCGTCTTGATGCCGAACACCGCCCGCGGCGGCGGCATCAGCCGCAAGATCACCTCGGCGCAGGACCGCTCGCGCCTGAAGGAAGTGGTGCAGGATCTCGACGTGCCCGAGGGCATGGGCGTCATCCTGCGCACCGCCGGCGCCAACCGCACCAAGCCCGAGATCAAGCGCGACTTCGAATATCTGCTGCGTCTGTGGGAAACGGTCCGCGACATGACCCTGAAGTCGCAGGCCCCGACCCTGGTCTACGAGGAAGGCTCGCTGATCAAGCGCTCGCTGCGCGACCTCTACAACAAGGAGATCGACGAAATCCTGGTGGCCGGCGAAGCCGGCTATCGCGAAGCGCACGATTTCATGAAGATGCTGATGCCGACCAACGTCCGGGCGGTGAAGCAGTATCGTGACGGCCAGCCGCTGTTCTCGCGGATGGGCGTCGAGAGCCAGCTCGACGCGATGTTCTCGCCGACCGTGCAGCTGCGGTCGGGCGGCTACATCGTGCTCAACCAGACCGAGGCGCTGGTCTCGATCGACGTGAACTCCGGCCGCGCCACGCGCGAGCATCACATCGAGGACACCGCCCTCAAGACCAACATGGAGGCCGCCGAGGAAGTGGCGCGGCAGCTCCGCCTGCGCGACCTCGCCGGGCTGATCGTCATCGACTTCATCGATATGGACGAGAAGCGCAACAACCGCTCCGTCGAGCGCAAGCTGTCCGACTGCCTGCGGCAGGATCGCGCGCGCATCCAGGTCGGCCGCATCTCGCATTTCGGCCTGCTAGAGATGTCGCGCCAGCGCATCCGCGCCAGCGTGCTGGAAAGCTCGACCGAGCCATGCGCGCATTGCGGCGGCACCGGTCACGTCCGCTCGGTGTCCTCGGTGGCGCTGCAGCTCTTGCGCAGCCTCGAAGAGACGCTGATGAAGGGCGCGACCCACAATCTCGTGGTCCGTACCCGCACCGAGGTTGCGCTCTACGTGCTCAACCACAAGCGCGGCCATCTGCGCGACCTCGAAAACAGCTTCAAGGTCTCACTCGCCGTGATCGCCGATCCGAGCGTGAGCGGCCAGCAATCCTTCATCATCGATCGCGGCGAGCAGGTGCACACGCTCGAGGCCGCCAAGGCGCTGCTCGCGGCGCAGGCGTCCGCGCCGCCGCTGGTGGCCGAGGAGATCTACGACGAGGAGGAGGTGTTCGACGTCGAGACCGAATCCGAGGTCGAGACCGAGGAGACCGAAGGCCTGTCCGAGGACGCGGCCGATGGCGGCGCAACCGAAGCCGAACGCGAGGGTCAGCGCCGCAAGCGGCGCCGGCGCCGGCGTGGCCGTGGCAATGAGGCCCGCGAGGGCGGACTGCCGGAAGGCGCCGTTGGTCCGGCTGCCACCGAACCGGCCTTGGCTGCGGAGCAGCCGGCCGAGGATGGTGACGTCGAGGATGACGAGACCGAGGAACAGCCTGCTTTCGCCCAGGGCGAGCAGACCGATCAGCCCGGCGGCGAGCGGCGTCCCCGCCGGCGCGGACGCCGCGGCGGCCGCCGTCGCCGTGGTGGCGCAGAGGATGGTCTCGCGGCATCGATTGGTGACGAGCTCGCGCCGACATCCGCCTCGGAGGCCGAATCGGCCGTGGCCGATTTCGACGGCAATGGCGCTCCCGGCCATGACGACGAGCCGGCCGAGCATGCGACGCCGGTCCATGCCACGGCCGTCACCGACGTCGAGGAGGCCATCGCGCCCGCCGCGATCCCGGCGCCGCAGCCCCCTGCCCCTGAAGCTCAGGTGCAGGAGAGCGAGGCTCCCAAGACCGAGTCAGAGAAGGCACCGCGCCGGTCGACCGTTCGCGAGAAGGTCAGCTTCTCGTCAGAGCCGAGGACTGACAGCGCGACGTCGGCCGCGAATGTTGCCGAGAGCAGCCCCGCACCGGCCGAGGAGACCGCAACGCACGAGCCGGTCGCAACCGCGCCGGCCCCGGACTCCGACACCCCCGCGGCCCCGCGGCGGGCTGGCTGGTGGTCGCGCCGCTTCGGCGGCGGCCAGTAGGCAGCTGGTCCGAGGCGCCCTTTTTCGACCTAGCAACTTTCGACCTAGCAACGCAAAACGCCCGGCCAGTCTGGCCGGGCGTTTTCTGTTTGGATCGCTTCTGCCGCGCAGGCGGCGAAGCCGGCTCAGCCGGTCGTGACCGCCGTCTCGACGTCGGACGGGTCGACCTGCTGGTTGAGCCGCCGCTGCAGCAGATCGTGGTCCAGCTCGCCTTCCCACCACGACACGAACACGGTGGCGATGCCGTTGCCGGTGATGTTGGTGAGCGCGCGCACCTCGCTCATGAACTTGTCGATCGAGAACACGATCGCCATGCCTGGCACCAGCGCGGGATTGACGACCGACAAGGTCGCCGCCAGCGTGATGAAGCCCGCACCGGTGACGCCGCTCGCGCCCTTCGAGGTCAGCATGGCCACGATCAGGATGGTGGCCTGCTGGCTGAACGACAGCTCGACGCCGAGCGCCTGCGCGATGAACAGCGTCGCCAGGGTCATGTAGATGTTGGTGCCGTCGAGATTGAACGAATAGCCGGTCGGCACCACCAGGCCGACCACCGGCTTGGAGCAGCCAAGCCGCTCCAGCTTCTCCATCAGCTGCGGCAGCGCGCTCTCGGAGGAACTGGTGCCGAGCACGATCAGGAGCTCATCCTTGATATAGGCGATGAACTTGAAGATGCTGAAGCCGATGAAGCGCGCGATCAGCCCGAGCACGATCACGACGAAAAGGCCGGCCGTCACGTAGAACAGCGCAATGAGCCCGATCAGGTTGCCGAGCGCCGCCGGGCCGTATTTGCCGATCGTATAGGCCATCGCGCCGAACGCGCCGACGGGGGCCGCCTTCATGACGATGGCGATGACGCCGAACACCGCATGCGCGGTATCGTCGATGACGTCGCGCAGCCGGTGGCCACGCTCGCCCAAGGCCATCAGCGCGAAGCCGAACAGGATCGCGAACAGCAGCACCTGCAGGATGTCGCCACGCGCCAGCGCGCCGACCACGCTGTCCGGGATGATGTTGAGGACGAAATCGACCGACTTCTGCGCCTCGGCCTGCTTGACGTAGTTGGCGACGGCCGCGGCATCCGGCTTGGCGGCAAGACCGTGCCCGATCGGCACCAGGTTGCCGACGATCAGGCCCAGCATCAGCGCGAAGGTCGAGACGATCTCGAAATAGACCAGCGCCTTGACGCCGACGCGCCCGACCTTGCTCGCATTCTGGATATGGGCGATGCCGGACACCACGGTGCAGAAGATGATCGGCGCGATCACCATCTTGATCAGCTTGATGAAGCCGTCGCCGAGCGCCTTGATCCAGTCATTGGTGGCGATGTTCGGGAACAGCCAGCCGACCACTACTCCGATGACGATCGCGATCAGCACCTGCACATAGAGAACGCTGTACCAGGGCTTGTTGCCCGTTTGAGACGGGACGCCCTGCGTCCCGGTTTTCGTCGCTGCCGCCATTGGCCTGATCCACCTTCGTTGTGTCGGGCCTCGCGTGTCCCAGCCCTCGCGGAGCGCACCTCAGGCAAATTGTCGCGGCCGAGTCAATGACGACGAATGGCGGACGCCTGACGTGTCCGCTTGATCCCGCGCCCTAGCCGAGCCAGCGCGCGATCCGGGCGACCGCCTCGCGCATGTCGTCAGCCGAGCGTGCGTAGGAAAAGCGCACGAAGCTGCGGCCATGGATCGGATCGAAGTCGACGCCCGGCGTCGCCGCGACATGGGTCTCCTCCAGCATGCGCTTGGCGAAGTCGAAGCTGTCGGAGGTGAAGTCGGAGACGTCGGTATAGAGGTAGAAGGCGCCGTCGGCGGGCAGGAACCGGGTCAGGCCGGCCTTCGGAAAACCCTCGATCAGAATGCGGCGGTTCTCCTGGTAGCCGTGCTTGATGGCTTCCATCTCGGCGCGGCCGTCGAATGCCGCCTCGGCCGCGATCTGCGACAGGGTCGGGACCGAGATCGCGAGGTTCTGCTGCAGGCGTTCGATCGGGCGGACCAGCGCATCCGGCACCACCATCCAGCCGATCCGCCAGCCGGTCATGCAGAAGTACTTCGAGAACGAGTTGATGATCAGGGCCTCGGTCGACAGCTCCGCCGCGGTGACCGCGGGAAAGGCATAGTCGAGGCCGTGATAGATCTCGTCGGAGATGAAGCGGATGCCGGCTTCGCGTGCGGCCGCGATGACGCCGCCCAGCGCCTCGCGCGACATCATGGTGCCGGTCGGATTGGCCGGGCTTGCCACCAGCACGCCCTTCAACGGCGTCTTGCGATGGGCCGCGAGCAGCGCCTCGCCGGTCAGGGCATGACGGTTCTCGGCGGTGGTCTCGATCAGCACCGGCTCACAGCCCAGCGCCGTCAGGATGTGGCGATAGGGCGGATAGCCCGGCACCGTGACGGCCACGCGGTCGCCGGGCTCGAACATCGCCAGGAACGCCAGGATGAACCCGGCCGACGATCCCGTGGTGATCACGATGCGCGCCGGATCGATCTCGCAGCCATGCGTCTCGCGATAATGCCGCGCGATTCGCTGGCGCAGCGACGAGATCCCGAGCGCGGAGGTGTAATCGATGCGCGCCTGGTCGAGCGCTGCGTGCGCGGCCGCGATCGCGGTGCGCGGGGCCGGCGCCGCCGGCTGACCGACCTCCATGTGAATGACATGGCCGCCGCCGGCCTCGATTCGCTCGGCCGCCGCCATCACGTCCATCACCATGAACGGTGGAACATTGCTGCGCCCGGACGGCGCGGTCAGGCCGGCGATCCGCTGTTCCAATGTCGGTATCACTGTCGCATCCACCATGGATATCTGCTATTGACCCCAGTCGTTCGGACCCGCTCTCTCAACCGGCCGGCGTGAGCCCCATGACCTGGTTCTGGTGCCCTGGTTCTGGTGACCGGATTTGGGCCTCATTCGCCGCAGATGAGCCGCATTCCGCAGTTTGGTGGGCAATAGCCCGTATCGAGCCTCGCGCCAATTGCAAAGATCGCCTGATGTTGCTCCCCATCGTGCTTCGCAAGAAATTGTCCGGCGGGCTTGCCGCAATCCTCGCGACGGCCGTCGCTCTGGCGGCGCCGGCTTCGGCGCAGCAGAGCAATGGACCACCGACCCTGCGCGACACCGAGACCGAGGTGCTGCTGCGCGAATATACCCGGCCGATCCTGCGCGCCGCGGGGCTCGAGAAGCAGAACATCCAGATGGTCATCATCAACGACTCGTCGTTCAACGCGTTCGTCGCGGACGGCCGTCGCATCTTCGTCAATTACGGCGCGATCATGCAATCGGAAAATCCGAACCAGCTGATCGGCGTGCTCGCCCATGAGACCGGCCATCTCGCCGGCGGCCATCTCGCCAAGCTGCGCCAGCAGCTCGCCACCGCCCAGACGCAGATGATCATCGCCACCATCCTCGGCGCCGGCGCGCTCGCCGTCGGTGCGCGCGGCGGCGGCAACAGCGGCCTGGCCAATGCCGGCGCCGCGACGCTCTCGGCTCCGGGCGAGCTCATCCGCCGCTCCCTGCTGTCCTATCAGCGCCAGCAGGAGGAGAACGCCGACCGTGCCGGGGTGAAATTCCTGAGCGCCACCGGCCAGTCGCCGAAGGGCATGTACGAGACCTTCAAGCGCTTCACCAACGAAAGCCTGTTCGCGGCCCGCGGCGCCGACCCCTATCTGCAGTCGCATCCAATGCCGGCCGACCGCGTCGAGGCGCTGGAGGGCCTGGCGCGGCAGAGCCCGTATTGGGACAAGAAGGACGACGCCGCGCTGCAGCTGCGCCACGACATGGTGAGGGCCAAGATCTCGGCCTTCATGGAGCGTCCGGACACCGTCGCGCGACGCTATCCGCTGTCCGACAACGGCCTGCCGGCGCGCTATGCGCGGGCGATCTCAACCTATCTCCACGGCGACCTGCGCAACGCCTTGACCCAGATCGATGCCCTGATCCAGGCGCAGCCCGCCAACCCCTATTTCTACGAGGTCCGCGGCCAGGCCCTGCTCGAGGGCGGCCGCCCGGTCGAGGCCATCGCGCCGCTGCGCAAGGCTGCGCAGCTGTCCAATAACGCGCCGCTCATCCAGATGTTACTTGGCCAGGCCTTGGTCGCATCGGACAACAAGGCCTACACTGAGGAGGCGATCTCGATCCTGCGTGCCGCCGTCGCGCGCGAGTCCGAGGCGCCGCTCGGCTATTCGCAGCTCGCGATGGCCTATGGCCGCAAGGGCGACTATGCGGAGGCGGATCTCGCCTCGGCCCAGGCCGCCTTCCTCCGGGGCGACAACAAAACCGCCCGCGAGCTCGCGTCGCGGGCAAAGACCCGGTTCGCGGTGGGCTCGCCCGGCTGGGTCAAGGCCGACGACATCGTCGCAGCCAAACCGCCTTCGAGCCAGTAGACCGGACGGCCCGGACGGATTGCTGCTAATATCGACACTGGATTACCAAGATACCGATCACCGCTTCGACAAGGACCCGATCATTTTGACCAAGAGGACCTCCTTCATGCCGTCTTTCCGCACGCTCCTTCCCGCGGCGTTGCTCGCGCTCTCGCTCTGCGGCGCGCCGCAGGTCGTGTCGGCGGAGAGCATCTCCGACAGCCAGCGGGGCGAGATCGAGACCATCGTCAGGAACTACCTGATCTCGCATCCCGAGGTGCTCGAGGAGGCCATGGCCGAGCTGCAGAAGCGCCAGACCGCGGCCGAGGCGGCCAAGCACGAGGCGAGCATCGGCAAGAACGCCGACACCATCTTCAACTCGCCGCGCGGCGTCGTGCTCGGCAACAAGGATGGTGACGTCACCTTCGTCGAGTTCTTCGATTACAATTGCGGCTACTGCAAACGCGCGATGGCCGACATGATGGACCTGATGAAGAGCGACCCGAAGCTCAAGGTGGTGCTCAAGGAATTCCCCGTGCTGAGCCAGGGCTCGGTGGAGGCCGCGCAGGTCGCGGTGGCCGTGCGCATGCAGGCGCCGCAGAAATATCTCGACTTCCACCAGAAGCTGCTCGGCGGCCGCGGCCAGGCCGACAAGGCCCACGCGCTCGCAGTCGCCAAGGAGCTCGGGCTCGACATGGCCCGCGTCGAGAAGGACATGGCAAGCCCCGAGGCCAAGGCGACGATCGAGGAGAACTTCAAGCTCGCCGAGGACATGGGCATGAACGGCACGCCGAGCTACGTGATCGGCAAGCAGGTCGTGATCGGCGCGGTCGGCGTCGAGGGCCTGCGCGAGAAGATCAGCACCGCACGCTGCGGCAAGGCGACCTGCTGAGCCGGCCTGCAGCCTTCGCTCGCGGGAACCAAGACCAAAAAGGCCGGCTGGATCAGCCGGCCTTTTTGCGTCGAAGCCTAGCTTGCATCGATCCAGCCGCTCGACGGCGCGCCGTTCCGCGAAGCCCCATCCTCAGCCTCAAGCCGTCAGCTTCATGCCGAGCCGCGTCCGCAGCGCCTCGCGGATGTGATCCCGCGCAATCGCCTCGGCGCGGTCGGGATCGCCTGCGGCAATCGCCTCGATCAGCTCGGCATGCTCGGCGGCCGCCGTTGCCGGGCGCCCCTCGGCCGCGAAGGTCGTGGTGCCCAGCAGCGAAATCGCGACATGCATGTCCGCCAGCGCCGAATCGAGATAGCGATTGCGGGCGGCGCGCTGGATCGCGCCGTGCATCAGCCGGTTGAGCCGCGCGAGCTCGGCTGCGTCCCCCGCGCCGCTCGCAAAACGCGCATGGATGTCGCGCAGCGCCGCGATCTCGGCCGGCACGGCATATTGCGCGGCCAGCCGCGCCGCTGCGCCTTCGAGGATTTCCCGCATCGCATAGAGTTCGAGAACCTCGCTCTGGTCGAGGCTGCGCACGATGAGGCCGCGGCCGCCGGCCGGCTGCACCCAGCCCTTCGCCATCAGCCTCCCGAACGCCTCGCGGACCGGCGTCCGGCTGACGCTCAGCCGCTGGGCGACCTCGTCCTCGCGCAGCCGGTCCCCCGAGCGATAGACGCCGTTCTCCAACGCCTGGCACAGCGCGCGAAACGCCGCCTCGCCCAGGGAGACGTTGTCGCGATCGAGCGTGAATGTGGGGGCGTCGGAAGACATCAGAGCCACTCTCTCACAGCCTCGGCCAGAGGAAAAGGACTCTTGCATAACTTTGTATACAATAGTATACGAAACCTGAGAGAACGCTGAGGCGCTTTTCTGGCGCGCTGCTGCCGGCGCGTCCCTCAGCCCAATTTGCCTTGTCCCGGAGAGAGATCGCGTCATGACGACCGACGGCGGCATCGCCGACCATCCAATGGCCTACGACGTCGTGGTCGTGGGCGGGGGCAACGCGGCCCTGTGCGCCGCCATCGCTGCGCGCCGTGCCGGTGCGTCGGTCATCGTGCTGGAAGTGGCGTCGAAGTTCTACCGCGGCGGCAACACCCGCCACACCCGCAACATGCGCTGCGCACACGACGCCGCGACTGCGACCCTGAGCGGCCCGTACAGCGAGGACGAGTTCTGGGACGATCTGCTGCGAGTCACCGAAGGCCAGACCAACGAGCAGCTGGCGCGGATGATGATCCGCGAGTCCAAGGAGATGCTCGACTGGATCGCCGAACAGGGCGTGCGCTTCCAGCCCTCGCTCGGCGGCACGCTCAGCCTGGGGCGCACCAACTCGTTCTTCCTCGGCGGTGGCCGCGCCATGCTCAACGCATTGTATCTTACGGCGGAGCAGCTTGGCGTCGACGTGCTCTATGAGGCGGAGGTGGTGGCGTTCGACATCGACGATGACCGCTTCGGTGCGGCAATCGTCCAGCGCAGTGTTGGCAAGACGCGCATTCGCGGCAAGGCGCTGGTGGCGGCCGCCGGTGGCTTCGAATCCAACATCGACAAGCTGGTCGAAGGCTGGGGCGAGATCGCGCGCAATTTCCTGATCCGCGGCACGTCCAATAACCGCGGCACCGTGCTCGACCTGCTGCTCGGCGCCGGCGTCGACAGCATCGGCGATCCCACCCAGTGCCATGCGGTCGCGATCGATGCGCGCGCGCCGAAATATGATGGCGGCATCATCACCCGGCTCGACTGCGTGGTGTTCGGCATCGTCGTCAACAAGGACGCGATGCGCTTCTACGACGAGGGCGAGGACGTCTGGCCGAAGCGCTACGCCATCTGGGGACGGCTCGTGGCGATGCAGCCCGACCAGATCGCCTACATCATCTTCGATGCCAAATCGGCCAGCCTGTTCATGCCCTCGCTGTATCCTGCGATCGAAGCGCCTGATATCGGCGAGCTCGCCGGCAAGCTCGGCCTCGATGCCGACAAGCTGTCAGCCACCGTCGCCGCGTTCAACGCATCGGTGCGCGACGGCAGCTTCAATCCCGACATCCTCGACGATTGCCGCACCGAGAACCTGACGCCACCGAAAACGCATTGGGCACGGCGCATCGATACCGGCCCGTACTACGCCTATCCTGTGCGCCCCGGCATCACCTTCACCTATCTCGGCGTCCGGGTCGATCACGAGGCCAGGATGATGATGAAAGCCGGCGGACCGGCCGACAACATGTACGCCGCCGGCGAGATCATGGCCGGCAACGTGCTGGGCCGCGGCTATGCCGCCGGCATCGGCATGACGATCGGCAGCGTGTTCGGACGCATTGCGGGCCGTGGAGCAGCAAGACATGCAGCGAAGTGACATGCAGCGAAGTGAAGCGCTGACCGAGGCGGATCGCCTGATGACGATCTGCAACTCCTGTCGCTATTGCGAGGGACTGTGCGCCGTCTTTCCCGCCATGGAGATGCGACGCGCCTTCACCGCCGGCGACCTCAACTACCTCGCCAACCTCTGCCATTCCTGCGGCGCCTGCTATGTCGACTGCCAGTTCTCGCCGCCGCACGAGTTCAACGTCCGCGTCCCCTCGGTCCTGGCCCAGGTTCGGCACGAAAGCTATGCCGACTATGCGTGGCCGCGCGCACTCGCGCCGCTGTTCAGGCGCAATGGGCTGGCGATCGCCCTGATCACCGTGCTCAGCATTGCCGCGTTCATCCTGGGCTTCGTGGCTCTCAACGACCCGACGGCCCTGTTTGCCCGTCGGCATGGCCCGGGATCGTTCTACGCGCTGATGCCGCACAATGCGATGGCGCTGCTGTTCGGCGCGGCCTTCCTGTGGGCCATCGTCGCGTTCGTCAACGGCGCCCGTGCGTTCTGGAACGACATCGGAGAGCCGGCCTCGACACTCGCGCAGCCGCGTCCGCTGCTGCAGGCGGTTCGAGATGCGGCAAGCCTGCGCTATCTCGATGGCGGTGGCGTCGGCTGCTACAGTGAGGACGAGCGGCCGAGCGACAACAGGCGGTTCTATCACCACCTCACCTTCTGGGGCTTCATGCTCTGCTTTGCCTCCACCAGCGTGGCAACGCTCTATCACTACCTGCTGCATCGCGAGGCGCCCTACCCGCTCTGGGATCTTCCCGTCGTGCTCGGAACGCTCGGTGGACTCGGTATCGTGATCGGTCCGCTCGGACTCTACGCCGCCAAACGCAAGCGCGACCCGGCGTTGCTGGATGGGGGCAGCCGCGGCATGGACGTCGCTTTCCTCGCCATGCTCGTGCTGACTGGCGCCACCGGCCTTGCTCTGCTTCTGCTGCGCGAGAGCAGCGCGATGAGCGCGCTGCTTGCGCTACACCTCGGCGCCGTGTTTGCGCTGTTCGTCACCTTGCCCTACGGCAAGTTCGTGCACGGCCTCTATCGCTTCCTGGCGCTCATCCGCTACGCCAAGGAGCGTCACGGGGACGCGCAGCAGACCGCATCCTCGTGAGACCGCACCGGGCCACGCCTACGCAGGCCGCGCACGCCTGTCATCTATGGTTCATGACTCTGAGCATCCGTTCATAAGAACGCGAGCCGAGACATATTTGAGGAACCAACGGCTATGGGCGGAACGACTCTATTCTCCTGAAGTTGTCGGCGCGGGCAGTGCGGATTTGAGGAGGATACAAGATGACTAATCGTTTGATGGCTTCAGTGGCTGCGATCGCGCTCCTGGCGAGCGCAGGTCTCGCCAACGCGCAGGGAGCTGGCGGCGCGGGTGGCGCCGGTCAGTCCGGCGGGGCCGCGATGCAGGGCGGCGCGACGGGTGCAGCTCCGATGAACCGTGACAGCGCCGCACCGGCGCCGGGCGGCGCGCCTGAGACGCGCTCCAGCCAGTCGGATCAGAAGCCCGGCATGGCTCCGAAGGCTCAGCGCGCCGAAGACGGCATGAAGGGTCCGAATGCGAAGGGAGCGGCGTCGGAGAACGACAAGGCCGGCTCCAAGAACATGAAGGCCGAGGGCCGCGACAGCAAGAGCGGCACTGGCGCGGCTGAGAACCGCGATGGCCACAGCGACGTCAACAAGAACGCCGAGACCAAGACCGGCAACGACCGCTCCCAGACGACGACGGGACAGGCCGGCGCAGGCGCGAAGCTCTCGACCGAGCAGCGGACAAAGATCTCGACCGTGATCCGCAGCCAGCGCGTCGAGCCGGTGACCAACGTGAACTTCAACATCTCGGTCGGTACCCGCGTGCCGCGTGACGTCCGCTTCTACCCGCTCCCGACCGAGGTTGTGACGATCTATCCGGAATGGCGCGGATATGACTACATCCTGGTTCGTGAGCAGATCATCGTGCTCGATCCGCGTACCCACGAGATCGTTGCAGTTCTCGACACCTGATCCCCGACCAGGCAGGTGACGTGAAAAGGGGCGGGCAGCAATGCCTGCCCCTTTGTGCTGCCCGGCCACACGCATGGCGTGCACCACGCATCTCGCAAGGGTAAACCAGTCATTTCCGGGACTTGGCGCATTTTTTTCGCGTGACGGACCAACCGCCCTATCCCCATCCGAGATGCCGAAAGGCTTCCCCTTGGCGGCTTTGTTACCTATAACGCCGCCCACTGCCGCCACACCGCCGGAATGGGAATGGCCGAAGACGCGACCATGACGATCGATGCCCTCGACGAGACCTCTGGCCACGCCACGCCGGCCGATGTCGAGCGTCTGGGCGTGGAAACGGCGGCCTGCTTGGGGTTGACGACCGAATGCCGGAAGGCCAACCACGACGGCGTGCTGGATTCGATCCGTGCGGCCGCCGCCAAAGACGCGGTCAGTATCACCATGAAAGCTGGCGCATACTCCCATACCTCTATTGCACTGCATGATGCGCTGACGGGGAGCAGGATCCCTGCGGTGGAGGTGCACATCGGCAACATTCAGGCCCGCGCAAGCGGGCGGCACCACCCTTTCACGGCCAAGGCCGCGTTTGCGTCAATTTGTGGCCTTGGAATCGATGGCTATCGGCTCGCCATCACGGGCCTCGCTGCAAAACTTGGTGCCAAGACCTCTTCAAAGATAGACATCAAGGCTCTCGCCTGACGTCCCTCGCCCTCACGTCCCACAAGGTTTCTGGATCAGATCATGGCGTCCCAGCCCGACGAAAAGACCACGGCCAAGTCCGAAGACAGCCAGCTCATTCGCGAGCTCGCGGCGCTGCTGGATGAGACCAGCCTGACCGAGATCGAGCTCGAGCGGGCCGGCCTGCGCGTTCGCGTCGCCCGCAATGTCACAATCGCAGCCGCCGTGCCGTCGGCGATGCCGTCCGCCGCCGCGGGCGTTCCCGTGGTGGCCGCCGCGGCTGCCGCCGGTGCCGACCTGTCCAAGCATCCGGGCGTCGTGCCTTCGCCGATGGTCGGCACGGCCTATTGGGCGCCGGAGCCCGGCGCCAAGCCGTTCATCGAAGTCGGCTCCAAGGTCTCGGTCGGCCAGACCCTGATGATCATCGAGGCGATGAAGACGATGAACCAGATCCCGTCTCCGCGCGCCGGCACGGTGACGCAGATCCTGGTCGAGGATGGCCAGCCGGTCGAGTTCGGCGAGCCGCTGGTGATCATTGAATAACTGCGAATAGCCAATGGCGAATAGCGAATAGCTGTCCGTTCCCTATTCGCTGATCCCTATTCGCGACTCGCCCCTGAGGCCCCATGTTCGACAAGATCCTCATCGCCAACCGCGGCGAAATCGCCCTTCGCATCCTCAGGGCCTGCAAGGAGCTCGGCATCTCCACCGTCGCGGTGCATTCCACCGCCGACGCCGATGCCATGCATGTGCGCCTCGCTGACGAGAGCGTGTGCATCGGGCCGCCGCCGTCGAAGGACAGCTACCTCAACATCCCGGCGCTGCTCGCCGCCTGCGAGATCACCGGGGCCGATGCGGTCCACCCGGGCTACGGCTTCCTGTCCGAGAACGCGCGCTTCGCCGAGATTCTGTCCGACCACAATTTGCATTTCATCGGGCCGAAGGCCGAGCACATCCGCCTGATGGGCGACAAGATCGAGGCCAAGAAGACCGCCAAGCGGCTTGGCATTCCGGTCGTGCCGGGTTCCGACGGCGCAGTCATGCCGGACCAGGACGCCATGGGGATCGCCAAGGAGATCGGCTTCCCGGTGCTGGTCAAGGCCGCGGCCGGCGGCGGCGGCCGCGGCATGAAGGTCGCGCACACCGAGGCCGACCTGCAGCTCGCGCTGACCACCGCAGCCAACGAGGCCAAATCGGCGTTCGGCGACGCGTCGGTCTATCTCGAGAAGTACTTGCAGAAGCCGCGCCACATCGAGATCCAGGTGCTCGGCGACGGCCGCGGCGGCGCCATCCATCTTGGCGAGCGCGACTGCTCGCTGCAGCGCCGCCACCAGAAGGTCTGGGAGGAAGGCCCCTCGCCGGTGCTCGACGCGGCGGCCCGCGCCAAGATCGGCAACACCGTCGCCAAGGCGATGCAGGAGCTGAAATATATCGGCGTCGGCACCGTCGAGTTCCTCTACGAGGACGGCGAATTCTACTTCATCGAGATGAACACGCGCATCCAGGTCGAGCATCCCGTGACCGAGATGATCACCGGGATCGATCTCGTGCTCGAGCAGATCCGCATCGCCGCCGGCGGCGACCTGCCGATGACCCAGGACCAGGTCGTCATCAACGGCCACTCGATCGAGTGCCGCGTCAACGCCGAAAACCCGGTCACCTTCCGGCCCTCTCCCGGCAAGATCCTGCAATACCATCCGCCCGGCGGTCTCGGCGTGCGCATCGATTCCGCCGTGTACCAGGGCTACGTCATCCCGCCCTATTATGACTCGCTGGTCGGCAAGCTGATCGTGCACGGCAAGAGCCGGGTCGAGTGCCTGATGCGGCTGCGGCGCGCACTGGATGAGATGGTCGTCGACGGCATCGAAACCACGCTGCCGCTGTTCAGGGCGCTGGTCCGCGAGCCCGCGATCATCGACGGCGACTACCACATCCACTGGCTCGAGCAGTATCTCGCCGGTCAGAAGACCGACTGACGCGAAATTCGACATCCCTGCCGGAACTCTTCGGCCCTCGACGCGTTCTGCTGTGTCGGCGGTTCCGCTGAGGGGGCACGGATTTCAATAGGCATGCGAGTACGCGGTGGCGCCTGAGATCAGACATCGGCGCACGCTGGGGCAGATCCTGCTGTTGTCGGCTGGCTTCTTCGTGCTGGTCGTCATCAGCACGGCCTCGGTTCTGTTGGTCAACAAGGCCCGCAGTGACAGCGCCTGGGTGGTGCACACCGTCGAGGCCGAGAACCAGATCAATGCGCTGCTGCTGGAGGTTCGCCGGGCCGAGAGCGGCGCGCGCGCCTATCTGCTGACCCAGAGCCCGGACTTCCTCAGGGATCACGAAGCCGCCGTGGCGGCGATCAGGCCGCTGCTCGACCGGCTGGCAACGCTCGTCGCCGACAACCAGGTCCAGGTTCAGAACCTCGCCAGATTGCGCGGCATCATCGAAACGCGGCTGTCGCAATTCGATCGGGAGAAAGCCCTGGTCGCGGCCGGCGATCTCCCCGGCGCCGTGGCGCTGGTGCGCGACGTCGGCTCGACGGACAGCAGCGCGATCATGCGCGCCACGGCTGAGGAGATGCGCGGTGAGGAGGAGCGCCTGTTTGCGCAGCGAACCACCACGGCCGACAAGAGCCAGCAGTTGGCGACGATCGTCACTGTCGTCGGTTCGACACTGGTCGTCCTGCTCGCCATCATCTCGGTGCTACTGGTGCGCCGCTCGACGAGCGCCCGTGACGAAGCCGAGGCCAAGCTGCGCGAGAGCAACCTCAATCTGGAAGCCACCGTCGACGAGCGCACCGCGGATTTGCGCGAAGCCAATGAGGAGATCCAGCGCTTCGCCTATATCGTCAGCCACGACCTGCGCTCGCCGCTGGTCAACATCATGGGCTTCACCAGCGAGCTCGAGGAGCTGCGCAACGACATCTTCCGGCGCATCGCGACGCTCGCCCGGGCCGTGTCGGCCGCGCCGCCGCCGGCCGAGGGCGCCGAGCCCGAGCTGGAAGGCGCCGACAAGCAGCTGTCGGAGGATTTCACCGAGGCGCTCGGCTTCATCAAATCGTCGATCGCCAAGATGGACCGGCTGATCACCGCGATCCTCAATCTGACCCGCGAGGGCCGCCGCGAATTCGTGCCCATCCGCATCGACACCCGCGATCTGATCGAGCAGATCGTGTCGACGCTGGCGCATCAGGCCGACGAGGCGAACACCACCATCCGGCTCGAGCCGCTGCCCACGATCGTCAGCGACCGGCTCGCGCTCGAGCAGATCTTCTCGAACCTGATCGACAACGCGATCAAATACATGAAGCCGGGCGTGCCCGGCGACATCGCGATCCGCGCCCGGACCAAGCTCGGTTTCGCGATCTTCGAGATCACGGACAACGGCCGGGGGATTGATCCCCGGGATCACCAGCGTATCTTTGATCTATTCCGCCGCGCCGGAACCCAGGACCGTCCAGGTCAGGGCATCGGATTGGCGCATGTGCGCGCGCTCGTGCGCCGGCTCGGTGGAACCATGTCGGTCGCCTCGGAACTCGACCAGGGCAGCACGTTCACCATCACGCTTCCGATCAACTGGAACGCCTCAAACCGGAACTCAGACCGATGACCATGCCTGTGACGATCATCATGATCGAGGACGATGAAGGCCACGCCCGCCTGATCGAGCGCAACATCCGCCGCTCCGGGGTGAACAACGAGATCAAGCCGTTCACCAACGGTACAGAGGCGGTGAAGTATCTGTTGGGCGCTGACGGCACCGGCCTCGATCACAAGGGCCATGCCCTCCTGATCCTGCTCGACCTCAACCTGCCGGACATGACCGGCATCGACATCCTCAAGCTGGTCAAGCAGAACAGCTTCCTGAAGAGCGCGCCGGTGGTGATCCTCACCACGACGGACGACAGCCAGGAGATCAAGCGCTGCTACGAACTCGGCTGCAACGTCTACATCACCAAGCCGGTCAACTACGAGAGCTTCGCCAACGCCATCCGCCAACTCGGCCTGTTCTTTTCCGTCATCCAGGTTCCACCCGCCGCATGAGCTCAGCCGCCCCCACGCTGCTCTACATCGAGGACGACGCGGCGCTGGCGCGGCTGGTCGAGCGCGGGCTCAAGCGGCTCGGCTTCACGGTGGAGCATGCGAGCGACGGCAGCGCCGGCCTGCAACGGCTGCAGCGCGGCGGCATCGACGTCGTGGCGCTGGACCAGCACATGCCGGGCCTCGACGGCCTCGAGACCCTGGAGCGCATCATGGCGATGCCCGAGGCGCCACCGGTCGTTTTCGTCACCGCCTCGCAGGATTCCAAGATCGCCGTCACGGCGCTGAAGGCCGGTGCCGCCGACTATTTGGTCAAGGACGTCCAGGGCGAGTTCATTCCGCTGCTCCAGGTCGCAGCCGAAGGCGCGCTGCGCCAGGCGCGGCTGCAGAAGGCGCGCGACGAGGCGGAAGCCGAAGTGCGCGCATCGCGCGACCGCTATGCCGCGCTCGCGGCCGAGCGCGAGGTGCTGCTGCGCGAGGTCAATCACCGCGTCGGCAATTCGCTGCAGATCATCGCCTCGCTGCTGCATCTGCAGGCCAATTCGAGCACCCAGGACGACGTCAAGGCCGCGCTGACCAACGCGATGGGCCGCGTCGCCGCCGTGGCCCAGGTGCACCGCCGGCTCTACACCTCGCAGGATCTCAAGAGCGTGCTGCTCAACCAGTATCTGGACTCGCTGCTCGACGATCTCCGCCGCTCGGCCGAAGGCAATCGGATGTCGCGGCTGACCCTGAAGGCCGAAACCGTCGAGATCGACCCGGATCGCGCGGTCGCGATCGGCATCGTCGTCAACGAGCTGGTCATGAACGCGGTCAAATACGCCTATCCCGATGGGCCAGGCTCGATTCACGTCGAGCTCAAGCTCGAAGGCGACGACATCGTGCTGTCGATCGCCGACAATGGCGTCGGCCTGAACGCCACCAGCGACCCGCGCTCCACTGGCATGGGCCAGCGCATCGTCAGCGCCATGGCCACCAAGCTCGATGCCACCGTGGGGCCCGACCCAACGCACGACGGCACCAAGATCATCGTTCGCTTCCGCCTGACCAAGGACGCTCCGAAGCCGGCCGCCGCCGCGGTGGGCTGAGCCCGCCAGATCCGGGGTGCGGCCAACGGACGGTCGCCTCGCCTGCGACATCCTGCTAAGCTGCCGGCATGACTTCGCGCGACTCTGCAGCGTCCGAGATTACGCCCGAGGTGCTGCTGCGTGCCTATGCCTGCGGCATCTTTCCGATGGCCGAAAGCGCCGACGACCCGACGCTGTTCTGGGTCGAGCCGGAGCTGCGCGGCGTCATTCCGCTCGACGGCTTTCGGGTGGCATCGCGGCTAGCACGCACGGTGCGCTCCGACGCTTTCACGGTGACGGTCAATCAGGCGTTCAAGGCGGTCATGGACGGCTGTGCGGAGCCCCAGCCCGGCCGCGAGGACACCTGGATCAACCGGCGCATCCGCGAGCTCTACAGCGGCCTCCACGCGCTGGGACATTGCCACAGCGTCGAGTGCTGGCAGGACGGCGAGCTGGTCGGCGGCCTCTATGGCGTCAGCCTGGGACGGGCCTTCTTCGGCGAGAGCATGTTCCACCGCACCCGCGACGCCTCGAAGGTCGCGCTGGTACATCTCGTGGCGCGGCTGATGGCCGGCGGCTTCGAGCTGCTCGACACGCAATATGTCACCGAGCATCTCAAGACCTTCGGCGCGGTCGAGATCCCGCGCCGGCGCTATACCGTCCTGCTCGAAAAGGCCATCGCCGGGCCGGCGGCGAATTTCGCCAGACTCGCGGTCGACCGCCCGATCGCGGGCGCCGAGGCGCTCGCCATCATCGCCGAGCGCGGTTGAGGCGCTACCGGAACACGCCGCCGAACGGTCCACCGGCCTGTGGCGGCGGAGGCGGCGGCTGCACCTGCTGCGTCTGGTACTGCGGCGGCTGCGCCGGAGGCCGCGGCGCGGCCTGCTTCTGCTGCGGCGGCCGCTTCTGGGCCGGCTGCGGCGCCGCCGGCTTCTGATCGGGAGCCGCGCTCACCACCGTGGTCTGCGGCTCTTTGCAGTCGACCAGCCAGATGTCATAGATCGGGTGCTCGACGCCATGCAGGCCGGGGCTCGCCGAAAACATCCAGCCCGAGAAGATCCGCTTCACCTCGCCCTGCAGCGTGATCTCGTCGACCTGCACGAACGCGTCGGTGTTCGCCGTCTCTGTCGCCGGCCGCGTGTAGCAGGCGTCGGTCTTCACCCGCAGCGCGCCGAACTGCACGGTCTCGCCGATATCCTCGTCGAAATTGATGATCCGGCCGGTGATCTTGTCGAGGCCGGAAAAGCTCGCCTTCTTGTTCACGATCTTCTGCGCCGGCGGCTCGCTCACGACCTCGTCGCCCGGCTGAATCGTCGGTGGCGTCTGCGGCACTGCGCCGTTCGGCGGAATTGCCGCATTCTGGGGCGCCCCGCGAGGCGGCACCTGGCGCTGGCCCGGTTGAGCGGGCGCGGCACCCGGCTGGCCCGGAGGCGGCACCGCGGCGACCGGCGGATTGTTCTGCGGCAGGATCGTCGTTCCCGGCGGCGGCGCCAGCGGCTGGGACTGAACCGGCCCCGGCAGCGCAGCCCCCTGGCCCGGCGGCGGACGGGTCGGCGCCGGCAGCACGCGCCCCTGCGGCAGTTCCGGGATATCTTCCTCTTCGTCGGGCGGCGGAATCGGCTCTCCGCGCCGCGGAATGTTGCCGGGCGGACGCGGAACCGGATCCGAGAAAATAGTACCGATCTGCGCGCGTGCAGGCACGGCCAGCGCGAGGGATGTGGCGGCCAGGAATGCCGCGATACCGGTCAGGACGATTGTTCGGTGCATCTCGCGCGGCTTTATCAGGCGAATCGGGGTTCGGGACAATCAAATCGCGTCATGACCCATCCGCCGCTCTCGATCATCCTCCCGTTAACATGCCGAATACGGCGGGGGAAGGGCGACCTGCCAGCGCACCGCGAGGTGGCCATCTGGTTCATCCAATGAGATAGTTGCATGATCAGAAGATAGCGTGAAACCAACACGCAACAAGGCCACGGCCATCAGAAGCCGGGCCAAGGGAAGGACGCACATGACCGATTCGATTCGCCTCGACGGCCGGGTGGCCGTCGTCACCGGCGCGGCCGGTGTGATCGGGACCGCGACCATGCAGACGCTGGCGGCGCGCGGCGCCCGCATCGTCGCCGTCGACCGGCGCGAGCCGGACCTCAAGGACGCGATCGCCTCTCTCCCCGCCAGCGCCGAGGCGCTGGCCATCGCCGCCGACGTCACCGACGAGGCCCAGGTCGCAGCCTATGTCCGCCGGACCTGCGACCGGTTCGGAACCATCGACGTGTTCTTCAACAATGCCGGGATCGAGGGCGAGATCAAGTCGATCACCAATTATCCGCTGGAAGCCTTCCGTCGCGTGCTCGACGTCAACGTCGTCGGCGTGTTCCTCGGCCTGAAGCACGTGCTGCCGGTCATGCTGAAGCAGAACCGCGGCTCGATCATCAACACCGCCTCGATCGCCGGCCTGATCGGCTCGCCGCAGATCGCGGTCTACAGCGCCAGCAAGCACGCCGTGATCGGCCTGACCAAGAGCGCCTCGTGGGAATGCACCGGCACCAAGGTGCGCGTGAACTGCATCTGTCCAGGCCTGATCGACAGCCGCATGCTGAGCGCAATCATCGAGGGCCGCAGCGGCGCCCCCGTCCCGGTCGACAAGGTGGTCGACCGTGTGCCCGCGCGGCGGCTCGGCCAGGGCTCGGAGGTCGCCGCGATCGTCGCCTTCCTCGCCTCCGACGATGCGAGCTACGTCTCCGGCGCCGCCTACACCGTGGACGGCGGCCGTACCGCCGCTTAAACGTTCTTCAAACGCAACAGGTCCCTTGCCAATGCCCGTTCAACTCGATGCCGATGCCGCAGCCGTCTACAAGGCGTTCCAGGAGGCCGGCCGTCCCGCCTATGAGACGCTGACGCCCCAGGAGGCGCGCGACTACTATCTGGCTGCGCGCGTGGTCAGCAATCCCGAGCCGCCGGAGCTCGCCGAGGTCAAGGAGCTCGCCATCCCTGCCCCGCATGGCGCGATCCCGGCCCGCCTCTATCGGCCGAAGACGGTGCGGCAGACCAACGGACTAGCGCCGGGACTGGTGTTCTTCCACGGCGGCGGCTGGGTGATCGGCAATCTCGATTCTCACGACGTCGCCTGCCGCGCGCTCGCCACCGAAGGCGAGCTGATCGTGATCTCGGTCGACTACCGCCTCGCGCCCGAGCACAAGTTTCCCGCCGCGGTCGACGACTGCGTCGCAGCCGCGCAATGGGTAGCCGACCATGCGGCCTCGCTCGGCATCGATGCGTCCAGGCTCAGCGTCGGCGGCGATTCCGCCGGCGGCAATCTCGCCGCGGTCGTCGCGCTGTCGGCGCGGGACGGCAAAGAACCCAGGCTGTCAGGTCAGGTGCTGATCTATCCGGCCACCGACTTCACGATGAGCCATCCGTCGCACAGCGAACCCGAGACCAGCGTGCTGCTGACGCATTCGGTGATCCGCTGGTTTCGCGATCACTATCTCAACGGTGCCGCCGACATTCACGACTGGCGCGCCTCGCCGGCCAAGGCGGAAACGCTCGCCGGCCTACCGCCCGCTTATGTCCTCACCGCCGGCGCCGACCCGCTGCGCGACGAAGGCGACGATTACGCGCGTCGCCTGCGCGAGGCCGGCGTGCCGGTGACGCACCGGACGCATCCCGGGCAATTCCACGGCTTCTTCACCATGGGCAAGCTGCTCGACCAGGCCAACGTCGCTGCACGCGACATCGGTGCTTGGCTGAAGCAGCTCGGCAGGCCGGGCGGCATCTGAAAAGGCGCCTCCGCCGGGCCGGTGTCAGTGGAGGTCGACCTTCGCCGCCCGATGCAGCCAGTGACCCGGCGAGATACAAACGCCGCCTTGATCGGCCGCGTCATGGTGGCCCAGCGCAGGATCTCACATCTACGGACTTGGACTTCGATGACGAGCATGAACTCACCGGAGGGGAGGATGGACTCCGAGCAAGACATGCAGATTGCTCTCGCTTGGTACAGGCCCGAGGAATGGGATGATATCAAGCTGATCTGCCCCGACGTTCACGACACCTACGAAGAATGGCTGGCTAGCGCTCAGAACACGATCGATGCCCTGGGCAGTCCTCTCAAGGACAACGTCGTGAAGGTCGTCCTGACGGCCAGCGAACTGCGCAAATGGAAACGTGCGACCGGGCGCAAGGTCGATGCCAAGGTTCGCTCTCAGCTTGCCGTCAAGCGCGCGAGGAAGATCGCCACCGCTCACAATAAGCCGACACACGAGCCCGATCTTGGCTCGGGGAATCCCCGCTAACATTTGTCGTCCAGCTGTTTGGCTGACGACGATCGGCTGGGTCGGCATTGCAGGCGACGGATCTGCGCATTCACCAGATGGAGCGGTGCATTGCGAAAAATCCCGCTGTTTTTGCGCCGCAACCACGATAGTGTCCGCCCGCCCGCGGCGACGGCCATGATTGCGCGCGGGCAGCCAGCCGACAGGAATGCACGATGTTCGAACGACTGAGCCGCCAGCCCGACGATCCCCTGCTCGCCTTGATCGGCATCTTCAAGGCCGACCCGCGGCCGGACAAGGTCGATCTCGGCGTCGGCGTCTATCGCGACGAGGCCGGCAACTCGCCGATCTTCCGCGCGGTGAAGGCCGCCGAGCGCAGCATCTGGGAAAGCCAGAGCAGCAAGGCCTATGTCGCGCCGGAGGGCGACCAGGCGTTCCTCGACCTGCTGTGGTCGATGGTCGGCGGGACGGCCTCACCGGTCCATGCCGCGGGCGTGCAGACCCCCGGCGGCTCCGGCGCATTGCGGCTCGCCGCCGACCTGATCCGCCAGGCCGGCACCGGCAAGATCTGGCTCGGACTGCCGAGCTGGCCCAACCATGCCGGCATTTTCGCCGCGGCCGGACTGGAGATCGAGACCTATCCGTATTTCGATGTCTCTTCGCAGACGCTGCAGATCGACAGCATGCTCGAAGCGTTGCAGCGCGCGCAGGCAGGCGACGCGGTGCTGTTGCACGCCTCCTGCCACAATCCCACCGGTGCCCCGCTGAGCGCCGAGGACTGGACGCGCATCACCGCCGTGATCACGGCGCGCGGGCTCGTGCCGCTGATCGATTCCGCCTATCAGGGTTTTGGCGCCGGCTTCGACGGTGACGTCGTCGGCTTGCGGGCGATGGTCGCGGCCGTGCCCGAGGCGCTCGTCGCGGTGTCCTGCTCGAAATCCTTTGGCCTCTATCGCGAGCGCACCGGCGCGCTGTTTGCCACAGCCTCCGCCGAGGCCGCGGCCGCGACCGCCCGCTCCAATCTCGTCGCCATCGCCCGTACCAGCTATTCGATGCCGCCCGATCACGGCTCGGCGATCGTCAAGACGATCCTGGGCACGCCGGAGCTCTACGACGACTGGCGGAGCGAGCTCGACTCGATGCGCGAGCGGCTCACGGCGCTGCGCCACTCCTTTGCCGCAGCGCTCGGCGAACGCTGGTCGAACTCGATCGCGATCGGCCGGCAGGAAGGCATGTTCTCGGTGCTGCCGCTCACCCCGGCCGAGGTGATGAGCTTGCGCGAGAAGCATGCCGTCTACATGCCGACCTCGGGCCGCATCAACATCGCCGGCCTCAAGCTCGCCGACGTCACGCGCGTCGCCGGCCTCTTCAGGGCGCTGTGAGCGCTCGCGGACGAGGATCGAAGCCGTGACCGAAATGGTGTTGCAGGAGCGGCACAAGCTCTACGAAGATGCGATGGCCCTGACGCTCGGCACGCTGTTCGTGTCGCTGGGCATGCTGATCTACAGCAAGACGGTGCTGCTGGTCGGCAGCACCGCAGGCCTGTCGCTGCTGCTGAGCTATGTCACCGGCTACGGCTTCGGCCTGAGCTTCTTCCTGATCAACCTGCCCTTCTATGCGCTGGCCATCCGGCGCATGGGCTGGCCGTTCACGATCCGCACCTTTGTTGCTGTCGGCCTGGTCGCGGTGTTCTCGCGGTTGACCGCGTCCTGGGTCGACATCAGCCATATCGACCCGGTCTATGCCACCGTGATCGGCGCCGGCCTGACCGGCACCGGACTGCTGATGCTGTTCCGCCACCGCACCGGGCTTGGCGGCGTCAACATCCTTGCGCTGTATCTGCAGGAGAATTGGAAGATCCGCGCCGGCTATTTTCAGCTTGGGGTGGATGCTCTGATCATGATCGCCGCCTTCTTCGTGATCCCGGTCGACCGGCTGGCGCTGTCGATCCTGGGCATCGTGATCGTCAACGTCATCATCGCGATCAACCACAAGCCCGGGCGCTACATGGCGCTGAGCTGAAGCGCCTCGAACCCGGCAACCAGTCCCCTCGCTCTGTGGACACCATCGCTCGGGCCACCCGCGCCGGATGCCGCACGGGTGCGTCGCACCTTGCCAGACGGCCCATTCCGTGGGATGAAAGCTCTGGTATGCCAGCAATCGAGGCAACGGGTTACCGCTTCCGTCCGCCCTTCCCGGGCGTCTGACGGACCTCCTCGGTGCGTCTGGATCGCCAATAAAAAATTCGAACGCAGAACCAATCTCTGGGGAAGACCAAGGCATGGCACGCAATATTCTGATTCTCGGAGCCTCCTACGGCTCCCTCCTGGCCACCAAGCTGCTGATGGCCGGCCACAATGTGACGCTCGTCTGCCGCAAGAAGACGGCCGAGCTGATCAACCGCGAGGGCACCGAAGTCCGCATCAAGCTGCGCGACGAGCCGGCCCATCGCTCGATCTTCTCGCGCGACCTGCCCGGCAAGCTCGACGCCGCCACGCCGGACAGTGTCGACCTGTCGCGCTACGACCTGGTCGGCCTCGCGATGCAGGAGCCGCAATACACCAACCACACCATCCGCGTGCTGATGGTGAAGATCGCCGAGGCGAAGCTGCCGTGCCTCTCGATCATGAACATGCCGCCGCTGCCCTATCTGAAGCGCATCCCGGCGCTGGCCGACGGCAATCTGGAAGAGGCCTATACCAATGCGATGGTCTGGGAGCGCTTCACGCCCGGGCTCGTGACCTTGTGCTCGCCCGATCCGCAGGCCTTCCGTCCGCCGGAGGAAGGCGCCAACGTGCTCCATGTCGGCCTGCCGACGAACTTCAAGGCGGCCGCCTTCGAGGACGAGAAGCACAACGCGCTGCTGCGTGAGCTCGAGCGCGACATCGATGCCGTCAGGCTCGACGGCCAGGACGTGCCCGTGAAGCTGAAGGTGTTCGACTCGCTGTTCGTGCCGCTGGCGAAATGGTCGATGCTGCTGACCGGCAACTATCGCTGCATCACCCGCGGCGAGCCGCAGGCGATCCGCGATGCCGTGCACGGCAATCTCGCGCTGTCGAAGTCGATCTACGAGCATGTCGACGCGATCGCGCGCAAGCTCGGCGCCGATCCGAGCGACCAGGTGCCGTTCGAGAAGTATGCTAAGGCCGCCGAGAGCCTGCTCAAGCCATCGTCGGCGGCGCGTGCCGTCGCCGCCGGCGCGCCCTTCATCGAGCGCGTCGACCTTCTGGTGAAGCTGATCTCGCAGCAGATCGGCATGCCCAGCACCGAGATCGACCAGACCGTGCAGACCGTCGATTTCAAGCTCAATGAAAAGATCGTCCTGGGCGGCTCGAGCGCTCTGTAGGCACGGCGATCGGCGCCTGGCTCTCCGGGCGCCGTTACGATCGGTAACGAGATGTGACTTTGCAGGAACGCGCGGCCAACGCATGGTTCGCGCGTTCTTTGATTCACATCGTTCGGTTTATCGATGCCATCCTCCAGGCCTCTCGCTCTTCCCCTGCGGGCCCTGAGCTGGCTCGGCAATCAGGGCACGCGCGCCATCGTCGCGGTGCTGCTGGCCGCGATCGCCGTGCCGCCGCTCGGCGAACTGGCGCGGCCCTACGTCACGCACGCCATCTTCCTGCTGCTCTGCATCTCGTTCATGCGCGTCGACGTCGCCATGCTGCGCGCGCATCTGCGCCGCCCTGCCCTCGTGCTGGTCGCGACCGCCTGGACCACGATTGCCGTGCCCGCGCTGGTCGGCGCGCTCATGCGCATCACCGGCCTCGATGCTGCGACCCCCGACCTTCATCTCGCGCTCATGCTACAGGCAACGGCCTCGCCGATGATGGCCTCGCCGGCGCTCGCCGCGCTGATGGGGCTCGACGCGACGCTCGTGCTGATCACCCTGGTGACATCCACCGCGCTGGTGCCGCTGACAGCGCCGCTGTTCGCCTACATGTTCCTGGGACAGACCCTGTCGCTGTCGCCAGCCGCGCTTGGGTTGAAGCTCGCCGGGATCCTCGCCGCTGCGCTGATCATCGCCGTTGCGATCCGCCTCGTCTTCGGCATCGCGGCGATCCGGCGTCACCGTGCGCCGATCGACGGCTGCAACATCCTCATCCTGTTCGTGTTCGCGTCCGCCATCATGGCCCATTTCCTGGCCGATCTGATCGCGAGCCCGTTCCGCATGTTGGGACTGGCGGTGCTCGCCTTTGCCGTGTTCTTCCTGCTGCTGGGTATCACGATGCTGCTGTTCCGCGGCGCCGGCCGCGAGCGGGCGATGGCCTTGGGCCTGATGGTCTCGCTGCGCAACATGGGGCTGATGCTGGCCGCCACCGACGGCGCGATCCCCGGCACGACCTGGCTGTACTTCGCGATGAGTCAGTTTCCGATTCACCTCGCGCCGCAGCTGCTGCGGCCGCTCGTCGAGCGCCTGCGTTCGCAGCCACTTCCATCTGGCGGGACCGACCACGGCTTGATCAGCCCTGCACCGGAATGAGGCAGCGCGGCATCGCAACGCCTCCTCCGCGCATCGGACGGGCTGCTATCAAGTCCGATATGCTTGTTGCTGGCGGTCGAGCCCGACGCTACGCTCCCGGCCGATTGGTGCAGGAGGATTATGTGACCACATCAGACGATCAGAGAATTTCCGAAGACCGCCGCGAGGCGCTGCGCTACGCGCTCGCGATCGGCTCCGGCGCCGCGCTCGCGTCCGCGATGACGACGACGCCCGCATCCGCGCAGGCGGCCGCCGACAACACGCTGGACCGGGTGCGCGCCAACAAGGTGCTGCGCATCGCCGTGCTGCCGGGCGAGCTGCCCTATTTCAACAAGGATCTCGCCTCGGGCACATGGTCGGGCTTCTCGATCGAGATGGCCAACGACATCGCCAAGCTGCTCGACGTGAAGCTCGAATATGTCGAGTCGACCTACGGCAATTCGGTGCTCGACCTGCAGGCCGGCAAGATCGACCTCGGCTTCGCGCTCAACCCGACGCCGCAGCGCGCGCTCGTGATCGACTTCTGCGGCACGGTATTCCCGCATCCGTTCGGCGCCATGCTGAAGAAGGGCCTGGAGGCGAAGACCTGGGCCGACATCAACAAGCCGGACGTGAAGATCGCCGTCGACGTCGGCTCGGCCAACGAGGCGGTGGCGCGCCGCTTTGCGCCCAATGCCACGATCAAATCGCTGAAGTCGCGTGACGAGGTGATGCTGGAGATGGCGTCGGGCCGCGTCGACGTCGTCGTCAACGCGTTGATCCTCGGCCTCACCGCGATCGCCAAGAACCCCAATCTCGGCACCTACAAGATCCTGACGTCGCCGTCGGTCGCGATCCCCTCCAGCATGGGCGTGCGCCGCGAGTTCGACAAGCGCTGGCGCGACTTTCTCGCGGTGTGGATCGACTACAACCGCGGTATCGGCCAGATGCGGGAATGGTTCGTCAAGGGCCTGGGCCTGGCCGGCGTGAAGTCCGAGGACGTGCCGGTCGAGCTGAGCATCTGACGTCACGCTCCGCCGTCATTGCGAGCGAAGCGAAGCAATCCAGGGATGCGCGCGCGACTCTGGATTGCTTCGTCGCTTCGCTCCTCGCAATGACGGCTGATAATTTACCCCCTCACGCCTTGTCGTAGCTCATGCCGCGCTCGAACCGTCGGCTCAGCAGGGTGGCCGGGAACAGGATCGCGAAGTAGATCAGCGCGATGATGGTGTAGACCTCGAGCGGCCGATAGGTATCGGCGTTGATGAGGGTCGCGTTGTAGACGAGATCGGGCACGGCGATCACCGACACCAGCGAGGTGTTCTTCAACTGCGTCACCGACTGGTTGACGTAAGGCGCGAGCATCGGCTTCAGCGCCTGCGGTAGGATCACGAGCCGCATCATCCGCCACGGGCGCAGGCCCAGCGCCCGCGCCGCATCCCATTGTCCGCGCGGCACGCTCTCGATGCTGCCGCGCACGATCTCGGCATAGAAAGCACCGGCGTACAGCGACAGCACGGTCACGGCAGCGACATGGGCCGGGATGTTGACGCCGATCACCACCGGAAATGCGTAGTAGAACCAGATGATCTGCACCAGCAGCGGCGTGCAGCGGAACAGCTCGATATAGGCGATCAGGAGCCAGTCGACGACGACCAGGCGGCGCAGCCTGACGATGCCGACGAACAGCCCGATGAGCGACCCCAGCAGAATCGTGCCGAGCGTATAGGCCATGGTCCAGGCAAGCCCAACCCAGAACAGATGGCTGTACTTGGTGAGGATCGCGAAATCCCAGGTATAGTTCATCGAAGCTCCGAGCTGGCGCGAGGGCGCGGCCGATGGTGCCAGCCTCTCACAGATACCGGCTCGGAGCGAACGCCGAGGCGTCGAATGACGGCGCCTCGCCTGCGATCATCGCAGCGATCGCAGCCCCCGTGGCCGGCCCCGTGGTTAAGCCGATGTGCTGGTTGCCGAATGCAAGCCACAGGCCGGAATGCCGCGGCGCCGGCCCGATCATCGGCAGCGAGTCGGGCAGCGTCGGCCGCGCCCCGCGCCAGGGCTGCGCGATGGCGTCACCGAACTCGACCACGCCGCGCGCCAGCGGCACGACCTGCTCGAGCTGGGCGAAGTTCGACGGCGCGTCGCGGTCGGTCAGCTCGACGCCCGATGTGACGCGCACGCCATTCTCCATCGGCGTCATCAGGAAGCTGCCCTCGGCATCGTGGATCGGCCGCAGCAATTGCCGCACCGGGTTCGGTGTGAACTCCTGATGATAGCCGCGCTCGAACGCCATCGGCACCTTGTAGCCGAGCGGCCGCAGGATGTCCGGCGACCACGGCCCGAGCGCGACCACCACGTGCCGCGCGCGGATCTCGCCCTCGCCGAGCACCACGCGCCAGCCGTCGCCGTCGGCCAGCAGCGCCCTGATCTCGGACTGCCGCAGCATGCCGCCGGCGCCTTCGAACATCCGCGCATAGGCCTTGGTGACGTTGCCGGGCGAGTCGACCGACGCCGTCTGGCTGTGCAGCAGACCCACTTTGTAGACCGGCAGCATGTTGGGCTCGAGCGCCGAGATCGCCTGGCGGTCGAGCAGCTCGCTCTTGATGCCATACTCGGCCAGGAACGCCTGCTCGGCCTTGGCGGCTGCGAGCGCGTCGCTGCGCCACGCCTTCAGCCAGCCGGTCTCACGGATGCGCTGCGGCTCGCCCGCCCTGACGATCCAGTCGCGATGCAGTTGCAGCGAGGCGCCGATCAGGCCGTGCAGCGCGGTGGCGCGCGGCCGGACGCGGGACTCCACGGCATTGGCGAGGAAGCGCAGCACCCACTCGATATTGCGCAACGTCCAGGACGGATTCCAGCGCAGTGCCGCATTCCGGTTGCCGAGATAGGACGGCAATGCTGAAAACAACGAGGGCTTGTTGAGCGGCAGGATCGAGCCGGAGGAGAGAATGCCGGCATTGCCGTAGGAGGTCTCCTCGCCCGGGACCTTGCGGTCGACCAGCACCACCGACAGCCCGCGCTCGCGGATCGCGTAGGCGGAAGAGACGCCGACGATTCCGGCGCCCAGCACGATCACGTCGGCGGTCTGTGGCAGGCTTTGCATCGACTATGAATCCACTTACATCAGGGTCAGGCCGCCATCGACCGGCAGCACCGCACCGGTGATGTGGCCAGCCTCTCTCGACAGCAGGAATGTCACCGCCGCAGCGATGTCGTCCGGCTCGGCGAGCCGCGCTTGCGGATTGGCCGCGGCCGCCTTCTGCCAGGCCGCCGGATCGAGCGAGCCGAGCCGCCCCTCGTCCTTGCGCGTATAGCCGGGCACGACGACATTGGCGGAGCCGCCGCTCGCGGCCAGCTCGATCGCCAGACATTTCACCAGCGCCTCCAGCGCCGCCTTGGCGGCAGCTGATGCGGGAAACGCACCACCCGGCACGAAGCGATGCGCGACGAAGCTGGAGATGGCGACGACGCGCGCCTGCGCGCTCTGCAGCAGGTCGGGCAGCGCGGCGCTGGCGAGTTCATGAAATGCCGTGGGCATCACCGCCAGCGACCGCTCCAGCCCATCGCGCGAGAGGTCGCGAAAGCTGCGGCGATCGGCAAAGCCCGCGGCATGCACCAGCGCGTCGATGCGGCCGAAGGCCTGGCGGGCCGCCTCGACCAGACCCGCCGCGGTCCCGGCCTGCGCGAGGTCTCCGCAATGAAAGCCGACCTCGGCACCGGCCTCCCGGCACGCCGCGGCAACATCCCGAAGACGCGCCAGACCGGCCTCATCGGCGCCTTGCCCATGCAGCATCACGGCCTGCCCCGGCGCAGCCACGCGGCGCGCGACTGCAGCGCCGATGCCGGCCCCGCTGCCAGTAATGATGGTGACGCGCATGAGGCCTGTCTGCTGAGATGTCCGTGGATGGGGTCGCCGTTGCGGACTATAGGAGCCGCCTCCCCGCTTGCCAACACGCGAGGCGACATCGCGGCGATGACGGCAGCGCAGATGCTTATGATGCAACGTGGTCGCGACGCCGTCCCGAGCTACACGCCAATCCGCGCCGTGCTTCGTTCCCGATCGAGGATATCCACCGTGCGCCGATAGAGCTCGGCGGCACGCGCGTGGCTCTGGCCGATGCAGACCACGCCGAGCTTGCCGAACTCCGACAGCGCGCCGATCAGATGGAAGGCGACGCCCTCGCCAGCGGCGGCGTGGAAGTGCAGGCCGTTGACCACGGCGATATCGACGAGGTCGTCGGGCGTCAATCCAAGATAGGCGTCGCTCTCGAGATTGTCTGAGGCGTAGTAGCAGCGCGGCTGGCCGGCGGGGGTGAGGAATTCGCCGCTGCCGGGCTCGTAGCGACCGTCGGTCAGGAACTGCAGCATCAGGAACGGATGCGTGGTGCCGCCCTTGCGCAGATTGATCTCGATGGCGACGTGGCGCCAGTCGGGCCCGTCGCGGACCGAGATGAAATCGACGCCGAGCCGACCGATCACGCCCTTGCGCGCGAGCGCCTCCGCGACTGCAACGCCGCGGGCCTGGATATCCAGGCGATAGGCGTCATCGGCCGGAAACCGGCAGCCGAGGAAGATCTGCCCGTTCGGGCCGCCCAGCACCTGGTCGTGGGTCGAGATCGGCTCGACCCGGCCGAGCGGGTCGATCCGCAGCTGCGCCGACGGCGACTGCTTGATGCTCCCCGGAATGAACTCCTCGACGATACCGCCCATCATCCGCAGCTTGTCCTCGAACACCTCCCAGCTCATGCCGCGCGCTTCGAAGGCCATGTCCGGCAGCCGCTCGCGCAGCCATCGCCGCAGGCCGTGATCATCCGGGGCCGCGGTGAGGTCGACGATCGCGTTGCCCTCGCCGGAAAAACCCTCGTTGAGCTTGACCACCGCCTTTCGCAAATCAGGCCTGCGCCACTTCAGCTCGCACAATGCATCGGCCAGCATGTCGGCATCGTACAGATCCTCGAACCCCTCCGGCAGATCGATGCCGACCTCCTTGAAGATGCGGCGCGACCCGCTCTTCGAGCCCCACGGCAGCAGCGAGGGATCGCAGCCATAGATCGGCAGGCCCAGCGCGAGCGCCAGCCGGCGCTCCAGCCCGGTCACGGTGAAGCAGCTCATATGGGCCGGGCCGCCCTGCGCGAGCGCGGCGCGCAGACGATCGAGCAGGCGCGGTCGCGCCAGGATCTTGTTCGTCAGCGGCGCCGCGGAGGAATCGTCGCAGGACAACAGCGTCAACCGCGCCCGGGCGTGGCCGCCCGGCACGCCCGGCAGGAGATGCAGGTAGTAGTCGATGATGGTTTCTGGCACCGCCGTGCTCGTCACATAGATCACGCGCGTGCGCGGCATGCGCAGCAGCAGCAGCATGCACAGCATGCGCTCTTCGTAGTGGTGCACACCCGAGACCTTGGCGAGCACCTCGGGATCGAGGCTCAGGCTCGGCACGATCACGACCGTGCGCGGCAGGCCGGGATCATCGAACAGCTCGGTGTAGGAGGCCGCGAACTGCGCCTGCAACTGGTCGAACCGCGCGCGCTCCGCAGCGCTGACGCCATCCTGCGCTATGGGCGCCCCGGCGGTCATCGCGCGCTACCTCCTCATTGCCGCCAGCCGCCGGCCATCGCGGCCGATGCGGTGCATGAGATAGCCGAGGCAATCCAGCCTGACGGCATTGGGATCGCACGTCAGCATCGCCGGGATGGCATCCTGCGCCAGGCGGATCTCGCCATCGCTGTAGTCGAAATAGTCCGTCGCGGCATCGTCCGCGGCGATCACATCGAGCCGGCGCCCAGCATGCGTTCCGAACGACACGCCCGCCTCCAGCTCGGCGAAATTCAGATGATCGAGATCCGGGCGAAAGCGGAAATCCGCGTCGCTGCCGTCATAGGACAAGGTGGCATCCGCCGGCACCTTGACGATGGCGAAGGTCCGCATGAGATCGATGTCGGCCTCACCGATCGGATGGTCGGGAAAGTGCTGCAGCGCCAGCGCCGCCTCGATCAGTTCCACCGCATGCGCGACGCCCGCCTCGATGCCGGGTCTGCCGCATTCGACGGTGATCGCCGGACATAGCCGTGCCAGCGCCGCCGACTGCACGCCAACCGGCTCCTCGAAATACACGACGGTACGGCCGAACAGCCGTGCGAGCTGCAGGTGATCATCGTCACAGCTGTTCACGCAGGCATAGTGCGGATTGTTGCCGGTGTTGTTGTGAATGTCGATGCTGGCGAACAGCGCCGTGCGTTGCGCAACCGCCACGACGTCGCGCATGACCGCCGCTTCCGGCGTCCGGGGATCTGCAGTGCCGGGCCAGGCGCGGTTGTAGTCATGCTGGCCGGGACGCGTGCGGACTCCTGCCTTCGCCGCGGCGACGTTGCCGACGAACAGCAGGATGGAGCGCGGCAGCGGCCGGCCTCGCGCACGCTTCAGCACGGTCTGGATGGCGCGCCAGCCGGTATCCTCGTTGCCATGCAGCAGCACGCTGAGAAACAGCGTACCGGTCTGCCGCCCCGGCAGATTGAACAACGTCGGCCCCGGCAGATGCCGCCACAGCTCCGGCGCCGGCACATCCAGCAGTGCGTCCGGCACATGATCATACGCCGCGAGCGAGAACGGACGATCGAGGCCCGGGCTCGCAAGTTCAGCGCCATCAGCCGTCGACTTGTCCTGCTCCAACTTATCCTGCTCCAAGGGCCCTCCAGGGAACGTGACTCAAGGGCTACGAAATCAAGCGCCGCAAAATCCACATTCAGGCTACCTCTCCAAAGGTCCTGCATGCTGATTCAGATCAACCGCCGGTCACCGGGCGCGCCACGACGCCAGTGCTGCTGCCGATGGTCCGCGCAAACGAAGGCGCGGCCTCTCCGCCCGGGGATCATGACATCTGGTCGCCCCGGCCATCAGTTCGGTCGGCGACAGCTGTGCGCAATTTGCGCCCCCGCGTCAGCCGCGCAGCTCAGACCGACAATCCACTGCAGGTGAGGACGACGCGCACGGCCTGCCAGACCCAGGTCTTGCCATCGTGCGCCGCTTGGAGGCTGAACACGCGCTCATTCCAATGCGGATCGTGTGCGAAACGGATGTTCTCGATCACGAACGCCTGCTGCTGGCGCTTCCATTCGATCGTCCAGGCGAGATGGGCCTCATCGAGCTGCTGACGCAGTTTGGAGAGTTCGATCACATAGGGCGACGGGAAGATGACTCCCAAACCCATCGAATTGCCGGCCATCACGCGATCTCTTTGGCCTTCTAGACGATCTGGCGAGACTATCCCGCTCGCGCTGCGCGCCGCAATGCCTGGGGCGGCTGGCCGAAGGCGCGGATGAAGGCCCGGCGCATCCGCTCGGGGTCACGGAAGCCGGTCGCTTCGGCCACCAGCTCGATCGGCTGGTGCGAGGCCTGCACGCGGTCGCGCGCCACTTCCAGCCGCAGACGCTCGATCGCCTTGGACGGCGTCGTGCCGGTCTCGGCGACGAAGGCGCGGGTGAAATGCCGCGTGCTCATGCCGGCGCGCTCGGCGAGGTCGTCGACGGTCAGCGGCGCCTCAAGATGTTCGCGCGCCCAGGTCAGCAGATCGGCAAAGCGGCCGCTCGGCGCCTTCAGCTCCAGCAGCGAGGAGAACTGCGACTGCCCGCCGCTGCGGCGATGATACAGCACCAGCTGGCGCGCGGTCTTCTGCGCGATCTCCTCGCCGTGATCCTCGGCGACCATCGCGAGCGCCAGATCGATGCCCGCGGTGATGCCGGCCGAGCTCCAGATCTGGCCGTCGCGGACATAGATCGCGTCCGGCTCCAGCTTCACGGTTGGATAGGTGCGCAGGAACTGCCGCGTGCGCTGCCAGTGCGTCGTCGCGCGCCGCCTGTCCAGCAGTCCTGCTTCCGCCAGCACGAAAGCACCGGAGCAGACGCTGGCGATGCGGGTGCCGCGGCTCGCGACCTTCTGAACGAAATTCACGGTGCAGGTATTGCGGCTCGCCGCCTCGACGCCATCGCCGCCGGCGATCAGCAGCGTCGAGAACGCCGAGACGGGACCGAATTTCCGCGCCAGCAATTCGGCCCCGGATGAGGAGCGCACGGGCCCGGGCGCGGCCGCGATCACCCGGATCTTCGGCGCCGCGCTCGCATAGCGCGCCGCGATCTCGAACACGGAGATCGGGCCCGCGGCATCGAGCAGCTGGAAGTCCGGAAAGATGAGCACGCCGATCATGCTGTTAGGCTCCGCGAACCGCCTGTCCGAAATCGAGGGAACTTTGGCCTATGAGACATGCAGCGGACCATGCAGGATGGCGCTCGTCAACCCGTCATCGTCCGCGAGACCCGCCCCATGGCCGCACCGCTTTCCATCGCTCTCGTGCTGTTCCCCCAGGTCACCCAGCTCGATCTCACCGGCCCGGTCCAGGTGTTTTCCAGCGTGCCCGGCGCCACGCTGCATCTGGCCTGGAAGCGAATCGAGCCTGTTCCGACGGACTCGGTTCTCACGCTGCTGCCGACCACGACCTTCGCCGACTGCCCACAGGCCGACGTGATCTGCATTCCCGGCGGCTTCGGGGTCGACGCCATCCTCGATGACGCTGACGTGATCGGCTTCATCCGCCGCCAGGCCGAGGGCGCCAAGTACGTCACCTCGGTGTGCACCGGCTCGCTCGCGCTTGGCGCTGCTGGTCTGCTCGACGGCTATCGCGCCGCCACCCATTGGAGTGCGCGCGAGTGCCTGCCGCTGTTCGGCGCGACCGTGAGCACCGAACGCGTCTGCATCGATCGCAACCGCGTGACCGGCGGTGGCGTCACCGCCGGCATCGATTTCGCGCTGACCCTGGTGTCGCAGCTGGTGGACCGCCAGACCGCCGAAGCGATCCAGCTCCGGCTCGAATACAACCCGGCGCCGCCGTTCACGTCCGGCTCGCCTGACACGGCGCCACCCGAGGTGCTGTCACGCATGCTGGAGCGCATCGCACCGTCCCGGACGCGGCGCATCGCGGCGGCCGAGCGCGCTGCGGCAGCTCTCGGGCGGAGCGGAACGTAGCGCTCGCTCAGGTCCCTGAAATCAAAGAGGCCGCCCGGAACTCCGGGCGGCCTCTTTTGATACATTGATCCCAACAGACCGAATCAGCTGCCGGGCGTCCAGGGCTGATAATCGCCGGTGGCCTTCGGACGGCGGCCGCTGGCCAAGGTCGAGCCGGCCGGACGATAGGCGAGCGGCGTGCCGGTCAGGTTGGGCAGGTGCGGCTTTTCCCACTCGCGCGGCTTGTAGCCGTCCTGCGTCGGCGGCACGTCGACGGTGTGATGGATCCAGCCGTGCCAGTCCGGCGGAATGCGGCTGGCCTCGGCCAGGCCGTTATAAATCACCCAGCGGCGCTCGAAATGCAGCACCGGATCGATCTTGCCACCGGCCGTCCGGTAATAGCGGTTGCCCTGCGCGTCCTGCCCCACCAGCTCGCCGAAACGCCAGGTCCACAGCTGGGTGCCGAAGGTCTGGCCGTTCCACCACGTGAAGAGCTTGAGAAAGAACTGTTTCATGCGCTGAGGGCCGGATCTGTGAAGGTCATGCCCTGATGCCACCCCGTCCGCGACTTGTCCAGTGTTCCGCTACAGCCCGCGGGGGACGAACGACTGCGTTCTCGCCGCGCATCGGTCCGCCGCAGGGAACGACCGCTCTCGCCTGCGGTTAGATCACTTTCCCCTCATGGAGTCACATCGATGACCAGACTGAAAACACTGAGCGCCGCCGCTGCCGTGGCGCTGCTTCTGCCGCTTGCAGCGGCAACGACGAGCTTTGCGCAAGGCCCAGGCGGCGGCGGCCGTGGCGGCGGTCCCGGCGGTGGCGGTGCTGCCATCGGTGGTGGTGGTGGTGGCGGCGGCGGAGCTGCTATGGGCGGTGGCGGTGCCATGGGCGGCGGTCGCGGTGGTGCAGCCATCGGTGGCGGCGGCGGTGGTGGTCGCGGCGCATTCGCCGGTGGCCCCGGCCGCGGTGGATTCGCGGGTGGCCCGGGCGCTGGCGGCTTTGCCGGCAACCCGGGGCGTGGCGGCGGGGCCGTCTTCGGCGGCCGCGGACCGAGCGGCGGCCAGGTCGCGGCCAATCCCGGCGGCGGCTGGAACCGCGGCAACTGGAATGGCGGCGGGCGTGACGGCTGGCGTGGCGGCGGATGGAACCGCGGCGGCGGCTTCTGGCCCGGTGTTGCCGCTGGCGCATTCATCGGCGGCGTCGGCAGCTCGTATGCCTACGCCAATGATCCGTACTACTACGGCTCGGACTACTACACGGACGATTCCTATTATGATGACTCCGCGCCGGTCGCCGTCATCGGCACCGAAGGCGTCGACCCGAGCTACTGCGCACGTCGCTACCGCTCCTACGATCCAGCGTCAGGTACCTATCTGGGCTATGACGGACTTCGGCATCCCTGCCCGTAAAAACACGTGCAGCTCAGTTCGTGCTGAGACGTCGATGAGCTGACCTGAGAGGCGGCGAGGTATCTCCCTCGCCGCCTCTCGTCTTATTTGCTCGCCTTGTTGTTGTTTGTTCTGTGACTGATGCGCCACGCTGCTGACTGAATTTCGACGAATTTTCAACAATGTGCCCCGCGGCGTGCAGATGTATTGCACGTTCCGGTCCAATATCAATCAGCTCCTGATTCTGCATCGCGACGCCGAAGGCAGGCATCACTGATCTCCGTTGATGGACCCATGGACCGCGCAAACCGCGCAAGGCAGTCACGCTCCCGCTTCCGTTTGCACCGGCCGCTCTCGAACGCGCCAGAAAATTCGAACAAGGAGGCGCGCCCTGCGACATATCATCAGTTCCTTCGATGCAGCTGCACCGGCTCCCGGATGCGGGAGAGTGGCCCGGTGATCCGCTGGTCAGCGGGCAGACATGTGGATGATTGAGACACGCGGATGATTCGTCAGCGCCTCGCCCTGGGGCTCGGTCTTGGAACTCTGCTCGCGATCGGCGCTGCGTCTGCAGCGCTTGACGTCAAGTCGCGCGACGACGCGGCCTGGGTGACCTCGTCGCTCAACATTCTGCAGAAGACCTCCGAGCTGCGGCTGCTGCTGAGCGAAGCCGAAGCCAGCTCGCGCGGTTTCGTGCTGACCAGCGCCGCCGCTTTCCGCACCGAGTTCGACGACGTGAGTGGAAAAATCCCGCCTGCGGTCGCCGATCTTCAACGGGCCGTGGCCGACAGTCCGCTGCCGACGCAGCTTCTCGGTGAGACTGCCGTGCTGATCGGGCGCAGGATCGATATCGCCGCGGAGCTGATCCGATTGCGTGCGGCCTCCGATACGGCCGGGCTCGCGGCGCTCGGCAGCCGCGGCGAAGGCCCGGCGACGATGAGCGCGATCACGGCAAATCTCGACCGCTTCGTCGCCGATCAGCGCAGCCTGCTGTCGCAACGTTCGATCACCTCGAAAACCACCGGATCGCTGCTGCTCACGATCGACCTGTGCGGCCTGGCGCTGCTGCTGCTGATCGCCGGCTACCTGATCCGGCGCGCCTATGTCGAGGATCGGGCGCTGCGCAGCTCACTGGTCCGCTCCGAGGCCGAGGCCGTCTCGTTGGCGGAGCGAGCCGAGAAGCAGCATCTCGATCTGGTCGAGGCCCATGAGAAGCTGCGCCACTCCGCCGAGATCCTGCAGAGCACGTTCAACAGCATGGCTGAAGGCGTGCTCGTGATCGATGCCGCCGACACGGTGGTGTTCTCCAACCCCGCCGTCGAGCGCCTGCTCGGCTATCGTCCGGGCAAGCAGCTGTCCGAGGTGCGTTCCCGACTGCGCGTCTACGAGAGCGACGGCATGACGCCGGTCGCAGAGCACGACCTGCCGACACCGCGCGTGCTGCGCGGCGAGACGTTCGATCGCCGCGAGTTGATCATCCACCAGCCCGACCGGGACGACACGCTGCGGCTCATGATCAGCGGCCGTCCGCTGCGCGACGGAGCCGGACGCATCACCGGCGCGGCGATGGTCTATCACGACATCACGGTGGCCCATGAGACCGAGCGCCTGCTGCAGCAGGCGCAGAAGCTCGACGCCATCGGCAAGCTGACCGGCGGCGTCGCGCACGACTTCAACAACATGCTGACGATCATCACCGGCACCATCGAGACGCTGGCCGAGGAGGTGAGAGACCGCCCTGCCGCTGCGGCGACCGCAGCGCTGATCGGCCAGGCCGCCGACCGCTGCACCGAGCTGATCCGGCATCTGCTGGCGTTCGCCCGCAAGCAGCCGCTGCATCCGCGCGACAGCGATGTCAACAGCACCATCATGGACATCGCCAAGCTGCTGCGACCGACGCTCGGCGAGCAGATCGAGATCAACTCGATCCTCGAGGAGGAGACGCTGATCGCGCATATCGACTCGGCGCAGCTCGCCAACTCGCTGGTCAACATGGCCATCAACGCCCGGGACGCAATGCCCAATGGCGGCAAGCTGCTGCTCGAATCACGCCGCGTCACGCTCGACGACACCTATGCCGCGGCCAATGCGGGCGTGACGCCCGGCTCCTATGTCATGGTGGCCGTCAGCGACACCGGCACCGGCATGTCGCCCGAGGTGCGTGACCGTGCGTTCGAGCCGTTCTTCACCACCAAGGAAGCCGGCAAGGGCTCGGGGCTCGGCCTCAGCATGGTCTACGGCTTCGTCAAGCAATCGGGCGGCCACATCAAGATCTACAGCGAGGAAGGCCGGGGGACGACCATCCGCCTGTACATTCCGGCGCCCAAGGGCCAGGCCGCGGCCCCCGCTCCGCCCGAGCCGCCGCCGCCACGCGGCGAAGAGACGATCTTCATCGTCGAGGACGACCTGCTGGTGCAGGACTTCGTCGTCGCCCAGCTGCAAAGCCTGGGCTACAAGACCATCACCGCATCGACCGGCGTCGAAGCGCTGGCCAAGATCGAAACCGGACAGTCCTTCGACCTGCTGTTTACGGACGTCATCATGCCCGGCGGCATCAACGGCAAGGAGCTCGCCGAGGAAGCCCTGCGGCAGCGGCCGGGCACCCGGGTCCTGTACACGTCCGGCTACACCGACAATGCCATGGTCGAGCACGGCCGCATCGACCAGGCCGCGCTGCTGCTCACCAAGCCGTATCGCAAGTCGGAGCTCGCCCAAATGGTGCGGCTCGCCTTGCTCAGCCCGCGCGAGTCCGCTGAAAGCTCGGCTGTCCGTGCCTGCGCGGACTAAGTCTCACCCATCCACCGCTGCGTCGGCGGGAACCACCGCACAGACCCTCGTCTGCCCGCCCAAGCCCACATGGAACCCGCGACAGCCAATTGGCATGACGCCCCCGCTACGCTTACAATTAGGTTGTATTTCGCTTCCTGCTCGTTCTCAGACCGGCCTGTGCTGCCACGCGCCCCGTTTGGTCACACGCGTTGATGTCGCACTCGCCAGCTCCACTTGACCGGTTCATGCGTGTCCAAGTCCCACTCTCGATCTGCCACTGGACAGCCATTGATCATCACGATGTCGTTTGAGCGACCAAGCAGACCCGGCGCAATGGGAACGAGGCGATGATCCGCCGGCGGGTGATGATCGGGCTCGGTCTTGGCATTCTGCTGTCGATCGGCGCGGCCTCGACGGCGCTGGATATCAAGGCGCGCAGCGATACGGCCGGGGTCGAGCATACGATGCTGGTTCTCGAAAAGTGCTCGGATCTGCGCGTGCTGCTGCGCCAGGCCGAAGCGTCCTCGCGCGGCTTCGCCTTGACCGGCGCCGAGCGGTTCGTCACCGAGTTCCAGGAGACGAGCGGCCTCGTCCCCGGGGCCTTTGCGGACCTGCTGCAGCTCGTCCGCAACAACCCCTCGCAGAGCGCGCGATTGCGATCGATCGAGGACGTCGTGCAGCGGCGGATCGAACTCGCCGGCGAGCTCATCCGCCGGCATGCCGCAAATGACCGTGCCGGGCTGCAGCGGATGGCGGCCAGCGAAGCCGGTCCGTCAGCGATGGCGACGATCAACGCGACTCTCGATGTCTTCGTCGAGCAGGAAAATCAGCTGCTGGCGGACCGCGCCGCAATCTCGCGGCAGACCGGAACCTGGCTGCTGGCGGTCGATCTCGCCGGCCTCGGCCTGCTGCTCATGATCGCGTTCTATCTGATCCGGCGCGCCTATCTGTCGGACCACGCGCTGCGCACCTCCCTCGTCCGGTCGCAGGCCACCACCAGCTCGCTCGAGGCCCAGGAGCTGCAGCAGCGCAGCGATCTGGCAGATACCTATGACGAGCTGCGCCGCTCCTCCGCTATTCTCGAGAACACCTTCAACAGCATGGCCGAGGGGGTGCTGGTCGTCGATCCGAACGGCCAGATCATGCTGTCGAACCCGGCGGCGGAACATTTTCTGGGAACGTACGTCGGCAAGACCTTTGCCGAAATGGTGCTCGCCAATCAGTTCTTCGAGGACGACGGCGTCACCTCGATCCCAGAGGCGGACCTGCCGATCGCGCGCGCCCTGCGCGGCCTGTCGTTCGATCGCCGCGAGGTGGTGGTGAAGCCGACCGACGGCCGACCGCAGTTCCGCCTGATGGTGAGCGGACGGCCGCTGCGCAATTCGAACGGCGCGATCAGCGGCGCGGCGCTGGTCTATCACGACGTCACCGAGGTGCACGAGATCGAGCGCCTGCTGCAGCAGGCGCAGAAGCTCGATGCCATCGGCAAGCTCACCGGCGGCGTGGCGCACGACTTCAACAACATGCTGACGATCATCACCGGGTCGATCGAGGTGCTGATCGACACGGTCCACGACCGGCCTGCGGCCGCGGAGTTCGCCGCGCTGATCGGCAAGGCGGCGGACCGCTGCACTGAGTTGATCAGCCATCTCCTCGCGTTCGCACGCAAGCAGCCGCTGCGTCCGCGCGACATCGACGTCAACGCCACCGTGAAGGACATCGCCAAGCTGCTGCGGCCGACGCTCGGCGAGCAGGTCGAGATCAGAACGCGGCTCGCAGACGAGAATCTGGTGGCTCATGTCGATTCAGCCCAGCTTGCCAACTCGCTGGTCAATCTGGCGATCAATGCGCGCGATGCGATGCCGGACGGCGGCCGGCTGCTGCTGGAGACGATGACGACCACGCTCGACGAGGACGCCGCCGCGGCCCATCCGGGCGTCGTTCCAGGCCGTCATGTCGTGGTCGCGGTCAGCGACACCGGCACCGGCATGCCGCCGGAGGTGAAGAACCACGCCTTCGAGCCGTTCTTCACCACCAAGGAAGCGGGCAAGGGCTCCGGCCTCGGGCTGAGCATGGTCTACGGCTTCGTCAAGCAGTCGGGCGGCCATGTGAAGCTCCATAGCGAGGCGAACCGCGGCACCACGATCCGGCTCTATCTGCCGGCGGCGCGCAGTGTGCCGGTGATCGAGCCGGAGGAGGAAGCCGCGCTGCCGCGCGGCAGCGAGACCATCCTCGTCGTCGAGGACGATCCGCTGGTGCGCGACTTCGTGCTCGCCCAGCTGCAGAGCCTCGGCTACACGTTGCTCGCCGCCTCGCACGCCGCGGAGGCGCTCTCCATCGTCAATCAGGGCCAGGCGTTCGACCTGCTGTTCACCGACGTGATCATGCCCGGCGGCGTCAGCGGCCCGCAGCTTGCGGACACGATCACCGAAAAGCGCCCCGCGCTCCGGGTGCTCTACACTTCCGGCTACACCGATGACGCCGTCATCGAGACCGGGCCGCTCAAGCCCGGGCCGCTCAAGCCCGAGGCGCTGCTGCTGACGAAACCCTACCGGCGCGCCGAACTGGCGCAGATGGTGCGCCGGGCGCTCAGCCCCGCGTTGCCAGCGCCACTGCAGCCAGGGTGAAGGCTAGCGCGGCCACCTGCCCCGCCCCGAGCGGCTCGCGCAGCGCCACTGCCGAGGCGACGACGCCGATCACCGGCACCGCCATGGTGCCGATCGCCGCGACCGAGGCCGGCAGCCGCGCCAGCGCCGCGAACCAGGCAACATAGGCGACGCAGAACTGGATCACGGTGGAATAGAACATCAGCGCCCAGTCGAGCTGGTCGAGCTTCGTCCAGTCGGAATGCTCGATGGCAAGACCGACAATCACGATCGGCACACAGCCGATGCCGATCTGCCAGGCCGCTGCCGACAGCGGCGGCAGCTTGATCGGCAGCTTCTTGGCCATGACCGTGCCGAGCGCGAAGCCGAACGCGCCGCCCAGCACCATCAGGATGCCCGGCAGCTTGTCGCGGCTGGCGGAGAGCCCGTTGGCGCCCATGATCGCGCCGAGCCCGGCGAACGCCATCACCAAGGCCAACACGCGCAGCCAAGTCGGGCGCTCGCCGAGAATCGGCCAGGCCAGGATCGAGGCCCACACCGGCATCGTGTAGGCGATCAGCGCCGCCTCGCCGGCCGGCAGCCACAGCAGCGCCAGCCCCATCAGCACCATCCAGGCGGTGACGTTGAGCAGGCCCGCCAGCACCAGGCGCGGCCAGACCTCTGATGGCACATGCAGGCTCTGGCTCCTGACGAGCGCCAGCAAGGCCAGCAGCAGCGCCCCGACCACGCCGGTGGTGCCGCGCAAGGTCAGCGGCGGCAGCACGCCGACGAGGTGCTTGGTGACCGGCCAGTTGAAGCCCCAGCCGAGCGAGGTGATGGCAAGGAACATCAGCCCGGCGGGCGTGATCCGCCCGCTGGCCTTGTGAGGATCTGTCATGGAATCACCGGCGCCGTCTGTGGGAACGTGAGCTTGCCGGCGTTTCCCCGGTCACACCAGGGATTGTGGGGCATGCCTGCCCCGCGCGGCTCCGTAAGGCAGCGTGAGTCCCGCCCACGCAAGCAAAACACGCCGTTCGCATGCGAATAAATTTGCCCCTGTGAACAGCGGGACGAAGCCCTGTGGACAGGCCCTGGCGCAAATTTTTTCGGTTTCGAATCCGCGAGGACTCGCCGATAGTTACGGCCATCAAGATACCGGCACACGCCCTGGTTATCCCGTACTTTCCCCCATATTTAGTGTTTGGTTAGGGAACCCCCACTAGTCCTTGACGGACGAAGCGGAGTCGTCCTAGTTTCCGGCCCGGTTCGGCGCACTGTCATGTTTCGGGTCTCGCCGGCCGCTTCCCAGAAGGGTTCGAGGACGATCACGCCAAACGGCTCCAAGGCCCGGCGTGCGCGGCCTCGTCTGTCCCGCGCGGGGACGGAAGCGGACGGCGCCCTCACGGGGACCCCACTAGATGTAGGGGCTCCCCTGCAGGGACGAGGGAGCGGGATGGTGAGCGTGACGCGTTGAGAGCGTGAGGCGTTGAGCTTCGGGCGATGCGGGCAATGACGGGTTGCCCTGCCGCGCCTGAACGACGGACGGAACCGGGCGACCGGTTGAACTGCGGCGGCAGACCAGTTTTCCGGCAGCGTCCGGGACTTTCAGCCGCCGCCCTTGGATGCCATGATCCCGGCCGCCCAACGCGGTCCGGCAAGAACAATTGGGGCTCGACCGATGCGGATTGAACGACGCAACACCACCGAAGGACAGTCTCCCTATGCAGGGATCGACTTCCGCCTGACCACGTCCGAGATCAAGAATCCGGATGGCTCGGTGGTGTTCCGGCTCGAGAATGTCGAGATCCCCGACTCCTGGTCGCAGGTCGCCTCCGACGTGCTGGCCCAGAAGTATTTCCGCAAAGCCGGCGTCGCCGCGCGCCTGAAGAAGGTCGAGGAAGAGAGCGTGCCGTCCTGGCTGTGGCGCTCGGTGCCCGACACCGAGGCGCTGGCCGCGCTGCCGGAGAACGAGCGCTATGGCAGCGAGCGCTCCGCCAAGCAGGTGTTCGACCGCCTCGCCGGCTGCTGGACCTATTGGGGCTGGAAGGGCAGCTATTTCTCCTCCGAGGCGGACGCTGTCGCGTTCTACGACGAGCTGCGCTTCATGCTGGCCAAGCAGATGGTCGCGCCGAACTCGCCGCAATGGTTCAACACCGGCCTGCACTGGGCCTACGGCATCGACGGCCCCGGCCAGGGCCATTATTACGTCGACTACAAGACCGGCAAGCTGACCAAGTCGAAGTCGTCCTACGAGCATCCGCAGCCGCACGCCTGCTTCATCCAGGGCGTCGAGGACGACCTCGTCAATGACGGCGGCATCATGGACCTGTGGGTGCGCGAGGCGCGCCTGTTCAAATATGGCTCCGGCACCGGCTCGAACTTCTCGCGGCTGCGCGGCGAAGGCGAGAAGCTGTCGGGCGGCGGCCGCTCGTCCGGCCTGATGAGCTTCCTCAAGATCGGCGACCGCGCCGCGGGCGCGATCAAGTCGGGCGGCACCACCCGCCGCGCCGCCAAGATGGTCGTGGTCGACGCCGACCATCCGGACATCGAGGCCTATATCGACTGGAAGGTGAAGGAGGAGCAGAAGGTCGCCGCTCTCGTCACCGGCTCCAAGATCAACCAGAAGCATTTGAAGGCCGTGATGAAGGCCTGCGTCAATTGCGAGGGCTCCGGCGACGACTGCTTCGACCCCGAGAAGAACCCGGCGCTGCGTCGCGAGATCAAGCTCGCGCGCCGCTCGCTGGTGCCCGACAACTACATCAAGCGAGTCATCCAGTTCGCCAAGCAGGGCTATAAGGACATCGACTTCCCGATCTACGACACGGACTGGGATTCGGAGGCGTATCTGACCGTCTCCGGCCAGAACTCCAACAACTCGGTGTCGCTGAAGGACGATTTCCTGCGCGCCGTCGAGACCGATGGCGACTGGAACCTGGTGGGCCGCACCAACAAGAAAATCGTCAAGACGCTCAAGGCACGTGACCTCTGGGAGAAGATCGGCCACGCCGCCTGGGCGAGCGCCGATCCCGGCCTGCACTTCAACTCGACGATGAACGACTGGCACACCTGCAAGGCGTCCGGCGACATCCGCGCGTCCAATCCGTGCTCGGAATACATGTTCCTGGACGACACGGCGTGCAACCTCGCCTCCGCCAACCTGCTGACGTTCTACGACATCAAGGCCAAGCAGTTCGACGTCGGAGCCTACGAGCATCTCTGCCGTCTCTGGACGGTCGTGCTCGAGATCTCCGTGCTGATGGCGCAGTTCCCGTCCAAGGCGATCGCCGAGCTGTCCTACGAGTTCCGCACGCTCGGCCTCGGTTACGCCAATATCGGCGGCCTGCTGATGACCATGGGCCTGCCTTACGACAGCAAGGAAGGCCGCGCGCTGTGCGGCGCGCTCTCGGCGATCATGACCGGCATCGCCTACAAGACGTCGGCCGAGATGGCCGGCGAGCTCGGCAGCTTCCCGGGCTACAAGAAGAACGCCCCGCACATGCTGCGCGTGATCAGAAACCATCGCCGTGCCGCGCGCGGCGAGGCGACCGGCTATGAGGCGCTCTCGGTCAACCCGGTGCCGCTCGACCACGCCCACTGCCCGCAGGTCTCGCTCGTCACCCACGCCATCCAGGCCTGGGACGACGCGCTCGCGCTTGGCGAGACCAACGGCTATCGCAATGCCCAGGTCACCGTGGTCGCCCCCACCGGCACCATCGGCCTGGTCATGGATTGCGACACCACCGGCATCGAGCCTGACTTCGCGCTGGTGAAGTTCAAGAAGCTGGCCGGCGGCGGCTACTTCAAGATCATCAACCGCGCGGTGCCGGCGGCGCTGCGCGTGCTCGGCTATCGCGAAAGCGACATCGCCGAGATCGAGGCCTATGCCGTCGGCCACGGCTCGCTGTCCAACGCCCCCGGCGTCAACGCCACGACACTGAAGGCCAAGGGTTTTACGACCGAGGCCATTGCGACCGTCGAGAAGGCGCTGCCGACCGCGTTCGACATCAAGTTCGTGTTCAACAAATGGACGCTCGGCGAGGAGTTCATCGTCAAGCAGCTCGGCGTCTCGGCGGAGGCCATCGCTGCCCCGAATTTCGACCTGCTGACCGCGATCGGCTTCAGCAAGCGCGAGATCGAGGCCGCCAACGTGCACATCTGCGGCGCGATGACGGTCGAGGGCGCCCCGCATCTGAAGGCCGAGCATTACGCTGTGTTCGATTGCGCCAATCCCTGCGGCAAGATCGGCAAGCGCTATCTCTCGGTCGAGAGCCACATCCGCATGATGGCGGCGGCGCAGCCGTTCATCTCGGGCGCGATCTCCAAGACCATCAACATGCCGAACGACGCCACGGTCGAGGACTGCAAGGCGGCGTATCTCCTCTCCTGGAAGCTCGCGCTGAAGGCCAACGCACTCTACCGCGACGGCTCAAAACTGTCGCAGCCGCTCAACTCTCAGCTCATCTCGGACGATGAGGACGAGGACGATGCGGTCGAGTCGTTCTACGAGAAGCCGCTTGCCGCGCGCGCCACCCAGGTCTCGGAGAAGATCGTCGAGAAGCTGGTCGAGCGCATCGTCGTGATGCGCGAGCGCGAGAAGATGCCGGATCGCCGCAAGGGCTACACCCAGAAGGCGGTCGTCGGCGGCCACAAGGTCTATCTGCGCACCGGCGAGTATGATGACGGCCGTCTCGGCGAGATCTTCATCGACATGCACAAGGAGGGCGCGGCGCTGCGCTCCTTCATCAACAACTTTGCGATTGCGGTGTCGCTGGGCCTGCAATACGGCGTGCCGCTGGAGGAGTATGTCGACGCCTTCACCTTCACCCGCTTCGAGCCGGCCGGTCCCGTCCAGGGCAACGACTCGATCAAATATGCGACATCGATCCTCGACTACGTGTTCCGCGAGCTCGCCGTCAGCTACATGTCGCGCTTCGACCTCGCCCATGTCGACCCGTCCGAGAGCAATTTCGATGCGCTGGGACGCGGCGTCGACGAAGGCAAGCCGTCGGAGGACGCATCGAGCCAGCAGGCCACGAGATACGTCTCGCGCGGCCTGACCCGCTCGCGCACCGACAACCTGGTCGTGATGCGCGGCGGCTCCCAGGGCAGCGGCACGGCCTCCTCGTCGACCGGTTCGGTCGGCGGCGGCGTGAACGCCACCGCCCGCTCCTCCTCCCGCACCGGCGACGCCATCGACGGCGCCGTCGCCCTGAAGCAGGAGCCGCAGCACGACCTCTCGCCCACCGAGAAGCTCGAAGCGCTGCAATGGAGCAAGGCCGGCACGGCAAACGCGCAAGTCGCCTCCAAGGCCGAACGCCGCGCCGAAGCCAAGGCCAAGGGCTACGAAGGCGAGATGTGCTCGGAGTGCGGGAATTTCACGCTGGTGCGGAATGGGACTTGTATGAAGTGCGATACTTGCGGAAGCACGACTGGGTGTTCGTGACGAGCGCTCGCGTTTAGCGCAGCCGCATCGCTCGCAGCGCAACAATGTTTAAGGAGCGGGCCTGTGCCCGCTCCTTTTTTCTTGCGAAACAGCAACCAGCCAGAGCAATATCCCACACCGCAACCAAGAGGATGGCAATGTCGAAAGGAACCGACTTTGAACTGCAGGTTGCTAGCTTGTTGCGCTCCTCCACTGGATACAAAAATGTCCGAGAACAACAGCACATTTGTGGAAAGAACGTCGACATCGTTTTTCAGAAGCAATGGAACCCGCATAAGTTCCGGACTATAGCTATCGAATGCAAGGACTGGAAATCTGGAATAAACCGCGACGTCATTCGCGAAACCTATTTCGACTACAAACCGCTTTTCGACAATAAACGAATTGACGAGTTATGGATCGTCACACCAAAACCGGTATCAGCCACCGTTCAGGAGCACGCAGACCATTTTGACGGCTTAGAAATTATTCATCTGGGCGAGCTTGAGAAAGACATTATCGACTTCTCACTCTATGCAACATTTCTTCGAGATCGATTTCAGAACGACACCCTTTCACAGTACTATATTCCCTCACGAGTACTGAATTCGACCAGCACCCTCCATTCAAGAATATCAAATTGGCTCGCTTCGGCCAGCTCCCGCCCAATTGCTATATGGGCCGGCTACGGCATGGGGAAGACCAGTTATGCATCGTATCTCGCCTCCGAACTTGCATCACACTACCTCACCGACTCGTCCAAACGCATTCCGATACTGATCCCCTTAGGCGATTACTATACGTCCCCACGAATTGATGGCCTTTTTGCCAGCACGCTGACTCGCGAGCACGGCGTACATGGCTACAACTACAATACGTTTTGGAATCTCCACGAGTCTGGTCGATTTGTAATCATTCTAGATGGCTTCGACGAAATGAAGCACGCAATGACCACCTCAGAATTCTCTGCGATTACGAAAGAAATTCGACGCCTGATCCTACCCAACTCAAAAGTTTTGCTTCTCGGTAGACCAGACGCCATCGTCACCGGAGAAGAACATACAGCCCTTATGAGAGGACGGCGGCAAGTCTCAACTCTAGAAATAAGCGACAATATTTCAGCCGAGTTCGATGAACTCCGACTCGACTTCTTTTCTCGAGACGAATACCTCGACTTCTTGAAGAGATATATATCCTGCTTCTACACACGGAAGGATAGATCCACCTACATCCGAAGCCGACTTAAGCAGGTTGGACAGATCGGGGTTGAAGATCTAATCAAACGGCCCGTTCAAGCGAGAATGCTCGCACAAATACTCCTCAATCCGAGCAATTCGATTGAAAAAGTCTCACGCTACGACCTTTACTCAACGTTCATCGAAGACTGTCTGTCAAGAGAAGAGGAAAAGCCAGAACGACGGAAGCTGTCGCGCACGATTAGAAAAGACTTCATGCAAGACCTCTCATGGTGGCTTTGGGCGATTAAGCGAACACGCACATTTACCGTCGCCGATATTTCCCCATCGATTATGAAACGCTACGTTCTGCCAGAGCGAGACGCGATAGGACAATTGCGAGAGCTATTAGTTGGATCGGTAGTCGAGGAACACTCAATTGGCACGCTCGTCAGCGAGAAGGACGCAGGAACCTTCTATTTTCCCCATCTGTCATTTACAGAGTTTCTGGTCGCTGAGTACGTGATCGAGCGAGAGTTATCTGAAACGGAAATCGGAATTTTAGCACAATCCTTTGACGGAGAAGTCGGCAGCTTTATAAGCGGCTATAGGCTGAAGGACGGCATGCACAAGCTTTATAGCGACTTAAATCAATATCGCGGACCACTATCCTGGAGCTTCATCGAGTTCCTATCGAACTCTCACACTCTAGAGAAGATCGTTAAGGCACTCGTGTCGAAGCCGATCGCGAATGTGTGGCAATTCTGCGTAGAATTTCTTGTCGTATTTCGTCATTGCTCAACAAGCACCGAACGACAGTCGAAAGAGGCTATAGAAAAAATCGTTGGTCGAGCAGCAGATCTTATCGGCCTTGACGACTATCGAACCACTGTTATTTCATTGCAGATCTTGATGAAAACGATGTTCCTTAATGACAAATACATTCATCAAATCTCTAAACTCATTCTTACGTCGATCTTTCGAGCCCTCAATATGGATAAGTTGGCTGCGATGAGCCGCTACCGGTACCGAATAATAAGCGAGACTGAAAATCTTTGTGCCACCATGCTTGCTACCGTCTATCATACCGGAAACACATTTAAGTTTGATGCTATTTCGTTCTACAATCTCCTCCTCAAAGAGGACAATTCGATCTCGGATCAGACGATCGTCGGCCATCTAGAAGTGGAAGTTAAGATCGATGACGTGAGAAAGACACTTCGGTCAAAACACGATCGGGATCGATTCGACAAATGGATCACCACAGCAAGCATGGGAAGCGTATTTAACGAGCTAATGACCTATCGCGAAGTCGGCGCCAGCCGATCCACCGCTCGCTGATCCGCAAGCGTAAGACGGATTAGCGGAGCGCAATCCGCCGCTTGACCGGAGCGGCGCGTTACGCTTCGCTAACGCGCCCTACGCAGCGAGCCCAGGGCTCTACCTCCCCGCTCCCATGCACCTCCACATCTTCTCCGATCTCCACGCCGACATGGCCGACATCAAGCCGATCGCGGCCCTGCCCGGTGTCGATGTAGTGGTCGTCGCCGGCGATGTCTGCGAGGGGGCGGTGAACGGGTTTGCGCGGCTGCGCGAGATCGTGGCGGCGGACGTGCCGATCGTCATGGTGATGGGTAACCATGAATATTATCACCGCACCTACCCCGAGGAGCTGAAGCTGGCGCGGGCCGAGGCGGCGCGGTTCGGGGTGCATCTCTTGGAGAACGACGCGGTCGTGCTCGCGGGCGGGCGCTTTGCGGGCGCTACGCTGTGGACCGACTATGCGATCTTCGGTGCGGGCTCCGAGGTCCACACCATGGCCGTCTGCCGCGACCGGATGAACGACCATCGCCGCATCACCTGGCGCAAGCAGCCCTGGCTGCGCTTCCGGCCGCAGGAGGCGCTCGGCCTGCACCTGAAATCGCGCACATGGCTCACGGGCCTGCTGGAGACCCCGTTCGACGGCCCGACCGTCGTCGTCACCCACCACGCCCCCGGCTGGGGCTCGGTCGCCGAGCGCTATCGCAACGACCGCGTCACCGCCGCCTACGCCTCCGACCTCTCCGCGCTGATCCTGGCCACCCAGCCGACGCTGTGGGTCCACGGCCACATCCACACGCCCTCGGACTACCGGATCGGCACCACCCGCGTGATCTGCAACCCGCACGGCTATGGCCGAGAGAACCCGGACTTCGATCCGGCCCTGGTGGTCGAGGTCGTGTAGCCCGGATGAGCGCAGCGACATCCGGGCTCATCGCCGACGCTGCGGGAGACCCCGGATATCGCTTTGTCATCCGGGCTACGCGAGGCTGCTGCCCAATACAGCGCCCTCGCCCCTTGCGGGAGAGGGCATGCACGGCCCATCTACACGCGCGGTTGGGTGAGGGGTATCTCTCCGCGAATGACCTCGTGGAGGCATACCCCTCACCAAACCGAACTTGCTGCACCTTCTAACATGCCCTCTCCCGCAAGGGGCGAGGGCACATTCACGGGCACCGTGCTCGTCTCCCGATCTTCGGGTACTACAATGATGAGTCCGCAAGGTGGGCAAAGAGGCGCACGCGGCAACGCCGCGTCGCATCGTGCCCACCGCGTCTCGGGTGCTGGCCATGGTGGGCGCGCGCATGCCCCAAGTTGACGTGAGTAGCCCAGCTCAGCATTCTCAACGCATGACATTCCGCAACATCATCGAGCCACCGTCCGATTCCGGCTACCGCTGCCCGTGTTGCCGCTGTCTCACGTTAGGCGAGCGCGGTGGTTACGAGATATGCCCGGTGTGCTTCTGGGAGGATGATGGACAAGACGACCATGATGCCGACCTCGTCCGGGGTGGCCCCAATGGAGCGCTGTCGCTGACCGAGGCGCGGCGGAATTTCAAGGACTGCGGGGCTTCCGATCCGGCCTTCCGGGCGAGCGTCCGGCCGCCGACGGACGAGGAGCGCTAGAGTCAGCGCAGGCCCAATCCTCATCAAACGCGTTGATCGGGATCGGAAAGCTCTGCAAGAACAGCCCGAGCTGGTGCGGCGTCCTGCGCAGATCCACCTTGATCCAATTGTCCAGCACGCCGTGCTGCTCCAGCGCCCTGCGCTCGACATCGAAGCAGTCATCGTCGAACCAGAGGAACGGCGACCTGAAGTCGATGGCCTCCGTCTTGGCAAGATCCCAATCGGTCGGCCTGATCCTAGCCATCAGCGCCCGCGTCTCGGCATCGAACAGAGGCCCGATGCGACGAAGGGGGACGGCGGCGTCGCCCTTGCAATGGGTCGTCAGCCAATAGGTGCTGTCCGGACACGTCGCGAGCACGCGCCTGACGAATTCCGGCGCGTGGGCCGCGCGCTCCGACTTGCGGTCGAGCAGCACCCCGTCGATGTCGAGATAGATGTTCATGGGCCCGAGAGGATGCCCTAGCGCAGTCCCGTTCCGTGGCAGCGCTGGCATTTCACCACCTTGTCGCCCTTCTTGAGCATGCCCTTGCCTTCGCAATTCTTGCACTTGGCTTTCTTCTTGATGTTGGGGCCTTTTTCGTTGGCCATGATGCTCTGCGTGATGAGGTTGGTCCGATGCGGCGCGTTTAGCCGTTATCGTCGCCTCAAACAATGGCATGGCGGCTCAGCCGCGGCGTGGCATCGTGACAACCGCGTCTCTGGAGGCGGCGATGGTGGACACACGCCACCTAAAGGCGGCGCTCGTGATGGGGCCTCACGGCTATCGTGTTTCGCGCGCGGCCGCTGAGCAGCTGTCTGGCGGTCAGTCCCACCTGGGATCGCTGATATGCCTGTCGTCGTGATCGTCGGCGCTCCACTCGCGGATACGGACCGAGCCGTCGCGTGCGACCTCGATCAACTTGTTCACGAGATCGGCATTGCGTACCGAATAAAGATCGAGCGCCTTCTGAAACAGGGTCATCTGCTGATCACGGGTGCCCCTCGGGATCAGGATGATCAACCCGGCATGCACATCCAGCTTGCCATATTCTTTCAGAAAGTCTCTGCGATTGTTGGTGACGATGATGTAGTCGTTCGCGCTCGCGAACCTAACCAGATTCCAGTCCTGCCAGCCGCTCTTTCCGAGATGAGTGACGTAGTCGGCCTGATAGCCGCGCGCCTTCGCGACTCCGACGAGGGCGCCACTTAGGCATTCGTCAATCAGAAATCGCTCGCTCAACGATCGGCTGCCGCTGTCTCCGGCGACCGCCAATCAGCGCCATGGGTCGCCTCGGCCCAGCGGATCACGGCGTCGATGCCGTCGATCGGGAGGCTCGGGTAGTCGGTAAAGATTTCCTGCGCTGAATAGCCGGCGCGAAGGTAGGCCAGGATGGTTTCGGCGGGCACGCGTGTTCCCCGAACCACCGGATCGCCGCTCATGACCGTGGGATCACAAACGACGTCTGACCTGACGGCAACCTTGATGGTCATGACAGCCCTTCCTGGTCGGAGCAGCCATCATAGCGCGACGGGGGCCCGGTGGCGAGCGGGAAGGAGTACCCGGGCGAGCCCAATCCCCGCCACGTCCATGGCGTGCTCCGGCGGCGGCAATGGTGGGCACGCGCCGCCTGGTGGCGGCGCTTTGCCCACCCCTACGGCGGCTGAGTTGCCGCAGCGTCTCTCTCCTCCGTCATTCCGGGGCGCCCGAAGGGCGAGCCCGGAATCCATAACCACGAACGGCTATGAGTTGAGAGGTGTACGCCCACGGCGAGGCGCGTCCGCCAACAGCTGCCTGTGGGTATGGATTCCGGGCTCGCGCTACGCGCGCCCCGGAATGACGTGGGGAGAGAGCTGGCGCTGTCACGCCGGCTCAGCTCGCAGCCCTATTTGAAGCACACCGACGTATCGCCCGCCGTGAACGAATTACCCGGCATCGGGCGCAGCGGGGTCAGCTTCGGATTGGCGGTCGCCAGGCGCTTGGCATAGGCGCCGAGCGCGGCGTTCATGGTGTTGAGGCGGTCCTGGGCGTCGGTGCGCTGCAGCGGGGCCGTGACGACGCCCGACGCGTAGACTTCGGCGCGGGACCATTGCTGGCCCTGCACGATGCGGCCGACGAGGCGCGACTTCAGGTCGGCGGCGCTGTCGCCCGCGGCGCTCTTGCCCCCGACGACGTTGGGCGGCAGCAGGCTCGGGTTGGCGATCCAGCCGCGCGGCTTGGCGACGTTGTTGCCGAACAGGATCAGCTCGTCGAGCGTGTTGTTCAGCGCCACATAGTCGCGCAGCGGCAGGCTAGCGTCGCCGGTGCCCGTCTCCTGGACGTGGCTCGCCAGATGCGGCCCCGTCGCGCAGTAGGTGCCGAACACCAGCTTGATGCTGCCGGAGCTCATCGTCATGTAGCTGCCGACATCCGAGCCGCCCGGCGGCGATGGCGCGTCGTCGCCGCAGAAGGTGCCGTGCGAGGAGGCATCCTGCAGGGAATGCAGATAGAGCCCGATGCGCGCGATCTGCACCGGCACCGGCGGCTTTCTGGGATCGTCGAACAGCACGCCGGTGGTCCGGCTCTTGTCGTCCAGCCAGGATTTCAGCTGGGTGTAGTCGACGTTGCCGTTGCTGTTGTCGAGGATCTTGGGCCCCGAGGTCACGTTGATGGCCGGCCCGATCGTGTAGTTCTCCAGGAGCGGCACGTTGCCGCTGAGCGGAACATTCGCCAGGCATGTCGGGCCGCTGAAGTTGGACGACCCGTTCGGCGTGGTGTAGCCGGCGGTGCACAGCAGGCCCGGGGCGTCGTCGCCCTTCATGGCCCATTGCCGGAGATCGTACAGCGTGCCCTGATAGACGCTGTCGATGGTGATGGGATAGCCGGGCGGCGGATAATGGAACGGATACACCGCCTGGACGCCGCTGGCGCCATGTACGTCGGTGCCCTGCCCGTTCGGCGAGAAGTTCAGCACATAGTGATACAGCGGCCCATCGGTGGTGTTGTTGGTGCGCTGAAAACCGTTGAACTTGGCGGTGATGTAGCTGGCGCCCGAATTGGTCGATGTCGCCTGCCCGCCGCACTGGTCGATCGGCGCATATTGCGCGTAGTCGGCGTTCTCATTGTAGGCGGCGATCCAATAGGCCACGTCGGCACGATAGCCGAGCGCCTGCGCAATGAAATAGGTCGAGTCGGCATGCACCATGCTGCGGCCCGGCGGGATGAGCGCGAACTGCGCGGCCTCGAGCAGGCAGCCGCGGTTGAGCGCTTCGGCCGGGTCCTTGCACGCGCTGGCCGGCGCGAGACAGTTCTTCAGCCCGTCCTTCACGCGCGGGATGCAGATGTCCTCCAGAAACGCCTGCGCGGTGCGCGGCGTGGTCAGTCCCCAGCCGAGCGACGCGGCTCCCGCGACGACGGAGAGGGCCGATAGTGCAAAGCCGATGCGCATGAGCAATTCCTTCGTGATTCGAAAATCCAACGGGCCTGGACCTTGCGTCATGGCAAAACGCCATGTGTCCAGCCGGTGGTCGGTTGAAGCGGCCGATACGTTCGTGAACGCATCACGGATACGACAAAGCCGCGCTGCGACTCTACCGTAGACGAATTATCAACCTCTAGTTGTTGTTGTCAATCGCCTTTGGCCCCGCGAGTCGTCATTGCGAGCGCAAGCGACGCGTCCGCCGAAGCCCGAAGGGGCGGAGGTGGAGGCCATCAAGAGTCCCAACGCGGAGACACTCTGGATTGCTTCGCTGCGCTCGCAATGACGGGGAGAAAGCAGGTGCAACGACAGCCGGGTTCGCCAGGACTGGATTCGGTCCGCTGCCCTGGCGCAGCGACGTCCCTCAGTGCGTAGGGTGGGCAAAGGCGCGCCCCCGCACGACGTTGTTAGGCCCGATATCTCGCGCGCCGTGCCCACCGCCCACACCCACCAGCGCCGATGGTGGGCACGCGCCGCCTCACGGCGGCGCTTTGCCCACCCTACGGTTCGCTGGTCGTTGTGACGAGCGATGCGACGTAAAGCCTCAGCGCAGGCCGCCGGTCACGTGCAGCGTCTCGCCGGTCACGTAGGACGCCTCATCCGAGGCGAAGAAGGCCACCGCGGCGGCGATCTCCTCGGCCTTGCCGACGCGCGCCAGCGGGGTGGCCGTTTCGATCCAGTTGCGCATGTCGCCCTCGTGCAGGCCGGCGGCGACGACGCCTTCGGTCACGATCATGCCGGGGTTGATGGTGTTGACGCGGATCTTGCGCGGCGCCAGCTCCTTCGACAGCACCGAGGAGATCGCGTCGACCGCGGCCTTGGTCGCGGTGTAGACGGCGGTGTTCGGCGGCGTCAGGGTCGACACGCCCGAGGAGATGTTGACGATGCTGCCGCCGGCCGGATTGAAATGGCGCGCGGCTTCCTGCGATACCAAGAGAAGCCCGAGCACGTTGAGATCGAACTGGCTGTGGAAGTGCTCGGCCGTGATGCCGTCGAGCGGCGCGAAGGCGTAGACGCCGGCATTGTTGACGAGGATGTCGATCGCGCCCAGCGCCTTCACGGTCTCGGCGACGACCGATTTCACTTGCGCCGCGTCGGTCAGATTGCCGCCGACGGCCACCGCCTTGCCGCCCTTGGCGGTGATGGCCGCCACCACGCGCTCGGCGCCTTCCCGGCTGGCGCTGTAATTGACGGCGACCGCAGCGCCCTCGGCTGCCAGCCGCGCCGCGATCGCGGCGCCGATCCCCTTGGATGCGCCGGTCACCAGCGCCACCTTGCCTTCGAGTCTCTTGCTCATCCTGCTCTCCCGCGCCACGGCGCTGCTTCAATGGTTCAGAACTAGTGAACTATTGAACAGGCGCAAGGGCGTCGCTATATGATTTTTCATGGCGCAATTGTTTCACCCGTCGCGGGAGGACATCACCTTGGCCGGCGTGCTGTCAGCGCTCGCCGATCCGATGCGGCTGCGCATCGTCAAGAGCCTGATGGAGCAGAAGGACTGCATGTCCTGCACGGCGGCCGCGCCCTGCCCCGACATGGCCAAATCGACCCTGTCGAACCATTTCCGCATCCTACGCGAATCCGGCCTGATCCACACCACCAAACAGGGCGTCGAACACCGCAACGTCGTGCGCGAGGCCGACCTCAACGCGCGTTTCCCGAAACTGCTCAAGACGATCCTGGGATACGCGGAGTAGCGCCGCGCAAATGCCGCATCGTAGGGTGGGCAAAGGCGCGCCACACACGACCTTGTTGGGCCCGATCTCTCGCGCGCCGTGCCCACCGCCCGCACCCACCGCCACCGATGGTAGGCAGCGCCGCCTTCGGCGCCGCTTTGCCCACCCTACGGCACCGTCGTCGCGGACGCATCGGGGTCAAATCGGATAGCGCCATTTCAACGAACGGCGAAGGAAGAAGGCCACGACAGCGACAATCGGCAGCGCGACCAGGTCGGCTCGGAACACGACGCGCGGAAGGTGGATGAACATCGGCGTAAAGATCATGGCGAACAGCACCAGCAGAACGGCCATGTAGGTGTAGTAGAGAGGCGACTTGAAAATGCCGGTCGGCGCCAGTTCGGCGTGAGACATCGGTTGCGGCAACAGGCCCGAAAGCAGCGCACCGAGGAAGTCCAGACCGTCCATGACGTCATCGTCCGTGGTTTGCGATCGCGCAGCAGTGCGCCCGGATCAGCCTAGGGCATCGAACCAAATTCGTACGGTCTGCTTCGCTCATCCGCCGATCACATCTTGATGTGTCATCGCGGCCAGCCGACGGGTTCGATACCGTATCGAACAGACGATAATCGCGCATGAGGCTCGCGCCATCGGCACAATCGTTCCATCCCGCGCAAGCCCATCATCATTGCGCGAGCGCCGATTGATCCGATCCCCGTTCGCCTTACTTAGAACCAACGGCCGTCATGACGTGCGGCGCAAACCGTGTTCCAAGTCAGAAGCGAGCCCCAGCATGACTGCCCAGTTCAAAACTCGTGGAACGCACGACGCGCAGAGCGCCGGTTCGGACGTGGTCCGGATCGACAGCTTCGCGGCGGCGCGCGAGGTGTTGCGCTCCAGCGATGTCCGGCAGGCCGGCTTCAATGCCGAGCTGGTGCATCGCTTCATCGGCCCGCGCCACGCCCCGGTGCTGTACCAGGATGGCGAGCCGCATCAGAAGCAGCGCAGCGCCACGGCGCGCTTCTTCACGCCGCGCGTGGTCGCCACGCGCTATCGCGCGCTGATGGAGGCGACCAGCCGCGATCTGGTGGCGGAGTTTCGCCAGACGGGCCGCGCCCGCCTCGACGACATGAGCCTGACGCTCGCAGTGGCCGTCGCCGCGGACATCATCGGGCTGACCGACAGCCCGCGCGATGCGATGGCGGCGCGGCTGAATCGGTTCTTCGCCGTGCCCGTGGGCCGGGGATCCATCGCGACGCTGCGCAATGCCGTGTACGGCCAGCTGCGCACCCTCGGCTTCTATCTGTTCGACGTGCGGCCGGCCATTCGCACCCGGCGCCATCAGCCGCGCGAGGACGTCATCTCGCATCTGATCGCGGAAGGCTATTCCAACCGTGAGATCCTCACCGAATGCCTCACCTATGGCGCCGCGGGCATGGCCACCACGCGCGAGTTCATCGTGATGGCCGCGCTGCGGCTGTTCGAGCATGACGATCTGCGCGCGCGCTTCCTCGCCGCGGAGGAGCCGGACCGCATCAGCGTTCTCGAAGAGGTGCTGCGGCTGGAGCCCGTGGTGTCCACGCTCAAGCGCCGGGCCGCGTGCGACATGACGCTGCAGACCGACGCCGGGGCGATGACGATCCCAGCCCGCAGCCTGGTGGAGATCGATGTCGGCGCCGCCAACCGCGATGAAGCCGCGGCCGGCCCCTGTCCGCATCAGCTCGACCCCGACCGCATCCGTCCGGCGAAAGGCTCTGCCACCCTGATGAGCTTCGGCGACGGCCCGCATCGCTGCCCCGGCGCCGCGGTGGCCCTGCACGAGGCTGCGATCTTCCTCGGCCACCTGCTGCAAATCCCCGGCCTCAGGCTGGAGCAGCGGCCGACGCTGACCATCAACCCGGTGAGCAGCGGCTACGAGCTGCGCGATGCGGTGATCGCGGTGGGGTGACGTCCGATCGGGCTCTCAGCTACGAACGGGGACCCTCATTGCGAGCGCAGCGAAGCGATCCAGGCTTTCTCAGCGGATGAAGTCTGGATTGCTTCGCTGCGCTCGCAATGACGGAGGAGCTTCGGGGGCTAGATCGACAGCCCCGCCAGCGCGGGGTGAAGAGGCCGCGACGCTGGCTTCACTACCGACCCGGCCGCAGCACGACCTTGATGACGCCGTCCTGCTTGTCGCGGAACTTCTGGTACATTTCCGGCGCGTCTTCGAGTCTGGCCGGATGGGTGACGACGAAGCTGGGGTCGATCTGGCCCTCCTGAATCAGCTTCATCAATGGGCGCGTATAGGCCTGTACATGGGTCTGCCCGGTCTTGATCGTGAGACCCTTGTTCATGGCGGCGCCGATCGGGATGTTGTCGCCCATGCCGACATACACGCCGGGGATGGAGATCGTGCCGGCCTTCCGGCAGCACATGATCGCCTGGCGCAGCACATGCACCCGATCAGTCGTGAGGTAGGCCGCGGCCTTGACCTTGTCGAGCACCGCGTCGGCCGCACCATGGCCGGACGCCTCGCAGCCGACGGCATCGATGCAACTGTCAGGGCCGCGCGTGTTGGTGCGCCGCATCAGCTCGTCGTAGACGTCTGATGTGGAGAAATCGATCGTCTCGGCGCCGCCCGCTTCGGCCATTGCGAGACGCTCCGGCACCTCGTCGATCGCAATCACCCGTCCGGCACCGAGCAGCAGCGCGGAGCGGATCGCGAACTGGCCGACGGGACCGCAGCCCCAGATCGCCACAGTGTCGCCTGGCCGGATCTGCGCATTGACGGCAGCCATGTAGCCGGTCGGAAAGATGTCGGAGAGGAACAGCGCCTGCTCGTCGGTGACGGTGTCCGGCACCTTGATCGGGCCGACATCGGCCATCGGCACACGCAGATATTCGGCCTGTCCGCCGGAATAGCCGCCGAGCATGTGGCTGAAGCCGAACAGCCCGGCCGGCGACTGGCCCATCGCCTTGGCCGCGATCTCGGCGTTCGGATTGGTGCGGTCGCAGCAGGAGAACAGGCCCTGCTGGCAGAACCAGCACTGTCCGCAACTGATGGTGAAGGGCACGACCACGCGGTCGCCGACCTTGAGATTGGTGACCTCTGAGCCGAGCTCGATCACCTCGCCCATGTTCTCATGGCCGAGAATGTCGCCGCTCTCCATCGTCGGCTGATAGCCGTCGAACAGATGCAGGTCCGAGCCGCAGATCGCGCAGGCGGTGATCTTGATGATCGCATCGCGCGGATGCTGGATCTTCGGATCGGGAACGGTATCGACCCGGACGTCGCCTTTTCCGTGCCAGCAGAGTGCGCGCATTGTTGAATCCTTTTGGTTGCGTGCGCCAACCGGCAGCACTGCCGAGTGTTCCTCGGCAGCGCCTCGAAAGTCCCGTGTCTACTTCTCCTGCTCCATCGTCACCGCGACGGCGCCGATCGCCGACAGCCGCACCTTGTCGCCTTCGATCTCGGCGACGAGGCCCTTGTCGATGAAATGGTGATGGCCCTTGTGGCTGCCCTGGCCGCTGTCCTGCTTGGTCAGCTTGATGCGGTTGCCCTCGACGCTGTCGACGGTGCCGACATGCACGCCGTCGGCGCCGATGACCTCCATGTGTTCCCTGATGTCCTGCATGATGCGCGCTCCGTGGTTGCTGTTCGCTGTGATGCTGCATCAACGGGTGCTCAGGCCGAGAGTTCCGCGCTTCACCGCCGCGCAAGGTGCCGTAGGGGTGGGCAAAGCCGCGCCAGGGCGCGATCTGATCGGACAAGGTCTGTCCCGCGCCGTGCCCACCGTCCTCACCCAGCGGCGCCGATGGTGGGCACGGCGCGCGACACGATGTGCCCGACAACATCGCGCGGGGGCGCGCCTTTGCCCACCCTACGGTTCAGCGCCTCATCCGCCCTGCGTACCCTCGTCATTGCGAGGAGCCGAAGGCGACGACGCAATCCAGAGTCTTTGCGCCGCCCTGGATTGCTTCGCTTCGCTCGCAATGACGGGGAGATAGTTCGTGCGGCAAGCGGCGATTTTCACCAGCAGATCCAGGCTGATTTGGCCTGTCCAGTCCTTCCGTGAAAAATAAATTACTTTCGTTTTTTCTGAATTCATGATTGTCTATGTCTATCCCGGCCCGCGAGAGGGGCGCTTCGCGATCGTCACGAGACGTAGGGCCTGGGGATGCGGTGGCCGCAGGCGTGCTGCAGCGGGCTCACGGGCTCGCCGACGAACAGTCGCTTGCGGACGTGAAGACGCGTGGTCCTGGCGCCCCGAGGCTGGCGCCAAGTCCGGTGGTGATGATGATCCGCTGGGCGACGGTGGCTATAAGCCGGACACCGGGGAGAGCGCGAGATAAGCGTGAAAACCATCGCGCGGGGAATGCCGGGATGCCTCGGCTGAACCTGTGGTGACTGCCGCCTGCTTTTCTTTCTGCAGGCGGGCCATGGTGCGGCCAGCGCCCGGCATTCCCCGCGCCCTCTCATCTCGCGAGGGCCAGCGATGACGCAGACCTCGGGCGCAATCCGCGTCGCGGGATCGATGCCGCTCATCTCGATACGCAGAGCCTTCAGCTCATCGACCACGTCTCAGTACCTTGATCGGAGCGCACGGCTGCCGCTTGCGTCCCGGCTCCAAACAACGCCGTTGCATCTGAGAGTTCAAGATGGCGCTACCCTTAAGCCTTGCGCACCGTGCCGAGGAAGCCCTCCACCGCGACGCGGAAACGGTCGGCATCATCGGACATGCGGCGCACGGAATCGACCATCGCAGCGCCCGCATTGCCGGTCTGGCGGTTGAGGGCGGCGACCGAGCCGATCGTGTCGGTGACGGCGCGGGTGCCGTGCGCGGCCTGCTGGAAGTTGCGCGAGATCTCGGTGGTGGCGGCGCGCTGCTGCTCGACGGCGGCCGCGATCGCCGTCATCTTCTCGTCGATGCCGGAGATGTTGAGGCTGATCGAGCGGATCGCCTCGACCGACTCGCCGGTGGCGGCCTGGATCTCGGCGATCTGCCGGGTGATGTCGTCGGTGGCGCTGGCGGTCTGCGAGGCCAGGTTCTTGACCTCGCCGGCGACCACCGCAAAGCCGCGGCCGGCCTCGCCCGCGCGCGCCGCCTCGATGGTCGCGTTGAGCGCCAGCAGGTTGGTCTGGTTGGCGATCGCGGTGATCATCTTGACCACCTCGCCGATGCGGTTGGCGGCGCGGTCGAGCAGCTCGACGGTGGTGTTGGTCTGCGCCGCCTTTGCGACCGCCTGGCGCGCGTCGGCGGCGGAGGCCTGGACCTGGGACGCGATCTCGGCGACCGAGGCCGTCAGCTCCTCGGTGGCGGCGGCGATGGTCTCGAGATTGGAGGTCGCGGTCTCCGCGGCGCTGGCGACCGCGGCGGTCTGCTCGGTGGAATCGTCGACCAGCTTGCGCACGTCGGCGGTGCTGGAATCGAGCTGGCCGGTCGAGTTGCTCATGCTGACGATGACCGCCTGCACGGTGTCGTCAAAACTCCTGCAGGCGCTGTCGATCGCCTGCGAGCGCTCCAGCCGGCGGCCCTGGTCGAGCTCGCGCTCGCGGGCGAGCTGGTCGGCGGTGGCGGCGCTCTCGCGCAGGCCCTCGAGGGCTGCGGCCATCGCGCCGAACTCGTCGGCATGGGCGAATTGCGGCACCGAGGTCTGGTAGTCGCGCTCGCCGATGCGCTGGATCGCCTGCATCAGCGCGGCCACCGGGCGCACCAGGCGGACGCGCACGCTGCGCACCGCCACGCCCGCCACCAGCAGCGCGGCGAGGAAGGCGATCGACTGCACGACCAGGCTGGTCAGCGCCGCCGTCTTGATGGCATCGGCGCGGGCGATCGAAGCGTCGAGCGCGGTCATGCCGATGGCGATGATGTTGTTGAAGGGGCCCTGGCAGAACGCATTCCACTCCGCCGGCGGCATCACCGGCTTGCCGCTGCCGTCGAGGCCCTTGATGATCTGGTCCATGCGCTGATGCGCCGCCTCGACCTCGCCGCGCGAGGTCTTGACCGCGGTGGCGAGCGCCGCGCCGCCGGCCCCGGCGGTGAGGTCGTCGAGGCCGGACCAGCCGGCATTGATGGTGCCGCGGCCCTGCGCGACCGATGTCTTCTGGGCGTCGTCGAGCGGCTTCGAATTGTTGATGTTGGGGCGCAGCGACGAGCATTGCAGCCCGTAGCGATCGCGGACCTGCCAGGCGAGGCGGCGGGCCTGGACCATCTTGGCGATCGTCGGATCGGTCATCCAGGCGCGGTTGGAGACCGCGAGCGAGGCGGCGTTGGCGGCGTCCAGCGTCTTGGTCATCGCCTCGTACCAAGCATTGGTGCGCGCCAGCACGCGCTCGGCGCGCGGCCGCGTACCCTCGTCGAACAGCAGCTTGAACTGCGGCACGGTCGCCTCCCAGGCCGCCTTCAGCCGGGCCACGAGCTCGTCGCGCTCGGGCATGTCGATGCCGGCGAGCGCGGCGACGATGCCGTCATAGCCGCGGCTCTCGACGCCCTGATAGTCGGTGAGCTTGGCGCGCGGATCCTCCTCGCTGAGCAGCGCGCTCTGGATGTCGCCACGATGGGCGCGCATCACGAGAACGTTCTGGAAGATGGCCTTGTCGGCGCGCGCGAGCTGTCCCGTCTCGACGCTCTCGCTGTAGCGTCCCATCGCGCCGCTCATCAGCACGGCCGTGGCGACCAGGATGCCCGCAGCGAGAACCGACAGCAGCAGCATCAGCAGAGAACTGACCGATTTCCTCATCACGCACCACCTTCACCACACCTGGTTGCAGGATGACGCAATTGCACAAATTCTTCCTTAACCATGGAGCGGCACACCAGTCGCCCTGAGGTAATCCGTTGCCGAATCCCCCTGCTCCGCTCCCGACGAAACCACGCAAGCCGCGCCGCCAGCGGCGCTGGCGCACCCTGTTGCGCGATGCAAGGCGAACAGCGCAACGCGCGGCGCGCAAATTGCGCCGGATGGCGGGCGCGGCGCCGCGGTGGCTGAAGCTGTCAACCGGCGCCGGGCTGGCGCTGTGCATCTTTGCCCTGGCCAATCTGGCCTACCACGTCGTGCGCAAGCCGACCGAGCTGTTCGTCGTCACCGGTCATGCGCTCGACAAGGAGCCGGAAGAGACTTGGCGGCAATATGGTGCGCTGTTCCGCGAGAGCTCGACGCGATCGATCACGCCGGAGCTGTTGGCCGCCCTGGCCCAGACCGAGAGCTCCGGCAATCCGGTGGCGCGCACCTACTGGCGCTGGCGCCTGGCGTGGAACCCGTTTGCGCTGTACCAGCCGGCGTCCAGCGCCGTCGGCCTGTTCCAGATGACCGACGGCGCCTTTGCCGATGCCGCGCCATTCTGCATCAGGGACCATGAGGTGGTCGGCGACGGCTGCGGCTCGCCGGGCCTCTACGTCCGGGCGTGGCCGGCGCACGCCGTGGCGCTCACGGTGATCTCGCTCGACCGTCAGGTTGCCGCCGTGCTCGCGCGCCACCCCGCCGCAAGGCCGACGTCACAACAGAGGCAGGACCTCGCGGCCGTGATTCATCTCTGCGGCGCCGGCCCCGCCGCCGGCTTCGTGCGTCGCGGCTTCAAGCCGGAGGAAGGCGAGCGATGCGGCGACCATTCGGTCGCCGGCTATCTCGGCAAGGTCAATACGATGAAGCGCACCTTCAAGAAGCTTTCCGAACGGGTCGAATGACACGCAACCATCCCTCCGCTGCGGTCGGTTCGCCAAGTTCAGAGCAGCGTGGCGATGCCATCCAGCGAAGCGGCCCCGCGCAGCGCCTCCGCGGCGTGATGGCGTGTGCGCCCCGTCAGTTCGCCGAGTTGGAAGCGACCGAGCGCGCGCAGACGGGCAGCGGCCGGCGTATCGCCGTGAAGCGCCGCCAGCCGTGCGGCCGACCATGCCAGCGCCGCGTCGATGGCGAGGTGAAGGAAACCGGTCGCGCCGGCCTCGCCGTCACGCGGACGGGCTTTCATCTGCCCGAGCGTCTCCGCGGTCGTCTCCAGGAGATCAATGATCGCGCCGGCAGCACTGGCCGCATCGGCGTCGTGCGCTGTGAGGGCCGCGATATCGGCGCGGGCACGCCTCACGAAGACGCGCAGCCCCGTCCCACCATCCTTCCACAACCGGCGATGCAGCAGGTCGAGTCCCTGCATTCCGGTCGTGCCCTCGAAGATCGGCAGCACGCGGGAGTCGCGCAGCAGCTGCTCGACCGGCCAGTCCGTGGTGTAGCCGGCGCCGCCGAGCACCTGGATCGCGCCATCAGCCGTCGCGAAGGCGAGCTCGCCGCCGAGCGTCTTGACGATCGGCAGCAGCCATTGCGCCAGCGCCGCGCTGTCGCGGCGCGCATCGGCGTCGGTCTCGCAGCGCGCGAGATCAGCCTCGACCGCGGCGGCATAGATCAGCGCGCGGCCGGTCTCGACGCCGGCCTGCATCGACAGCAGCATGCGCTGCACGTCGGCGTGTTCGATGATCGGCAGCGGCTGCGGCCCGGCGCCGCCCTGCAGGCGCTGGCGCGCGTAAGCGAGCGCGACGTCGGCGGCCGCCGACGCGATGCCGAGACCCATCGCGCCGACCGCCATCCGCATGTTGGTGATCATGACGAACATCTGCGCCAGACCGCGGCCTTCCTCGCCGAGCAGATGGCCGGTGGCCTCCTCGAATCCCATCGCGCAGGTCGGCGACAAATGCAGGCCAAGCTTGTGCTCGAGCTTGCGCACGACGACGCCGTTCGCTGCTCCATCGCTACGGTCGGGCACCAGGAACAGCGACAATCCCTTGGCACTGTCGGTGCGTGCCAGCAGACAGTGCACGATGCGGCCGGTCAGATCATGGCCGCCGAACGAGATCCATTGCTTCTCGCCGGTGATCGACCAGCGACCGTCGCCGCGTGCGACGGCCTTGGTCCGGATCCGGCTCGCGTCGGAGCCCGCGCCAACCTCGGAGATGCAGATCGTCGCGCCCCACTCGCCTGCGATCAGCTTCGGCAGCCATTCCGAACGGATGGTGTCGTCGGTCGTCCAGGCGTCAATCAGCCGTACCGCCGAGCGCAGGGGCACCGGCAGCATGCCGAAGGCGGCGCAATGACGGTCGAACACCTCCTGCACCGCCACCGCGACCACCAGCGGCAGCCCCTGCCCGCCGAGCGACTCGGGAAGGTCGAGCGCGATCCAGCCCCCCTCGGCATAGTCCCGCCAGACCGCCCGATGCAGCTCGGAGGTGACGACCGCGCCATCGACGAGCCGTGGTGCGCCGCTGTCCGACTGGGCGTTGAGCGCGTCGAGCCGGTCGGCGGCGAAGCCCGCAGCCGACTCCAGGATCGCCGCAATCGTCTCGTCGCTGGCCTCGGCGAAACCGGCCGACAGATCGCGCAGCCGGGCCAGGCCGGGCAATGCGGCGAGCTGGGCCTGGAGGCTGGTGCGGTCGATCGGCGGAATACTGGCGCGTGTCATGGGTCTGTCGTTCCGGGCAGGTGGGGTATCGCCAATGCCAGGGCTGTGGAGTGCCGCCGACCGCTTTCACATACCGGCTGGACCCCTGGCCGTCACCTTCGGGAGATCGTGCCGCATGCCGCGGCGGCTCGCGTCCGCGCGCCTCCGGTTCCGCGTTAAGCACGTCGTCCTCCGGGCTCCGTGCAAGCGGCGGGCGTTAAGACATTGGCAACGAAGTGCGCCGCATTTTCGGGGCCCCATTAGTGTAGGAGTCACCATGTCAGAGATCGGCATTCCCGGCGCGCGCATCCGGTCCTTCGTTGAGCGGATCGAGCACCTCGACGGCGAATTGGCGGAGCTGAACGAGCAGAAGAAGGAAGTGTTCGCCGAGGCCAAGGGTGAGGGCTTCGACGTCAAGATCCTGAAGGAGATCATCAAGCTGCGGAAGCAGGACCAAGACGAGCGCGACGAGCACGAGACCCTGCTCGACACCTATCTGCGGGCGATGGACGCGGCCGAGGCCGAGCCGGCCACCAAGGCCCCCGAGCGCAAGGCGGCGTGAGTCGCGGCCAGGCGACCCGTCTGAGGCCCCAAACATCGGCGGCGCGCAGGCTCACCAGCATTGCGCGCTGCCCTGATCCGACGATTTTTTCTGGGATTTTTCTTGCCCGGTTCCATCCCAGCCTCTAACGCTGCCGCACGCTGACTGTAGCACCCGAGGATGAGATGACTGACGCAACGACCTGCCCGCAATGCCGCTCCGAACACGCCTATCAGGACGGCGCGCTGTGGGTCTGCCCGGAATGCGGTCATGAATGGAGCGGCGATGCCGCTGTCGCCGCCACCGCCGAGACCGACGCGAGCATCCGGGACGCCAACGGCAATGTGCTCGCCGACGGTGACAGCGTCATCGTCATCAAGGACCTCAAGATAAAGGGCTCGTCCTCGACGGTGAAGGGTGGCACCAAGGTCCGCAACATTCGCCTGCAGGAGGCCAGCGACGGCCACAACATCGCCTGCAAGATCGACGGCATCGGCCAGATGAATCTGAAATCCGAGTTCGTGCGCAAGGCGTAGGGACGCGCAGACCAAATCCGAGACCAACATGAACGGCAACCGAACCTACGCTGTCCGCGTCGAAGGCGCCAAATATGGCGTCGGCTTCGGCTCGGCGCTCGCCATGACGATCTCCTATTCGGCCAACCATTCGATCCTCTGGGCGATCATCCACGGCATCTTCGGCTGGCTCTACGTGATCTACGCGGCGCTGTTCGGATCGTAAGCCCCGTCCACGCGGGCGCCCGCGCATCTCCGGAACATTTCGCCGGACTGCCGCGTTCGGATGGACGACAGGAGGACGGCCATGCTGACGGACCACCAGATCGCGATGCTCTGCGACATCGGACAATCCATCGCCTTTGCCGCCGACCGCCAGGACGAGCTCCTCGAGCTCATCCAGGAGGGCTATGTCGCCAAGGACGGCGACGTCTATGAACTGACGCCGAAGGCGGAGAAGGCGCTGACCGATCGCGGCGCCGGCCTCAACGAGGCTTGATCGCAGGCACGTCGTGCAGCGGTTGAGGTCTCTCTCAAACCGCGCATAGCCGTGGCCTCGAGGAACAACACCGCTGCTGAGCCGGCTGAGTCACACCTTGATCAGGCGGACTTTCGTGCCCCAGGGATCCGCGGTTTCAAGCCCGTTCGCGATCGTCGTCACCGACGCTCCAGCGCCGCGCAGCCGCGCCTCCTGCCCTGCCAGCAGATCCGTGCTGCCGACCTCGAAAGAGAACCATGACAGGCCGGTGGAGCCGTCATCGCGCCGTCCGGCGCCGGCGCTGCGCCAGGTGTTGGCGCCGATGTGATGGTGATAGCGGCCGGACGACAGGAAGGCCGCGCGATCGATTGTCCGCGTGGGATTGAGCCCAATCAGCCCGGTGTAGAAGCCGCTCGCCTGACCGATGTCGCCGACCTTCAGATGCACATGGCCGATGCGAAGGCCGTCCGGCGCACCGGCATAGCTGCTGGTGCGCGTATCGGTCAGAGCGACGAGATCATCGACGTCAAGCTGATCGGTCCCCATCCTGACGGAACCGTCGCGCCACTGCCACAGCTCCGGCGCGCGGTCGGCATAGACCTCGACGCCGTTGCCCTCGGGGTCGTCGAGATAGACGGCCTCGCTGACATTGTGGTCGGCAAAGCCGGTCAGCGGGGTCCGATTGAGCGCGACATGCACCAGCCAGCGGGCAAGGTCCTTGCGTGTCGGCATCAGGAACGCCGTATGAAACAGCCCGGCCGAACGCGGCGATTCGCGGCCCGCGCCAGGACGCGCCTCGAGTTCGACCAGCGGCACGCCGCCGGCTCCGAGGCGAACCATCGTCTCGGTCCGCTGCAGCACCGAGAGGCCGATCACGTCGCGGTAGAACGCCGCGACCTTGTCGGCATCGTTCACCCGCAAGGTCATCATGCCGATCCGAATCGGTGTCCGGCTCGCGAAGGTGGGACCGGCGGCCGTGCTCTCACCGCCGCCCTCGGCGCGCGCGGCCGCGACGGCGGCCATCGTCATGGAAGTCGCGCCGGCCAGCTTGAGGAGCGCGCGGCGGGTCAGATCGGCAGTCATGAAGTCCCCCTGAATTTCCGTCTTCCTACGGAACCGGCGCCGGCTCGCGCAAGCCCGCCGCCGAGCCCCGTCGTCACGTGCGTGTGAAGTGCCGGTTTTCCGCGCGCGCCGCATTCGGAATTCAGCGCATCAGGCAGCGGTATTCGAGCCTGACATGCCATCGCCTGCAAACGCTGCAGGACTGCGCAGCCACTGCCCGTTGTTTGACATCGCCGAACTACGATCCCGCCGGCGGCCGGAGCGCAATGGCACGCCGAGGGTCAAGCAGCGAACTGATCAGCAGCTGTTAGGAGCGATCCGGCGAACTCTACGTGACGTCAGCGGTGAATCCGTCACTCTTCTGTCACCAGCAAGTAACACCCGTATCAATCCCTTCCGTAGCGGCACGGCCTGGATTCGAGACTTGGCATGAACTCTGCTTTCACAGACCTCACCGGGTCCCACTCATTGGAGGCAGAATCAACGTGCTCGTCACTCTCGTCGCACTACTTTGCAACGGCCAGCTCTGCATGGAGAAGGTTGTTACCAACAGCGAGATGTCCGGCATCACGATGACATCATGCGCGGTCAGCGCGCAGATCGGAATCGCGGACTGGATGTCCAAGGGTCCCTATCACGAGTGGCGTCTGCAGAGTTACAAGTGCGTTGCCGGCAAGTACGTGCCGAAGACCAACGCCTGATCCGCGTTCCCGGCCGGCTGGCACCCGGATGTCCCGGACCAGCCGCCGGGCTCGCGGGGCTGTCGAATGTTCGACGCAAGCCCCGTCGTGTTCGGCACACGGCCTGAAGCAAAGCCGGCCCGTTTGCATGCAAATGACGGCAAAATCGACGTTTTCAGGTCATCGCGCGTCTGGCCCGCTTCATGCAATGTCCCGCCTGCAGAGGAGGGATGCATCATGCCATTCTACAGCTTTCACTGCGCGACCTGTGCAGAGGATGTCGAGCTGCTGATCGGGATTTCGGAAAAGCCGGTGTGTCCGACCTGCGGCGGCCGCAAGCTCACCCGCCTGCCCTCGCTTCCGGCGCCGCCCGCGCGCAGCCCCGGCCTGATCAAGGCGGCGCGCGCCCAGGCCGCGCGCGAGGGGCACCTCAGCAATTTCAGCCGCGCCGAGCGAAAGAAGCGCTGATCATCGGCGCCGGCTGCAACCTGGCCGCTCCGTTCAATCCGACGTGATCTGCACTTCGGGGACATCGTCCTCGGGGTCGTCGATGTCGAGCCCGTCCTCCTCGTCGAGCGCGATGCCGGACAGGCAGATGTCGCCGTCGTCGATCACGAGCTTGATCGGCGTCAGTGCCTGGCCCTGACAGGGCCCGATGAAACACTGCCCGGTGTCGAGGTCGAACTGCGCGCCGTGCTGGCTACAAACGAGGAAATTGCCCTCCTCGTCCATGAACTCGCCTGACCGTTTGTCGAGCCGCGCGCCCTGGTGCGGACAGGCATTCTCGAATCCATAGAAGTTGTTGCCCTTGCGGGTGACTAGGATGGGCCAGGGCTTGGCGCTGCCATCTGCATCGCGTCGCTGCAGGACGAATCCCCGCGCCGTGCCGTCGTCCACCTCATAGGTCGCGCAGATCGCAAACAGCGTGTCCATCACCTGTCTCCCCTCGCCTCGTGTGGCGGATCTGACACGCGCAAACGAACTCGCGCCGAACCACGGCGGCCGAACCCGTCGATTGTCAGAGCCAGACGAAGGCGGTCTGGCGCATCCGCGACATTGCGGCGTGCCTTGACGATGCGCAGCAAGGCGCATGCCAGTGGCAGATCCCGACGCTGGACCGTCAAGCCAGGGGCATACCGAGCCGGCCGATGCCTGGAAATTTCAGGGCTGGGCGCCGCAGATCGACGCCGAGAACCCCGCCGAGCACGTTCAGCTCGATGCCTTCGATCCAGCCAATGGTGAGGCCGAGATAGCCGCCGAGCGAAACGAACAGGCCGGTTCCGGAGGCGGTGCGCCCCCACCAGCCGTCATAGGGAAAATCCTTGCCGATCGCGGTCGGCGGCAGCACCGCATTCAGCTCTGGGACCCCATTCAGCGCGGCCTGCACGAAGGTGTTCGAGTTCGGTCCCGGCCAGGCGCTGTAGTCGCCAGAGGCACGAAAGCGATAGCTCTCGATGACGCTGCGGATCGCCGGGATCACGCGCTCGGCTTCCGGGCCGTCGACAGCCAGCACCGTCTCCGGCAGGGCACCGAACCAGCGCCCGTCCGGCGCGAAGCCGTCGACACGGATCGGCTCGCCCCAGGCCGTGTAGTCATAGCGCGTGTAGCGCGGAGCGCCTTTCTCCTTCACGACGATCCAGCTGTGGACGGCAAAGATGCCGCGCCAGCGCACCGTGCGCGCAGCGAACACGCGGACCAATGCGTCGTCATGGCTTGCAGGAGACGGCAGCAGCCCGGCACTGGAGCGATCCGCCGTCTGCCAATTGCCGCGACGATCGCTGCGCAGATAGTTCGCGGCGGAGAGCGAGAGAGGGGTGATGATCAGCAGGAGGAAGACGAGCACGAGCTTTTTCACGGCGGCGGAACGAGTGGGGATGCGGGGCGTCGCTCGTGATGTAGTCATCACCTCCACCATCGCCAACGGCGAAGCCCGCCGAGACACCGGCGCGGCAAGGTCACAATTCCCGGCGCCGCGCGAGGTCGCGACGTCCAGCGTTCAGTCCATGGGCAGTCGGCGGAACAACGCGAACCTTGCGCCATTGGCCGCCCGGCGGCTGATTGGCCCGCGTCGGCAAAGCGCATCGACGCCACCCTCTTCCGCGGGTCGCAGCCGCGTCAGTGCCGGCGAAAGCCGCCGCCCGCCCCGGAACGGCCGCCGCCGCCGCGAGGAGCGCCTGCGCTCACGCGTGGCGCACTGGCCATCATGGCGCCCATGCCACCCATGTGGCCCATGCCGCCCATCTGCGCGCGGGCGCTCTGCGCCGGCGCGCTGATTGCACCGACCGGTCTTGCGGCCTGAGCTGCAGTTCCCGCCGACATCCCGGGACCGGCGCGCCCCACGGTCGGTGCGGCAGAACCCGTTGCAACGCGTGACGGCGTGGGCTGCCCAGCGACCGCGCCCATGGCGCCGGGCTGCGCAGCCCCGCCAGGACCAGGCCCGCGCGGCGTCATGCCGGGCGGCGGCGGATTCTGCGCCATGACGGGCGGATGCTGGCGCCAGTACCGGTTCCAGAAGGCGTGCCGGTAGAACCAGGGACGACCGAAGTAGAAGCTGCTCCAATAGGTGGTCAGCACGAACGGTGCGACCGGCACGTATTCGACATATTCAGGCAGGTAGACGTATTGCTCCCGGTAGAGATAGGCGAGCGCCTTCGCGGCGACCCAGCCGCGCTCGCCCGCGAAGCTCACGTCGCACCACGCGCCGCCTTGAATGCAGCCATGGATCGTGACACGGGCGCCCGCCGGAATGCGCTCGACCAAGGGAAAGCCAGTGCCGGGACCCGCACGCAACGTGGCCGAACTGCGCACCAGACCGGGGGCGGCCATCGCCAGCGATGCCGGCGCCACGATCAACAGCGCGGCGACGAGACACGTTCTGAGTTTCACCACGAGCACCCTCCTGTCGGTTTCCCGGAGCGGCAGCGCCCTCGCCGACTCCGGCAGCGATGGTGACAGGCTATCGCGGCAACCTCACGGCGCTGCGGTGGACATGGTGATCGCGCCCCGCCTCATTGCGCCCGCTCGAAGGAGGGAATGCCATGGTTCTGCTTCGGCGCAGCAGTCTCCACTGTGACCAGAGTCGGCGTAGAGACAAACCAGGCCGACCTGCCCGCCGCCACTCACGGGGCGCCGTTGCCGGACAGGATCTGAGCCACGTCGCCCAAGCCGCGACGAAACGTGTCATCGAACGTCGCACCACGAAGCCGCCAGCGGCGCTTTGCCCCCGCCGCATCGAGCTGCCATTGCGACTCCCAGGCGAGCTTGGCCTCGTCCCAGGTGAGGTGACCGAGCAACGTCATCTCAGCTCCCGGCAGCAGCGCAGCCGGCGGAAGCGCTGCGCGACCGATATCGATGCGGGTCGCCTGCGAGGTGGTGGGAAGCACGATGTCGAGGCCGCGCTTGGCGGCAGCTGCGCGGAGCGCGTCGCGCTGCAGATCCGACTGCCGATCATCGGAAACGACGAGGAAGCTCCTGCTGCCGGAGGTCATGGCCACGATCACGCCAACCGACGGCCGCGGCGCCGGCCATGGCTTCACGCCGAGCTTTTGCAGCAGATCGTCGATCCTTCCATGATCGAACGAGACCGTGAGGTCATAGGGACGGTCACGCGTGCCCTGCTCATCGTGCTTCGGCTTGCCCGACATCTGATCATGATAGTCGAAGCCTGCGACGAAGTCGCTCGCCTTTGCCTTGAACGGCGCAAGCCGTGCGTCCCCGCTGAGCTGATAGGCGCCGGACACCTTGATCAGGACGTCCTCGAGACAGATGGCAAAGCCTGCCTGACGGTTGTCCGCACCCTGCCCGGTCACGACGGTTTGAGCCGAATACAGATCGCCGGCCCCAGCCGTTGCATTGGTGCAGAGGCCGGCGATCAGCCAGAACCCGAGACACCACGCGCCACAGTGCAGAATTCTGCGCCGTTCCATGTTTGGCCCCGGACTTACAGCGATGATGCTACTTCTGCCGGTCGAGCTTGATGATCGTCTTCGTGCCGGTCCCGTCTGCGGTCGAGAACGTTACCCGATCGCCGGCATGAACCTCCTCGATCATCGCGCCGTCCTTGACCTTGTACTCCTCCGCCGCGACGGACGCATTGGCGCCGACGGTTCCATTTTCAACCCGCTTGATCGCCAGGGTTCCATTCAGACGGTTGATGCCCGTCACCACCCCCGTAGCGCCCTGCTCGGCCGCCAGCACAGGCAGGACGCCGGTGAACGCCGCAAGCGCGGCCAGAGTGATCGTTGCTACTTTCATCGCTCTTCTCCTGCTTGTTCGCGGCAGACAAGACGCCGCGGCACCCTTTTGGTTCCGGCCATGAACCGATCTGCTCTCAGCGTCATCGCACGCGAACGCGGCGATCTCAGGCGCTGCACATCATGAACGTTCGTCCGCACGCGGCCTGCGCCAGAGACGATTTGTCGCGAACGGGCAGCACCGCGGATGTAGTCACTTTCCGACGTTTGTCATCGGATGCAGACATCGTTGCGGAACTGCGGCTGCTGTAACGTCGAATTCATCATTGCGTCATGAAGCGCCTTGACAGCATCGATGCAGAGGAGGAGCATCATGCTGTCGCTTGCTTCCGACGTGGCTCATAGCGGCGGCGGGCCGAACGACAGCAGACGATCGCGACTGCAGGGAGGTTGTTTGATGACTCCACCTCAGTATCACATCCGCTGAATGCGACGGTATCGTATCGGACCACCGCAGAGCGGTAACTCACGAACGGCACGCCGGGTCGAGGCTTAGAGGGCTGCATCAGCGAGGCATGGCCCCTTGCCCACCCGGCGCTGTGCCGTGGGTTCATTCATCGAAGCGTATTCGGAGGCTCGACCGACCTGTCATCCCTGAGCGAAGGGATCGGCGGTGCCGTGGCCAAAAGCAACGTGGCAGCTGTTAGCTCGCGCGCTCAAAACACCACGATCAAAACACCAAAACACCACGATCAAAACACGGAGCCAACTACGACCATTGCCCGGCGGGCGGACGCCCCAGCGCGAGGACGGGTGCATGTCACCCGCCACGCGCCGGGTTGATGGGCCTGCCAACTCGCAAGCTTGCCGCAGCCGCTACTTGCTGTAGTCGTAGAACCCCTTGCCGGTCTTGCGGCCGAGCTGGCCTGCCGCCACCATTTCCTTCAGCAGCGGCGCCGGCCGGTATTTGGGGTCGTTGAAGCCGTTGTAGAACACCTCCATCACCGACAGCATCGTGTCGAGGCCGATCAGGTCGGCCAGCGCCAGCGGACCGATCGGATGATTGCAGCCGAGCTTCATGCCCTCGTCGATATCGGCGGCGGTGGCGATGCCCTCGGAATACGCGAAAATCGCCTCGTTGATCATCGGACACAGGATCCGGTTCACCGCAAAGCCCGGGCTGTTCTTGGCGGTGATCGCGACCTTGCCGATCCGCTTGGCGAAATCGGCGGCCGCCGCGTGGGTGGCATCCGAGGTCTGCAGGCCGCGGATCAATTCCAGCAGCGCCATCATCGGCACCGGATTGAAGAAGTGCATGCCGATGAAGCGGTCGGGCCGGTCTGTGGCGGTCGCCAGCTTGGTAATCGAGATCGAGGAGGTGTTGGTCGCGATCAGCGCCTCGGGCTTGAGGCCGGCACAGAGATCCTTGAGGATCTTGAGCTTGAGCTCCTCGTTCTCGGTCGCGGCCTCGATGACAAGATCGCAGGTCGACAGCCTGGCCTTGTCCGTGGTGCCGGTGATGAAGGACAGCGCCTTATCCTTGTCTGCGGCGGTCAGCTTGTCCTTCTTGACCAGGCGGTCGAGGCTCGAGCCCACCGTGGCCACGCCACGCGCCACGGCCTGCTCCGAGATATCGAGCATGACGACCGGCACGCCCGCGACCGCGCACACCTGCGCGATACCGTTGCCCATGGTGCCTGCTCCGATGATGCCAACCGTCTCAATCATTGCTGATGCCTCTTTCGCTTCGTCGGGGACAGGGCCCCGCTGTCCGCAGTTGCTTAACAGGGTCTCGCTTCGCCCGGTAGGCCCCGCAGGAGTCCCTTGCGGCCTCAACCGGCCACGAGCTGCGCGGGCTGACTTTCTCCCACCACACGGAAGGCGTCGCGGATCGCCGCCAGCAGCGTCTGCACGCGCGCCAGATTGGCGCGCGCCGAAGGCACTAGCGCCTTGACCCAGAGATCCGGCACCAGCACGTCCGGCAGGACCTCGACCAGCGCGCCGCTGCGCAGCCGCGGCGTCATCGCCGTCCGCGACACGACGGCGATGCCGCCACCCGCGCTCAGGGCCTCGACCAGCAGCGCATTGTTGTTGGTGACGAGGCGAGGTCGCACCGCGACGGTGGTGAGGCCGCTCTTGCCGTCGAAAGTCCAGACTTGGCCCATCGGCGTGAACACCAGGCAGTCGTGGTCGGCCAGATCACGCACGTGGCGCGGCTGGCCACGGCGCGCGATGTAGGACGGCGCGGCGCACAGCACGCGCGGATAGGCCAGTAGCGGCTCCTCGATCACGCCGTGAAACGACGAGGGCATCATCGTCAGCACGATATCGAATCCCTCCTCGACCGGATTGACGGTGCGGTCGACCAGCACGGCGTCCAGCGTGACCCGCGGATACTTGATCTGAAACGCCGCCAGCAGCCCGGACAGATCGATGGCCATCGGCGATCCCGGCGCCTTGATCCGGATCAGGCCCTCGATCTCGTCCGGCGACCGCTTCACGCCGGCCGCCATCTCGTCGTACTCACGGACGATCTGCTGCATCGTCTCCAGATAGCGCTCGCCGACCTCGGTGAGCTGGAGCCGCCGCGTGCTCCGGCGCAGCAGCTTGGATTTCAGCGACCATTCGAGCTGGGTCACGCGCTTGGTCACGACCGACGGCGCCAGCCGCAGCTGCCGCGCCGCCTCGGAGAAGCTGCCGGCCCGGGCAGTTGCCACAAAGGCCTTCATGTTCAACAGGCTATCGCTCATTTCATCCAATCCGGAAAAAATGTCGTTCCAAAATAGCCTATTCTCCATCGATCCCGAAGCAAATAGCCTACAGCTGCAAACTGCTTTGGCTCCCGGCGCGTCCCCAGGTTGCGCCCTGACGCCAGCAGCTCCGCCCAGAACGAGCTGGCCGTCGCCAGAGTGGTTTGCAGCAAGCCGTCACTCATGAACGGCGGACAAGGGCGAGGGGAAGGAGCGACCATGAGCGCCACGGCCGTCATTGACGTCAGCGACGTCATCGAGCGCCAGCGCCGCAACGGCCTGGTGCTCAAAGTCATGATCCTCTCCACCGTGATCATGTGCCTCGACGGCTATGATCTGCATGCGATGGCGTTCGCGGCGCCGTCCATCATTCGCAGCTGGGGCATCGACAAGGCGACGCTCGGAGTGGTCTTCAGCGCCGGGATCTTCGGCATTCTCGTCGGCGGCCTGATCTTGGGCTATCTCGGCGACCGCATCGGGCGGCGCCTCGCCATCGTCGTGGCCACCCTGACCTTCGGCGGCTTCAGCCTGCTGACGGTCTGGGCCCGCGATCTGAACGTGCTCATCGCGCTTCGCTTCCTCGCCGGCATCGGTATCGGCGGCCTCGCCCCGCTGTGCTACGCGCTCAATCTCGAATATGTGCCCAGCCGCTATCGCGGCACCGCGGTCGCGATCATCATGCTCGGCTATGTCGGAGGCGGCAGCGCCGGTGGACTGATCGCAGCGTGGCTGGTGCCGCAGTTCGGCTGGCCGATCGTGTTCTGGATCGGCGGCGTGCTGCCGCTGATCGCTGCCGTCATCTGCTTCTTCATCCTGCCGGAGTCGATCAAATACCTCGTTGTGCAGGGCAGGCAGCCCGACGAGGTTGCGCGCATCGTCAACAGCATCGCGCCCGGTCTCGGCGCCCAGCCGACCAGCCGCTTCATCGTCCAGGAGGAGCCGAGCCCGGCCGGTAGCGGCCCGCTCGCGCGCCTGACGGCTCTGTTCGACGGCAGGCTTGCGATCATCACGCCGCTGCTGTGGGTCGCCTATATCGCCAGCTCGGTGACCATGTTCTTCCTCAACAGCTGGACGCCGATCCTGGCCGAAGCCTCGGGCTACACGCCGGCGCAGGCGGCGTTCGGGCTGTCGATGTTCAGCCTCGGCGGCGCGGTCGGCGCGTTGCTCGCCGGAATCGTGCTCGACCGCTACGGCGTGATCGCGATCGCCGCGGTGCCGATGATCGCCTGCCCACTGGTCGCCTCGCTCGGCGTTGCCGGCTTCAGCGATGTGGGATTCCTCGTGGCCATGATGTGCGTCGGCTTCTTCGTTGTCGGCGGCCATCAGGGCCTGAACAGCGCCGTCGGGCAATTCTATCCGAGCGCCAATCGGACGACCGCGGTGGGCTGGGCCCTGTCGGTCGCCAAGATCGGATCGATCGGCGGACCGCTGATCGCCGGGCTGCTGATCGCACGTCATCTGCCGGCGTCGAACCTGTTTCTGCTCGCGGCGCTGCCGCCGCTGGTGATGGCGAGCTGCGTGCTGATGCTCGGGCTGTCGCAGCGGCGTCGGACGATCGCGGCTGCGGAGCCGGACAAGGTCGATCAGGCCGCGCCGGCCTGACAGCTGACGCCCGCACCGACGCCATTCGAGAGCCACGGAGCCGACGATGAAATTGCCTTACGCTGGCGCAATCGATTGCGATCTCCATCTGCCCGCACCGACCATCGCGCAGCTGCTGCCCCATCTCGACGACTTCTGGCGCGACCAGATCATCAACCGCGCCATCGACCGCATGCCGTTCGCGATGATGAGCTATCCGCCGAATGCGCCGATCAGCCAGCGCGCCGACTGGCGCGCAGCGCCGGCCGCGACCGCGCTGGAGACGGTGCAAACGCAGGCGCTCGACGCCTTCGGCCTGAGCTTCGCGATCGCCAACATCATCCATGGCGCCGTCGCGCTTCACAATGACGACATGGCCGCGGCGCTGTGCCGCGCCGTCAACGACTGGCTGCGCGTCGAATGGCTCGAGCGCGAGCCGCGGCTGCGCGGCTCGATCCTGATCCATCCGCAGGATGTTTCGCAGGCGGTTGCGGAGGTCGAGCGGCTCGCTTCCGATGGACGTTTCGTGCAGGTCCTGATGCTGGCGATGGGCGAGCGGCCACTCGGCCGCCGCGAGTTCTTCCCGATCTACGCCGCCGCCGAGCGCCATGGGCTGGTCATCGCGGTGCATGCCGGCAGCACCTATCGCTATGCGCCGACCATCGTCGGCTGGCCCTGCTATCAGTTCGAGGACTATGTCGCGCAGGCGCAGGCCTTCGAGAACCAGACTGTGAGCCTGATTGCCGAAGGCGTGTTCCAGCGCTTCCCGCGGCTGAAATTCGTCTTCCTGGAATCCGGCGTCAGCTGGCTGCCGGTGACGATGTGGCGCACCGACAAGACCTGGCGCGGCGCCCGTCCCGAAACGCCCTGGGTCGACCGCTGGCCGTCCGAGATCATCCGCGAGCATCTCCGGCTGACCACCCAGCCGTTCGACGCGCCCGACGCGGCGGCCGTGGCGGCGACCATCGCGCGCATCGGCTCCGACGACATGCTGCTGTTCTCGACCGACTATCCGCACTGGCAGTTCGAGGCCGACGACGTGCTGCCTGAGGGGCTGTCGCCTGCCACGCTCAGGAAGACGCTGATCGACAATGCGCTCGCGACCTATCCGCGCCTCGCGCAGGAGGCGATCGGCGGCGCGGCCGCGATCGAGGAGACGATCCGATGAATGCACCATTCCAGGAGGTCAAGGCGCGGCAGACCCTCGCGGTTGTCGACTGCGATATTCATCCCGCTCATCGCACGCCGGGCGAGCTGCTGCCCTATCTCGCGCCGCGCTGGCGCGAGCACTACCAGACCTACGGCGTGCATGTGCGGCAGGCGCTGTCGAGCACCTTGATGTATCCGCGGATGATGGCCGCCGGCATGCGCGCGGACGCGCTGCCCGCCAGCGGCCCCGCAGGATCGGATCTCGACATGCTGCGCAAGCAGCATCTCGATCCCGTCAACGTCGAGTTCGGGCTGCTGATGGCGCTCAGCAAGGGCGGCATGGAGGAGCGCAATCCCGACTTCGCTGCCGCGATGTCGCGCGCCACCAATGACTGGCAGATCGACCATTGGGTGCGGCAGGAGCCGCGGCTGCGCGCCGGCATCGTCGTGCCGCAGGAATTTCCCGAGGCCGCGGTGGCCGAGATCGAGCGCTGCGCCGCCGACCGCCGCTATGTCCAGATCATGCTGTCGTCGCGACCGTCGGATCCGCTCGGACATCCGCGCTACTGGCCGATCTACGCTGCGGCGGAGCGGGCCGGCCTACCGATCGGCCTGCATCCGGTCGGTTACAATGGCGGCCATCCGTCGACCGGCTCGGGCTGGCCGACCTATTATCTGCAGGAGCACTACGTCTTCGTCGCCTGCATGGAATCGCTCGCTGCGAGCTTCATCATCGGCGGTGTGTTCGAGCGCTTCCCGGGCCTGAAGGTCGTGCTGGTCGAAGGCGGCTTCGCCTGGGCGCCGGCGCTCGCCTGGCGCATGGACAAGCATTTCGACAGGTTCCGAAAGGAGGTACCGCATCTGAAGCAGCGTCCGTCGGACTATCTGCGCCAGCATGTTTGGTGGACGACGCAGCCGATCGAGGAGCCCGAGCAGGCCCGGCATCTCACTGAAATCATCGACTGGATCGGCTGGGGCCGCCTGCTCTATTCGTCCGACTACCCGCATTGGGACTACGACAATCCCAGCTTCGCCTTCAAATTCCCGATGACCGACGCCCAGCGCCGCAAGATCTTCAGGGACAATGCGATGGCATTGTACCGCCTGTCATGAGCCGCCATGTCGTCTGCTCGGCCGATGAGCTGCCGCCGGGCACGCGCCGCACCGCATTCGTCGACGGCCGCGAGGTCGCCTTGTTCAACGTCGACGGCCGGCTGCATGCGCTGCTGAACCGCTGCCCCCATGGCGGCGCCCGGATCTGCAACGGTGTCATCACCGGCATCGCACAATCCTCCGGTCCCGGCGACTATCGCCTCGAACGCGACGGCGAGTTCCTGCGCTGCCCGTGGCACGGCTGGGAGTTCGAGCTGTCCACCGGACAGTCCTGGTGCGACCCGGGCACGACGCGACTGCGCAACTACGATGTCAAACGGGAAGCCGGCGAGACCCTGGTCAAAGGCCCCTACATCGCCGAGCGCTATCCGGTCGTCGTCGAGAACGACTACATCATCATCGAGCTCTGAGGCGTCCAGCCGCGCCGCTCTGGAGCAGATGCGCCCCCTCCCGTTGGTCTTACGTCCGGCCGAGCGCGTCTCGCCGGGCCGGCAGAGATTATCGAACCCGTCCTCGTTCTCCGGCGCTGACTCGAACGATCGAACAACTCATCGGCGGCGCGCGACAACCGCGAATCCCGCGCCATCCACTGATCGTCATTCCTTCATGTTAAAGTGTGTTAGCGACACGACACGGCTCTGGTAGCAGGCTCCTGCTAAGAGGAACAGGAGCTCGCCATGACGCTCAAGAGACCCCGGCGCAAACAGACCATCTCCTTTGCAGACCGTCTGCAACAGGCTGCGACGGACGCACGCAACGCAGCCAAGCTGTTGCCGGCCGGCCCGGAGCGCGAATTGCTGCTGAGAAAGGCCCTCCAGGCCGAAACGGCCGCACACATCAACGAGCTGCTGAGTGCGCCGATCATGCAGGCCGCCGACCGTTGATGGTCGATTGGCGTTCAGCCGGCATCCCTGTCGGATTGCGCCGAGCCTGACATCCGCCTCGCCTGTGCGCGGAACCACGGCATATCAGGGTCCCCGCATCATGGTCTCTGCGTCAGGCGAAAGTCGCCCTCTGCCTGTCGGATCATCACGATGCGCCGGCACCGTGGCAACGCACGGCTGATGTCGCGTATGTGCGCGGCCGCGCGCTTAGGCCGTCGCGACAAGGATGACAACCCGGTCGCCACGCTGCAGGCGCGGGCCAGGCGCATCAGCGCGTGATCGACGCAACGGCAACCAGTCCTTCTCCTTCGACAATAATCAGAACAGCGCGACTCCGGCCGACGCCCTGCGACGGCGCGCCATGCAGGGGCCGCCCTCGCGGAGGCCGTTGCACGAGCCCAGACGGCCATTCGCCGGCGTCTCGATGTTTCGTCGCTCCTGCAAAAAGATGCGCAGCTAACGAGGTATCATGCTAACATAAGTTATTGTAGTCGCACCACGTGGAACCCCTATAAGCCCGGCGGGGGGGGAACCGGTCCTTGAGTCATCTCATCCGCAAGCTCGAGAACTTCGTCCGTCTCTCGGCGGCCGACCGTTTGATGCTCAACCGCGCTGCCGCGCAGCGGGTCAGGACGTTTGCGCCGCGGACGGACATCGCGCGCGAGGGCGAGAAACCGAAGGACGTCCATCTGATCCTCAACGGCTGGGCCTGCCGCTACAAGCAGCTCGAGGATGGCCGCCGCCAGATCGTCTCGTTCTTCCTGCCCGGCGACATCTGCGACCTCAATATCTTCATCCTGCGTGAGATGGACCACTCGATCGGCACGATCACGTCCGTGTCGATTGCCGATCTGTCGCGCGAATTCTTCGACGAGATCTCCGCCGGATATCCGCGCATCGCCACGGCGTTCTGGTGGGAGACGCTGGTGAATGCCGCGATCCAGCGCGAATGGACCATGAACCTCGGACAGCGCACCGCCTCCGAGCGCATGGCGCATCTGTTGTGCGAGCTGTTCTTCCGGCTGCGGCTCGCCGGCCTCGCCGACGACAACGGCTGCAGCTTTCCGCTCACGCAGGCCGACCTCGCCGAGGCGACCGGGCTGTCGAAGGTCCATGTCAACCGGACGCTCCAGGAGCTGCGCGCGGGCGACCTGATCGTGCTGAAGGGCAAGATGCTGGTGCTGCCCGACCTCGATCGCCTCATGAGCGCCGGCCTGTTCAATGCGAATTACTTGCATTTGGACCGTGAAGGTCGTCAGCTCGATGCCAATGAGTGAGGCGTTCCCTGCACCGGCGTCTGCGCCTTGCGCCAGGCCGACCGGCTCGGGCATTGTGCCGGAGAACGGCAATGGTCGAACAGGGCATGGGCGACGAAGCTTTTGAGCAGGAGATCGTGCATCGCCTCGGGCTGATGCCCAATCTGTTCCGGGCGCACCCATCGGCTCCGGAGACGACCCGGCAGTTGTGGCAGGTCGCGAAATGCGCCTATCTCGATGCGCCATTGCCCGCCTTGTTCAAGGAGCGGCTCGCTGTCCATCTCTCGCGCCTCGCCGGCTCGTCCCATTGCCTGATGCGCCATTTCGGCTTCCTGGTCGGGCTTGGCTGGCCTGGAGGCGATCCGGCGTGCCGCCCGGAGACGATTGACCAGGCCCGCCAGTTGCTCTCGCTTCCGCTCATCGACGGCGCAGATGTCGCCGCGGCCCTCGACCGCCTCGAGGCGATGACAGCGCCGCGGGAAATCCCCGAGCCGCGCAGCGAGAGCGAGGCCGACCTGTTCACGGCTGCGGCGGCGCTGTTCCTGCCGAGCGCTGTGGCCGCTCGCTCCCGGCTGGCGATCCGTCATGCGCTCGGCGACGCCAGGTTCGAGCTGCTGGCGGCGTTCCTGGCCTATCTGCGCATGGTGCATTTCTGGGCCGCGGCGCATCCCGAACTGGCGATCGATCCCGACCTGCTCGCGCTCACGCAATCGGATCCCGATCTCGCCGCGCAGCTGAGCTGCAGCGTGCTGCGCGTGGATGCACCGCCGGTGCCTGCAGATCCTCGCGACACCAGCATGGGCTCGAGCGCGCATCGGCTGCGCCGGCTGCTGGAGATCGACTCGGTCGGCGTGCTGTTCTTCGATCATGCCGAGGGCGTGCTGATCGATGCCAACGACGCCTTCCTCGACATGACCGGCTATTCGCGCGAGGAGGTGCGAAGCCGTCATCTCACATGGAAGAGCCTGACGCCGCCGGAGTGGCTCGAGAGCTCGACGTCCCAGATCGCGCATCTGCAACGCACGGGACGGATCGGTCCTTATGAAAAGCAATACTTCCGCAAGAACGGGGAGCGGGCCTGGATGATGTTCGCCGGCCGCGACATCGGCGACGGCACGCTGGTCGAGCTGGCGATGAACATCGACGACCGCAAGCGGACCGAAGCCGCGCTGCGCGACAGCGAAGCGCGCTTCCGCCAGTTCGGCGAGGCATCCTCGGACGTGTTGTGGATCCGTGACGCCGACAGCCTGCGCTGGGAGTATCTCAGCCCCGCCTTCGAAACGATCTATGGCGTGCCGCGGAGCGCGGTGCTGCAGGGCGATCATCTCGCGCCTTGGACCGAGCTGATGCTGCCGGAGGATCGGCCTGGTGTCATCGAGGGTCTCGAATGCGCGCGGCGGGGCGAGCGCGACAGCTCCGATTTCCGCATCATCAGGCAGACCGACGGCGCGCTCCGCTGGCTGCGTATCCGTAGTTTCCCGATGGTCGATGCCGCCGGGCGGGTGCAGCGAATCGGCGGCATCACCCAGGACATCACCGCCGTGGTCGAGGCCACCGAGCACCAGAAGTTCCTGCACGCCGAGCTGCAGCACCGCGTGCGCAACCTGCTCGCGGTGATCCGCTCGATCATCCGCCGCACCGGCGACTCCAGCGAGAGCGTCGAGGATTTCGCGAGCCATCTCGAGGGCCGCATCGCGGCGCTGTCGCGCATCCAGGCCGTCGTCACGCGCGATCCGCTCGCCGGCTTCGATCTTGCCGAGCTGATCGCCGATGAGTTGCGCGCCGGCGCCGCGCGCGAGGATCGGCAGTTCTCGCTGTCGGGCCCGCGGGTGCGGATCAAGGCGAAAGCGGCCGAGAGCATCGGGCTGGCGATGCATGAGCTCGCGACCAACGCGCTGAAATTCGGCGCGCTGACCGTGCCGCGCGGATTCATCAGCATCGCGTGGCGGCTCGACGAGCACGAGGCGATCCGCTGGCTCGTCATCGATTGGATCGAGACCGGCCTCTCGGGCCATGCGCTCGGCGCGCACCGGCACGGCTTCGGAACGGTGCTGCTCGAGCAGATGCTTCCCTACGAGGTCGGCGCGCGCGTCATCAGACGTTTCGAGCCGAGCGGTCTGCGCTGCGAGATGTGGCTGCCTGCCGATGAGATCGTCAAGCAGTGAGGCATCGTGGGCAACAATGGCCGAGCGGGCCGGTAATACCATCGGCGTAGCCTTCTCCGCTCATTGGGAGTATGCTCGCTCTGCGGCCGGATGGTCGCGCGCAAGGCTGCCATGCCTTTGCCTTGGTTTGGCCTGATATGGCAGAGACTGCGGAGGACGCGAAGGAATCAGCCGAGCCGCGATGTGGCGGAACGATGATGGGACGTTCCGGAGCATCGAGCCACGACCAACACCGTGCACATGCAGATGCCTGCGCACGCGGGACACAGTATCCAGGTTCTGTTCTGAAGCGGCCCGCGGGCCGAGCGTCGCGTGACGTCGTCGTCAGCAGATGACCTCGCCATCCGATGTGGGCGCCACGAGACGTTGCTGCGACGAAGGCTTCTGCCACGGGACGTTGGTACGACGGACGTTAGTACGACGATGCGTTGGTAGGAGACATCGGGACGGAGCCGAGCGCCGCCGATGAGGCGGACGAAACGGAGGACGGAGCGTCAATGCTTGCAACGACGACGAAAGACAGCGATCAGCAGCCCCACGCCGTGATCGACCCCGAGATCGTGCTGGCGGCCCGTGGCGATCGAGCGGCCGTCGACGCCGACCGGCGCAGCGCGCAACGGCCGCCGGATGTCCCCTCGCCCAAGATTGATCCCGAGTTCAGAACGCAGGCGACGGCCGGCGGTGACCTCGCCGCAGCCGGGGGACGCACGACACTCGGCACCTGGGTGCTGCGCACCGTACTGGCCGTGCTGTTCGCGGTCGGCAGTGCCGTCGCCGCAGCCGCCTGGCAGAGCTATGGCGACCAGGCCCAGGAGGTGGTCGCGCACTGGATGCCGCGGATCTCGCTGGTGTCGAACGCCGACAAGGATGGCGCGCAGCCGGCCGCGTCGTCGACGCAGGAGACGGCTGCGGCCGCAGCATCTCCGGCGCAGGAGCCCGCGACGGGTGCGCTCGGCGCCGGCGCGTCGCAGGAGCAGGCGCAGCTGCTGCAATCCATGGCCCATGACCTCGCCGCCCTGAACCAGCAGATCACCGAGCTGAAGACGAGCCTCGCCCAGCTCAAATCAGGCCAGGATCAGATGGCCCGCGAGATGGCGCGCGTGGCGGAAGCCAAGCCCAGCGACAGGCCCAGCGAGCGGACGGCCGAAGCGCGGCCGTTCGATCCGCAAGCCATCGGACAGACGATCTCGCGGCAGCGGCCCGCCCCGCGTCCTGCGACGGCTGCCGTGACACCGGCACAGCCGGGACTGCCGGTGCCGCACCGGCCCCGGCCGCCGGCCCCGGCGACGGCCGCCATGGTGCCACCGCCGCCGGCGCCGATGGCCCTGCCCTCCGCTCCCGCCGCTACCGATCCGGACCAGCCGGTCGTCCGACCGCCGATGCCGGTGCGCTGAAGGCGCGGCCGGCCGCCACAGGGCGTGCATCGCCTCAGCGGGCTGCGCGTGACGGCGCGCCGCGAGACACTTGTCCCGGCGCGGCTTTCCGAGCTAAGGAGCAGGCCAATGAGCGCATGTGCGAGGGGATCATGAGCCTGACCGATCCGACCATCCTGTCCGACGCCGAACTCGCCGACCGCATCGCGATCCTGCGCGACAACATCCGCCAGATCACCGAGCAGGCCGCCTCGCAGTCCGGCGCCGCCGACGAGGAGCGCAACGCCGACCGGCTGGCTCAGCAGAGCGAGGATCTGGACCTGCTGCTCAAGGAGCAGGAGCGCCGGCTGAACAAATAGCGGCGCGCGATCAAATCGTCCTGTTGCACTGCCCTCGTTGTTGATCGCGTTGCGGTCAGACGCTAGCCTCCCTGAAAACAAGCGGGAGGATTACTGCGTATGCGTTTGAAGTTGACCATTGCGGCCGTACTGACGGCCGCCGCCGTGGTTCCGGTCCATGCCGAGCCGCGCCATGTCTATACGACCATGGTGCTGGAGGCCTTTGCCACCAAGGTCGAATGTCCCGGGATCGACGTCGTCTATCAGGATCTGGTCCAGAAGGCGCAGGACATGCAGATGCCCGACGGCACCACGGAAAAGGTCCGCAAGGCGATCGCCTATTTGCACACGGGCGGCAAGATGGGCGAGAAGCAGGACGATGACCTGATGGCCGAAGTCGCGGTGGCCACGCAGGCCATCGACATGGACCAGCGCCGCCTCGGCATGACGAACTGGTGCGAGGAGCACAAGAAGACCCTCGCCGGCTTCATTCGTCCCAAAGGCTGAGCCGACGGCCACGGAAGGGCTGACGGGCCCGCTTTGTGCGGGCGCGTCAAGTCCCACCAGCCTGGCGCATCGGGAACCCGAAGACGGCGTTCCCGACGCTTGAAGCGCGATCGCTCACCGGGGAAGGAACCCGAACGGCCGCAGCCGCTTGGCTCTCGGCCATCATCAGGGCCTCGGAGCAAACCATGCGCATCGAAACCGCCTTTCTGTTCGACCTCGACGGCACGCTGGTCGACAGCGTCTATCAGCATGTGCTGGCGTGGAAGACGGCGCTCGATGCCGAGAGCATCGAGCTGTCGGTCTGGCGCATCCATCGCAAGATCGGCATGAGCGGAGGGCTGTTCACCAACCAGCTGCTGCGCGAGACCGGCTGTGCCATGGAGCCGGAGCGGATCGAGCGGCTCAGGCGCGCGCATGCGGCCGCCTATCAGGGGCTGGGACAGCAGGTCCGCCCGCTTCCCGGCGCCCGCGAGCTGCTGGCCTTCCTGACCGATGCCGGCATCCCCTGGGCGATCGCAACCAGCGGCCGCATGGAGACCGCCGCCGTCAATCTCGCCGCCCTCGGCGTCGATCCCCGGCAGAGCGCGGTCGTGACCCGCGACGAGGTCCGCTTTGCCAAGCCCGATCCCGACCTGTTCCTGGCCGCCGCCGCGCGTCTGGATATGCCGATCGAGCGCGCGGTCGTGGTCGGCGACAGCATCTGGGACATGCTGGCGGCGACGCGCTGCCGCGCGCTCGGCGTCGGCCTGCTGAGCGGCGGCTACGGCTCGGAGGAGTTGCGGCAGTCCGGCGCCATTCGCGTCTACGAGGATCCGGCCGATCTGCTCGACCATATCGACGAGGTCGGCGGCCGGCGTTAGTCCGACTGTATCAGACGGAGCCGAGCCGTTGTGTTTCCGCCGTCAACCGAGTCCAAAGACCATTCGGAATGGACGCAAGACGATATCGAGATTCCGTGTTCAAGGCCTGCGGTGTTGCCCCGGAATGATGGTGGTTGTGACGGAGTCGGATCAACCGTCCGGGTCAGCGCGCCGGGCTCATCAGTTCTGCGGGCCGGACAGCGAGATGTCGCGCTCGGCACGGAACACGTTGGCGTAGAGATTGGCGATCCACTGCCGCCCGGTCGAGGTCATGTTGAGATAGCGGATCTCGGTCTGGATGTGCGGCGCGACGCTGTTCCAATAGAACTGCGGATAGCGATTGACGATGTCGGCGGGCGAGCCGTAGCCGAGCTGCCGGTTGATGCCGACCTCCTCGAACTCGTGATACAGCGCGTTGGCCTTGCGGATGTAGTTGGGATCGCCGAGCTGTCCGATCAGGTCGGCGGCGCGCACGATCGACTGCTCCTCGTCGAACTGCTGGCCGGCGAGCGGCGGAAAGCGCGTGCCCTCGATGGCGCGCGCGATGCGGTCCTTGTCGAGCGGCGCCATGCCTTCGATGCGGTTGATCACGTACAGCTTGGAGCGGTCGACGTGATACGGCATCAGGCTTGCGTCGGAGGAGCCGCGCGGCAGGCAGACCTTGCGGCCGCCGCGATCGACGACGAAGCCGTCGCCGTCGTCCTCCTTGAACAGGCCGCGCACATAGCCGATGTCGTGGAGCAGACACGCCATGATCACGTGGACGTAATCGTCCGCGGTCATGTGGCTATGGAGTGCGCGCCCGCGCAGGATCTCATGGCCTGCGAGCGTCACCAGCAAGGTGTGCTCGACGTTGTGATAGAGCGCATCGCTGTTGCCGATGCATTCGAGCGCCGTGCGCGCAGCCGCCGGGAGCGTCTCCGACAGCTGGGTGTGGGAGGATCCGAACCGCCGGCGCATATAGGAGCTGAGAAAACGCTCCAATGCCGCTGCTGCGAGCTCCGGTAAGGTCATCATCGCTGCCGCCCCGCCTCAGACAGCTCAAGACACAACGCCAAAAAACACGACACGGCAAAACACGATTCAGCAAGACGCATCACGGCACGTCACGGCGCGGGACAGGACTCGATGTCGGACGAGTCAGGTCGGGTCCGTCAGGCCGTATCCACCGCCTCGGTCGAGAAGCATAGCCCAGGTTGCAGGGGTCGGCCACACCCGGATGACGACGCCCGGTAAATTGCGGGCGCTGGCCCCCACGCGTCCATCAGTTCGCGCTGCCGTGCAGCGCGACGAACCCGCGCGGCATGCGAGCAGCCTCCGGAAAGCTCTAACGACCGCGGACGGGCAGCGGCGGCCGCGGTGGCCGTGGCTCACCCTGCTGCAATCGGCGCGTCGGCTTCACCTTGCGCCCCGGCAACCCGGCCGGCGCATCGACCGACTGCAGATAGGTGCTCAGCGCCGATGCCGAGTCGGCGCTGCTCGTGTAATGCTGCTGCAGGAACAGATAGAGCGTCAGGCGGAAGCGTCCCTTGGCGAGGCCGCGCGCCGAGCGGTGACAGGCCGCACAACTGTCGGCAAACAGCCGCGCGCCGGATTTTCCGGCATCGAGGTTTTCGGCGCTTGCGCTGTTGGCCAGCATCAGCAGCAACGCCGCGGCTGATCCGAGCCCCATCGCCGCGCCGGCCCGGCGCGGTGGCGCCCCTGCCCGCTCGCAACGCTCAGGCGACATCGGCGCGCGGTGTCTCCTCGGCCGGCGCGCCCAGCGCGTCGAGATCGACCAGAGCCGGATCGTCCGGCAACGGCTCGCTCTGCTGCGGCCCGCTGCCATGGACATGCATGAGCGTCTGCACCCGCCGGGCATTCAGATAGTCGACATGCTGGTGGGCCAGCGCGAGCGGCAGCAGCGCCTTGGGCAGCGCCGTCATGGTGAACGCGGCCACGCGCTTCACCTCCTCGCCCTCGCGCCAGGTCAGCGGACTGAGGGTGTAGATCATCTGACGGTCGGTCTCGGGAGCCGGCAGCTGCCTGACCTCGGGAGGTGCCAGCAGGGCCACGTTGATGTTGCCGGCACGCGTGCGCGTCGCGGCGGCGCGCAATTCCCAGCAGATCAGCTCCGCAGCCGAGAGCACCTCGCGCCGGATGTCGTCGACATCGGTCGCGAAACGGCTGGCTTCGCTCAAGGCGGCGCGGCCGCGCGTGACAGCATCGACGAGTGCGGCCGCGCCGATCTCGAAGCGCGGAACGGCCAGCTCGATCGCCGAGGCCACCGCCTCGATGTCATTGGCGGCCCGGTCGCGATCACGCTGCGCGACGGCGTCGGCAAAGGCGCGCTCCGCGAGGATGATCTGCTCGTCGCATTCGGAGACGGCCGCGCGCAGCACCTTGGCCTTGTGCTCGACCGCCTGCATCTTCGCTTCGACGCGGTCGAGTTGGCCGTTGCTCGCGCCCGCCTTGGCGAGCCGCTCGGCGGCAACCCGCTTCTCTTCCAGCGCCTGCTCGGCCACGCGCAGCCGTTGCGCGAGTCGCTGCTTTGCAGCCTGCTTGTCCTTCAGCGCGCGCTCGAAGATTTCGACCGGGCTCAGCTCACGCTTGAAAAAGACCATGGCAATAATCCCTGGACGGCGGTCGCGCCGACGACGGTGGTCAACGGCGAATCCGCTGCCGAATCATTGCCTGAATCTTGCGTGCAAATTGGGTCGGAAACCAGGATGAGAATGCGCGCGTCCCCTCTTGACTGGAACCGGGGCGGCGCGTCCGCGCAGCAGAGTCGGGTGCATCTCCCGGCGTCCAGTCTCAGCGGCGTCCCTGACTTCCGAAAAAGCGAATTCGCCCGTCAGCTCTGGCGCGGCCCGCGCATGATCCTCATGGCGTCCGCAATGTGGCGCCATTCCCTGGCATCCTCGGCGTCGCCGCCGGTCTCGCATTGCTGCGCCTTCTGCACGACCTTCGCGATCGCGGCGGCACCCTGCATCTCGAGCATCTGGCGGGCGATCGCATGAACCTGGGTTTCCGACATCATGCGCGGGGCTCCTATCGCACTGGAATGCGCCGTTAACCAATCCTTGCGCGAGGAGTTCCAGATTCCCGGACAGATCTCACGATTTGTGTGATTCCGGTCACGGCCGATGCGGTTCCAAAAGGCCACACTGCGCCCGTAATTTACCTTACGGGCTCAATCGTAATTCCGCACGGGCGCCTGCGCTGTTACTTGTGGGTGAGATTCTTCGATGGTGGCTGAGGGGCGTGGCATGACGCAGGTCTTCTTTCATTGCTCCAACGACGACGAGATCCTGATTGACCGGCGCGGAACCGCCGTCCTCGATCTTTCCGAAGCCCGCGATCACGCCACGCGCGTGATGCACGAGCTGATTTCGGCGGAGAGCGAGGAGGACTGGCGCGACTGGGTCCTTCACGTCGCCGACGACCTCGACGAGGAGATCTTTGCCGTGCCGTTTTCGTCCGTTCTCGGACCCATGCATTGACGTCGAGGTCAGGATGTTCATGTCCGGAAGCCGCCGTCTGGCTGCCCTGCGCGATCGTTGGAAGAGCCTCTTCGCGCTGGTCAGCGATCCCTACCGTCCCGAGCGCCACTACATGCGCGGCCCCGGACCGAAATGGCGCGCCAAGCATGGAACCCGTCGCGTGACGCAGAGCTGATTGTCACCGCTCGTCCTGAACGCGCGGCATCCCAGCGCACCATGTCGTCCCCGCTCGCATTCTTCTCGCCACATTTGTCCTTCATTTCGGCACCGGTGAGACGAAGGGGACATCGCATGACCAGAATGCTGGCCACAACGGCGCTTGCAGTTGCGATCATGGCAGCCGGCGCGATGACATCTTCAGTGAAAGCCGATGAGCACCGCGGCGGTGATGCTGCACTGGGTGCGCTGTCGGGCGCTGTCGTGTTCGGCCCGGTCGGCGCCGTCGCCGGTGCAGTGGTCGGCTACACCGCCGGCCCATCGATCGCGCGCTCCTGGGGCTTTCGCCGCTCGCGCGCGGTCCGGTCACAGCAGGTCCGGCGACCGGTCAGAGACAGCCAGGCTGCGATGATCGACTCCGCTCAGCCACAGTCAGCGCCGCGCACCGGACCATCGGAGCCGAGAACGGCTGCCGCTGCGCCACCCGCCCCGCGCGGACCTGTTGCCCCGCCGGTGCAGACGCTCGAATAGTTGCGCAAATCTGCATGGTGGCTGGTCTGCTTGGTCGCAGGTCTGCTCAGTAGCCGCGGGCGCGATCGACGGTGTTCAACAACGGCTCGCCGCGCAGCAACCGTCGCGCATTGTCGGCGACCTGCAGCGTGATCGTCTCCCACGATGCGATCGCTGCCATGTGCGGTGTCACGAGCACGCCCGGCTCGCGCCACAGCGGATGATCTGACGGCAACGGCTCCTGCTCGAACACGTCGAGCACGGCGCCGCGCAGGTGACCGCTGCGAAGGAGGCCCACCAGGTCGTCCGTCACGACGTGCTCGCCGCGGCTGCACAGGATCAGCGCGGCGCCCTTGGGCAAGCGGCTCAGACGAGCCGCATCGAGCAGCCCGACCGTCGACGGCGTCAGCGGCAGCAGCGAGACCAGGATATCCGTCTCACTCAGGAACGCGTCGAGCGCATCAGCGCCGCTGAAGGTCGTGACGCCGGCAAGCTGCTTCGGCGAACGCGACCACGCGCTCACCGCAAAGCCAAGGTCGACGAGACGGAGCGCAGCGTCGGTACCGAGTGCGCCGAGCCCGAGAATGCCGACCCGACGGTCCTTTGCAGCGTACTGGTCGTAACGGCGCCACAGACCGTCACGCGCGTTGCTGATCACACGGTCGAAGTCGCGGTGGAAATACAGCGTCGCCCACAGCACGAACTCGGTCATCGCCGAGGTGATGTCGGGATCGACGATCCGGCATAGCGGCACATCAGGCAAGGTGGGATCGGAGAGGATGTTGTCGACGCCGGCCGCGATCGAATGGATCAGCTTCAGCTTCGGCATCGCCGCGAGCGCTCCCGGCTCCGGCTTCCAGCACACCGCAAGCTCAGCCTCGCGCGTCGCCGGCTCGGGCCATGACGACACGGTCACGCCCGGCAGCTCGCGCGCGAGCAGCGCCTTCATCGGATCCATCAGGCCGGGACGGCTGAGCAGCGCGATGCTGATCATGCCTTTGTCGATCCCTTGCGCAGCCCGCACCATTGCGCGACGAACATCGCGATCGACAGCGTGGTCTTGCGCACGCTGTCGAGATCGACGCGCTCGTCGAACGCGTGCGGACCGATGCCATAGGGTCCGTAGCACAGCGCCGGAATGCCGTAGTCGACCGTGTAGTAGCGGGTGTCGTTGACGGCGGTCGACAGCCGCACGTCGAGCGGCTTCTCGAACACGCGCGCATGTACTTCGGCGAGGGCCGCCTCCGCGGCGCTGCCGGGCTCGCACACCGCCGGATCGGCCTGGAAACCGCTCCACACCAGCTCGACCGGATTCTCCGACAGGAAACGATCCGTCGCCTGCGCCTTGGCGAGACACTCCGCGATGCCGACCATCGCCTGCGCCGGCGTCTCGCCGGGCAGCACGCCGAGGCGGCAGTCGAGGTCGCACCAGGCCGGCGTCGAGCTCGCCCAGTCGCCGCCCTTGATGATGCCGACGTTGAACTTGATCGGATCCTTCACCGCGGCGAACCAGGCGTTCGACCTGGCGCGTGCGTTGATCTCTGTCGTGTGCTCCTGGAAGGCACGGATGAGATGCATCGCCGAGAGAATGGCGTTGGTGCCGGTATCGGCATAGGCGACATGCACCGGCGTGCCGCGCACGCGCAGCCGGAACCAGATCGCGCCGACCTGGGCGCGCGTCAGCGTGTGACCGGTCGGCTCCGGAATCAGGCATGCGTCAGCCTTGTAACCGCGCATCAGCGTCGACAGCGCGCCGTTGCCGGTGCTCTCCTCCTCGGTGACTGTCTCCAGGTGAATGCGGCCGTCCGGCACGAAGCCGGCCGCCTTGATGGCGTCGAGCGCGAAGATCATCGCGGAGACGCCGGCCTTCATGTCCTGCGCGCCGCGCCCGATCATCCAGCCGTCGCGCACGACAGCCTCATAAGGCGGATCGTTCCAGAGATCGCCCGGTCCTTCCGGCACGACGTCGATGTGCCCCTGCAGGATCAGGCTGCGGCCCTTGCCTTCGCCATCGAGCGTCGCCACCACCTGTCTGGAGCCGTCGAGCGCAATGGTGTCCATCGGCGCCGCCTTCGGATGGCGCATCAGGTCGACATCTTCGAGGCTGAAGCGATCGACCTTGTAGCCGCGGCTCTCGAACTCGCCGGCCAGCCAGTCCTGCACCGGCGCTTCTTCACCGCGCAGGCTGCGAAACTGAACCAGTTGCTGCAGGAAGCCGACCTGCGCCGCGAAGTTGGCATCGACAGCGGCGGCGAGCCGCTCCATCACGTCATTCGGCACTGCCGCCGCAGTTTCAGTCACGCAAGCCTCCAGCCTTCCCACTCATCCCGGCCGCGCGTCAGGCGGCCAGGCATTTCTCCAGGATCGCGAGCCCTTCGTCCACGATCTCGTCCGACGCGGTGAGCGGCACCAGGATTCGGATCGTGCTCGCGGTCACGCCGCAGGACAACAGGATCAGACCATTCTCATGGGCCACCCGCGTCACGCGCTTGGTCATGTCAGCGTCCGGCTCGTCGCTGCCGCGCTGCCTGAGAATGTCGAATGCAACCATCGCGCCAGGACCACGTGGCTCGGAAACTGGAACCAGAGTGTTGGCGCGGGCGAAGCGCGTGATCGCGGCGCGCAGCCTGTCTCCGATGGCGTTGGCGCGGTCGAGCAGCTTCTCCTGCTCGAACACGTCGAGCACGGCGAGCGCCGCCGCACAGGCCAGCGGATTGCCGCCATAGGTGCCGCCGAGGCCGCCCGGCTCGGCCGCATCCATGATCGCGGCGCGGCCGATCACGCCCGACAGCGGCATGCCGCCGGCGAGGCTCTTGGCGACGCAGATGACGTCCGGCTGCACGTCGTAATGCTCCATTGCGAACATCTTGCCGGTGCGGCCGAATCCGGTCTGCACTTCATCCGCGATCAGCACGATGCCCTGGGCGTCGCAGATCCGGCGCAGGCCGCGCATCAGCTCCGGCGGCGCCTGGTGGAAACCGCCCTCGCCCTGCACCGGCTCGATGATGATGGCCGCGACCTGCGAGGCGTCGATGTCCGCCTTGAAGATGAAGTTGATGTAGGACAGCGTGTCCTCGACCGACACGTTGCTGCCGGCGATTGGGAACGGCGCGTGCCACACACCCGGCAGCGGCGGCCCGAAATGCTTCTTGTACGGCATCACCTTGCCGGTCATCGCATTGGCGAGCGCGGTCCGGCCATGGAAGGCGCCGGTGAAGGCGATGATGCCGCTGCGGCCCGTGGCGGCGCGCGCGATCTTGATGGCGTTCTCGGTCGCCTCCGCGCCTGTCGTCAGCAGGATCGACTTGGCCGGGCCCGAGATCGGCGCCAGCGCGTTGAGCCGCTCCGTGAGGCGCACATAGGGCTCATATTGCAGCACCTGGAAGCAGGTGTGGGTGAAGCGGTCGAGCTGGGCGCGGATCGCCGCCACCACATGCGGATGGCAGTGCCCGGTGTTGAGCACGGCAATGCCGCCGGCGAAATCGACGTAGCGCTTGCCCTCGACGTCCCAGACCTCGCTGTTGAGAGCGCGGTCGGCAAACAGCGGCGTCGCGTAGCTCACGCCCCTCACGACCGCCTCGTGCCGTCGCGCCAGCAGTTCCTCGTTCGCACCCGCCCCTCGCGCAATCATGGCTCAACTCCGTGCAGCAATGTCTGCACGGCAGGCTAAGGAGCGGGCGGATGAGATCAATCAGCTTGTTCCACACGACAGGTGACTTCAAGGCACCAGACGGAGGGACGACGGCGCCTACTGCGCCAGCACCGTCTTGAGCCAGGCCCGCAGCGCGACGATGACGGGCTCGTCCCAGCGCTCGCGCAGCGCGACGAGCTGATAGGCGCCCATCTGAACGGACGACGGCATCACCTCGACCAGCGCACCGCTGCGGATGTCATCCGCAACCAGCACCTCGTTGGCGAGCGCGACGCCCTGCCCGAAACGGGCGGCCTCGATCGCGAGATGCGCGTGCCACAGCCGCTGTCCGCGCAAGGTGACCGGCTCCGGATATCCCGCCAGCTCGAACCACTGCTCCCACTGCGCGGTCGACTCCTCGTGGATCAGCGCGGCCTTGGCGAGACCCGGGAGTGTCGCAATGGCGGGAAAGCGCGCCAGATAGGCCGGGCTCGCGACCGGGAACACGCGCGGTCTTACCAGCGCCTCGGCCATCAAGCTGCCGCCGGGTTCGATCGCCTCGGCATAGACGATCTCGGCATCCGCCTCGCCGCGCAGCAGGTCCGGATGCGACAGCGTCGGCTGCAAGTTGATGTCCCAGTTGCGCGGCGGACCGCTCAGCTCGGGCAGCCGCGCCAGCAGCCGCCGATTGGCGAGGCCCGGGATGCACCAGATGTTCAGGGTCGGCCGCGCCACAGGTCGAACCGCCGTGGTGGCGCGGGCGATGATGTCGAAGGCCTGGGTGACCTCGGCGTGAAACTGCCGGCCGGGCTCGGTGAGCGCGAGGCCGCGGCCCTCGGCGCGGACCAGCGCAACGCCGAGGCTGCGCTGCAGGTTCTGCAGATGGCGCGACACCACGGTGTGGCTGACGGCGAGCTCGTCGCCGGCGGCGCGCACGCTGCCCCGTCGCCCGACCGCCTCGAAGGCGCGCAGCGCGATGAGAGAGGGCAATCGGGGTCGCGTCATGCTCGCACAGTGGTCCACCTGCGCGATCCCACGCCCCCGTTCGCCTGCTGGCGAACCGCCACGATCCGAGAGTCCGCGGCTGATGTCGGAACACCGGCCACCCTGCCGACGTCCGGTGACCGAACGCGAGCAGGCCGGACTGGCGTGCTGCATCGGGTCGCGAGGGCGCTTGCGCGCGTCAGATCGCTCTTAGCGCCCGGAGACGCGGCGCGCCAGCCCAGATGCCGCCACAGTCACGACGCGCGCGATTGCCGTGCGCGAGCGTTAACGCGGCCAGACTTGCACCAAGGAATCCCCGAAGGATCGCACCGCGGCCCATCCAACCCGCCTCAATGTTTCCACAATCCGGATCTGAATCGGCGGTGCTTCGAGCAGGAGAACCCCATATGCGGATCACCCCAGTGATCTTCGTCGGTTCGCTGGCTGCCATCGCCGCGACGGCAGCGCCCGCACTGGCGAAGAATTCTCAGACGACCAGAACGGACGGGCAGACGGAGGAGCAGCCCTCCTCGTCCTCCCCGTGCCGCGCCTACCAGCAGGCTGCCGACGGAACCTGGAAGGAGCTGCCCTGCCAGGGTCAGGGCCAGACCGCGGCCGCGACCCGCCGGCAGCAGTCGGTGACAACAACGCCGAGCAGCGCAGCGCGCTAGCCAGGCTCGTCCGACGCGAGACGGCGGAGCGCGCCTGCGCTCCCGCCGTCATGTTTCGCGTACGCTCAATAAGGCGGCGCCTTGCGCGCCCGCTGCTCCCGGCCGGCTTCCACCCACCACAACAGATCATCGGCAAAGCGCGGGAACGCGCGCGCCAGCGCCTGGCCGGCATCGCCGGTCGGCTTGCCGTCGGCCAACAGCGCCTGCCCGATCGGCCCGACCGCCAGCGTGCTCGACACCACGACCATGCCCATCTCCGACAAGGTGCCGTGCCAGGCGGTGGCGGCGCGCGCGCCCGACAGCCGGCCCGCCGAGTAGCTCGCGATCGCAGCAGGTCGCCAGAACCATTCCTCCAGGAAGTGGTCGGTGAGGTTCTTCAGTCCCGGCTGCAGGCCCCAATTATATTCGCCGGTCACGAACACGAAGCCGTCGGCGGCGCGGATCTTGGCGGCAAGCTCGGCCATGGCCGGCGGCGCCTCGCCCGGCTTGTACTCCTTGTACATGCGGTCGAGCATCGGCAGGCCGACCGCCTTGGCGTCGATCAGCTCGACGTCCTGTCCCTTGGCTGTGAGGCCGTCGACGACGAATTGCGCGAGCCGGATGCCCATTCGGTCGACGCGATAGGAGCCGTAGAACACGAGGATGCGAAAGCTCATGGCGGGTCAACTCCTGGCCGGACGATCCGTGCCAGTCTACCACGCCCGCGCCACGGCGATCACGCCCCTGCGGCGCGCCCCGCGATGATGACGAACGCGCCGCGGACTTCGGCTGGGCCAGGTCGCGGCGCGTCGTCAGGTCTGAAGCCGTCAGGTCTGGACCTGTTGGAAAGGTGCTCTGGAGAATCGGACGACGACGCCGGGCGTATCGCCGCAGCGCCGAAAGATCAGCGGGTCACTGTGGCCGAGGCGGAGCGCTCGCTCGGCCGGCCGAACACGCTGCGGCAGCCGTCGCTGAGGCTGGCGCGCTGCTTCATCATGCAGGCGATGATGCGGTCGCGATCGGGGATCTCCGACGAGCACAGACGGAACACGTCGCCGGTGCACAGCCGCCGCTGGTCGTCTTCCGTGAAGGCATGGCCGGCGCGCGGGCTGGCGACCATCGCCAAGGCAAGTGCCGACATGGCGAGCCCCGCCATTGCCACATTCCAAGTCCGCATCCTGAACAGATGAGTTCGCATCAAGGTCCCCAATTCGCCCGCTGACTGTCCGGTTCACCCGCTGCCTTCGCATATGCCGCGAAGCAGTTGCCGCCGCAGAATCAAATGATGACACACAGCTGCGCGCCTTCAACACGCGCTCTTAGTCCTGCACCACAATTTTGCCGGCTGTTGCATCTTCGACTCGTTCGCGCCCGGAACCGGTCTGACGTCGCCAAATTGTCATTAGGCGAACGCAATCCGGCCCAGCCGCGCTCACACTCTCGCGGCGTAGTGGCGGCGAACCGATGGTGCTTCGGGCCATCACACCCAGAGTCGATGGTTGGGAGTTGAGGTCATGGCGTACACGATGATCGCCGAGCGGGAGTCGCAGAAGATCCGCAAGCAGCGCGAAAGCGCGCTGATCGTGATCGCCAATGCACAGGTCATGGCGGCGGAGGGCTGGACGGTCGTCATCACCGACGAGGACGGCAACATCCTGCCGCTCGCCGAGTTCGAAGCCGGCCTCTCGCAGAAGTTCTCATCCTGGTACAAGGCCAAGTCGCGGCCGGTGGTGCCGACCACGATCCCCGGACCAAACCTGTTCGCCGAGCCGGCCGCCGACGAGGCCGAGCCCGAGGCGGTGGTGGCGGCGGAGCTCGCCGCCGAGCAGGTCGAGAGCACCGCGGCCGAGGTCCAAGAGATCGCCGAGGACGATTTCGAGACGGCCGAGACCGCAAATGCGGTGCCGGCTGAACAAGCCGAGCACGAAGAGATCGAGCGGGACGCCGAGCTCGCCGGCTAGCGCTGCGGCCGCGCCGCAGCGCTGGGGGCCGTTACTCCCCGCCTTCGTAGAACAGCTCGAGCGGCAGGCCGACCTGTGCCTTGCCGATCCATTCCCGGGCGATGATGTTGGACGGCCCCATCGCGATCGCCGCGCGTGCATCGCGGAAAGCGCGCTCGATCGGACCGCGGTGGTAGCCATAGCCGCCGGTCACCGTCAGCGCCGTCGACGCCACCTTGTTGGCCACTTCAGCGGCGTGCACCTTGAACTCGGTCAGCGGGATCAGGATCTCGCTCTGCGGCTTGCCCGCGCGCCAGAGCTCGTCGAGCCGGTGCGCCAGCTCGATCCGCCACGGGCGCAGGCTCTCGACCAGCACTTTCGCCGCGCCGAGCTCCTGCCGGATCGCCTGGTAATCCGACAGGCTCTTGTTGCGGTCCTTGTGGACGAAGCCCGTGGTGTGCGCGACCGCAGCATTGAGCACGCCGCGTGCGAGCCCCTCCCACACCGCGCCGAGGCCGATCAGATAGACCGGCGAGACGCCGTCATAGATGATCTCCTTGCCCTGCCCCTCCGCGCCGAGCCGGTCGCGCTTGGGGACGTGCACGTTCTTGTAGCTGATGCCGCCGGAATGATTGGCGCGCACGCCCAGCGCCTCCCAGGGCCGCGACTGGATGCCCTCGGCCTTGCCGTCGACGATGAAGAAGATGATGTCGGCCTGGTCCTTGGCGCCGGGGGTGCGGGTCTGGGCGACATAGAAGTCGGCTTGTCCCGAGCTGGTCGTGAACGACTTGTCGGCATTGAGCCGGTAGTCCTCGCCGTCGCGCGACGCCTCCGACAGATTGTACCACCAGTGCCCACCGGTGGCGCGCTCGCTGGTCGAGTAGGTGCCGAGCAGCCGTCCCTGGTCCGCCTTCAGCCAGCGCTCCTTCTGGTCGTCGCTGCCGAACAGATTGATGGTCTGCGCCGCGCCGACATGCATGACATAGACGAGGCCGGTCGAGGCATCGGCCTGGCCGATGCGGTACGCGGCTTCGGCGAAATCGACGTGGCCGAGCCCGAGCCCGCCAAAACGGGGATCATTGAGCACGCCGGTCCAGCCGGCCTCGGCTAGCGCCAGCAGGTTCTCGCGGGGAAAGCGTCCCTCGTGGTCGTTGCGGTCGGCATTCGCCCTGATCACGTCAACGACAATGGCGTCGAGCTGCTCATAGGGCGCCGCCTCGATCTTGCGGGCAGCAGTGCTGGTCGGCATGGGAATGTCTCCTCTCGCTTCTGAAATCAGGCCACGGCCTGGGTGGATTGCGGCGGTGCGGTCGGGCCGCCCAGATAGAGATGCTTGATGTCGGGCCGCTGCCGGAGCTCCCGCGCGGAGCCGGACAGCACGCTGCGGCCGCCCTCCAGCACGATCGCCCGATCGGCGAAGCGCAGCGCCACGGTGGAGTTCTGCTCGGCGACCAGGATCGACAGCCCCCGCTCGGCGTTGAGCGCCTTGAGCGCGCGGAAGATGTTTTCGACCACCAGCGGCGCCAATCCCATCGATGGCTCGTCGAGCACCAGCAGCCTCGGCCGCGACATCAGCGCGCGGCCGATCGCGGTCATCTGCTGCTCGCCGCCGGAGGTCAGCCCGGCCAACGCCCGGCGATGCCGCGTGAGCTGCGGAAACAACGCGTAGACGCGTTCGAGGTCAGCGCTGATCTCGCCACGCCTGGCGTCGCGGCCGATCGCGCCAGTGATCAGGTTCTCCTCGACGCTCAGCGACGCAAAGCAATGCCGGCCTTCGAGCACCGGCACGAGCCCTGCCCGCACCAGCTGCGCCGCCGATGACGTGGATACGTCGCGTCCGTCATAGGTGATGCGGCCGCCGGTGACCTGGCCGCGCCGCGCCGGCAGCAGCGCCGACACCGCCTGCAACGTGGTCGACTTCCCCGCACCGTTGGCACCGAGCACGGCGACGATCTCGCCGGCACGCACGGCAAACGACACGTCGCTGACCGCGCGGATCGCCTGGTCATAGGTCGCGGCCAGATGCTCGACCGACAGCAGCACGTCGCTCATGATGAAATCTCCTAACTGCGCAGCGCGCGCCGCCGAGAGTTGCTCCGCGGCCGTCCTTCGAGACGCACGCCTACGGCGTGCTCCTCAGGACGAGGTCTGAACTCTTCGCAAGATCTGAACTCTTGACGAGGTGGAGACCCTCATGGTGAGGAGCGCCGCGGGCGGCGCGTCTCGAACCATGAGGCCCGAATAGTGCGCGGGAGACTGGCTCCCGCGCATGCAGGTCTCACTGACCGACCGGGTCGTCGCCTGAGGTCCGGATCTTGATGCCGTGCTCCTGCGCATAGGCGGTCGAGGACTTCTCGATGATCGGGCGCAGCGCCGCCCAGTCCGGCGAGATCCAGTCGGAGACGACCTTCCACTTGGCGCCGTCCCACTGCTGGAACGTGACGCGGCCATTGCCCTCGTGATTGTCCCAGGTGACGTTGATCGAGTGGAACAGGCCCTTGGCGCCGAGCGCCTCGACGCGCGCCGGATCGAGCGCGAGATGCTCAAAGCCCCAGCGCACCTCGTCGCCGGTCAGGGTCCGCTTGCCGAACTTCTCCTGCGCGATCCTGATCGCCTCGACGTTGAGGATGCCGTTCACGATGCCGAGGTTGTGGTAGACGCTGCCGATCCGCTTCTTGTCGTCGAGATTGCCCTTGCCGGCGCCATAGACGGTCTTGATGACCTCCTGCAGCACCGGATATTCGGCGCCCGACGCCTGCGTGGTGATCGCAACATAGCCCTTGGCGGCGTCGCCCGCCGGGATCACGTCTTCCTCCGAGTTGGACCAGACGTTGCCGATGATGTGGTCGACCGGGAAGCCTGTCTTCTGCGCGGTCTTCAGCGCCACCGGGTTCATCACGCCCCAGCCGCGCAGCACCACATAGTCGGCCTTGGCGCGGCGGATCGACAGCCATTGCGACTGCTGCTCATTGCCGGGATGCGGCACCTCGATCTGCTCGAGCTCGAAGCCGTATTTGTCCGACAACAGCTTGTAGATCGGGATCGTCTCCTTGCCGTAGGGCGAGCCGTGATACAGCACGACGATCTTCTTGCCCTTCAGCTTCTCCGGCCCGCCCTCGCGCGTGGCGATGTAGTTCACAATGCCCGAGGTCTCACTGTAGGGATTGAGCAGCAGCGGGAACACGTACGGGAAGACGCGGCCATCGGTGGAATCGGTGCGGCCGTGGTTGATCGTGATCAGCGGCACCTTGTCCTTGCTGATGCGATCGATCATCGCATACGCAATGCCGACCGAGAGCGGATTCCAGGCGGCGACGCCCGGACGGCTCTTCAGCCGCTCATAGACCTCGACGCCGCGCTCGACCTCATACTGCGTCTCGCCCTCGTCCCAGGTCAGCTTGACGCCATTGACGCCGCCGTCGCGGATGTTGATCAGGTTGAGATAGTCGATGAAGCCACCGAAGAAGCCGGTGCCGCCAGCCGCATAGGGGCCGACCCGGTAGCTCTGCAGGGGAAAGAACTGCTCGTCGGCCTTGGCCGGCAGGCTGGTCGCAAGCCCGAGGGCAAGTACCGCCCCCAAAGCCAGCTTGGCACGTCTGAACGTCGTCATCATGAATCTCCTTCTGGTATGACTGTTTCAGGTCTGTGGTGAACGGAGGCGACGCACTGCTGCGGCGGCACGATCGACGAGCGCAATCAGGCCGCGCGGCTCAGCGATGAGGACAGCGATGATCAACGCACCGATGACGATGCGCTGGCTCATTTCGAGCACGCCGGAATCGAACAGGCTGCCGAGCACGGCGGCCCCGAGCCGCGACAGCAGCAAGGGAAAGACGACGATGAACGCCGCGCCGACGAAGGCGCCGCGCAGCGAGGCCAGCCCGCCGATGATGATGATGAACAGGATCTGGAACGAGCGATCGAGATTGAAGCCGGCCGGCTCGACCGTGCGCAGATACGCGAACGCCCAGAGCACGCCGGCCACGCCGATCAGGAACGACGAGAAGCCGAAGGCGAGCAGCTTGGTGCGCAGCAGCGGCACGCCGATCACCTTGGCCGCGATCTCGTGGTCGCGCACCGCGATGAAGTTGCGGCCGGTCTGCGACGCCAGCAGCCGCGCCGTCAGCGCGGTGGCGATCACGACGATGCTCAGCGAGAATACGTAGCGGCCGGTCGCCGAGGTGAAGGTCAGGCTGCCGACGCGGAGCACCGGCGCGTCGATCACGCCGGATGCATTGTCGTTGGAGAACCAGCCGAACTTGGTCAGTGCCCATTGCACGAAGAACTGCGCGGCGAGCGTCGAGACCGCGAGATAGAAGCCGCGCAGGCGCAGGCTCGGCAGGCCGAACACGATGCCGACGGCGGCGGCGATGCCGCCGGCCAGCACGATGTCGGCGAGCAGCGGCAGCGCCGGCAATCTCAGGTTGAGATTGTAGGCCGCATAAGCGCCGACCGCGAGGAACGCGGCCGAGCCCAGCGACACCTGGCCGGCATAGCCGGTCAGCACATTGAGGCCGACCGCCGCCAGCGCCAGCGCCAGGAACGGCGTCAGCACCGCGTCCATCAGATAGTCGGAGCCGATCAGCGGCACGAGGCCGTAGCCGAGCAGAAGCAGCAGGACGACGCCGAGCACGTTCGGAGTGAGCCAGGAGGCTCGCGCCGTCGGCAGAGCGGTTTCGGTGATCGTCGTCATCACACCCGCTCCACCAGCTTCTGGCCGAACAGGCCGGAGGGTCGCACCAGCAGCAACGCCAGCGCCACGACATAGGCCGCCCAGGCCTCGATGCCGCCGCCGAAGAAAGGCCCGACATAGACCTCGGCGAGCTTCTCGATCGCGCCGATCAGCAGGCCGCCGACGATCGCGCCGGTGATGGAATCGAAGCCGCCCAGCACCAGCACCGGCAGCGCCTTCAGCACCACCAGCGACAGCGAGAACTGCACGCCGAGCCGCGCGCCCCACAACAGGCCCGCGACCAGCGCGACGATGCCGGCGGCGGTCCACACCGCGGCCCAGACCCGCGGCAGCCGCAGGCCCACGGCAAGCGCGGCGAACTGATCATCGGCCACGGCGCGGAATGCGAGCCCGGTGCGGGTGTAGCGGAAGAACAGCGTGAACAGCGCCACCAGGCTGCCGGCCACACCTGCCGCGAACAGGTCGAAGCGGCTGATGAAGACGCCGCCGATATCGAACGGAATGTCGCTGACGCCGATGTCGAGCCCGTGCACCTGCGTGCCCCACAGCAGCTGCGCCGCGCCCTCGATCACATAAGAGAGTCCCAGCGTCGCCATGAACAGCGTGATCGGCGGCTGGTTGATCAGCGGCCGCAGCACGGCGCGCTCGATCGTGATGCCCAGCGCGACCATGATCGCCAAGGTCGCCAGCGGCGCCAGCGCGAACGGCGTGCCGCGCTCGACCAGGCTGACGAAGGTCAGCGCAGCAAACAGCAGCATCGCGCCTTGGGCAAAATTGAGCACGCCCGAGGTCTTGTAGATCAGCACGAAGCCGATCGCGACCAGCGAGTACATCACCCCGGAGAGCAGCCCGCCGACCAGCACTTCGATCAGGAATTGATAGTCGAACATCAGATCGCGAGCTCCGTTTCGTCCTCATGGGCGACGCCGAGATAGGCATCGATGACCGCCTGGTTGGTGCGGATCTCGGCGGGTGGCCCGTCGGCGATCTTGCGGCCGTAGTCGAGCACGGCGATGTGGTCGGAGAGATCCATGACGATGCCGATGTCGTGCTCGATCAGCACGATGGTGGTGCCGTAGCGGTCACGCGCACCGCGCACATGCTGCGCCAGCTCCTGCTTCTCGCTCAGCGTGACGCCGGCGAAAGGCTCGTCGAGCAGCAGCAGCTTCGGCCGGGCCACCAGCGCGCGCGCCAGCTCGACGCGCTTCTGCAGGCCGTAGGGCAGCGTACCGGCCACCCGGTCACTCACCTCGGCGAGATGCAGGAAGCCGATGACCTCCTCGGCCGCCGCGCGATTCTCAGCCTCGATCCGCCGCGCCAGCGGCGAGCCGACGAGTTGGCGGATGAAGCCCGTGCGGACGCGATGCGCCAGCCCCATCAGCACGTTGTCGAAGACGGACAGTCCCTTGAACAGCGCGAGGTTCTGGAACGTGCGGGCGACGCCATGGCGCGCCAGCCACGCTGTCGGCACCTGGCGGAACGCATGATCGCCGAGCCACACCTCGCCCTGGTCCGGCTGGTAGAGCCCGCTGACGACGTTGAGCAGCGAGCTCTTGCCGGCGCCATTGGGACCGATCACGGCGCGGATCTCGCCCTCCGCGACGTCGAGATCGACATCGCGGAGCGCGGTGAGGCCGCCGAACGACAGCGAGATGTTGGCGAGCCGCAGCACCGGGCGCGGCGCGCCGCTCGCGGCGGATGCTGGCGTGTCAGCCAGCTCCGCCGCGAGCACCTGACGCGCCGTTCCTGGAGCCCAAGTCTCCAGGGCCAGCACGTCCAGCGATGTCGTAAGCCCGCTCAACAGCATCGCTCCCTTGCCCTACTCTGCGGCCTGGACGCGCACGCCGGCCTTGGCCGCGGCTTTGGCCTCGAGCTCGCGCACCAGCGGGATCACGTGCTTGCCGAAATAGGCCACCTCCTCCTGGAAATGCAGGAAGCCGAGCAGGACGAGATCGACGCCGACCTCCTTGAGCGCGACGATGCGCTCGGCGATCTGCAGGGGCGTTCCGATCAAATTGGTCTTGAAGCCGTCATTGTACTGGACGAGATCCTCGAAGGTCGATTTCGCCCAATTGCCCTCGCGCTCCGGCGAGGCCTTGCCGGCATTCGCCACCTCATGCGCGAAGGCATGGACGGCTTCGGGGTTGGCCTTCTCGATGATCTCCTTCAGGACGGCCTGCGCCTCGGCCTCGGTGTCGCGCGCGATCGCGAAGGCGTTGACGCCGATCTTGACGGAATGATTGTTGGCCTTCGCCTTGGCCCGGATGTCGTCGACCTGGGCCTTGATGCCCTCGACCGAATTGCCGTTGGTGAAGTACCAGTCGGACACGCGCGAGGCCATGTCGCGCGCCGCTCGCGAGCTGCCGCCCTGGAAGATCTCGGGCTGCGGATCGATCGGCTTCGGCTTCAGCGAGTAGTTCGTGAAGCGATAGAAGTCGCCGCGGAAATTGAAATTGTCCTCGGTCCAGATGCCCCGGAGGACGCGAATGAATTCTTCCGATCGCCGGTAGCGCTCGTCATGGTCGAGCCAGGGCTCGCCGATCGCCGCAAACTCGCCGCGGAACCAGCCGCTGACGATGTTCACCGCGACGCGGCCTTCGGTGAGATGATTGATGGTGGCGAGCTGCTTGGCGACCACGGCCGGATGCCACGGGCCGGGCAGGATCGCGGCGATCACCTTCAGCGTCGTGGTCGCCTCCAGCAGCGCGTGGCTGAACGAGACTGATTCATGCTGATATTCGGCGCCATAGCCGGCCGTGAAGCGGATCTGGCTCAGCGCGTAGTCGAACCCGCTCGCTTCGGCGATCTGCGCCAGCTTCTTGTTGTAGCCGATGTCCCAGCTCGTCCGCTGCTCGATGTTGGAGATCACCAGGCCGCCCGAGACATTGGGCACCCAATAGGCGAACTTGATGGACGTATCCTTGGTCGTCATGAGCTCCTCGCTTGCTGTCATGATCATGAGCTCCGGCACCGCCCGCATGAGGACGCGCGCCGGCGTTTGCGCTGCCAGACGGCAGCGCATGGTGGATTGCTTCACGGTGTTGCGTGATGCGCAGGCCACGCCTGCGTGTGTCGCGACGCTCTCGCGCCGCGACCGTCATTCAATGATTCAACAAAGCCAGGCGCAGACCGTGCGCGACAGGCTTCCAGTCATGTCATTCATGAGTGGAGCCGCCTCGCCATCGTGGCGGCTGATATGGCCGATCATGCACGTCCCCTCTGTCAATCACCATCGACCGACGGGCAAAGTGTCGCAGAGAAGCGCTGAGCCAGCGAGTCCAAGACCGTCTCTTTTTGACGGCGGAGGTAAAAACGTCTTCCGTAGTTTTGCGTGGTGAGAACGGTTTGTCCTTTCGGCCGGCTTCAGTTCCGTCCGCCAGAACAAATCATCATCCCTCGAACTAATAGCTTTGCGCGCAAGCAGTCAGCTTGCTGCTCTGACGCAAGACAACAGTGGTCAAAAAAGAATGGCTGCACTGCCCGTCGGGCAAATCAGTGCGCGTTCTTCTCCGAAGCTACCGCATTCGGAGGTTGAATCGGCAACGTCAGCGATGCGCGCGGAAACGATTTTCTCCTGGCGCATCAAGCTGATTTGGGCTGTCCAGTCCCACCGTCAAAAATTTTCCGCTTTTCCTAAGCGCGATTTGCTGCTTTCCTCAGGCCATCCCGTGCTCACATGAGGGGCGGTTCGCGGTCGTCACGGACGTCGAGCGCGGGGAGCGGTGGACGCGATGGCAGCGCAGCGCATCTTGCGCCGACGAACGTTGCCGTTGCGTACGGTCAAGTCGCGTGGTCCTGGCATCCCGACGCTGATGCCGCGCTGGTGCGGAAGCATCATGCGCAAAACGGTGACCAGAAAGCCCGGCGCACCGGGGAGAACGCGAAGCAGCCGTGAAGACCATCGCGCGGGGAATGCCGGTTGTCGGCTGAACCTGTGGTGACTGCCGCCTGCTTTTCTTTCTGCAGGCGGGCCATGGGTTGCGGCCAGCAGCCCGGCATTCCCCGCGCCCTCTTCTCTGCGGAGGGCAAGACGGATGGATCACTCGGACGCGATATGCGTGGCGAGAACGCGAGGACGTGCGTCGATGTGCTACGCGCCGACATCCCGGAATCTACAAGAGGTGGGGTGACGTGATTTGCAGAGCGGCGCCTCGACATTCTCGCTGTCATTCCGGGGCGCGCGCAGCGCGAGCCCGGAATCCATACCCACAGGCGGGACATGTTGGGCAAGCTGGAGCGGCCAGCATGCCTCACACCGCCGCTCGTGGCTATGGATGCCGGGCTCGCGCGTGCCGCGCGCCCCGGCATGACGACGTTGAGAGACCGTGGCCCCACTCACCGCCGTCATGCCCCGCGCAGGCGGGGCATCCAGTACGCCGCGGCCTCTTGGTCGATCACGGCGGCCTCGGAGTACTGAGTCGCCCGGTCAAGCCGGGCGATGACAGCGCGTAAAACAGCGGACGGTCGAACGATGCGAGAGATCATCGCTGCCTCACAACAGCTTCGCACTCACGAACAGCGTGCGCACGGCGGTGGTGGCCTGCACCGTCATGATGGCGTTGTCGGCCGCATCCTGCAGCGCCGCCATGGCCTGGTCGTGCAGCGACTTGAACTCCATCCACTCGACGGCATTGAGGCTGGTGAGGAACTGATGCGCCTGCCCGACCGTCGAAATCACGAACGGCTTGCCGTTCACCTTGATGTTGAAAGTGGTACGCAGACGCGTTTCCGAGTTTGCGGGATCATTCATGGGGACCTTCCGGAAGATGCGGCCGATGCCGCCGCCGTGGTCGCGCAAAGTCCCAGCGACAGGACGTCACTCGGTCTTCTGCGCGGTCCGCGTCGGGGAGCCAGCCTCGAGCCCGACGACGACGACGAGTCGGTTGAACTCGCCGTCATCATACGCCTTCAGGAAGCGATCGTAATTCTTGATCGAGACGCAGCCGTTCGAATCACCCTCGGGACCGAGCATATAAGGGTGGGTCAGCAGCCCGACCCGCCCGAGGGCCGATCCCTCTGCCACGTTCATGCGCAGGGCGCGCACGCCATGAAACGGCTTTTCCCGCGGCTTCAGGTCATAGGTGGCAGGCGGGGTCGCACCGACCATGCGCTGATTGACGTGCTCCGGGTCGTCACGCAGGTTGCCCATGCCGGAGTGAGCCTCGAGCCCGATGCCCGAGGGCAGATAGACCATCTTGGCCTTGATGTCGTAGACCGCGGTCTTTTCATAGCCGAGCGCACCAAGGTCGATGCCGGAGCGGACGATGCCGCTGTCGGGACCGAGCGAAGCGAACTTGGTCGGGCTCGGCAGCAGGTCCGACAGCTTCTGCAGGATGGAGCGGTCATCGACACGGCCCACCGCCTCCGTTGCACTGGCCGAGACCAGGTTCGTCGGCAGGCTTGCGACCGACGGACGCGGCCGTGGCAGCGGCACACCGGGTGCGGGCATGGTGACCGTATTGCCCTCCGTCAGCATCGGCCGCCAATCGCTGTTGTTCGGGTCGCGCGCGCTTGGATCGCGGGATTCCATGCCCTTCACCAGCGCGGCCCGCGCATCCAGCAGCTGCCGGTCGATGCCACGCAGCGCGAAACGGTCGAGCGCCCGGATGGCGTCCTTCTCGGAATAGGCGGTCGCCGACGCCGAGGCCGGTGCGAACCGGGTTTCGAATGTCACCGACGGCGCGGCTGCCGCAGGAAGCGCGGCGGTCGCAACCGGCGGCTGCTCACTGTTGGCGTCGATCCATGCGGCTGCGCCCGCGGCGACCGCCAGTGCTGCAAGCACCAATGCGATCGCTTCGGAGCGCCCGAAGCGGCCTTGCGACAACAGAACGTCTACGCTTGCTTCACTGGAAGCCATCACGTCCCCGATATACCCCCCTTTTCGGACCACCCGGAAAGGTGTCCGACCCCAAGGGGTACGATTCGACCCGTCATGACATAGGATGGCAAGAGTGCGGCATAATCTAGACAAAGGCCAGCCCGGATTGCTCCGGTCCCACCGGAATTGGACCGCCGGCCGCGCCTTCGCCACACCTATCAAAACCGATGATTCTGACAATAATTCAAATGGTTGGACTTGGCGATGAATGCAGATTGTGACGATCTCGGCCGATTTGTCGGCGCACAGAATTCGATTTATTCCCGCGTGACCGCCGAACTTGCGGCCGGCGCCAAGCAAAGCCACTGGATGTGGTTCATCTTTCCGCAGGTCGAGGGGCTGGGCAGCTCCGCCATGGCACAGCGCTACGCCATCCGCTCCCGCGCTGAGGCCGAAGCCTATCTCGATCATCCAGTGCTCGGACCGCGCCTGCGCGAATGCACCCGCCTCGTGCTCGCGGTGCACGGCAAGTCGCTCCGCGAGATCCTCGGCTCGCCGGACGACGCCAAGTTCAAATCATCCATGACGCTGTTTGATTCGGTCGCTCCGAACGCTGAGTTCGCAGCCGCCCTCGACCGTTATTGCAGCGGTGAGCGAGATCCCGCGACCTCAGTGTTTCTGCAGCGCGGCATTCAATGACCATGCGTCGTACAGCCGACCGCACCGGCGCCGTCGGTAGCATGCTGATGAGATCATCATCCCGCCGGGCCGGATTTCGGGTGATAGCCCGAACAGGAAACTTGATCGCGCCAAGATTTGCGGCTCCCATCCGGCGCATTGTTTGTCCCAAGGAGACACCCTCATGAAGAAGCTTTTTCTGATCGCTGCGCTGGCAACGTTCGCGGCCGGCTCCGCTTTTGCCGAAGACAGCTGCGAGACCAAGGCCGTCGGCAAGGACGGCAAGGCTCTGGCCGGCGCCGCGAAGACCTCGTTCATGAAGAAGTGCATGGCCGACACCTGCGAGACCAAGGCGGTCGGCTCCGACGGCAAGAAGCTCGCCGGCGCCGCCAAGACCAGCTTCCTGAAGAAGTGCGAGGCTGGCGGCTGACGCCAGCGACCGACGCGATCGGCGCCCCGCCGCGATGCCGGCGGGGCCGAACCGCGGGCCGCAAGTTCCATGGATGGAAGCGTGCCGCGGGCCTCGTTGACATGATATGTTGTCAGTCGATCCCCACATCGAGCCGAACATGCCCTGCGACAACCATCCCGATCCGATCTGTCTCGTTCCGAAGCGCGAAGAGGCCATTGCAGAGTGAGTTCCGCAGAGGTCGACGCGCTCCGCCGACGCCTGCAGGAGCTCGAAACTGAGAATGCCAGGCTCCAGACATTGTTCGCAGCGGATGCCGGATGGCGTGCCCGCGCCGAATCCGCACTGGCCGAAAGCGAGGAGCGCTATCGGACGCTGTTCAACTCGATCGACGAGGGCTTCTGCATCATCGAGTTCTTCGACGGCCCGCATGGCCCGTTGAGCGACTACATCCATGTCGAGGCCAACCCGGCCTATGCGCTGCACGCCGGCATCCCCAACGTGGTCGGGCAGAAGGTGCGCGAGATGGTGCCCGACGAAGCCGGAGGCTGGGTCGAGCTCTATGGCAAGGTGCTGCGCACCGGCGAGCCGATCCGGTTCGAGCGCGAGCTGGTCGCCACCGGCCGCCATCTCGAGCTGGCCGCGTTCAGGGTAGAGCCGGCGAGCCGCCGCCAGGTCGCGGTGCTGTTCCAGGACATCACCGCGCGCAAGCGCGCCGAGGCGGCTTTGCAGGAGATCAACGACACGCTGGAGGCGCGCGTCGTTGCCGCGCTCGCCGAGCGCAAGCTGCTCGCCGACATCGTCGAAGGCACCAACGCCTTCGTCCAGGTCGTCGACATGCAGTTCCGCCTGATCGCGATCAACGGTGCGTCCGCGCGGGAATTCGAGCGCATCTTCGGCGTTCTGCCCAAGGTTGGCGACGATATGCTGGCGCTGCTCAACGGCATGCCCGAACACCGTGAGGCCGTCCGCGCCGTGTGGGCACGCGCTCTGGCCGGCGAGGAATTCGTCGAAATCAGCGAGTTCGGCGATCCGCGCCGGGATCGCCGCTATTACGAGATGCGGTTGTCGACGCTGCGCGACGCCTCGGGCGAGCAGATCGGCGCCTATCAGTTCGTCTACGACGTCACGGAACGGCTGCGCGAGCAGACGCGGCTGCGCGAGGCCGAGGAGGCGCTGCGCCAGTCGCAGAAGATGGAGGCTGTCGGACAGCTGACCGGCGGCATTGCGCATGATTTCAACAATCTCCTGACGGGCATCATGGGCTCGCTCGAGATGCTGCAGGCCCGCCTGCGCCAGGGCCGGTTCGCCGAAGTCGACCGCTACGTCGCGGCCGCCCAGGGCGCCTCCAAGCGAGCCGCCGCGCTGACCCATCGCCTGCTCGCCTTCTCGCGCCGGCAGACGCTCGATCCCAAGCCGACCGACGTCAATCGCCTGGTCATGGGCATGGAGGAGCTGGTCCGCCGCACCGTCGGCCCGCAGATCAACCTGGAGGTCGTCACCGCTGGCGGTTTATGGCCGGCACTGATCGATTCCTCTCAGCTCGAAAGCGCCCTGCTCAATCTCTGCATCAATGCCCGCGACGCCATGCCCGCGGGCGGCCGGATCACCATCGAGACCGCCAACAAATGGCTGGACGACCGCGCGGCCCGCGAACGCGACCTGCCGCCGGGGCAGTACATCTCGCTGTGCGTGACCGACACCGGCACTGGCATGACGCCCGACGTGATCGAGCACGCTTTCGATCCGTTCTTCACGACCAAGCCGATCGGCCAGGGCACCGGCCTCGGCCTGTCGATGGTCTACGGCTTCGCACGGCAGTCCGGCGGCCAGGTGCGGATCTACTCCGAGCTCGGCCAGGGCACCACGATGTGCCTCTATTTCCCGCGTCACTATGTCGACGAAGCCGAAGCCGACGATCCCGCACGCACCGAGACGACGATGTCGGCGCGGACGGGCCAGACCATCCTGGTCGTCGATGATGAGCCGACCGTGCGCATGCTGGTGATGGAGGTGCTGGAGGAGCGCGGCTACGCCGTGATCGAGGCGAAGGATGGCCCCACGGGCCTTGCCGCCCTGCAGTCCATTGCGCGCATCGATCTCCTGATCACCGATGTCGGCCTGCCCGGCGGCATGAACGGCCGTCAGCTCGCCGACGCGGCGCGGGCGACGCGCCCCGATCTCAAGGTGCTTTTCATCACCGGCTATGCCGAGAATGCGATCCTTGGCAGCGGCCAGCTCGCGCCGGGGATGCAGGTGCTGACCAAGCCGTTCGACGTCGAGGCACTCGCCAGCCGCGTGACCGAGATGGTCGAGAGCTGATGGAGAACACGACGCGGAAGATTCGGACCAAGAGCTGCGCTGTTGCCCTGGGTTTGGCCTTGCTTGGCATGCCGTGGCTGACACCGGCGTCGGCCGGCCAACCGGACACGGTGTACTTTCCAAGTGCCGATGGCAGCACCGATCTCGCGGCCTATCTGTTCAAGCCGCAGGGAAATGGACCGTTTCCCGCTGTCATCATGCTCCACGGCCGCGGCGGCCCCTACTCATCCAACGTCAACTCCGGCTGTACGCTGGTGTCACGGACTGCGCCTGCATCGCCATGCAATGCCGGCACGCTGTCGAAGCGTCACATGATGTGGGGCAGCTACTGGGCCGAGCGCGGCTATCTCGCGCTGCTGCCCGACAGTTTTGGTCCGCGCGGCAAGGCCCATGGTTTCGGCCGTCATACGCATGACGATCCGGAGCGCGACGACGTCAATGAACGCACGGTGCGACCGCTCGATGCCGAGGGCGCGCTCACTTATCTGCGTCAGCGCAGCGATGTCGCAGCGAGCCAGATCGTGCTGCAGGGCTGGTCCAACGGCGGCAGCACCGCATTGAACGTGCTGTTTCGCCAGGGTGCGCAATCATCCGGTTTCCGCGGCGCCCTCGTCTTCTATCCCGGATGCGGCGAAGCGGCCCTGCTCGGCCCGACGCTCAGGACCAATGCACCGATCGCACTGTTTCTCGCCGCCGATGACGAGGAAGTCTCGCCAGCCCTCTGCATCTCCCTGGCCGAGCGCTCGCAGCGAGCCGGCACGGCGATCGACACGACGGTCTATCCAGGAGCGACCCACGGTTTCGACGAGCCGTCGGCCAGCCGTCAGGCCACCGCCGGCAACGGTCCCGCCATGGATGACACGCTCCGGCGTGCCGCCCCGCTGGTTTTCGACTGGTTGAAACGATGACGCGAGGCGGCAGCGCCGTGATCAGCTGCGCAGGCCCGGCGCCTCGTGGCCGCTGCGCGCGACATATTCGGTATAGCCGCCGCCATACTGGTGGATGCCGTCGGGCGTCAGCTCGAGCAGACGGTTGGACAGCGCGGCAAGGAAATGGCGGTCATGCGACACGAACAGCATGGTGCCCTCGAAGCTCGCCAGAGCCGCGATCAGCATCTCCTTGGTCGCCATGTCCAGATGGTTGGTCGGCTCGTCCAGCACCAGGAAGTTCGGCGGATCGTAGAGCATCTTGGCCATCACGAGCCGCGCCTTCTCGCCGCCCGACAGCACCCGGCAGCGCTTCTCGACGTCGTCGCCGGAGAAGCCGAAGCAGCCCGCGAGCGCGCGCAGCGAGCCCTGTCCGGCCTGCGGAAACGAATGTTCGAGCGACTCGAACACAGTGTCTTCGCCATCCAGCAGGTCCATGGCATGCTGTGCGAAATAGCCCATCTTGACGCTGCCGCCGATCGTCACCGAGCCATCATCCGGCTCCGCGGTGCCGGTGACCAGCTTGAGCAGGGTCGACTTGCCGGCGCCGTTGACGCCCATCACGCACCAGCGCTCCCGGCGCCGGATCATGAAGTCCAGCCCTTCATAGATTCGACGGCTGCCATAGCTCTTGGAGACGTTCTTCAGCGCCACCACGTCCTCGCCCGAGCGCGGCGCCGGCAGAAAGTCGAACGCGACGGTCTGGCGGCGCTTCGGCGGCTCGACCCGCTCGATCTTGTCGAGCTTTTTGACCCGGCTCTGCACCTGCGCCGCATGCGAGGCCCGCGCCTTGAAGCGCTCGATGAACTTGATCTCCTTGGCCAGCATCGCCTGCTGGCGCTCATATTGCGCCTGCTGCTGCTTCTCGTTCAGCGCCCGCTGCTGCTCGTAGAACTCGTAGTCGCCGGAATAGGTCGTGAGCTGGCCGGCGTCGATCTCGATCACCTTGTTGATGATGCGGTTGATGAACTCGCGATCATGCGAGGTCATCAGCAGCGCGCCTTCATAGCCTTTGAGGAAATGCTCCAGCCAGATCAGGCTCTCGAGATCGAGATGGTTCGAGGGCTCGTCGAGCAGCATCACGTCGGGACGCATCAAGAGGATGCGGGCCAGTGCGACGCGCATCTTCCAGCCGCCGGACAACAGGCCGACGTCCTTGTCCATCATCTCCTCGGAGAAGCCGAGACCGGCCAGCGCCTCGCGGGCGCGGCTGTCGAGTGCATAGCCGTCGAGCTCCTCGAAGCGGGCCAGCACCTCGCCGTAGCGCGCGATGATCTCGTCCATCTCATCGGCGCGATCCGGATCGGCCATCGCCGTCTCGAGCTCCTTGAGCTCGGCGGCGACCGCGGACACCGGTCCGGCGCCATCCATGACCTCGGCCACGGCGCTGCGGCCGGACATTTCGCCGACATCCTGGTTGAAATAGCCGATGGAGATGCCCCGATCGGTCGAGACCTGGCCTTCATCCGGCTGCTCGCGGCCCGAGATCATCCGGAACAGCGTGGTCTTGCCGGCCCCGTTGGGACCGACCAAGCCGATCTTCTCGCCGCGCTGGAGGGCGGCGGAGGCTTCGATGAACAGAATCTGGTGGCCGACTTGCTTGCTGATGTTGTCGAGGCGGATCATGAGGGCTCAGGCGGTGGACGGGTTGCCGCCGCTCTTAGTCGATGCGCGCCGCCGGTGGAAGGCGCAATTTTGCACCGCAACTCGACGCCCCAGCCGGCCCGGTCAGTGGCCCTGCGGCCGGAAATCCTGGTTGCCGAACGGCTTGTCGGTCGGAATGCGGATCGCCACGAAGCCGCGCTGCATCGTCGCGTGGCAGGCATTGCAGCCCGAGGTCAGCTCGGTCACGGCGGAGGCGAACCGCTTGCCGTCCTTGGCCGCGATCGCATCGGAGATCGACTGGATTGGCTGGCTCAGCGTGGTCACGTTGTCCACCGGCAGCCCCGAATAGAAGCCCGCCGCATCGGCGAGGCTCTGCTTGAGCTGCGCCAGCTCGTAAGCGGCGAGGTCCCAGTTCTTGGCCTGTCCAGCGAACCACAGCTTGGCGTGCCTGACCTGGACCAGATTCATGATGTCGCCGAGGCGCGGCAGATACTGGTCTGCATTGGACGGTACCGGCGTGACGGCGAGCGCGACGGCTGTACCGGCAAGCACGACACCAACCACCCATTTCCGAAAGTTCATTCGACACTCCGCTTCCCAGATCCGCGTCTCCACCGTCCAGGACACACATACCGCCGCCGTCGCATGCCCGACTTGCGATTGATCAAGATGGACCGGCGGAGCTCTCAGTCGACGACGTGCCGCCACAAACGAATGATCCGCCGGAGCGGCTGCTCCGGCGGATCATCACGTGAGCCCCTGCCCCGGGGTATGATGTTCGGCGTCTTAGGCTGCGGCTTTCGCGCCGGTCGGAACCGTCGAGATCGTCTTCAGCACCTGAGACGCGATCTGGTAGGGGTCGCCCTGGGAGTTCGGACGGCGGTCTTCCAGATAGCCCTTGTACCCATTGTTCGCGAAGGAGTGCGGAACGCGGATCGAAGCACCGCGGTCGGCAATACCCCAGCTGAAGGTGTCGATCGACGCGGTCTCGTGCTTGCCGGTCAGACGCATGTGGTTGTCCGGACCGTACACGGCGATGTGGTCGGCGCGGGCGTCCTTGAAGGCGTCCATCAGCTTCTCGAAGTACTCCTTGCCGCCGACTTCGCGCATATGCTTGGTCGAGAAGTTGCAGTGCATGCCCGAGCCGTTCCAATCGGTGTCGCCGAGCGGCTTGCAGTGGAACTCGATGTCGATGCCGTACTTCTCGGTCAGGCGCAGCATCAGGTAGCGGGCCATCCACATCTGATCAGCGGCCGTGCGCGAGCCCTTGCCGAACACCTGGAATTCCCACTGGCCCTTCGCCACCTCGGCGTTGATGCCTTCGTGGTTGATGCCGGCGGCGAGGCACAGGTCGAGATGCTCTTCGACGATCTTGCGGGCAACGTCGCCGACATTCTTGAAGCCGACGCCGGTGTAGTACGGACCCTGCGGCGCCGGATAGCCGTATTCCGGGAAGCCGAGCGGACGACCGTCCTTGTAGAAGAAGTACTCCTGCTCGAAGCCGAACCACGCGTCCGGATCGTCCAGGATGGTGGCGCGCGCGTTCGACGGATGCGGAGTCTTGCCGTCCGGCATCATCACTTCGCACATCACCAGAGCGCCGTTGGTACGGCCAGCGTCGGGATACACGGCGACCGGCTTCAGCACGCAGTCGGAGCTATGGCCTTCGGCCTGCATCGTCGACGAGCCGTCGAAGCCCCAAAGAGGCAGCTGTTCCAGGGTCGGGAAGGAGGAAAATTCCTTGATCTGTGTCTTGCCGCGCAAATTCGGCACCGGCTTGTAGCCGTCGAGCCAGATGTACTCGAGCTTGTATTTCGTCATTGAGCCTCTCTGTCTTATCGAAAGGTGGGAGCCCAGCAATCGAAGGCTCCCCGCTTACCCGGCCACGATCGGCCAGCGCACTCTTAAGCACGGAACGTGCCAAGTGCCGCGACGTCCCGCCGCAGTTTTGCGCGCGGATCGGGGCACCGGAGATCGGCGCTGCCGCCATCTGGGGTGCGGCAAAGCAGCGCGACCGGGATTGCACGGGACGCATGGCGCCGCAGCCGGCGCGTCGAAAACCCGCTTGATTCCGTGGCATTTGCGGCGGCGCGAAAAAGGCGCCGAACAAGACGGCAGCAGTTCCCGGACATTTTCGAAAAGCTTTGCGCCCGACCTCGCAACCTTTGATCTGGCCCAAGCGTTAATCAGCTGCACGTTGCTTCGCAGGGGGCAAATCCATGTTTGCCCTCAAAATACGCAATTTGTGATTTCGTTTTGATCATATTGCATTCCTGGGGGCAGCCGCCGATATCGAGAATGGTAACCACAAGAGAACGAGTCGGGCGCACCATCAGGTGGTCCGATGGGAAGGAGAATTTCGATGGACACCAGAGTGAACGAGGGATCCGCGAGGATCTATCAATTCCCGCGCGGGGGACGAGCAGGTCTCGCACCTCGCCTCGGAGACGCCTCGGCGCGGCAGATCGCTCCGTCTCTGCAGCCCACCATCTACAGCGGCAGCTGGTACCATGACGAGGCGATCCAGGAAGCCAAGCCGTTGTGGGATCGCTGATGTCGACAAGTTTCGTGACGCACGCTTCGCGCTTCTGCTGAAGGGTCGGACCGATAAGGTTCCGACCCTTTTGCTTTCTCCCCGTCCCCGATTCACACCCGACGCCCGATGACGTACAATCGGGCCATGACCGACGATCCGCCTCCTCATCCCGCCCGCCATCTCAATCTTGAGGGCGCGAGCAATTTCAGGGACCTCGGCGGATATCCCAGCCGCGATGGACGTCATGTGCGCTGGCGGCAGATCTTCCGCTCCAATCATCTCGGTCAGTTGACCGACGCCGACGCGGCGACCGTCCGCCAGCTCGGTATCCGCAGTGCCTTCGATTTCCGCGGCCGTCAGGAGCGGAGCGCCAGCCTGTGCACGATCGCCGACATCGCCGTGCACGTCTTGCCGATCGAGCCGAGCGTCGCCCCCGTGCTGCGGGAGCGCTGGGCGGCGGGACGATTGACCACGGATGATGCGCTGGACCTGATGCGGGAGTCCTATCGCAACTATATCCGCCACCACACGCCGCGCTTTCGCGCCCTGTTCGATCATCTGCTCGGCGATCATGCGCCGCTGGTGATTCACTGCACCGCCGGCAAGGATCGCACAGGGGTGGCCTGCGCGCTCGTGCTCGCCGCCCTCGACGTGCCGGACGAGATCATCCTCGACGACTACCTGCTCACCAATCAGTATTTTCGGCGTGACACCGCATCGCATGCCGAGCTCCCGCACGAGGTGCTCGAGGCGATCGGCACGGTGCAGGCCTCGTTCCTGGCCGCGGCCCTCGACACGGTCCGTGAAGCGCATGGAGGTCTCGACGCCTATATGCGCGACGCCCTGGGCATCGACGACGCCGCGCGTGCAGCGCTGCAACAGCGCTATCTCTCGGCATGAGATCGACCGCCGTCAGTCCGGCAGCTTGGCCCGCTGCACCGAGATGATCCGCGCCGCGGCGGAGGATTTGATGATCTTGATCATGAGCTCGAGGCGAAAGCCGAGCGCCGGCTGCTCGCTTTTGGGAATGAACAGGATCGCGGCAAAGGTGAGTCGGCCATCGGCATCGAGCTTGACCGGCAGATCCTCGCGGACACGAAACACCCGGCCCTTCGCCGCGCGCTGCGGACTCTGTGCCCGCACGGCGCGCTCGACCAGCTCATGCAGATCGAGGGTCACGCTGTCGGCGTCACCAATGGCATAGAAGCGAAATGACTCCGTATCCCATCTGCTGTTCGCAACTTCGACAACGGCGCGGCTGTCGGGCGACCAGGCCGCGATCAGGTCATAGCGGTTGGCCCGCATCTCCCCGCTGTCCCAATAGCTGCCACCGAGCCGGCCGACCACCGCACCATCGGTCAGCCTGACCAGCACGTTCTCGACGTCGGCGGCAGGCTCGACCTGGCCCGCCGGCAGTCCGGCTGAGGTCCGCCATCCGAAGCCAAACTTTGCGGACGGTGAGATCGTCTGCGGAAAGACGCGGATCGCATCCTTGCCATCGCCACAGAGGAAACTCTGGTGCTGGTCCGGTGCACAGCCAGCCCAGGCAATTCGGTACGGCGCTTCAGCACAGGATAGCGCAACGAATCCGAACAGGGCGACGAAGAAGGTCCGATTCATGAGAAGCGATGTTAGTCGCGGCGATCGTGCTTTGCACGCCGCGTCTGGACCTCGATCAGCCTGATGAAGCCCCGCAAAGGAGGCGGCTATCAAGCCGCTTCGATGTCAGCCGTCTCAGCGGCCTCCAGCGCATCGAGATCGGCGATGACCTCCTCGAACGCGGAAATCGCCTGCTGCACGGCTGCGATCTGCATCAACTCCCAGCCAGTCACCGGGCCTGAACGGTTCTGCAAGGCGACCACGAGATCCCGCCGCTGCTCCTTCAGCTGCACCAGCGGCAAACCATGGTCCGGCAGATGTCTCATCATGACAAAGCTCCAACGCCCGATAAGCGGCATAGGAGCACGCTAGCCCGTCGCGCTGGCGATCGGCTTACGAAACTCCAGCCAATTTTAACAATCCGCCGGGGCTGCCGGATCAGCCATGATGGCGCGGGCAAGGACTTCGCTCACCTTCGCGGTCGCAGCTTCGCTCATATGCAGACGGTCTTCATGGCCGTCATCCAGAGCTGACAGGAGCACGCCTGCGGCGCACCAGCTCTTCATCAGCTCCCAGCGTCTGAACAGGTTGACACCCGCGGTCGAGGTAACCCGCTCGATCCGCCGCTGCATGTCCTCGGCGCGCTCCATCCGGTCCTTCGCCTCGACGATCGCGGCCGTATATTGCAGGTCCATGACGATGACATCGACCGGCAGCCGGGCCAGCCAAAGGAGGCCGTTGCGCAGCGTCGCTTCGACCTCATCGAAGCTGTAGGCCTGGTATCGGTAGGCGGCGTTGGTTCCGACCTGCCAGATCACCAGCGACGGCTGTTCCGCGATCACGTCGCTCTCGATCCGCGAGATCTCGTCCGGAGCCTCCTGACCGCCGACGCCGCGATTGAGGACATCGATCACGCAGCCGAAATTGAGGTTGGCCTTGCGCAGCTTTTGCTCGAGCCGCGCTGGAAACGCCACAATGTCGTTGGCACCTGCGGTCGAGGACGAGCCCAGCGCCACCACGCGGGTCTTGCGCTGGCCGGTGAGGCTTTGGCGGAAATGCCTGAGCGGATGACGAAACGTGGCGAAAACGTCGGGAAATTCGACAGAGTTTGTCGCGGTCATGGTTACCTCGGACGAACCACGCGTCGTGATTGCAATTGCATGCCGCGGTCGCACAGCCATTGCAACTCGTTCGCTTGGCAATAGTATAAAAAGGTGACGCTGCGGGGCGTGTGAACGGGGATCAGGGACGGAATGAACGGAGCAGTGATTGTCATTACCGGGGCGCAGGGCGCGCTCGGGCGCAGCGTTGCCGATCTCGCGCTGGCGCGCGGCGCGCATGTCGCCGGGATCGATCATGCCCAGGCCGAAATCGCGGCCAGTGATGACCGGATCGAGCTTGGAGGCGTCGACCTGTCCGATCCCGAGCAGGCCAAAGTCGCCATCGATTCGGTCGCCGCCCATTTCGGCACGCTGGACGCCCTCATCAATATCGCCGGCGCATTCGCGTTCGAGAACGCGGCCGACGGCGACGACAGCGTCTGGGAAAGAATGCATGCCCGCAACCTCATGACGGCCCTGCACGCCTCGCGCGCTGCGATTCCGCATCTGGCCCGCTCCAGCACTGGCCGCATCGTCAACATCGGCGCGATGGGCGCGCTTGCGGCCGGCGCCGGCATGGGCCCATACGCCGCCTCCAAGTCGGGCGTGCATCGCCTGACGGAGGCGCTGGCGGCGGAATGGAAGGGCAAGATCACCGTCAATGCCGTGCTGCCCTCGACCATCGACACGCCGGCCAACCGGGCCAGCATGCCCAAGGCCGACTTCGACAAATGGGTGACGCCGCAGGAGCTCGCCGAGGTGATCCTGTTTCTGGCGAGCGACGCCGCGAGCGGCGTGACCGGCGCCTTGATACCGGTGGTCGGTCGCATGTAGCGACAGCGATCGGTCAAGAGCCGAGTTGGCGCTGACATCACGCAGCGCATCGGGCTAGACTCCCCGCGCCTGAGTCGCATCGATGGATGGCCCTTGGAAACCGCGCTCTACCTTCCCGTCAAACGCTTCCTCGAAAACCTGGGCTTCGCGGCCAAAGGCGAGGTCGGCGGCTGCGACGTGGTGGCGTTGAAGGGCGATGATCCGCCGATCGTCGTAGTCTGCGAGCTAAAGCAGGCCTTCAATCTCGAACTTCTGCTGCAGGCTGTCGATCGCGCCGGTGCGTGTGACGAGGTCTGGGTCGCGGCCAGCCTGTCGGCGCGCGGCAAGGGCCGCGAGAGCGATGCACGCTACCGCAATCTGTGCCGCCGGCTCGGCTTCGGCATGCTCGGCGTCACCTCGACCGGCGCGGTCGAGGTGCTCGTGCCGCCGCCGACAGCTGCGCCGCGCAAGAATCCAAAGAAGCGATCGCGCCTCGTGATCGAGCATCAGAGGCGAAAGGGTGATCCCGTCGCTGGCGGCTCGACCCGCGCGCCGGTCATGACCGCCTATCGGCAGCAGGCGCTGGCCTGCGCCTCGGCCCTGTCAAGGGGTCCCAGACCCGTCCGGGAGCTGCGCGCGGACATTCCGGACGCGCCGAAGATCCTGCAACGCAACGTCTATGGCTGGTTCGACCGTGCCGAGCGCGGCATCTACACCCTCACCAAAGCCGGGCACGCGGCCTTGCGCCGCTGGCCCCAGGATATCCACATGACGGCAGCAGCGTTGCCCGATCGCGACATGGTGAATGCATAGCTGGCCTGCCACGCGGAATTCATATTGCAATGCAACAATCCTGCTTCTAGGTATCCGGGACGATTCACGAGGCCCCCATGAGCGAAGATTGGAACACCAAGTACGGTCCGCGTCGCGTCAGGCGTGATCCCCCGACTCTGGAAGAGGCGATCTTCGCGGCGTCCGGCATCACCGACGACGTCCAGGCGCAGGCCGAGATCGCCTCGGCCCTGATGGGTCTGCCGCTCGAGCAGGTGTTGCCCGAGGTGAAGAAGGCCGTCCGGGTCGCCGCCCGCACCAATACCCGGGTCATCACCCCGGACCAGGGCAGCCACCAGCAGCGTGCTGTCGTGGTCGAACGCCGCACCGTCCGCCGCTTCAACTTCGACAAGCGAACCGGCACCTGAGCGACGGCCGGCCGCCGTCCGCAGGTTGATCTCAACAGAACGAATCAGAAAGGCGCGGCAGCGGTGATCGCTGTCGCGCCTTTCTGTGAATGGAAGCCACGCGTCTGTGAACGAAAGCCTCGCGCCTCAGGCGGCGCGCTTGTCGCCGTACATGCGGGTCACCAGCTTCCAGCAGGCGCGATTGAGGTGGAAGAACGCACGCGCCGCCGCAATCGGCGTCTCGATGACGAGCTTTGCGAACGCGTCATGCGGCTGCTGGGTCAGGTCAATGGTCCCGGTCGACTCGCCGTGGCGGAACGCCAGATGGGCGCCGAACTTGGCGGCCAGCGCCCGCATGGCGTGGTTCTGCGAGCCCGTCGTCACCCGCAGCTTGTGATAGCCTTTCCAGCGTGCCTCCGAAATCACCCGTTCGAACAGCAGACTGCCGACGCCGCGGCGGCGCACGCAGGCTTCGACGCTGAAGGCGATCTCCGGGAGCCCATCCTCGGACTGCTCCGGCGGATGGAGCTCGGCGGCGCCGCGCACCATGCCGTTTTCCATGTAGGCGACGACGATCGTGCCATCAGCCGCACAGCGCGCCGCGTAGCGTTCGATGAAACTGTCATCGAGAAAACCGTTGAATCGATCATGCCGGCTCTCTGCATCGAGCCGCAGCAAATGATCGCGCAGCAGCGGCAGTTCCTCGTGCTGGCTGAGCGTCCGCACATAGCCAAAGCCCGGCCGGGGACGAAAAGTATCTACCTGTGACACTGCCAAAGACTCCTCTTCGAAGCCCTCCCGCGCAGACGTCTTTCCCTAGACAGGTCTATATTGTGCATCGCAACATTCATTGCAAGCCCCCTCCTCTACGGAGAGAGCATGCGGCCATGCACGAGCCGCGTGAGTTAACGATTCGTTTGTGTACGAATCATCACAGCACGAGCTGAGTCTGGATCACGATCGCCACCAGCTTTCCGTCATCTGTCTCGATCCGGGTCTGCCATACCTGGGTGCGGCGGCCGCGGTGCACCGGCGTCGCAGTCGCGGTCACGACGCTGCCCTCCTTCGCGCCGCCGATGAAGTTGGTCTTGCTCTCGATCGTCGTGGTGCCCTTGGCGCCCTCGGGCAGGTTGATGACGGTCGCGGCTGCGCCGACCGAATCGGCCAGCGCCATGACTGCACCACCATGAATCGTATGATGCAGCGTGCAGAGATCCGGCCGCACCTGCATCTGCGCCACCACGCGCTCCAAGCTCGCTTCCGTGAACGTCACGCCCTTCAGTTCAGCAAACGGCATCCTCAGCGAATTGATCTTCTCGAGCGGCGTCATGCCGTTTCCTCCCTGCGATCGGACGACGCGTCCGAGCGCGTCGGTGCCGCATCTCGATGCCGCGGACTTCGGACGGACGGCAATGACCTGCGGGGTCATTGCTTCCGTTCGGACGTGCCGCTCAGGCCGCTTCGATCCCGCACCACTCGGCGATGAACAGCGCCATGGTCTTGGTGACCTGGCGCAGCGAATCGAGCTCGACATATTCGTTGAAGCCGTGCATCGCCGCGCCGGTCGCGCCGAAGCAGAGGCTCGGGATGTTGTAGTAGAGGCCGTAGAAGCGGGTGTCGGTCAGCGCGGTGAACACCAGATCCTGCACCTCGCCACCATACACCGCGTTGAACGCCCGGCCGAACGCCGCCTCGGGCTCGGCAGAGTTGGTCAGCTCATAGCCTTCCGACAGGAAACCGGACCATTCGACGACCGGCGGATTGTTGGACAGGAAACGGTGATCGCGCGAGGCCGCAGAGACGCAGGCGAGGATCTCGTTCTGACAATCCTTGACCGACCACGCCGGCAGGACCGCGATGCGGCAATCGACGTCGCACCAGGCCGGCACGCTGGAGGCCCAGTCGCCGCCCTTGATGATTCCCGGATTGAAGTTGATCGGATGGGTCAGCGTCTTGAAGTGACGGTCGCCCTTGGCACGCTCGTTCCAGTCGGCTTCGAGCTTCTCCAGCGCATGGATCAGATGATAGGTCGCCTGGATCGCATTGGCGCCGGCGCCGGCCTCCGCCACATGCACCGGAAAACCACGCACCTTCAGGCGGAACCAGATCACGCCGACCTGCGAGCGCACCATCTTGCCGCCGGTCGGCTCCGGGATGAAGCAGGCATCGGCGCGATAGCCGCGCTGCAGGGTCGAAAGCGCGCCGACGCCGGTGCTCTCCTCCTCGATGACCGACTGGAGGTGAATGCGTGCGGTCGGCTTGAAGCCGGCGGCCTTGATGGCATCGAGGGCATAGAGCGCGCCGATGGTGCCGGACTTCATGTCGCAGGCGCCGCGGCCGTACATGCGGCCGTCGCGGATGACCGGCGAGAACGGCGGCGTCGCCCACATGTCGAGCGGACCGGCCGGCACGACGTCACAGTGCCCCTGCAGGATCAGCGAGCGTCCCGCCGACGTCACCGGCCGGTAGGTCCCGACGACGCTGCGCGCCTTGGAGAAGTCGTGCTCGATCGGGCCGTAGCCGCGCATGTCCTTGAGATCGTCGAGGTCGATGTGCCAGTCGTCGACCTCATAGCCGCGCGCACGCAGCAGATCGCCGAACATGTCCTGGCACGGCCCCTCGGCGCCGCGGGTCGAGGGGATCGCGACGAAGTCGCGCGTGGTCTCGATCTGGCCGTCGAAGCCGGCGTCGACCGCGTCGACGATCCGCTGCGTGATGTCCTGAGTGATCATGTCCGTTCTGCTTCCGATGTCTGTCGACTGCAGCAAAGCACAATCGGATGCATAGGGGCACCGGATTTGCCACTCCTTTTAGAATCGCAGACCACGCCGTACATTTGAGCATACCCAGGCGACACTGCCGTCATTTGGAATTTTGCATGTCGGATCCGCGCAATATGCTTTACTTTCTTCTCGGCATTCTCGGCGTCGCCATCGTCGTGCTCGGCTACAATTTCTACCATGCCCAGTGGCAGACCGAGGGCGCGAAGATCAACGTCGAGCCGGCGACGTCGGGCCGAGCGGACTGAACAGCGAAAGCAAGTGATGCGTTCTGGAATTTCGAGGTGGCGACGTATTGCCGCGCCCTCCACCTGTAGCCTCGTGATGCTGCTTCAGCTCGCCGCGCCGGCGCGGGCACAATATGTCGGACGCGAGCAGGACATCACCGACCTCCGGCTTGGCCAGCGCGTGATGGTCGATGACGGCACCTGCCCGGCCGGCCAGGTCAAGGAGGTCTCCGGATCGAGGATGGCGGAAACCGGCATTGTCCGCACCTCGAAGTGTGTGCCGCGGTTCGGACCGAAGAAGAAGTAGAGGGCTCGTTCGCACCTTCTGTCGCCGCCAATCCCATGGCGTGACCTGCCGCACAGAGACATCGCCCGTGATCGCCGATGCTCCCGTCTCGTGGACGACGGGGGATGCAGGATGGCGATGTCGCTTGTGCAGGATCAGAGCTTCTTCGAACCGGCCGACCGGCCGCAGCCCGTCAGGGCTGATTATGGCCGCTACGCCCTGCTCGGCTATGTCTCGATTGCGCTCGTGTTCGGCGGCTTCGGCGTGTGGGCCGGCCTCGCGCCGCTCGACCGCGCAGCGGTCGCGTCCGGCACGGTCTCCGTTTCGGGCGACCACAAGGTGGTGCAGCACCGCGAGGGCGGAATCATCAGGGAGATCCTGGCCAAGGAAACCCACGCCGTGCGCCGCGGCGACCTGATGTTCCGGCTGCAGCCGACCGAGGCCCAGGCCAACGCCGATCTGCTGCGCAAGCAGATGGACGCTGCACTGGCCGAGGAGGCGCGCCTGCTGGCCGAGCGGGGCAACGCGCGGATGATCACGTTCCCCGACAGCCTGCTGCAACGGCAGAACGTCCCGGAGGCTGCGCTCGTCATCGCCGACCAGCAGCGCCTGTTCATCGAGCGCCGCAACGGCCTGATCAGCCAGGTTAACATCCTCAACTCGCAGATCGTCCAGCAGCAGCAGGAGTTCGCCGGCCGCGACCGCCAGCGCGCCGCGCTCGTGGCCCAGCTCGCCAGCTTCGACACGCAGATGAACAATGTGCGCCCGGCGGTCGCCGCCGGCTACTATCCCCGCAACAAGTTCCTCGAGCTGGAACGTGATCGCGCCCGCGTCCAAGGCGATCTCGGCCAGGCACAGGCCGACGTGGCCCGGCTGACGCAGACGGCCGCGCAGACGCGGCTGCAGATCGATCAGACCCTGCAGAAGTACCAGACCGAGGTCGGCCAGCAGCTCGACGGCACCCGCGCCAAGCTGTCGGACCTGCGGGAGAAGCTCGTCATTGCCGAGGACGTGCTGCGCCGCGTCGATATCCGCGCCGAGCGCGACGGCATCGTGATGAACATGAAGGTCCGCAATGTCGGCGCTGTCGTGAAACCGGGCGATACGCTCGCCGAGATCGTGCCGGTCGGCGAAGGTGTCGACGTGATGGCCCATGTGTCGCCGCGCGACATCGAGAGCGTCGCCATCGGTCAGAAGGCCGAGGTGCGCTTCCCGAATTTCTCCTCGCGCACGACGCCGACGATCTTCGGCAAGGTGTCGAGCGTCTCTGCGGATGCGATGGCCGACGATTCGAGCAAGCAGAGCTATTACGCGGCCCGCGTCGTGATCGACTATTCGACCATTCCGCCTGAGGTCGCCGAGAAGATCGTGCCGGGCATGCAGGCCGATGTCATCATCTCGACCGGCGAGCGCACCGTGCTCGACTATCTTGTCGGTCCGCTGCTCAACACGCTGGCCAAGACGTTCCGCGAAAAATGAGCCGGCAGCAGCTAGGCCGGCGTCCCCGGCCCTGCGCCCGCGGCGAGAGCAATGTCGCGAGCGCGTTGCACGCCGAAAATGTCGAGATCACTGCCCTGCTCTGCATCGGCAAGCCTCTCGCGCATCGTGCCATCCAGATCATCAAGGCCGGCAGCTGCGGCCATGCGCGCAGACATCGCGAGCTGCCAGCCTCTGGTCGCCGCCAATTCCGCCAGACGCGCCGGCCATTCAGCCCCAAGGCCGAGCACAGCCAGTTGCGACGTGCCTCCGAGCCTCAGCTGCCCGACGACGGTCTCGGCGACGTGAGCCCCCATCGCGAGCTCGACGGGACGGCCGATCTCGGCCGCGATCCTGTCGTTGACGCGATCCATCGCGATGTCGATCGCGCGGATCGCCTGCAGCGCAGCGCGACAGCCTTGATCCGCGCCCTGCTGCTCGCCGAACACGGCGAGCACGCCGTCACCAAGGAAACGGTCGATCCGTCCAGCAGAGGCCTCGACCGCGCCGCCGATGGCGCCGAAGATCTCGTTGATCAAGAACACGAGGTCGGAGGCGAGCCGGTCGGCCGCGATCGCGGGAAAGGCGCGGACGCGGATAGCGACGAGGCAGACGGTCCGGCGCTCACCTTGAAGGTCGGCATGTTCCGCCGGCTGCGCCAGCGTCCCACCCCCGACGACCAGAGGCGTGATCGTGAGCGGCCCCTCGGGGCGAATCTGGCAGGCCAGCCGGACATTCTCCGGCGCCTTCAAGCCGGCGAGCATGACGCGCTCGGCATGGCCGGGCGGCGGCAGCGCCTGCGCGCCTTCCTCGACGCGGATGCGGCACAGGCCACAGCGGGCGCGGCCGCCACATTCGGACCGGTGCGGGATATCGTTGCTCCTGATCATCTCCAGCAGCGTCGGACCGACTGCGGCTTGCACCGTCGTGCCGCCCGCAACGGCAATGGCCACTTTCGGTGCCGCCAGCAGCGCGATGTGGCGGAACACGATGATCGTAGCGCCGGCCACCAGCAGCGCGGCCACCGCGATCCGTGCCGATGTCTGCAAGAGTCCAAGCCACTTCTCGTCGAGTTCACCCGGCCAATGCGTGACCTGGCGCATCCGCTCGGCCATGGCAGGATCGGCCAGCAGAGCCGCGACGGCGCGCCCGGACACCATGAAGCCCATCAGCGCCGCCAGCGGCACGGCGATGGCGAGCACGATGAGCAGCGGCTGCGCGAGGCGATACCAGCTCCTGAATTTCAGCCAGTGATGCAGGCCGATGCAGCCGTGGAGCCAGACGAGCAGCAGCAGCGCCGTCTGAATCCACGCCGCGCGCGGCCATATCAGTGCCAACGCGTAGAGATAGCCGTCCTGGACGCCCAACAGCGCGTGCGCGACGTGCGTTTCGATGACATGCGGCAGCAGCAGCAAGGGGATCGCGAATCCCGTGAGGAGTTGGACCAGCTCCCACGCCGGCAACCGCCACGCGCCGCGCTGGATCGTCTTGGTGAAGGCGAGCACGGCATGCGCCAGCAGCGCCGCCGCCAGCACGATCATCCCCGGCCACGACCGCGTGACCACCAGGCGCCACTCCTGCACCTCGTCCATCGCCTCGAGGCTGAACAGGCCGACGGCATGGTTGAGAAAATGCGCTGCTGCGAATGCAAACAGGATGAGGCCCGACACAAGCCGGATGTTTTGAGAGATTGAGGCAGGCATGAGGTCACTGCGAATGGTGCAAACTTCGAAATCCGAGCTCAGCTGACCATCCGGTAGCGGTTGAGACTGGCCAACTCAAGCGCAGGCCGAATGGCGTCACGCTATGTGAGGCCTGTCACGGTCAATGCCGCTCGGCGCGGGCGAAGCTCCCCCAGCGTATTCGCAAGGGGATCCGACATGACGACGAGCACCACCCGAAGCCCGCTGGGAACCGCGCTCCGCGCCTGCTTTCCCGCGCTCACCGCAACCTTCGTGCTCAGCCTGTTCATCAATGCGAGCATGCTCGCCTCGCCGCTCTACTCCATGCAGGTGTATGACCGCGTCCTCACCAGCCGCAATCTCGGCACGCTGGTCATGCTGACCCTGATCGTCGGCGTGTTCCTGGTGCTCTACGGCATCCTCGAATTCGCCCGCTCCGGCGTGCTGGCCCGCGCCGGCGTACAGTTCGAAGGCACGCTGCGCCATCCGCTGTTCGAGACGATGATGAAGGCCGAGCTGTCGCCACGGCACCGCTTCGGCCAGCAGATCATCCGCGACGCCGAGACCATCCGCGACTGCATCTCCAGCGGCACCGCCGCCATCGCCTGCGATCTGCCGTGGACCCCGGTGTTCGTCGCGCTGTGCTTCCTGCAGCATGCCTATCTCGGCATCCTCTCCCTCTTCGGCGCGATCGTGCTGTTCTCGCTGGCGCTGTTCACCGAGTTCTACACGCGGGCCAGCGTCGAGCGCACCAACGCGCTCGCCAACGAAGCCTCGCGCTTCGTGGCGGCGGCGCTGCGAAATGGCGAGGTGGTGCGCGGCCTCGGCATGGGCGACATCGTGATGGACCGCTGGAGCTGCCGGCAGTCGGCGATGGTCGATGCCCACAGCACCCTGGTCGAGCGCGGCGCCGCGATGCATTCGGTCACCAAATTCGCGCGCATGGCGGTGCAGACCTCGCTGCTCTGCATCGGCGCCTGGCTCGCGATCGAGCAGCAGATCTCGCCCGGCGCCATGATGGCGACCTCGATCATCATGGGGCGCGCGCTGGCGCCGGTCGAGCAGGTCGTCGGCCAGTGGAAGCGCATCATCGCCTTCCGCTCCGCCTATCGGCGACTGGAGGAGCTGTTCCAGGCCCTCCCCGTCACCGCCGCGCCGACCGCACTGCCGACGCCACGCGGCGATATCGACGTCGAAAATGCCGTGGTGTGGCCGCCGGCCGCGGGCCGTCCCTCGGTCAAGGGCGTCAGCTTCTCGCTCAAGGCCGGCGAGAGCCTGGCGATCGTCGGCGCCTCGGCCAGCGGCAAGTCCAGCATGGCGCGCGCGATGGCCGGCGTCTGGCCGCTGCGTGAAGGGGTGATCCGCATCGACGGCGCCGCCTACAGCCAGTGGGACCAGAACCGGCTCGGCAAGCATATCGGCTACCTGCCGCAGGATATCGAGCTGTTCTCCGGCACCGTCGCCGACAACATCGCTCGCCTCGCAAAGGTGGACGAAGCCGCGGTCGTGGCCGCAGCGAAGGCCGCCGGCGCGCATGAGGTGATCCTGCGCCTGCCCAATGGCTACGACACGCCGATCGGCGAAGGCGGCGTGGCGCTGTCGGGCGGCATGCGCCAGCGCGTCGGCCTGGCGCGGGCGCTCTACGGCAATCCGCGGCTGCTGATCCTGGACGAGCCGAACTCCAACCTCGACGAGGACGGCGAGCGGGCGCTGGCCCATGCCATGGGCCAGGCGAAGGCGGCCGGCCGCACCGTGATCGTCGTCACGCACCGCCCGCAGCTTCTGGCGCATGTTGACCGCATCATGGTGATGGCCTTCGGCAAGACGCTGGCATGCGGCCCGCGCGACGAGGTGATCGCCAAGATGCGCGGCCAGCGCGTCGTCGTCGCCCATGACCGGGCGACGGCCAGCGCCGCGGCCTGAACCGAACCAGTGCAGATCGCACCCGAGAGGAGCCCGTCATGATCCAATTCACACCGCGCGCGAGGATGATGCAGCTGTTGCTCGCGTCCGCCGTGACGCTGCCGATGTCGGCCGTCGCGGAGACGCCGATGACGGCGCGGCAGATGCTGGCCCATGCGCAGACCCAGGCCCTCAATATCCCCGGCGACATCAGGACGTCCGAACCGGGCAGAACCGAAAAGCTCATAAGCGGGTCCATCGCAGCGCCGACGAGCGCCGCTGCCATCGCTGCCCCGCTTCCGGTGATCGAGCCGCCGGCCCCGATCTCGCCACCGGCGGCCACGCTTTCCGCAGTGACGACGCCGGTGGCAACGCCAGATGCAGCCTCGTCTCAGACCCGTACCAACGCGCTGACGGCCGTCGCGCCGGTTGCCGATGCGGTCAAGTCGTCGAAGGATGTGGTCGCGACACCGCCCGTGGCGGCCAGCACCGCCAAGACCCAGGATGCGGTCGCGCCCATGCCCGTTGCGGCAGCCAGCCCCTCCGCTGCAGTGCCGGCGGCCACCCCAACTGCGACGCCGATACAGCCCACTTTGCCGGCCGCGGCCGCCACGTCGGCAGCGGGGCTGCAAGCGGCGACGCCTCAATCGTCAGCCGAAAAGTCCGCACCTGCACGGCGCCAGCCGACCACAGCCAGCCCGGCCCCCGCGCGCCCCGCCCACAAATCCGCTGCGAGAGCGTCAGTGCGCGGCGACGAAGCCGCCATCAGCGGCCAGATCTCGCGCATCATGCGCCGGCCCGACGTGCAATCGTTGATGTCGCAATATGGACTGGAATGACCAAGAGCATCGTCCGGCGACGACCGTGATCGGCGCTCCGCTCAGGCGGAGCCTCGTCCCGGCGTGATCATTTGGCCGGGTCGAACATGCACTGCAGGGCCGGCTTGGCGATCTTGGTGAAGGTGGGGCCGATCTCGGACTGCTTCGTTGCTGGCACCCAATTGCTCTCGATGGTCGGGACACCGGTCTCGCTGATCCCGCGCAGCAGCGCCTCACGCAGGTCGGCATCCTCGACCACCGCGGCCGCATGGTCATGCAGACAGGAGCAGACGGCTTCGGGATGCACCCATCGGCCGAGCATATGCGGCGCGCACTGACGCACGAACTCGCCGCGCAGATCTGGAAATCGGGACGTTGGCCGGGCATGGGCCGAGGACCAGGACAAGCAGAACAGGACGGCAAGCGCCGCGACACCCAGTCGAAAGAGCATGATGGACCGCTGGTCTCTGATTGTTGTCATGTCATCCGCGTTCGGCTGGACGACACAATCGGATGGCATTGCTACCTGCCTCCGTTTCATAAGCGTTTCGCGTTTCATCCGCTCTGCGCCCCCCACGGAAAATGGTTTCGTGGCCGCATCGCTTCGTTTCGTCCCGCCCGCCCGACGACACAAAACACAATCAGAGCGAGAAGACGTCTCCCGCAATCGCACAAAACGAGATGATCTCACGAACCGCACCGGCGGCAACTGACCGACCCAAGGGCGGTTGATTTGTCCGATGCAGACCTTCTTAAGGTCGCTGCTGTAACGTTAGCCCCAAGGAGAACGGCTCAACTCTGCTCACGGCAAACCGGTAGCGCGTTGAAGATGTCGCAGCTCTCCGCGGAGCTCGCCATGGATCAAAAACGCGCACAAGCCGCCAAGTTGCAGGCCGCCAAATCGGGTGCGTTGAAGCCGGGTGGGTTGATGTCGAGCGCACCCGCCCGGCGCAGCCCGCTGGTCGCGCCGATGGCGCAGCAGCGAGCCGGACATGACGCCGGTCCGACGCCGCAGGGCCTGGTTCGGCTGATCGGCTGCCACGACCCGGCCAAGCGCATCTTGCTTGCCATGTCCGCGGACAGCCGACCACCTCTTGGCAAATCGGTTATTGAATGAAATCGCCGCACTTCTGGACGTCGCCGTCGTCCGCCTTGCCCCAGGGCATGACGGGGACCGAGGATGTGGAGTTCTTGGGCGAGCCCTCGATCAGCCTGTCCGAATAGACCATGTAGACGAGCACGTTGCGCTTGGCGTCGCAGCCGCGGACGATTTGCATCTTCTTGAAGAACAGCGATCGGCGCTGGCGGAACATGTCGTCCGCCTGTTCGAGCTTGCGCTTGAAGCGGATCGGCCCGATCTGCCGGCAGGCGAGCGAGATGTCCGACACCTCCTCGGCGAGGCCGAGCCAGCCGACATAGCCACCCTTCTGCGGGATGGTGAAGTGACAGGCGACGCCCTCGACCTCAGGATCATCAACGCCATAGGTCGCGAGCTTGTCGTTCGGGCTGAGCAGCTTGAACACGGTCGACCGACGGAAGATCAGATCCGGCTCATCCGCGGCGTAGGCTGACACCACAGGCGAAGACAGTCCGATAAGCAGAAGGAAAGCTAGGGTTTTCAGCCACAGATCAAACCGTTTGGTGGCTCTGAACGACATGTCGGTCTCCGTTATACCGCCGATGGCTCGGCATACCGCCCATGTAGGAACACAAACGCCTGCAAGGAAGGCACTGCCTGCCTACCTCTCTGCATTGCTCGTTTAACGCGATGTGAGGCTTTTCTGCTACGATTGGAACGAAAACCGCGCCGGGCAGAAGCCCCAAGCTGGTGAACGCAGACTCCGTCTGCGACACTAATGACCAGATGGTTCTTGAGGATTTGCCGGAATGCTCTGCGTTCGTGCAGCCGCCAGGGGGCGGTTTTATTGTGTAGCAATCGTTTCAGTACCGCTTGTTCTAGCAGCGACATCGCAGGCTGACGCAGCCTCCTATGACTATTGGAACGACTCCGCGCCGGTCGCCATCACTCCGACCGCACGCCCGGCGGTGCCGCGCCAGCCCAAGGCGCGCCATAGTCAGAAGCCGGCCACGATCGACAAGGAGGCCGCCAAGCCGCAAGGCCCAGTCACGATCGCGGTGTCGATCAGCAAGCAGCAGCTCAAGATCTACGACGCCAACGGCCTGTTTGCGGAAGCGCCGGTCTCGACCGGCATGAAGGGGCACTCCACGCCGATGGGCGTGTTCAGCGTCATCCAGAAGCAGAAATTCCACCGCTCCAACATCTACAGTGGCGCGCCGATGCCGTTCATGCAACGCATCACATGGTCGGGCGTGGCGCTCCATGCCGGCGTGCTTCCGGGCTATCCGGCGTCCCACGGCTGCATCCGCATGCCCGCGAGCTTTGCGCCGCGGCTCTATGGCTGGACGCGCATGGGATCGCGGGTTCTGGTGACCCCCGGCGAAGTGGCTCCGGCCAGCTTCTCGCATCCGATGCTCGCCGCGCTCAAGGCGCCGCAGCCGAGCGCGTCGATCCAGCCCGACGCCGGTGCCCCTACCGCATCCAAGTCGGACAAGGGCGCGGCGCTGACCCCCGCCATCACGGTGGCGACCATCGATCTGCGCGCCACCATCGGCCATGGCGAAGGCGCCCGCTCCGGCGAGGCTGCGAGCCCGGTCGTCCGGCAGCTGCGCACCGCCGATGCAAGCAATGCAGGCGGATTGCCGGCCGTGGCCTCCGACGCCCCGCCGAGCGCCGCCTCTGTGCCTGTGCCGACGAACCCGGCCGAAGCCCAGGGCGCTGTGGATATCAAGCCCGGCGTCTCCGAAACGCCAGCTGCCAACGAGACGGCGAACGCCGAGGCCAAACCGAATAGCGCGCCGACCGCGGCCATCGCGAGCGATCGGGACGAGAGCAAGTCCGCGACTGGCGATGTCGCGCCGACGCCGGCGAGCCCACCTGCCAACACGGCACAGGCCGCGTCTCCCGAACAGCCTGTGGGCGCTCCCGGCCATGTCGAGGCAACCGGCCTGGCCGCTACCAAGCCCGGCGATGCCAAGCTCGCCGACCAGCCTGCGGCCCCTGCCACGACGGCCGCAGATGCGCCGGCAAAGCCGGTAGATGACAAGGACGCCGCCAAGGATCAGTCCCGCCTGGCCGCTCCCAAACCCGAGCTCAAGCGCAACAGCCAGATCGCGATCTTCATCAGCCGCAAGGACTCCAAGCTCTACGTTCGGCAAAACTTCGCGCCGGTGTTTAGCATGCCGGTCACCATCGCGGCTGCCGACAAGCCGCTCGGCACCCACGTGTTCACCGCGGCGGCGGACAAGGCCGATCCGGCGACCATGCACTGGTCGGTCATCTCGCTTCCAACCTCGGCGCGCAGCGTCGCTGCAGCCGAGGGCGCGGACAAAGCAGTCCGCCGCGGCAAGAAATCCGCTGAGGCCGGCCCCGATCCCAAGCCCATCGTGCAGCTGAGCACGCCGGCCGAGGCGCTCGACCGCATCACCATTCCCGCCGACGTGATGGCCTGGCTCGGCGAGGCGCTCTCGACCGGAAGCTCGCTGATCATTTCCGACCAGGGCATCAACCAGGGCGAAACGGGCGAAGGCACGGAGTTCATCGTTTCGCTGCGCTGACGACCGAGGCCGTCCCTTTTTCCGCCCCAGGGCAAGGGTATCCCCTTGCTGGAATGCAGTCTGATCCAACGCAACGTCGCGGCCGTTCAAGAGATGGTCCCGGCGAGCGCGGGGATACGCATGCTGACGGGGCTGGCTCTGCACAGGGAGATTCAGATGATCGATCGCAGGATGGTTCTTCTCGGCATGGGTGCGTCGTGGTGTGGCGCAACGCTCGCTTCCCGCACTGCTCAAGCCGATGCGGTAAGCAAGACCACCGCCTACCGTTTCACTTTTCCGGTGCCGTCCGGCGAACCGATTCGGCTGGGCGACCTGGCCGGCAAGCCGGTGATGGTCGTGAACACGGCGTCGCAGTGCGGCTACACGCCACAATATACCGGACTGCAGAAGCTCTGGAGCGAGTTCCACGAGCGCGGGCTGTCGATCATCGCGGTGCCGTCCAACGACTTCAACCAGGAACCCGGAATCGCCGGCGACATCGCGGAGCTCGCCAACAAGGAATATGGCGTGACCTTTCCGATGACCGCCAAGGCGGTCGTGACCGGTTCCAACGCCCACCCGTTCTACCGCTGGGCTGCGGAAGCGCGGCCCAAGGACACCCCGCGCTGGAACTTCCACAAATATCTGATCGGCCGCGACGGCTATATCGCCGACGTGTTCGCCTCCTCGGTCGAGCCGACCGACACCCGGGTCAAGACCGCAGTCGCCCGGATCCTCGCGGACAGCTGAGCAACACTTGGCAAGAATGCGGCGGAAGCCGGCAACTTCCCCGTGTTTTTGCCTCGTTTCCTTTTGGCGCCGATCCGGCTGGTGGGCTAGTATCCCCGACCGGATGGCGGAGCGACTCTGGATCCCCGACGCTCCCCGAGCAACAACCCCCGAGGAAACACGATGCGGATTGCGGCTGGATTGGTGTTCGCAAGTTCTTTGGCGGCCTCGCTGCTGGCGTCTGGTGCGGCCTGGTCGCAGGCGCAACGCACGGCAGCCGCCCCGGCGCCGGCCGCGGTCCCCGCACCAGCTGCCGCTGCGGCACAGCCTGCCGCACAGACCCAGCCGCCGCGCGCGCCGTGCATGAATGCCGAGGCGCTGGGCGTCGGCCGCACCGTCGAGATCGACACGACCGGCGGTCCGGGCTTCGGCTTCGAGCACTTCAAGGACCTCGATTTCCTCAAGGATCACGAGGTCGTGCTGACCTTCGACGACGGTCCGTGGCCGGAGAATACCCCTGGCGTGCTGAAGGCGCTGTCCGACCAGTGCACGACCGGTATTTTCTTCATAATCGGCAAGCACGCGACCTATTATCCGGAGATCCTCAAGCAGGTCTACAATGCCGGGCATACCGTCGGCACGCACACCTGGTCGCATGCGGCGCTGACCAACAAGAAGCTGACCGACGATCAGCGCAAGGAGGAGATCGAGCTCGGCATCAGCGCGGTCAAATGGGCCCTCGGCGGCAACTCGCCTGCCCCGTTCTTCCGCTTCCCGGCATTGCAGCACCCGCCGGAAATGGTGACCTATCTCGGCACCCGCAACATCGGCATCTTCTCCTGCGATCTCGACTCGTTCGACTTCAAGGCCAAGAATGCGCAGGCGGTGATCGACGTCACCTTCAAGAAGCTCGACAAGCTCGGCAAGGGCATCATCCTGATGCACGACTTCCACAAGCACACCGCCGAGGCGCTGCCCGAGCTGCTGCGCCGCCTGAAGGCCGGCGGCTACAAGGTGGTCGCGATGCGGGCCAAGGCGCCGGTGCAGTCGCTGCCGCAATATGACGAGCAGCTTTCCAAGGTGGCGAAGCTGCCGACGGTGAGCCAAAGACCGGTGTCGAGCGTTGTGACGACAGTGTCCGAATGAATCAGGATTGCTTTCGTCAGTGAACAAGCTTCGTCTCGAAGGGTATGTCATCGTGTCGGCCGACGGAATGTTGGCCGACTCCCACAATGTGATGCCGGCGGCGCTCAAATTCCCCGGCGACGCCATGTTCTTTTCCGATGCACTCGACAGTGCCGATCTGATCGTGCACGGGCGCAATTCGTATGAGGATCAGCCGAACTCGCCGAAGCGCCGGCGGCTCGTCGTGACCCGCGCGGTGGCGGCGCTGGCGCCGGACACCGAGAAGCCGCTCTCCACGCTTTGGAACCCAGCGGGCGCCTCGTTCGAGGCCGCCTGCGACGCCGCCGGCGTGAATGCCGGCAGGGTGGCGATCATCGGCGGGCCGATCGTGTTCGAGATGTTCATGGACCGCTACGACACCTTCTTCCTGTCATTCGCCCCGCACGTGTCACTACCCGGCGGCGCGCCGTGTTTCCCCGGCGTCGGCCCCGAACGCTCCCCGCAGCAGGTGCTGACCGCCCATGGCCTCGCGCCGGCCAATCAGCTGATGCTCGATCCCGCCCATGACGTCAGCGTCACGGCCTGGAAGCGCGCCTCCTGAGCCGGACAGCTAGAGGTCGCCATAGGCGTTCTGCTCGGGCGCCTTCGGTCCCTTGCCGTAGCCGAAGATCATGAACAGCGCGCCGATCATCGACAGGTTCTTCAGCGCGTCGATCAGGGCCTTGACGTTGTCGGGCGGCGCCTGGTTCCAGAAATCGTGGAAGTAGAAGATCGTCGCGCCGACGAAGAGGATCATCAGCGCTGCGAAGAACCGGCCGAGAATGTTCAGCGCGATCATGAGCCCGGCGATCACCTCGAAGGCGCCGGCGGCGATCGCGAGGATCTGCGGCATCTGCATCTTCGTGGCCGCCTCGAGCTGCGCCGCATAGGGCGCGAGCAGCGTGGGGATCGTGATCTTGGTGGCGATGAGATCGGCGGTCACCGGAATGCCGAACAGCTTGGTCGCGCCGGAGTAGATGAAGATCACGGCAAACAGAACGCGTCCGAACGTAATGAAACCCGGCATTCTCGTCCTCACGGATCAACTTCAAACAATGTGTCGCCGGCCCGCAGGGCCGGATATGTGACGTCGCGAATGCTTTTCAACAATAAAGACGGGCGGAATGCGACCGAAACCGGACGAATTCCGCCACACTTCCATCACGTCAATTCGATCACGCAAACAGCGTCGGCTGCGCCCTCCCCGCCCGCTCCTGGGCCTCGACTGCCGCCACCGCCGTCATGTTGAGGATGCCGCGCGCCGTCACCGACGGCGTCAGGATATGCGCCGGCCGCGCCGGCCCGATCAGGATCGGTCCGACGGGAACCGCATCCGCCAGCACCTTGATCATCTGATAGGCGACGTTGGCCGCGTCGAGGTTCGGCATGATCAGCACATTGGCCGAGCCCTCGAGATCTGAATGCGGCAGGATCGCCTTGCGCGCGGTCGCCGACAGCGCGGTGTCGCCCTGCATCTCGCCATCGGCTTCGAGGTCGGGACGATGCTGCTTCAGGAGCGCCGTCGCCTGCCGCATCTTGCGCGAGGAGTCGGTGTCGTAGCCGCCGAAATCGGAGTGCGAGACGAAGGCGATCTTCGGCTTGATGTTGAAGCGCGTGACGTGATTGGCGGCCAGCGAGGCAAGCTCGGCAAGCTCCTCAGCGGTCGGATCGGGGCGCACCTGGGTGTCGCCGATGAAATAGGCGCCCTTGCTGGTGATGGTGAGCGCCAGCGCCGCATAGTCCCTGACCCCCGGCATGAAGCCGATGATCTCGCGGACATGGCGCAGATGGCTCATGTAGCGGCCCTCGACGCCGCAGATCATCGCGTCCGCCTCGCCACGGACGACCGCGAGCGCCGCGATGACGGTGGCGTTGGTGCGCACCACCGTGCGCGCCGCATCCGGCGTCACGCCGCGGCGGCCGGCGATCTCGATGTAGCTCTGCACATAGGAGCGGTAGCGCGGATCGTCCTCGGGATTGACGAGGTCAAAATCCACGCCGGCCTTGATCGACAGGCCGAAGCGCTTGATCCGCGCCTCGACGACCGAGGGGCGGCCGACCAGGATCGGCCGCGCCAGCTTCTCCTCCAGCACCACCTGCGTCGCCCGCAGCACGCGCTCGTCCTCGCCCTCGGCGTAGATCACGCGCACCGGCTGCGCCTTGGCCTTGGCGAACACCGGCTTCATGACGAGGCCGGAGCGGAACGCGAAGCGCTCCAGCAGCGCGGTGTATTCGTCGAAATTGGTGATCGGCCGGGTCGCGACACCGGACTCCATCGCCGCCTTGGCCACCGCCGGCGCGATGCGCAGGATCAGGCGAGGGTCGAATGGCGAGGGGATCAGCGAGCCCGGACCGAAGCCCTGCGTCTCACCGGTGTCGAAGCCGCGTGACACCGCGTCCGACGGCGGGTCCTGGGCGAGCTGCGCGATCGCATCGACCGCGGCCTGCTTCATCGCCTCGTTGATCGCGGTGGCGCCGACGTCGAGCGCGCCGCGGAAGATGAACGGGAAGCACAGGACGTTGTTGACCTGATTCGGGAAGTCCGAACGTCCGGTGCAGATCATCGCGTCGGGGCGCGCCTCGCGGGCCTCCTCCGGCATGATCTCCGGATTGGGATTGGCAAGCGCCATGATCAGCGGCTTCTCCGCCATCTGCTTGAGCAGCTCCGGCTTCAGCACGCCGCCGGCGGACAGCCCGAGGAAAATGTCGGCGCCGCCGATCACCTCGGCCAAGGTCCGCTTGTCGGTCTTCTGCGCATAGACCGCCTTCCACGGATCCATCAGCGTGTTGCGGCCCTCGTGGACGACGCCGTCGATGTCGCAGACCCAGATGTTCTTGCGCTGCGCGCCCATCGTGACCAGCAGGTTGAGACAGGCGATCGCGGCGGCGCCGGCGCCCGACGTCACGATCTTGACCTCGGCCAGCTGCTTGCCAGAAAGCGACAGCGCGTTCTTGATCGCGGCCGCGACGATGATCGCGGTGCCGTGCTGGTCGTCATGGAAGACCGGGATCTTCATGCGCTCCTTGAGCCGCGCCTCGATCTCGAAGCACTCCGGACCCTTGATGTCCTCGAGATTGATGCCGCCGAAGGTCGGCTCCAGCGCCGCCACCGTCTCGACCACGCGGTCGATCGTCTCGGCATTGATCTCGATGTCGAACACGTCGATGCCGGCGAACTTCTTGAACAGGACCGCCTTGCCCTCCATCACCGGCTTGGAGGCCAGCGGGCCGATATTGCCGAGGCCGAGCACGGCGGTACCGTTGGAAACGACGGCGACCAGGTTGGCGCGCGCGGTCAGCGTGGCGGCCTCGGCCGGGTTGTTGGCGATCTCGGTGCACGCAGCGGCGACGCCCGGCGAATACGCCAGCGCCAGGTCGCGCTGGTTGGCGAGCGGCTTGGTAGCCTGGATCTCCAGCTTGCCGGGCCGCGGCAGGCGGTGATAGGCCAGGGCTGCGGAACGAAGATCTTCAGAATAGGACGACGACATACGTGCTCCAGCGTTTCCGACCCGGATTTTTGGTCTCTTGAGGTTCGTTCAGACGTCGGTTTTTCCGGCCGGTGGAAGCGCATGTGATGCACGTTGGGCGGCTTTCATGCAACATCCGAAACCATTTCCGTCGGCATCCCGGACCAGCAATTTTCCTTTTCGCAGAAGCACATCCCTACTGCATCGCATTCATCGAGACCATCCTCATCCTGCTGCCTAAGGCTTGGGCGGAGTGTTGGGCGGAGTATATCGAATGAAACGTATCCTGATAGCAATCGCAGCCGTCGTCGTCCTCGGCATCGCCGGCCTCGTCGGCGTCCCCTGGTACGCCCAGGCGCGCGCCGAGCGCGAGGTCGAGGCCGGCTTCGCCCAGATTCGCCAGAATGGCGCCACCGCGAGCCACGGCAAGGTCGGCTTCGACCTGTGGTCGCGCAAGTTGACGATCGCCGATGTCAAGATCGAGTCGGCCGCGCAGCCGCCGGCGAGTGTCACGTTCGGCACCATCACGGCAACCGGCTTGAGCCAGCCCGACGGCGAGCACGTCGCGGCCGGCAGCATCGAGGTCAGCGACGTCGCGATGGCGGGCCAGATGCCCGGCCCGTCGGCGATGCGGCTGAGCTACAAGCTGCCGCAGATCGTGGTGAAGGACTATGCCGGTCCGGCGCGCTTCGCCGCGATCCCGGCCGGCAGCAGCCTGCTCGAGACCTACCGCGCGCTGATCCAGCAGTTCGCCGCGATCAGCGCGACCTCGCTGACTGTGCCGCGTGCCACGGGCACCCTGGAGGGAGGACCTGCCGCCGCCGGTCCCGCCGAATTCACCTATTCCGGCTTCACCATGGACGGCATCAAGGACGGCCGCATCGCGAGCTACAAGCTCACCGAAGCGGCGTTCACGATAAGCATGCAGCAGCCGGCCAACAAGTTCGCCGCCAGCGCCGGGCAGCCCGGCAAGGTCGAGAAGATGCAGGGCCGCATCGCCGACATCGTCCACCGCGACATCGACGCCAACGCGATCCTCGCCGTGCTCAACCCCGAGGCCGCCAAGGACGATCGCGCCTACCGGGTCTATGGCCGGGTGACGACCGGGGCCTACGAGGTCAATTCGGATGCCGGCGTGCGGATGCGCATGGAGGGCATCTTCGCCGACGAGTTCAGCGTGCGGCCATCGCGGCTGCAACTGCCGGCCCTGATCGCGGCCCTGCCCGCGTCGGCCGCCGCCGAGCCCACGCCCGAGCAGGCGATCGCGCTCCTGGAACGGGTGGCCGGCGTCTATGAGGGCCTCGCGATCAAGAACGCCGAGATGCGTGGGCTGTCGATCGAGGCGCCGCAGGGCCCCGTGAAGCTTTCGGCGATCCGCTTCGACCTGCGCGACGGCAAGGGCGAGGTTGCGGTCGAAGGCTTCGACGGCCCCTCGCCGAACGGACCGGTCAAGCTCGGCCGCTTTGCGCTGAAGGGTTTTGACATCGCGAGCCTGCTGCGCTTCAGCGCCAAGTTCGCGGCGCAAGGCGCCAAGCCGGCGCCCGCCGAGGCGGTCATCCTGTTCAAGCTGCTCGACGGCATCGAGCTCAAGGCGCTCACGGCGCCCTACAAGGCCGGCGAAAAGCCGGTGCAGATCGACAATATCAGCCTCGACTGGGGCCAGTTCGTCGGTCCCATTCCGACCAAGGCACGCCTGATGGCAAAGATGGCCGGACCGCTCGACGCATCCAATCCGGCGCTGCTGCCGCTGCTGGTCGCCGGAATCGACACCGTCGCCGTCGATGCCGATCTCGGCCTCGGCTGGACCGAGAGCGCGGGCACGTTCGCGCTGGAGCCGTTCAAGCTCGATGTCAGCAATCTCGTCGCGGCCTCCGCCAGCGTGTCGCTGTCGCAGGTGCCGCGGGAGGTGTTCACGATCGACCTGCAGCAGGCGACGACGGCCGCGGCGCAGATCGAGGCGAGCGGTCTCGCCTTGACCCTGCGCGATCTCGGCGTTGTCGACGTGCTCGTCGCCAATTACGCGCGCGGTCATTCGATCCCCCGCGACGCCGCGCGCAAGGCGCTGGTCGACAGCATCAAGCTGATCGGCGCGCAGCTCGCCGCCGGCAATGCCGACGTCGCCGCCGCCGTCGACGCGCTCGGCCGCTTCGTCGAGCGGCCGCGCCAGACGTTCACGCTGAAGCTCTCGCCACGCGCCAAGGTGCCGGCGATGCAGCTGGCCCAGCTGATCGCGATCGACCCGCCGAGCGCGCTGGCGCAGTTCAAGATCGAGGCCCAGACAGCGCCGTGAGGTCGGCGGGCGCTGTCGGTCATCACGGGGCAAGTCCGCTCCCTCTCCCCGTTCTTACGGGGAGAGGGTTGGGGTGAGGGGCAGACGCACGGGAAGTGTTCGTGGTGAGACCTGTACCCCCTCACCCGGATTGCATCTTCGATGCAATCCGACCTCTCCCCGCAAGCGGGGCGAGGTGCACCGAGCAGGTCGCAACACCCCGATACAAACTTCGATTCCATAATTGTCGACCTGCGCGCGGAGTCGTTTGCGCTGCGTCATGATTTTCACGGTGAGCATCTCTCCAACAGAGAAAGGAACGCGCCTCAACGACCTCGCGGCTGAAACGCCCGAGATGTTCCGGTCGTTCGCCCTCTCTCCTACGAAGAGGGCGCAGGGAATGCCGGGCGCTGGCCGCAACCCATGGCCCGCCTGCGAACAAAGAATGCAGGCGGCAGGTACCACAGGTTCAGCCGGTCATCCGGCATTCCCTGCGCGGTGGGCTTTTCGGCTGCTTCGCGCTCTCCCCGGGGACCGGGCTTGTTTGCCCCCGTCATCCGCGCGATGCCGCAAGGCATCGGCGCGAACTTGACACCAGCGTCGGGGTGTCAGGACCACACGACTTGACCGTCTGCACCCTGCCCTTCGTCCACGCGCTTGCGCGCGCTGCGACAGAGTGCAGCCACCGCCTCCCCACCTCACGTCTCGTGACGACCGCGAACCGTCCCTCTTCATCGAGGCGGGATGGCCGGAAATGTGCGGGTGATTTGCCCGACGACACAAGCGGATAAATTGCGACAAACCAACACGACGGGCAATCTGTGCATGAGGGGCATGCCGGATTTGCCCGTCGAGCAGATGTGCGACGGACTACGACGGCATGGCCGTGAGCGATGCCGCCGCGTATCGCAGCACATAGGGTTTGCCAGCAGGTTTTCCGATGGGCTGCTCGTGCCCGAAGAAGGCGACATAGCAGTCGTAGCCGCCGATCTCCGGCTCCAGCCAGCAATGAACGACCACCCCATATTCGGGGCCGCCGTCCTGATGACCATCATAGCTGACTGCTGTCCCCGGCGGCAGGTACCTGTCAGGAACGGCCTGAAGGCTTGATGTGCTCACCTGGTCTTCCTCAACGCTGTCATCGCGGTGACCGGGCGTGGCCTCTCGCGGAACGACTATGAAGCTTGACGATAGACCCTGATCCCGCGAGACTCACCAGGCATCTTCGCGATCGAACCCGCCCCCTGCCTTCTGTTTCAGCGTGCCCCACAGCCGATCGCTTCACAGTTCCGCTCAGCCTCATGCGAAGCCGCCAAGTCAACTTCTTTCTGACGCCGAACGACCAGGCAGAGCTGCTCAGTAAGCTCGATCCGGCCGGCCAATTCATCTACGTCGCCCGACGCCGCAAGGACAGCCGAATTGATATTCTGCCGACCCCTGCCGTGCGTCAGATGGGAAAGGAGGCGCTCAAAATCTATATAGCGCGAGCCGATGACCTCGACGCGATGTCCTTCGACGACATCGGGACCTTCTCGAGCATCGACGTGATCCGATCGCCCGTGATTGAGTTCAGCCGATGCTTCATGGGCGATCAGTTCATCCGCGACGGCCGATTCTACGTCGTGAACAGCTACTTCGATCGAGACGGACGGGTTGCGAGGAAGGACGAGGGCTTTCTGACATGGGCCGCGCGGCTGGTGTCGAAGACCAGGAGATGTCTGACGAAAGATCCGGATTCGTTTTTCTACTTCGGAGCCGAGGCGCTGCAGCTCAAGAGCGCCGGCTTCAAAACGCCGCCCATTTGAATCGGATGCTGCTCCGCGCCGCCTCGTCCTTGCGGGACGTCTTCACCAGAGCGCCGACCTTTTCCATTTCGCTGCCTCAACCTCGCTCGGGCGCGCGCTGACACTTCTTCGCAAATTGTATCAAGATCGCACGAGCCGGCGAGTAGCCCTCGCAGCGGCGCTGGTGCATTCGAATATCCCCCGGGAAGACACGGCATCTGCAGATGTTGAGATCTTGTGTTGAGGTCTTGCCGCCGGAACGTCGGCGATGCTCGCCCGCATTCGAGCGGCGGCGGCCGGTCGTCGTACGCCCCTCGGGATATGCGTCGTTCCGCGATCGCGTGCGGCTGACGCCAGACCGTCGAAGCAAGTCCGGCTCAATGCCCACCTTCATACATTCACGCAGGTGACTTAAAGCTGCGCTACCCAAGACCCGTGACGACCTCTCCAACGAATGCTGATTCGGGCGTCGGCTGATCGCGTGGTTGGCCTTCCCCAGTGGGCGCGCGTCGTCCTTGATATCTGCGTACGGACACGACGTGACTCACAGCAAGATCAGTTACTACGCCGAGCTCTTCCTCTACCCGATCGTCGTCGCCGCGCTTCTGCTGTTCGATCTCGCGAGCGGCGGCTTCAGCTTGCACCAGCGCTGGCTGCTGGCGGCGCTCGGCGGCGCCGCGCTGTGGACGCTCGCCGAATATTTGGTGCACCGGTTCCTGTATCACGAGGTCGCGATCCTCAGGCAGCTGCACGGACTGCACCACGCGCGCCCCAGTGATCTCATCGGCGCGCCGATCTGGGTGAGCGCTGTCATCTTCTTGTCATTTTTTACGATCGTCGCGGGCCTTGCCGACCTTCAGACGGCGAGCGGAACGACGAGCGGCCTGCTGGTGGGCTACGTGTTGTATCTCTTGGTCCACGATGCCGTGCATCACTGGCCGTTGGCCGGGCAGTCCCCGCTGCAGTCCTGGCTGCGCAGCTGCCGGCTCCGCCATGTCCGACACCACCGCGGCCCGCCCGGCAATTTCGGCGTCGTCACGGGTGTCTGGGATATCGTTTTTGGCACGGCCCTGACGCCGGGATCGACACGCAACGCCTGACGCCCATCGCCAGCATGTCGGGACGGCGGGAAGCCTCATGACGGCACGACGCAAGGACGGTTTCGACACCTCGGCCCGTGCGCAAAGCGCACATCGTCAAATTCGATACAAGGTCGAGCGAACCACGACACTCTTCCTTCGCCTTGAGGCGCTCCCAGGCCATCTGGTCCGCATCAACGGACACACGCCAGGGCTGCATTATCCGGATACAGTAATCTTTGCTTAACCCGATACCCCCTATCGTGGAAACTACGGGAAACAAATGGCGGAAGAAGCAGGCCTCCTGTTCGCATCGACAGTCTGAGGTCATCCCGGGGACGCGACATCGACGAACGCTGCCGAACACGCAAGGGTAAGGTCATGCTGCACGGCCTGGTGCTTCGCTGCGCACGAGAGCGCAAAGCCAACGTCGCGGTCACCTTTGCGATCATGATGGTGCCGACGATCTATCTGCTCGGGATGGCGCTCGACTACACGGTGGCGTTGCGCAGGCAGGGCCAGCTCGACGCCGCCGCGGATGCTGCCGCGATCGCCGCCGTCAGGCCGGCGATGCTGAGCGTGACCGATACCAACGTCGTCAAGGACACGGCTGCCGCCGTGTTCGCAGCCAAGGCCGGGCTGCCGGGTCTGACCGCAGTGCCGAGCCCGACCATCACGGTCACCGATACCGGCCTTCAGCGCAAGATCTCGGTGTCCTACGTCGCCCAATCCATCAACAATTTCCCGTCGATTCTCGGCAGCCCGTCCTGGCAGGTCAAGGGCGCGGCCACGGCGCAGGCGTCGAGTGCGCCCAACATGAACTTCTACCTGCTGCTGGACGACTCGCCCTCGATGGCCATCGCGGCGACCCAGACCGACATCGACAACCTGATCACCGCAACCAAAAACCAGCCATCGGGATCGAAGAACTGCGGCTTCGCCTGCCACGAGCTGCATCCAAATCTCGACAGCGGCGCGAGCTCGTCGACCGTCGACAATCTCAGCGTCGCCCGCAGCAACAGCATCACCCTGCGGATCGACCTCGTGGCGAACGCCGTCAAGCAGCTGCTCGTCGGCCCGTGGTCGTGCCTGCAGCCGGGCGTGACCGGCGGCGTCATGCAATGCATGTCGGCGATCAACAACACCACGTACAAGGCCGGCATCTACACCTTCGACTACAAGCTCAATACGATCCAGACGCTGACGACACCGAGCAGCGCAGGCACGCAGATCTCGAACATCCAGCTCCTCACGGTCGACCACCAGAACTGCGTGACGAGCGCGATCTGCAACACCGATTTCGGCACCGACATCTCCGGCGCCCTGAGCGGGCTCAACACCATCATGCCGGACCCGGGCACAGGCACCAACCAGAGCAGCGACACGCCGCAGGAGGTGATCTTTCTGGTCACCGACGGCGTCGAAGACAAGCTGATCGCGAAGACCGCCACCTGCGATGCCAACGCGACCTACCCGCTCCCGACCGCCGGCTCGCAGGTGCGCTGCCAGCAGCCGCTCAACACCGCGATCTGCGACACGATCAAGAAGCGGAACATTCGTATCGCGATCCTCTACACCGAATACCTGCAGCTGACGACCGACGGCTGGTACAACAGCCGCATCGCCCAGTTCAACAATCCGTCGTCCTCGACCGGCACGATCGCGCAGCGCCTGCAGGCCTGCGCCTCGTCCGGCCTGTTCGCGAACGTCCAGACCGGCGGCGACATCTCCACCGCTCTGACCAACCTTTTCCTCAAGGTCGCATCGAGCACGGCCAGCCTCGTGCAGTAGGTCCCCCATGACAGAATCCAGGGCAGCATCGGAGACCGGACGACGCAACGTCTGCAAGGCCTTCACCCGCGACCGCAGCGGCGCCACCGCGGTCGAGTTCGCGCTGGTGGCCGCCCCCTTCATCGCGCTCCTCATCGCGCTGCTGCAGACGTTCCTCGTCTTCTTCGCCCAGCAGCTGCTCGAATCGGTCGTGCAGCAATCGGCCCGCCTCGTCATGACCGGGCAGGTGCAGGCACAGACCATGGCGCAGGACGCCTTCAAGCAGAAGGTCTGCGATCAGGTCCGCATCTTCTTCACCTGCGGCGGCCTGATGGTCGACATGCAGGTCGCCAGTGCGTGGTCGTCCGCGAATACGGGCATGCCCACGCTGACCTTCGACAGCCAGGGCACCGTCACCAACGTCTGGCAATACAATCCCGGAACCGCCGGCGACATCGTCGTGCTCCGGGTGATCTACGTGTGGCCCGTCATGCTCGGACCGCTCGGCTTCAACCTCTCGAATCTGTCGAACGGCAATCGGCAGATCATGGCCACAGCCGCCTTTCAGAACGAGCCCTCCTCTTAGAAGGATCAGGACATGCTCACCGGCCTGTCACCACGCGTGCGCCATTTCTGGACCGCTACCGACGCCGTCGCCGCGACCGAGTTCGCCATCGTCCTGCCGTTCATGCTGACGCTGTATCTCGGCGGGGTCGAGCTCGGCAACGGGCTCGCAATCGGCGTCAAGGTCAGCCAGGCCTCGCATAGCGTCGCCGACATGGTGGCGCAGAACACGCAGATCTCTGCATCGCGGATGCTGGACATCCTGCAGGCGTCGACTGCGATCATGGGCCCCTACGCGGTCAAGGACGCCAAGGGCAACGCGCTGATGACCGTCACGGTTTCCGAGGTCTCGACCGACAAGGACGGCAACGCGACGGTGCAATGGAGCCAGTCGACCAACGCGGCGGGGGGCCGTACCGTCGGCCAGAAGATGACGCTCTCGGCCTTCACCACCACGACCCCGATCAACGCCAACATCTCGCTCATCCTGGGCGAGGTGTCCTACAGCTACAAGCCCAGTCTCGGGTCCGGCGTGACCGGTCCGGTCACGATTTCCGACAGCTACTATCTGTTTCCGCGCTGCGCGACGAACAGCCCGGCGATGTCGAGCACCGGCCCGTACTACGACGTCAAATTGACATCGTCGACGACCTGCACCTGCATCCAGCATCTGCGGCAGAAGAGCTGCTAGCGAGGACGAGACAGCCGCTTCTCGAAGCACACGGCTTCAGGCCTGCCGGCATACCTGCCGTAGTTCGGGATGCGGCGATAGCCGTGGCGCTGGTAGAACGCGACGGCGCGCACATTGACCAGACGTGTCTCCAGCCGGATCGCCTGATAGCCGTAGCCCGCAGCCGCCGTTTCGAGATGCGCCAGGATCGCCGCGCCGACACCGCGCATCTCCGGGCGCGCATACATCCGCTTCACCTCGGCGATGTCCGCCGCGAGCGGCCGCAGCGCGCCGCAGCCGAGAGCGTGCCCTGTCTCGTCCCGCGCGACCAGGAAGCAGGCCCTCGACCCGCGCACGTCGTTCGGATCAAAGGACGACCGACCGCTGTCGCCGGTGATACGTGCGAGAGCAGCGGACAACTCTGACATCAGGCCTTCTGCCTCGGCAGAAGCCGGATCCTGTTCCAATATCATCAGCATCGGTGGGCCGGGACGAAGGTGCAGCAGATATTGCAGAGCTGCAATCAAGTACCGGCTGCCTCCCACACATGTTCAATCAGGAATTGAAGATCCGCATCAGCTGCGGCAATCTGCTGGTCTGTTCGAGCCCCGCGGAGACTGAGCCTTGGACATCCGCAAAGACGAGGCCGGTTTGAAGACCGGGCGCGCCATGCCCTATCTCGTTCGGATCGCCATCCTGTTGTCGATCATCATCCTGGCGACCTACGCCGTGATGCGCTACCCGGCGGTCGACACCGAATTCGCCAAGGCCAGGGCCGCCGCCTCGGAGTCCACGGGCGTCCTTGTTCCTGCGTCCTGCGCCAACGTTGTGAAGCTGGGAAGCATTCCTGACGGTGGTGTGTGCTGGATCGGCCTCAGCAAGTACCGCACCGCTCAGCCGTACTTCAAGGACATGACGGATGAGAAGCTGCTCCGCGAAGCGTACCTCGATACAGGACGCAAGATCGAGCCGATCTCGCCGTGGCTGACACTGATCGCGACAGTGCTCACCGGGCTTGCCGGGCCGACCATTCTGATCGGGACGTCCCTCGTCGTCATCGGACTTTCGCCCGCTGCAAGGCAAGCCGGCAGCTTGATGGCCCTCTATCGCGCGACCCATCCCGGACGCCTTGCCCGCAGCCTGCTCACGATCTGGGCCGTCCTTGCCGCGATGCTGCTCGCGTACAAGCTCTACGGCCACATACGCGCCTATCTCACGATGGCAGACGTGATCCGCGAGCGTGGCATTCCGCTCAAGGACATTGCCAGCGATGCCGGATGGGAGGTGGCGATGGTGCTGGCGTTCGCCTTCATCCTGCTCCTGGCGGGCCTCATCATTTATTGGGCCGCCAAGCTGACGGCCTGGACCATCAGCGGATTGATGCGGCTGAAGCGCCAGGGATCAAGACCTGCGCTTGCTGACCGCGATGCTCAGGCTTGACCGCAAGCCGTCTGCGACGTTCATTGCCCCAGGATCCCGCAGTCGACTGGAGATGCGGCACGCCCGAGAGACATCCAGCCTCAGCCCCGACGTGAGTCCGATGCCCGACCTCCACACGTTCCTGCTGTTTCTTTCGGCCGCGCTGGTCGTCGCGCTGACGCCCGGCCCCGGCATCTTCTACATCGTGGCGCGGACGCTGGCCGGCGGCCGTGCCGAGGGGCTGGCCTCCAGCGTCGGCCTCGGGCTCGGCGGGCTCGTGCATGTGGTCGCCGGCGCGGTCGGGCTATCGGCGCTGGTGATGGCGAGCGCGCACGCCTTCACGGCGCTGAAGATCGCGGGTGCAGTCTACCTGATCTGGCTCGGCATCAAGACCTTTCGCGAGGCGCGGATCGCGGCACCGGCGGAGGTGACGACGACCGGTAGCCAGCGCGCATTCCGCGAGGGCATCATCGTCGAGGCGCTCAATCCGAAGACGGCGGCGTTCTTCCTCGCTTTCATCCCGCAATTCGTCGATCCCGCGGGCCACGTCGCCGCGCAGTTCATCGTGCTCGGCCTGATCTCGGTCGCGCTCAACACCAGCGTCGACCTGATCGTGACGGTCTGGGCCGCCAAGGCGCGGCATGGCATCGTCCGCCGGCCGAGCCTCGTGACGCGGATGCGGCGGGCGTCGGGCGCCGTGATGTGCGGGCTCGGCGGAGCGCTGCTGTTGGCACGGCGTGCGAACTGATCGACGTCACTCGGCCAAGCCCACGGCCCGCGAGGGGGTCAACGATTCACCTGCGTCCCTGCGCCAAGCATGCGCAGCAGGGACAAACGCGTCGGTGCCGGGCGCGGCAGCGGCTTGGCATCGGCGGGCGCGGCCTGCTGGGCCGGCGGCTTGTGCGGTCGCGGCTTCGGCCAATGCACCACGCTGAGGCGGACGTCGGCGAGGCCCGTCTCGACCATGCCAAGCTTGGCGGCCGCGGCATAGGACAGATCGACGATACGGCCGTCGATATAGGGGCCGCGGTCATTGATGCGCACCGTGACCGACTGTCCGTTGTCGAGCCGCGTCACCCGCAAGCGGGTGCCGAACGGCAGGCTGCGATGGGCGGCGGTCATGGCGGTGGTGTCGAACACCTCGCCATTCGCGGTCGGCTGCGGCGCCGTGTAGAAGCTGGCGACGCCGCGCGGCACGTAATGCGGCCGGCGCGGCTTGGGAGCTTCTGGGGGCGCGGCCGTGGCCTGGGGCGGCGGGCTGGCTTGGGGGGCAGGCTGCGATGGAGCCTGTTGGGTGAGCGCGGCTTGATTGCCCGCCGTGCCGGCATCAGGCCGGGCGGTCACATCAGGCGATCGCGCACAGGCCGCGAGCGACGCGGCCGAGAGAGCAACGATCGTCCAGCGAACGAACGCAGCACTGTTGGCCGCACGACGAACGCGCGGATGCGACCGCACCACGCCGGCCTCGTCGTCGAGGCCGGATACCCGTCCACGGCGGATCGGCGCCATGTCTCCTCCTCCCCGTTCCCCAGCGGAAGAAGTCGACTAGGCAAAATCGGCGCGGTGGCGACCGAACCGTGGCCACAGCGGACCGACGACAAGGAGGTCCAGGGATGACATCCCGCTCGCCCACGTCACGCGGGCGTTCGTTAGCCGGGCACGGCCATTGGGCGCTGCGCGTCGGGAAGACCGGAGCGAATAACGGCAGGCGCATCGTGATGCGAACGTCACCCAGACGAGCGCAGCGACATCCGGGATATCACGCGCAGCTCATGAGTCCCCGGATGTCGCTGCGCTCATCCGGGCTACGCACGCGCTGAACGACTTGTTAGTCGCGAGGTCTCGCAGGGTGGGCAAAGGCGCTGCCCGGCTCTCTCATCACGCGCGATCGCCTTGGCGCCGTGCCCACCGTCGCGCAGCGGAGCGCGCGGATGGACGGTGGGCACGCGGACGCCTGGCGGCGGCCGCTTTGCCCACCCTACGAGGCTGTGAATCTTTCGATGGCGATTCTCGATGAAAGTG